>NZ_JBPDIH010000004.1:66288-266102 GCF_052030545.1 Thalassotalea sp. PLHSN55 | reverse complement strand
ATACGTTTAGTAAGCGGCTTGTTAATACTTCGATAAGTGCAGCATGAACAATTGGTGAGTTGAGTTACGAAAAACGGCTAGGGTAAAAATTACATAATCCCGTTCGTCCTGAGCGCGAAGCAGTCGAAGGAAGCTTGTCGAAGGAAGCGCGAAGCGGTCAAGAAAGTATGAATAATTACAGCTTAAAGTGACCAGTTGTAACAGTTAACAAGTAAAACAGAAAAGATAAGTAAATCAGCAGCCAAATACTCGGTTGCCAATCAAGATGACAGTAGAGATATTATGAAAACAGAGAATACCGTTTGGCACGATCAGCAAGTAAGTAAAGCTCAGCGTGCACAATTGAAAAAACAAAAACCTTGTTTGCTTTGGTATACCGGTTTGTCTGGTTCAGGTAAATCAACCGTGGCTAATGCCGTTGATGCCTTGTTATTTGAGCGTGGTTGCCATACGTATTTGTTAGACGGTGATAATGTTCGTCATGGTTTAAATGGCGATTTAGGTTTTAGCGATACCGATCGTATTGAAAATATTCGCCGTATCAGTGAAGTGGCTAAGCTTTTTATTGATTCTGGCATGATAGTCTCAACCGCTTTTATTTCACCCTTTGCATCAGATCGTCAAATGGCTGCCGATAAACTCGCCCAAGGTGAGTTTATCGAAGTTTATATCGATACCCCAATTGCCGTTTGTGAACAGCGCGACCCTAAAGGTTTATACAAAATGGCGCGTGCCGGTGAAATCAAAGACTTTACTGGTATCAGCTCAGGATATGACGTGCCACAAGCGCCGCAAATTCACATCAAAACTGATGAAAAATCAATTAGAGCCTGTGCCGAGCAAATAGTCGATTATTTAGTTGCTCAGGGTTTTATCCAATAATATTAGCATTTTAGTTTCAGGGAGTTTGTTGTGCATTTTGACGTGTTTAATGGCGATGCCGATGGCATTATTGCTTTACTACAATTACGATTGGCTGAGCCAAAATCATCTCAGCTAGTTACTGGGGTTAAACGAGATATTTCTTTATTAAAGCAAGTGCAACCAAGTAAAGCTGACTCAGTCACTGTGCTTGATATTTCATTAGAAAAAAATATTGATGCGTTAACGTCATTGCTTGATGACAATGTTAACGTATTTTATGTTGACCATCATCGCAGTGGTGACATTCCTCAGTCGAAAAACTTAACGGCGATTATTGATACCGACGCTAATACCTGTACCAGTTTATTGGTCAATCAACATTTAAACGGTCAATACGCTCATTGGGCAGTTGCCGCAGCATTTGGTGATAACATGACCAAATCAGCGCAAGCCCTTGCCAAGCAAATTGGCTTATCAGAGCAAGAACAAAACAGCTTGTCTGCACTTGGCATTTATATTAATTACAATGGCTACGGTAGAACTGTTGAAGATTTACATTTTCACCCAGCTGAGCTTGTGCAAACCTTAATTGCATATCCTAATCCACTTGAGCTTATTGAAGATAAAAGCTCAGTGTTTTACGCACTTGAAAAAGCCTACCATGAAGATATGGCAAAAGCGCAGTCAGCTAAAGTTTTAGCGGATAATAACTCGGCAAAAGTGGTTATGTTGGTTGATGAAGCGTGGTCTCGTCGAGTCAGTGGTGTATTTGGTAATGAGCTTGCTAATCAGTCACCTGATAAAGCGCATGCAGTGCTGACATTAAACGCAGATAATACCTATACTGTAAGTGTGAGAGCGCCGCTAAATAACAAGCAAGGCGCAGATGAGATTTGCGTAAAATTTCCAACGGGCGGCGGCAGAGCAGGGGCTGCAGGTATTAACCAATTGCCACAAGAAATGTTGGCACAATTTATTCAAACATTAACAGACTATTACGCATAACAACTGAGTCAATTAACGTTGGCTAATCAAGGAAAATCACATGAGCTTACTCATTACTGGTGGTACAGGCTATATTGGTAGCCACACTGTTGTTGAATTATTAGCACTAGATAAAGACATTGTTATTGTCGATAACCTATCGAACTCGTCAACGCTAGTGTTAGATCGCATTGAAAAAATTACAGGAAAAACCGTTACATTTATTAAAGCAGATATTTGTGACGAATCGGCATTAGATGCCATTTTTACCGAGCATAATATTGATGCGGTAATTCATTTTGCTGGTTTAAAAGCTGTGGGTGAATCTAACGAAATTCCATTAACTTATTATCAAAATAATGTCTCAGGTTCAGTAACCTTATTGCAAGTTATGGCCAAGCATAATGTTAAAAATCTTGTCTTTAGCTCATCTGCGACTGTTTATGGTGAAAATAACCAAAGCCCATTAGTTGAAAGTATGCCTACCTCGGCCACTAATCCTTATGGTCAAACAAAGCTGATGATCGAAAATATTTTGTTTGATCTTGCTAAAAGTGATCCGAGCTGGTCGATAGCCTGCCTGCGTTATTTTAACCCTATCGGCGCACATGAGTCTGGCTTAATAGGTGAAAACCCTAATGGCATTCCAAATAATTTATTACCTTACGTTGCTCAAGTAGCCGTGGGGCGCTTGCCACAATTGCAAGTGTTTGGAGATGATTATGATACCGCCGACGGTACTGGCGTTCGTGACTATATTCATGTGGTTGATTTGGCAATTGGTCATGTAAAGGCCTTAGAGAAATTAAACGTTATTGAAGGCTGTAAGCCGATTAATTTAGGTACCGGCAATGGTACTTCTGTCTTGGAAATTGTTGAAACCTTTAGAGCGGTCAGTAGCAAAGAAATTCCATACAGCATTCAACCGCGCCGCGCCGGTGATATTGCCACGGTCTATGCAAATGCCCAAATCGCGAATGACCTACTTGGATGGCAGGCAACACGTGATTTAAATACCATGATTACGGATACATGGCGTTGGCAGTCAAGCAACCCAAATGGTTTTGAATAAAGCCAAAAGAAAGCTAAGTTTGAAGTGAATAATAAAAGAGAGCAATAAGCTCTCTTTTTTGTATTTGTCTGCCAAATTTTCTAGCAATAAATTAAAGCATTAGTTGTCGGTTAGCATCGATTGCTCATCAGCCCAAGCCAACGCTTCGTTGTAACATTTCACTACGCTGTCTTTGTTTAAACCAAGTTTAACAATAACTTTTTCAATTTTTTCCCAATCAGCATACTCGGTTAATTCGACCAATTTAATTAAAGCGGCCATTACCCCTTTACGGCTGATCAAGGTATCTTTAATTTCTTGTGCTAACGGTAGCTTGGTGAGCACGGTTTCAATATCTTCGTCTAAAATTGCGTCTATCATCGACAACAGGCCCGTTAAAAAAGCGATAGAGCTATCGACAGGGCTAGTCATTTCTACAGAAATTAATTCACAAAACTTAGCACGTGCCATACTTTGCTTTAACAACTCTGACGGTTTGTCTGGGTTAACGTTTACCGCAAAAATTAAGCCCAAAAAGCGTTTTAACTCTTGTTGTCCTAAGGTGACTAATGCTTGTTTAATCGTTGATATTTCATTACGGCGTCTGAAAATAGGGGAGTTGGCATAACGCAATAATTTATAGGCAATACTCACATCGCGCTCAAAGACGCCGGTAATATTATCTAAGTCTAATTCAGGCTTTGACGTTTCATACAACAGCTCTGCCATCGACATTTGTGATGGTGATAAATCGCGTGTTTTAACCATTTCCGGTTTTGAGAAAAAGTACCCTTGAAAAAGTTCGCAGCCTAGTGCTAATGCTTGTTCGTATTCTTCGTAGGTTTCTACTTTTTCAGCCAAAATTTTAATATTTGGGTATTCACTAATGGCGTTTTTAACGGTCTCAATTTCTTTTAAACCAGAATGCTGAATATCAACTTTTATAATTTTAATAAAGGGGTAAAAATGCGCCCAAACACTTTGATGCTCGTAGTCATCAAGCGCTAAGGTGTAGCCTTTGTGGAATAAGTCTTTACATAGTGCGAGTAGTTTTTTGCCCGGTTTTACCGTTTCTAAAATCTCGATGACAACTTCGTCAGTTGTCAGCATTTCAGGGTAACCTTTACTTAAGGTTTCTGCGGTGAAATTAATAAACGCAGGTTTGTTGCCGGTAAATTCACTAATGCCCATATTAAAACGGCTAGCTTCAATCATTTTACTGGTTGCTTCATCACCACAAATATCAGGAAAAACGTTATCTATGCTATCGCGAAATAGCAGTTCATAAGCGTAAAGTTTTTTGTTTTTATCTAATATCGGCTGGCGCGCCGCATAAAAATACATATATCGTCCTGAAAATCATTTTGCTTGCATAAATATATTTTAATTAAGCAGTTATTTCATTATAAATCTTAATTAATATGCAAATTTTTCTGGTGAGCCTACTTAGCGATTTCACTAAATGATACAATGAAGTTTAGTCTATTATTCAATTCTATGTATATTGTAAGATGATGGTTTTTATAAAAATTATTTTTTTGCATTAAAATTCTCATTTTTAGGGGGCTCTTTTGGCATTAGGTACCATCATTTCACTGGCACTTTATTTTATTGCGATGTTAGCAATTGGTTTGTACGCATTTAAAAAATCAACCAGCGACGCAGCAGGCTATATGTTAGGTGGGCGTAATTTAAGTCCCTCGGTTACGGCGCTTTCTGCGGGTGCTTCGGACATGAGTGGTTGGATGTTAATGGGTTTACCTGGCGCTATGTATATTTCAGGGCTAAGCAGTGCTTGGATTGCGCTTGGTTTAGTTATTGGAGCTTATTGTAATTACTTAATAGTTGCGCCGCGTTTACGTACTTATACCGAAATCGCTAACGACTCGATTACCTTGCCCGACTTTTTTGAACATAGGTTTGAAGATAAAAGTCGCATTCTTCGTATTGTATGTTCTGTTGTTATAATTGTGTTTTTCACTTTATATACGTCATCAGGTGTAGTGGCTGGCGGTAAACTATTTGAAAACTCATTTGGTTTAAATTACGACTTAGGTTTATATATTACTGCGGGTATTGTCGTGATTTATACGCTGTTTGGCGGTTTTTTGGCGGTGAGCTTAACTGACTTTGTGCAAGGCTGTATTATGTTAATCGCCTTAGTTTTGGTGCCTGTTGTTGTTTTAATCGACATTGGCGGCATTGGCCAAATGAACCAAAGCATTGCGGCGGTAAACCCAGACCTACTGAATATTTTCAGTGGCGTAAGTCTTTTAAGTATTATTTCTGCCATGGCGTGGGGCTTAGGTTATTTTGGTCAGCCACATATTATTGTGCGCTTTATGGCAATTCGCTCTGTTAAAGATTTACCTGTCGCCCGACGCATTGGCATGAGTTGGATGATAATAGCCATTATTGGTGCAATGGCAACAGGTTTTGCCGGTATCGCTTATGTTGTCAATAATGGCGCTAAGCTTGATGATGCTGAAACTATTTTTATTTACCTTTCTCAAATCTTATTTCATCCACTAGTAGCCGGATTTTTACTGGCTGCTATTTTAGCAGCGATCATGAGTACGATATCTTCTCAGCTATTAGTGACCTCTAGTTCGTTAACAGGTGACTTTTATCAAGCCTTTTTAAATAAAGAAGCAACTGATAAACAATTGGTTTTTGTTGGCCGTTTATCTGTGGTGATTGTGGCGATGTTTGCCATTTCGCTTGCACAAGATCGCGATAGTTCTATTTTAACCTTAGTCAGCCACGCGTGGGCGGGTTTTGGCGCCGCATTTGGCCCAGTGATTATTGGTAGCTTATTCTGGAAAAGAATGACACGAAATGGCGCACTAGCTGGCATTATTACAGGCGCAGTCACGGTATTGGTTTGGTCTAAAGCGCCAATCACTGTTAATGGTAGTTCGCTCAGTAGCTTAATGTATGAAATAGTACCTGGCTTCTTATTAGCAAGCTTTGCTGTTTATGTAGTAAGTATGATGTCGAAACCGGTGAGCGAAACAATAACGGCTAAATTTGACGAAATGCTTAAAGAGCACTAAATCAAAGTGCTTAATTAGTGGCAAGTTAAAAGCTACAAGTTCGAAGTGATAAGCTGTAAGTTCGAAGTGATAAGCTACAAGCTACAAGTGACGAGCTACAAGTTATAAGTTAAAAACAAAAAAGGTCGCAGTGCGACCTTTTTCTATTGTGCCTTGTAGACAAATTTTTATGTGAAAGTGATTAAATTGACCACTGAATGTTACTGTCGATAGTATTTTGCCATTGTCCTAGCGATTCAGCTTTATCGCCAACAATAATCACATTGCGTCCTTGATACTTAATTGACTGACCTTTAAATTGTTGATCTGAAAAGTTGGCAATAAAACGCATATCTTCATTCTCAGGCACAACATACACATTCACAGGGCTGTGTTCACCTTTAAAGATTAAATGTAGGCTCTTCATGCCATCAAATCGGCAAAAGTCAGCAAAGATTAACTCACCCATGGTATTAGTAAAACTTCCACCAAAAGATGCCATCTTTTCATTTAAGCTAGTTAGGCTAACATTCGCGATATCGTTATTAGTAAAGTGATCTACCTCGTGATAGGTATGCGCTAGTGCATAATCACCTAAATTATTATGGGCACTTGAGAACATGAAAGTATTAACACTTAACCCAACAACAAGCGCGACTGACGCAGCCAAAGCAAGGTGGATACGGCTTTTTCGTTTGTTATGCTGATGGCTCGCCAATGTTTGGCGTAATATTAAGCGCTCACTTAAGTCGCTAGGCACATCAACATTAAGCGCCGCTGCAATTTGGTTATCAAGCGCTTCCATTTCTTGGCTGATTTTTTGACGGCTAGCACTACTTTGTTTTGCTTGCTGCAAATCTGCATCTTTGGATTGTGGCTCGGCAAAAAGTCGTCGCCTAAATTCTAAATCATCCATTGTATTGACCTCGCATTAACGGTTCTTCATCTAAAGCATCTTTTAATTGATTGCGTGCTCTAAATAGTCGAGTCATTACCGTATTCTTATTTAATTCCAACATCTTTGCGATTTCTTCACCGCTAAAACCACCAACGACTTGTAATACCAAAGGCTCACGGTATTCTTCAGGTAACGAGGCAATTTTTTCTCTTAACCAGTGATTTTCTATTTGTTGTTCAGTACTGGTAGACTGATTGTCAGTGATTGTTGATTCTTCATAGTCACTCATTTCAAAACGCTTACGTTCAAATCTACGTGCGTTTTCACGTCTTAAAATTGTGATCAACCATGACTTAGCCGCTTTTTCATCTTTTAAAGAATCTAGCGCGCGCCAAGCCCGTAAGAATGTCTCTTGCACTAAATCTTCTGCGACTTGTTTTTCGTTGCATAGCCAGTATGCATATCGATATAAGTCGGCATGAAGAGCTTTTACGAGTGCTTCGTATCGTGTTTGTTTAGTCGCCATATTTGAATAGACCTGAGCAGCGATAATTTTATTTCCAAAAATTTAAATAATTTTTAGAGCATAGCGCACTAAGTAGATTAGATATAGCAAGGGGCTAGTATATAAAGGATTTTTGACGGTAAAAGAAAAGTGGTTGGAAAGTTCTTTAAACTAACTTTGTTAAAAGGTTGACGATTAAATGAGCCAAGTTGCCTTGGCTCACTTAAATGCTAGGAGTGTTGATAAACTTAAAACTCGAACTAAGGATTAAGGTTAAGGGTATTTTGTGGTTTAATTTCAGCCGGCGTATTATTAATTTGCGCTAACGCACGCAATAAGTTATCACTTTGCCAACTGCCTTCAGTTTTACCAAAGTAACATTTTTGCAATTCGTTTACTGCTTGGCTAAAGGCTTCATCGTTTATTAAGACTATGGCTTCGTCAATGCTTGCAATAGGCTCTGGTTGGCGTTTTAAACTATTTACCCAAGGAACAAGCAGTGATAATACGTGTTGTCCTTGTTGCTGCTTACAGGCTGCAAGCAGGGCTAAATAATCACTATTAACTTTACCTAACCCTTTACGCACTTTTTGCTTTTTACTCGTTTTTGCCGACACGGCATTATTTGCGGATGTCTGTAATTTTCGTTTAGCAAATTTGGCACTAATAAACCAAGCAAAACTGGTTAACAGCCACAAGGCTAAAAACAGCCATTGCAGCCAAGACGCTTCCGTTACGGTTACAATTACTGGCTCTGCGTTTTGTGCATCGCTATTCGTATTGCTCGTATTTACTGGTGCTTCATCTAATTCAGGGTTTGGCAGAACAGTAATTGTTTGCGCGGCAATTTTCGCTACTTGATAACTATTAGTAACGGTATTCCACCACGGAATGCTGAGTTCTGGTAGCTGATATTCACCTGGTTTACTGGCAACTAAGGCAAAGTTTTTCACTTGTTGGCTGACCATACGGCCGCGGTTCATACCTGTGTGTAACTCGGCTTGATCAGGATAAACTTTAATGCCATCAGGCATGTTCATTTCAATGCTTGGCAGTTGTTCTTGGCTAAGCCCAGCGGCGGTTAAGGTTACGGTTCGTGTAATCGGCTCACCAACGGTGAAAGTTGTGAACTCAGGTTGCCATTCTTCGTGCAGCGTTAATAGCTCACTTGGCAGCCAAGCACCTTGATAGTTTTGCGGTTTCGCTTTCACTTTTATGGCAATTTCATCACCAATAACGCTGACAGGTTTGGTATCACCAAAGCTTAAAAAGTTTGAACGTCTTGGCGATTGCACCATCACTTCGCCTGAAAATACCGGTGTTTGTAAATTAAAATCGCCGCTTTGCTGCGGGCTAATGGCATAAGTACGTTCAATAATTCGGTAGCGACGACCATTAATAATATCTTGGCTTTCTTTGTCTTCACCTATTTGTAGAATATTAGCATTGATCAGCGAAGGCTCGGTCATGCTGCCGCGTCTTAGCTCTACGGCAAAATGAAGTTTTACTGTCAGTGTAAATTGTTGCTGTACATACACTTCTTTAGCTGAAATGTCGCTAGTGATAAATACATCTTGTTGCGCAGCTGAGCTATTTTCGTTGGCTTCTAAAACCGTTAAAGTAATGGGGTCGGTAGTTAAACCATCAACGTTTAGCGGTGGAATAATTACCGTGCCCGATTTTCTAGGGAAAAGTACCGTTTGAAAGCGTGTCGTGCGCGTGGTGTTGAAATTCACCATGCTGGTTTGACTACTCACTGTGGTGCGCTGAACAATAAAGTCTTTGCCTAAAGGGGAGGTGTCTAAGGCATTATTATCAACACTATCGTCGACGACTACGTTTAAAATAAACGACTCTTTTACTCGGACCGGATTTTTATCAACCGATGCTGTTGCTTGGCTTGCCGCCCAACTCGGGCTTAACAAGGTTAAGCTAAGTAAACAAAATAATACTCTTACCACTTTTTCGTTTCTCCCAAACTTGATTGCTCGTGTCGGCGTTTTTTGTATTCAAGTTGCATCTTATTACGTAACAATAAATACGGATCGTCGGTCACTTTATTCAGTAATTGTTGATGCTTTTGCTCTTTTTCTTGCTCTAATTGCTCTTGTGCCATTTGCGCAGCACTTTGGTTTTGAGCTTGCTGAGGATCACCTTGCTGATCTTTTTCTTGAGACTCTTCTTCGTATTCAGCATCAGGGTCTTGTTCAGACTGAGCATTGTTTTGCTCTTGCTGATTTTGCTCACTTTCATTTTGGTCAGCGTTTTCTTGCTCATTGCTGCTTTCTTGTTGCTCGGAATTACCTTGCTGTTGCTCTTGAGACTGTTGTCCTTCAGTATTTTGCTCGTTTTGCTCTTCCTGCGATTCTTGATTTTCTTGGTCTTGCTGCTCTTGATCTTGCTGCTGCTGTTGCTCTTGTTGTTGCTTCATTTTTTCGAGCAACTCTTTATTAGCTTTTGCATCGGCCATGTCAGGGTTTTTGGCTAACGCTTTTTCATAAGCTGCTATCGCTTGGTCAATTTGATTGAGCTGCGCGTAACTGTTGCCTTGGTTATAAAGCGCTTGTGCAGTATCGCTTTTTTGAAAAGCTTCTAACGCGAGTTGATAATTACCCGCTTTATAGTGCGCACTGCCTTGCCAATTACTGTCTTTAAAGGTATTGGCAGCATGCTCGTAGTTTTTTTGTTCAAACGCCTGTTGAGCTTGTTGATCGGGGGTTTGCCATAAATCTTGCCAAATTGACGCATTTGCCTGCTCGCTCGGCATTAAAAAACACAGTGGCAAGATTGCTAGCAAGGTACCGCGGCGGAAAAAATATAACACCACAGGTAAAATGAGCAATACTAGCCAAGGACCTTCTTCTTGCCATTGATCGCCAAGCTCTGATTGTTCATCTTCTTCATGCATTCCTAAATAGGCCTCTTTTGCGTATTGCAGTAGGTTTTCGATATCACCTGTGCCTGAATGAATGGTTTGATACACACCGTTGCCACGTTCGGCTAAGCCTTTTAATCTTGCTTCTGGCAATTTAGGGACGATGATAGCACCACTATTATCTTTCATTAATTCGCCGTCTTGCAATGTGATCGGCGCACCATTTTTAGTGCCGACTCCTAATATGTTTAAGCGGTGCGAATGTTCGCGGGACCAAGTGGTAATATCTTGAATATCAGAGCTTTCAATGCCATCAGTAAACCAATAAATATTGCCTTTTACATGACCTGCATTGGTTAGCATTTGATCTGCTAAAGTCAGCGCTGATAATGGGTTACTGCCAAGTTCTGGCATAATATCTGGGCTGAGTGAGGGTAGTAATAATTTTAAATTATTAATATCTTCCGTTAATGGACTAATCGTAAATGCGTCACCAGCGTAGGCCACCAACCCCATTTCACCTTCATTTAAACTGTCGAGTAAATCGTTGGCCTTATAACGGGCGCGCGTAACTCGGTTTGGTGATAAGTCGGTAGCAAACATTGAATAGGACATGTCCATGATCAACACCGCCCCTTGGTTTGACTGGTATACCGGTTGTGGTAATTTTTTCCAGCTAGGGCCGGCAAGGGCAATAATGGCTAATACACCGACAATGAATGGTAGTAACAAAGAGATTGATTGTTTTGAACCACCTTGGTCAATGAGCATTTTAGCAAGATGGTTGGGAATAAACTCTTGCCAGCCAGATTGCTTACTTTGAAATTGCTTTAATAGGTAAATGGCGGCAATAAGCACAACAATTGCCAATAACCACAATGGGCGAATAAAGTGAAAATCGTTCATGAAATTATTTATTCCTATTAGCTAAAGTAGGTACGAGCGTTAGCCAAAAAACATAGGTTAAACTTAAAATAAGGGCGATAGCGAGTGGCCAGTAAAACAGTGCCGTTAATGGGCGCATTTGTTGTTGCTCTTGTTCAACAGGCTCTAATTGGTCAAGTAGTTGGTAAATTTCTTCCATGTCTTGACTACTGCGCGCACGGAAGTATTTGCCGCCGGTGCGTTTCGCAATATCTTGCAGCGTTTTTTCGTCTAAATCGCCTGATGGGTTAACATTACGCGAGGCGAAAAACGTTTGCTGTAGCATTTCATCGGCACCGATACCAATGGTATAAATGGTAATGCCTTTGCTTTGGGCAAGCTCTAACGCTTGTTCTGGTGTTATTTTACCTGCGGTATTGCGACCGTCAGTGAGTAAAATTAATACTCGGTTTGACTCTTCTTTTTCAACAAAACGTTTTACCGATAATGCCATAGCATCGCCGATGGCGGTTTGATGACCCACTAAGCCAATTTCGCTTTCTTCTAACATTTGTTTAACGGTGTTGCGATCAAAGGTCATTGGTGTTTGCATGTAAGCGTCGTCACCAAATAAAATTAAGCCTAAACGATCGCCATTTCTACGCTTGATAAAATCACCAAGTACTGATTTTAGCATGTCTAAGCGGTTAACTGCTCTGCCGTTTAAGTTCATATCTTCTGCTGCCATGCTGCCAGACAAGTCAACCGCGATCATAACTTCGCGACCTTCTGTTGGCATATTAATCGCTTCACCTAACCACTGTGGTCGGCTCGCAGCAATAACCAGTAATAACCAAATAAGTGTTAATAAAATCAGCGGCAATTTTTTACGACTCGGCTGACTTGCTTGGCTATTCACGCCTGCTAGTAATACCGGCATTTTTAACGCTGAGATCGTGCTTTTATTTTTGGCGGGCAACCAATACACCAATAAAGGCAATGGTAATAAAATAAATAGCCATGGCCAGGCAAAATTAATCATTAACGACTCCTTTCTTACGTGGAGTTTTAATGGCAATGGCATGTTGCAGCCAAAGCTTGGCGGCTTGGCCAAACTGTTCAGTGTCTACATTTTTCATCATACTTGTTGGGGAATGATATAAGCCTTGAAAACCGGTGTGACTTAATTCTTTAAATGTCGCTTGTTTGGCTTCAGGCAAATTAGCAATTAAGAACTGTTGAAAGCTTTCACCAAATAAACTGGCAACTTTTCGGCGCGGAAAATAGCTTAATGCCGCCCACTTTAATAAGCCGACTATCGCTTCATTATCTAAATTGTTTTCTGCCAATTGCGCCAATGCTAATTTTTGACATTTATATTGTGCTTGGCGTTTTTTGTATTGAATAATTAAAAATACCAAAACCGCTAATATGATAAAAAGCAAAGCCCACCAGCCCGGAGCGATGGGGTAATTGTGTACAGCGGTAGGCAAACTAATATCTTTAAGTTGTTCTAAAGAATTCACACTAGCTCCCTATTTTTTAGTTGGTTTTCAATGGAACTGCCTGCGTCGACACAAATCACGCGTGCACCCGCTTTACTTAGTAGCGATTGTGTATTTTGATGTCGAATATTGGCGTGTTCTTGATACTGCTGCGATGTTTTTTGATTGGCAAGGTTAAACTCTTGTCGAGTTTTGCCATTGCTGATCGCAACATTAAGGTTATGACTCGTTTGCGGCAAAGCGTGCTCTAATTGGTCTGAAACAAGACAAACCAATAATTCGCAATGACGACTAACATGCGACAAGTGGCGCAGCGCCTCTTCGGTAATGCTGTGCCCGTCGGTGATCAAGTAAACTAAACTGCCGGGGCGAGCTAGCTGGCGAATGCGAAAACAGTTTTGCTCGAAACTTGTGCTGGAATGCTCAAAGTTTAATTTATCTTGCTGAGCTTTACTGCCAAATTGCTGTTCAATGCTTTCTTGATGTAGTTGTACTAAGGCATGCAAATAATGCAGCACACCTTTTTGACGGCTCTTCGGTTTTAGCTCTTGATGACTGAGCTGATTAAAAACGATACCGCCAACACGATCGCCTTTCGATTTAGCATGCCAAGCAACAAGCGATGCAATATGCGCCGCTTGAATTGATTTAAATAGCAGTTGGCTACCAAATAACATACTGGCGGTAAAATCGGTGGCAATTAATACCGGACGCTCAACTTCTTCTTGAAAAAGCTTGGTATGCGTTTTACCTGTACGAGCGGTAACGCGCCAATCAATTGCGCGGATGTCGTCACCGGTTTGGTAATGACGCACCTCATCAAACTCCATACCTGTGCCTTTACTGCGGGCGAGATAATTGCCAGATTTTTTACTACGTAAATGGCGAGTAGGGTAGAGGTTAATTAGCGACGTTTTACTTTGGTAGGGGATCAATTCATCAATCGATAAATTCACCCCATTACTATTTAAGCTTGCCAATGCCTCTTCGGCACTTACAAGCGAGTCTGTAGATTTAGAAAAATTAAACAACATCAATGATAACTCGGCTGATAATATATCGATTAAGCAACTGCGACTAATCTGACTAAATGATCTAAAATTTCATTGGCACTTAACCCTTCAGCTTCTGCTTGGTAAGTTAATAAAATACGATGTCTTAATACGTTGTGAAATACCGCTTGTACATCTTCTGGACTTACAAAGTCGCGATTATGTAACCAAGCTCGGGCGCGGGCACAGCGATCTAGTGCAATCGTGGCACGAGGGCTAGCACCAAACGAAATCCATTGTTTGAGTTTTTCATCGTACTTTTCTGGCTCACGCGTGGCCATGATCAAATCAACAATATAATTTTCAATAGCTGGCGCCATATGAATTTTTAGTACTTCATCACGGGCAGCAAAAATATCTTCTTGTTTAATTGTTTCAGGCTGAGCTTTTGCATGATTTAGTGCTTCACCACGATTGAGCTTTAAAATTTCTAATTCACTTTTTGCATCAGGGTAGCCAATTTCAACATGCATTAAAAAGCGATCTAACTGTGCTTCTGGTAGCGGGTAAGTACCTTCTTGCTCAATTGGGTTTTGCGTTGCCATAACTAAAAATAGCTCAGGCAATTGATAAGTCGTACGGCCAACAGTAATTTGACCTTCCGCCATAGCCTCTAATAAAGCAGCTTGTACTTTGGCGGGGGCACGGTTAATTTCATCGGCTAAGACTAAGTTTCTAAATAAAGGACCATGTTGAAAAACAAAGCTGCCATCTTCAGGGCGATAAATGTCGGTACCTGTTAAGTCTGACGGCAATAAATCCGGTGTGAATTGAATACGGTGGAAGTCAGCTTCTAAACCGTCTGACAAGGCATTTACTGCGCGTGTTTTTGCTAAACCAGGAGGACCTTCAACAATCAGGTGACCATTAGCTAACAGTGCAATTAATAGGTTTTCAACTAAATCTTGCTGACCAATAATTTGCGAAGAAAGATGTTCTTTAAGGGAAGAAAAATGTTCAATTGCCATAATAAATAATCTTGATAGTAGTTAAGTGCAGGTTTAAGACTAGTATTATGATATAAGGTTCCCTTAACAAAAAAACAACTTAATCTGATAATAAATGTAACATTGTTTTTACTTTGAAATACATGAAGTTGTTTCTATGGTCAGCTAAAGCGCAAAGCAAGGGATAATGGCACTGTCGATAGAGAAATATGTAGAAAAATCTCCGCCTTATCTGGTCAATATCATCTACACTATTTGAAGTTAGTGTTAATCAACCATTGATAAATTCAATTTTCTCGCTAGAATGGCAAAAAGCTTAACAGGTCTGACCACTAAGTTTTATAGTATAAAAACCAACTCTCAAGGAAAACTTATGACACAAATAAAGTTAGCAACTCGTAGCGGTGAACGCATTGCTATTGTTGCCGGTTTACGTACACCTTTTGCAAAACAAGCAACTGCTTTTCATGGGGTGCCTGCGGTAGACCTAGGTAAAATAGTGGTGAATGAATTAATGCAAAAGCATGGTGTTGACCCAGCAATTGTTGACCAACTTGTATTTGGTCAAGTAGTGCAAATGCCTGAAGCGCCGAATATTGCCCGAGAAATTGTGTTAGGTACCGGCATGAATGTGCATACCGACGCCTATAGCGTATCACGTGCTTGTGCCACCAGCTTTCAATCAACAGTGAATGTCGCGGAATCAATTATGGCAGGAACTGCCGATGTTGGTATCGCAGGTGGTGCTGACTCATCTTCTGTAGCGCCAATCGGTGTTTCGAAAAAATTTGCCAGAACCTTACTGGATTTATCAAAAACCAAAACCATGTCGCAAAAGTTTGCCCTTATTCGCAAACTCTCATTTAAAGATATTTTACCTGTTCCGCCAGCGGTTGCTGAATATTCAACCGGCTTGTCGATGGGGCAAACTGCTGAACAAATGGCAAAAACCCACGGTATTACTCGTGAAGAGCAAGATGCTTTAGCACATCGCTCTCATACCTTAGCTACTGAAAATTGGGCGAAAGGCAATTTAGCTGATGAAGTAATGACCGCGCATAGTGAACCTTATAAAGGCTTTATCGATAAAGATAATTGCTTTAGAGACAACTCAGTTTTAGAAAGTTACGCCAAATTAAAGCCGGTATTCGATCGTAAGCACGGTACGGTAACCGCAGCAAACAGTACTCCATTAACTGACGGTGGCGCAGCTATTTTATTAATGCGTGAAGGCCGTGCAAAAGAGCTTGGTTACACACCACTTGGTTATATCAAAAGTTACGGTTTCTCAGCCATTGACGTTTGGGAAGACATGTTAATGGGGCCAAGTTACGCCACGCCAATTGCATTAAAACGTGCAGGTATGAATTTAGCTGATTTGGATTTGATTGAAATGCATGAAGCTTTTGCGGCGCAAACCTTAGCTAACGTAAAAATGTTTGCTAGCCAAAAATTTGCTCGTGAAAAATTAGGCCAAGACCAAGCCATTGGTGATATTGATATGGCTAAATTTAACGTAATGGGCGGCTCATTAGCATACGGACATCCTTTTGCTGCTACAGGTGCGCGCTTAATTGTACAAACATTGAATGAATTAAAACGTCGTGGTGGCGGAGTGGGGCTGACCACTGCCTGTGCTGCTGGTGGCTTAGGCGCCGCGATGATAGTGGAGACAGATTAATGACTGAGTTAACAAACAATAATCAAGAAAATAATGATATCAGCAATAGCTTTAGTTTAATTCGCCAAGATAATGGCGTAGCCCATTTGGTGATGGATGTTGCTGGCGAGGCAATGAATACCTTAAAAGCTGAATTTGCTGAGCAAATTTCACAGGTATTAGCAGAGATCAAAAATGACACTAGCATTAAAGGTTTAGTTTTACTGAGCGGTAAAAAAGACTCTTTTGTTGCCGGCGCTGATATTAACATGATCGCAAGTTGCCAATCAGCACAAGAAGCGACGGCATTATCGCGCCAAGGGCAAATGATATTTGACCAATTAGAGAGTTTGACAATTCCAGTGGTCGCTGCGATTAACGGCCCTTGTTTAGGCGGTGGTTTAGAGCTCGCTTTAGCTTGTCATATCCGAGTATGTAGTGATAACGCAAAAACGGCGTTAGGCGTACCTGAAGTACAGCTAGGGCTATTACCTGGCAGTGGCGGTACCCAAAGATTGCCTAAATTAGTCGGTATTCAAAAAGCACTCGACATGATGCTAACCGGTAAACAACTTCGTGCTAAGCAAGCATTAAAAGCCGGTTTAGTTGACGATGTTGTGCCAAATAGTATTTTGATTACCACGGCTGAAAAACTTGCCTTGTCAGGTAAGAAAGGCGCTAAACAAGTAAAACGCTCAATGATGGATAAACTGCTTGAAGATAACAGTATCGGTCGCGGTATTGTATTTAAACAAGCAGCTAAAACTGTATTAAGCAAAACCAAAGGGAATTATCCTGCGCCACTTAAAATTATTGAATGTGTAAAAGCTGGCATTGAAAAAGCGCCAGCAATTGGTTATCAAACCGAAGCTGATTATTTTGGTGAGCTGGCAATGACCGAGGTGTCTAAACAATTACGTAAATTGTTTTTTGCCACCACTGAAATGAAAAAAGAGCATGGTGTTATTGGTGTCGCTCCGGAGAAAGTTAGCAAAGTGGGCGTACTTGGTGGTGGACTTATGGGCGGCGGCATTGCTTTTGTTACCGCAACCAAAGCCAAATTACCGGTTCGAATGAAAGACATAAACCACAAAGGCATTAGTCACGCGCTTAAATACGGTTACGACATTTTATCTAAAAAAGTTAAACGTCGTTTTATGCGTCATAGCGAAATGCAGCAACAACTGGCGATGGTCACCGGCAGTACTGAATATACTGGCTTTGAAAATTTAGATATTGTTGTCGAAGCGGTATTTGAAGACTTATCTTTGAAACAGAAAATGGTCGCTGATGTTGAACAGCATTGTAAAGAAACAACTATTTTTGCCAGCAATACCTCGAGTTTACCGATTGGACAAATTGCTGAAAAAGCGCAGCGCCCTGAAAACGTTATCGGCCTACATTATTTCTCACCGGTAGATAAAATGCCATTGGCTGAAATTATTGCGCACGAAACAACATCCGATCAAACCATTTCAACGACAGTGGCTTTTGCTAAGAAACAAGGTAAAACCCCTATTGTTGTTAAAGACAAAGCGGGCTTTTATGTTAATCGAATTTTAGCGCCATACATGAATGAAGCTGCGAGGCTACTACTTGCTAATGAGCCAGTCGATGTCTTAGATAAAGCGTTAGTCAAGTTTGGTTTCCCTGTGGGCCCTATGCAGTTACTTGACGAAGTGGGCATTGATATTGGTGCGAAAATCAGTCCTATCTTAAGCGCTGAACTGGGTAAACGTTTTGACGCGCCAGATGCTTTTGATAAGTTAATTGGTGATGGCCGCTTAGGTAAAAAGGCCAGCAAAGGTTTTTATGTTTACGGCGCAGCCGCTAAGAAGAAAAAAACCGTTGATGAGTCAGTGTATAAACTCCTTAACCTTGAGCCAAAAACACGCTTAGCGCAAAGTGAAATTATTAATCGTTGTGTTTATTTAATGCTAAACGAAGCCGCGCAATGTTTAGATGAAGGCATTATTAGAAACGCACGTGATGGTGATATCGGCGCTATTTTTGGCATTGGTTTCCCTCCATTTACTGGCGGACCCTTTAGCTATATCGATAGCATTGGTGCCGATAAACTCGTTGCGCAATTAAATCAATGGGCAAGCGTTCATGGAGATCATTTTAAACCTTGCAATGCATTGGTTGAAATGGCAGAAAAAGGCTTACGTTATTATTAACAAAAAATTGCCTTTATAGGGCAATATTCAACCGTTTTAAGAGGCAATTTATTGCCTCTTTTTTGTTCGTTTTACTTTGTTTTACTATGGCATTTTGCTATATTGCGCCGTGAAAATTTAGTGAAGTTATAAACCTGTTGTAAGGCTTGATTGGTGATGTTGTTTTTAGTGGTTTTGATGTGTGTATGTTGCGGTGCGTTTTTTTACTGTATGGCTATTGCTAGTGGCTTAGGAAGAAAACGTTGGGCAGCGGCAGGGTTTGTCTTTGGGCCGTTTGTTTGGCCAATGTTTTGTATGAATAAACGTATGAAATGTAATAGGTTAATGGGTGTTCGAGCGTTAATATTACGTGCTTAGATTTCAATTGTAATGTTGCTTTTTGGCTAACTAGGTAGTTATAACGTTGAAGTAAGGTGTAAAATTAAGGTTTAAATTAAAGTCAGTTACATCCGTGTAACTCTACTAACTTATCTTTTATAGATTTAACCCCGTATGTCTTTAACCCAGTACGGATTTAAATAAGGTTAATCTATGACCACCATGTGTTTGCAGGCATTTCTTTTATTTCTATTTTAGCTGCAATGGCGTTTTCTTTAATGTCAGCGACAAAGAAGGCTTTAATTAAGTTAATCATAATCACTCCTAAATGCGAACAGAACCGCGATTGCGGCCAATCTCTTCGCTGTCTAATTCATTGTTAATACGAACAGAACCACGATTACGACCAATTTCTTCGCTATCTAATTCATTGTTAATACGAACAGAACCACGATTGCGACCAATTTCTTCGCTATCTAATTCATTGTTGATGCGCACAGAACCACGATTGCGACCAATTTCTTCAGTGTTTAACTTATCATTGATTCGAACTGAGCCACGATTACGGCCAACTTCTTCGCTGTCTAATTGACTGCTAATACGAACAGAACCGCGATTTCGACCAACTTGTTCAACATCTAGATTATTAACATCAGCTGCAGGAGTTGTTGACATTGCCATTGATAAGATAAGAGAACTTAGCATTAGTTTTTTCCTTGTTGTTATTAAAATATATTCAACAAGGATATAGCCAGTTTTGTGCCAAAATTGTTAAAGCTTTATATAATAAGGCTTAGCAGCATAATAAAGAAAAAATGTCAGTAAATTGACAGAGTTACCTTTTACTAAATGACGTAGATTTGTCGGTAATTTGATGTGAAATTAAATACTTTTTAAAGTCTGTTTCTGGCAGTGGTTTACTGTATAAGTAGCCCTGTAGTTGCTCACAACGCAAGCCCGCTAAAAAGCTAAGTTGGTGATTGGTTTCTACACCTTCGGCAACTACTTGTAGGTCAAGGTTATGTGCGATAGTGACAATGGTTGCCACCATGTTTCTACCTTGCTCTGAGTGTTCAATATCATCAACAAATGCTTTATCTATCTTTAATGTATTCAGTGGGAACTTCTTTAAGTAAGCTAGCGATGAATAACCTGTGCCAAAATCGTCAAGCGATAAATGAATACCCATTTTTCGTATTTGTAACATGGTATCGATTGCTTGCTGCGGAGAGTCCATTACTGTGCCTTCGGTAATTTCTAATTCAAGGTATTTGGCAGGTAATTGGCTTTCTCTTAAAATGTCTTTGATCATTTCAACCAAGTTAGGTTGAGTAAACTGCACTGCGGAAAGGTTGACGGCAATGCGACCATCAAATAGTTTTTCATCAACCCAGCGTTTAGTGGCAAAACAAGATTTACGTAAAACCGTTTCACCAATGTCAATAATTTGGCCTGTTTCTTCAGACACAGGAATAAAGGTCAGCGGGCTGATTATGCCTTTGTTTGGTGTTTCAAAACGAACTAAGGCTTCCATACCCGCGATTTTACCGGTCGATATTTCAATCTTAGGCTGATAAAACACTGAGAATAAGTCTTCTTTTAAACCGTGTCGTATTAAGTTTTCTACTTGTAAGCGTTTTACCGCTTTTTTATTCATCGATTCATTAAAAAACTGGTACTTATTACCGCCAGAATCTTTAGCGTGATACATAGCTGTATCGGCATTTTTCAATAGCTCTTGTGAACTGACACCATCTTCAGGGTACAAGACAATACCAATACTGCTGTAAAGTACCACTTCTTGATTTTTCAATTTAAATGGCTGTGCAACGGTGCGTAATATTTCTTTTGCTATCGAAGTAATAGTATGAATATCGTTAGTATTTTCAATAATTAAACTAAATTCATCACCACCTAAACGGTAGACGGTATCTTGTTTACGCCCAATCGTTAAAATGCGCTCAGCCACTTTACATAATAAAATGTCGCCAACTTCATGCCCCATAGAGTCGTTAATTTTTTTGAAGTTATCTAAGTCAAATACCAACAAAGCATGTGGTATTTTGCTGCGCACGAGTCGTGTTTGATTAGCTTGGAAATAAGAGCGGTTTGGTAAGCCTGTTAATGTATCTGAACTGGCAAGTTTTCTTAGTTCGGCTTCGGTTTCTTTGCGCTTGGTAATATCTGAAAAAACGCCAACAAAGTGAGAAATATTATTGTTTTCATCACGAATAATATCGATATTTAAATCGGTAAGGTAGGCTTCATTATTACCGCGGTAACTTTCTATTTCACCATGCCAGCTACCTTTGGTAATCAAGTGCTTTTTGACATTTAGGGTAAATTGCTCAGAATAACGGGAAAAGTTTAACTGTTTGCCTATCATGCTTGATTTGGTTTTCTGGGTAATGCGTTGATAAGCCTTGTTAACATCAACCACATTAAATTGTCGGTTGTATATAACAACGGCATCCGAGATATTTTCAATACATTTTGCAAATAATTTTAAACTTTCTTCCGCTTTTTTTATTTGGCTAATATCTTTTAAGGTACCTGTCATACGCGTTGGTTTATCATTTTCATCGCGCTCAACAACTTTGCCGCGATCGAGTACCCAGATCCATTGGTTGTTTTTATTTTTAACACGATAGGTAACTTCAAATAATTCTGAGTCACTTTCCACATGATCGGTTAACGCTTGTTTAACACGAGGAATGTCATGAGGGTGGATATTGGTTTTTTCAGTACCATCTTCATTTAAACCACCGTTTCTTCGACCATCTTGAGGGAATTCAAGAATCCCCCAAATGTTTGAACGATAAATACGGCCAGTAACGATATTCCAATCCCACATTTCATCGCCACTACCCCATAGTGATAATTTAAGGCGCTCTTCACTTTGTTTAATATGTAAATGATACAAACGTTTATGGCGCAACTGCTGAAGGATATATACCACGACAAGTAAAAACACTAACGTATAAACCACTATCGCACTACTTGATAGCCACCAAGGGGGCAAGATATTTATATTAATTGAGTGAGTTTTAAGCTCGTTAGGTTGATGAATATCGTACACTTGTACTTCAAATGTATAATTACCTGGGCTTAAATTTGTATAGGTTGCTCTTCTATTATCGATACCAGACTCTATCCAGTTTTCTTCTAACCCTTTTAATTTATAACGATACCGTATTTGTTCTGGAAGGCGCGCATTAGGCGATATGAACTCTAGACTAAAAGGTGACTGCTGATGTTTTAGTACGAGTTTGTTAATGCTATTCAGCTGTTTATTAATACTAAACGTATTTTTTTTGTTTTTCGGAGATGATTTTACTTTTATTTCTTTGTTTGCTATTAACAGCTTAGTGAATATTGGAGAAGAAAATTTTTGTTCAACTTTTAATACTTCATCTGGTTTAAACTGATAAAAGCCATTGATACCTCCAAAATAAAAGTTACCCTTTTTAGATCTTAAGGCGGAATTCTTAAGTAATTCATTGTCTGAATTTGTAAAACTATTATCAAAATTCTGTACTGTGTTGGTGTTTGGGTTAATTACGCTAATGCTTCTGTTGGTAGCAACCCAAGCGTTATCGTTCTCGTCGGTTAGTAAAGAAGCTATATAGTTATTTGAGAGGTTATTGTTTTCATCAAATACTGTCGTTGTATTATTTTTTTCGTTAAATAGAATAATTCCCTGATCGGAAAGTAGCCAAACCCAATGTTTATTGATGACTATATTAGTTACGGTACCTAAATTTGAAGAGTTTAAACGGCTTGAACTCGATGCAATAAATGTCTTTGATTCAATGTTAAATTTAAATGTTTTGTGTTTTTGGGATACAAGCCAAATATTACCGTTATCTTTAGTTAATCCTTTAAATTTGTCGTTATTTGGTGAAATATAAGTTTTAAATTTGTTGGACTTGCTATCAAAGCTTGCTAATTTTCCATTGTTGTCGATAAACCATATTAAATTATCTAAGACGATAAATAAGTAGTTGTTGTCGTAATTTGACTTTTCCTTCCACTGCGTAATTTCTTTGTACTTGTAGTCTTTACTGGAAAAATTATACATGGAACCTGAAAGAGAAATCATCCAAATATTGTTATCACTACCTGCTTGCATTTGAAAAATGCTGTCATCAATTTGTGTTGGAGATGTAATAATTGAATTATTGGGAGTAATATAATTTAAGCCAGAAGTTTGTGAAGAAAACCAAACGTTTCCGTCAGGAGTTTCAGTAAAAGCATCAATCATATTACTTTCTATGTCGTACAGCTTATGTTGAAACTTTAAGGCGACTGGGTTAAATACATTGACTCCTTTACCGTATGTACCAAACCAAAAAACACCTGAAGAATCTTTAAATATATCTAAAATCCAGTTTTCAGAAATTGCTTTAGGGTGGCTCTTGCTTACATGTGTTGAAACTTTGTCGGTATGTAAATCTATAATATTTAAGCCATCTTCTGTAGCGATAAAAAATTTAGAACCACTGAGGTGCTCTATGTTACGCACTTTATTTGATATAAGAGAGTTCGGTGTGTTATTTACTGTGTAGTGTTTATGAATTTTGTATTCTTTACTAATGACATAAGCGCCATTGTCGGTTGCTAGCCAGTAATATTGACCAGTTTTTTGCATATCGTTTAAGGTATTAGCTTTTAACGTTAATCCCCAGTTATTATCATTTCTTAAAGCTACAGCTGTGGTGACATCTGAATTAGCTAAAAAGATACCGTTTTCGAAGGTGCCGAGCCAAAAGTTTTCGTTGCTATCTTGGAAAATGGTTTTTATTTCAGTTAACTGCTCGTCTAGTCCTTCAACGTGAACACGATTAAAGTTCTTTTTATCTTTATTAAAAATATGCAAGCCTGACTGAGTCGATACCCAAATTTTACCTGCGTTGTCTTGGTAAATATCCCAAATGACATTATCTTTTAGTGAGCTATTATCGCCATTAACATTGGTAAAGCTTTCAAAGTTGTCGTGAACATTGTCGTAGCGGCTTAAACCGTTTTGAGTACCAACCCATAAAGTATTGTTATTATCGACGAAAACTTTTCGAATAAAGTTATCTGCAACGGATGAGGGGTCTGTATTGTTATGTCGGTACTGGGTGAAATTCTCACCGTCGTATTTGTTTAACCCGTCTTCTGTCGCGACCCAAATAAAGCCTTCAGCGTCTTGAGTAATGCTATAGGCATAACTTTGTGACAAACCGTCGTTGATTGACAAGTGCTTAAATTTTAGTTGTTCTTGGTTTGAAAATGCAGCAAAAGATAATTGGCTAAAAAACAGAAAAAAGAGCGCTAAGGCTCTTATATATTTTACTGGTTGGTGACATTTTTTGAATAGTGATAAATACACTAATACAACCTTGCGTTTTTAATAGTTACGACACAATCAGGTAATGAATGACGTTGTACCTATATTGCTTATTATTTTTATAATCTACCGATATTAAAAGTGATAGGTAGACGAAGTCAAATAATTTAACGGTACACTTGTATCGGCAGGTTTAATATTTTCTTTCGAAATTATTTGTAATTTCTTCAATGCTGGTCACAGATTGTGTTTCACCTTTGAATTTATTGCATAAATCGTCACTTTCAAATGAAAGTAAATTGAGTCGATCAGTGTTTGCTTGTTTGACTAAGTTTTTTTCAATAAAAGATAAAATATCGCTAAACTCGAGTGACAACAGGGCATCAATAACTTGTTGTTTATGATCAAACAGGTTATCCCCATTAGTAATCGCCGCCCAAAATCGTTGGCTTCGTATTCGTAAACTGGTGTCTTTTTCTTGCAATTGCCCAGCCAAACCGTGTTGTAGTTGCTGCCATTCGTGCTCAGAAAACTCTGCCAATAAGGTTTGATAATTATTAATGAATTCATCCATAGCATTTGCCAGCGCAGGTGCTTCGGTATGTGGTGATTGAATGTAAAAAGCGATACCTGGGAAGTTGTGAATTGGTACGTAACCGATACCCACTAAATAACCATATTGTTTTTCGGTACGCATTTCTTGAAAAAAAGCCGGAGACAATAATTGGCTAGTGACGATTGTTTTTGCAATGGTAAGTGGTGACTTATCATTTAGTGGATAATACAGCACAGCTGCATGATCATGCTGTGGCAATACGATAGGAACACAAAGCTCACCTTTTGAAGTAATATCAATAAGCGGAACGGCAACCTTATATTGCTCACCGCTACTGCCTTG
The DNA here is from genome assembly GCF_052030545.1 of Thalassotalea sp. PLHSN55. Lineage (NCBI taxonomy): Bacteria > Pseudomonadati > Pseudomonadota > Gammaproteobacteria > Alteromonadales > Colwelliaceae > Thalassotalea > Thalassotalea sp. PLHSN55. Next base: position 241,131 of record NZ_JBPDIH010000004.1, on the reverse strand, counting down.
AAGGGAGTTTTCTATTGTTTCACTCATCGCAAGGGCGGTTTTCTGATGCCAGTTACCATGAATAAGAATATCGAGCGATACCTGTTTCGAGACTTGTTCGGCAAAGCTGATAAATTGCTGATAGCTAACTTCTTTTAACGCGTCATAAAGCGCAGTCGCGCTCGGGTTACTTGGTTGTAACGTTGAACTGAGTACTGAAAATAGCTGAGAAATCGATTTACTTTTATCAGTATGTTGCCATTTATTAAGCAGTTGAGCTTTTAGTAACGTAAATATATTTTCGTCAAAAGAAACATTTTTTAAACTAACCAACAGTTTAGCGAGTAAGTCGCCTTGCTTTTCACTTAAACCTGAAAGTTGTAGGCTTAAGCCACCTTGGTGAGAATATATATGGTAGTGAATACCTGCTAACTCAGCGTCGTAATAATCTTCGGTAATAGCATCGGTATAAATATCAACAAATAAGCGCGTCATTGCAATATTTGTGACGTTTTTAATAGTTATCGGCGCATCCATGCCGACATAAACATACCCTTTAGGTACTTTAAATGTACTGTCTTGTTTAAACCAAACATTTAGCCCGTCTTCCTGTTTGATCAGCGTGGGAGTTTTGGCCTTATTATTCAGCTGCTTGTCTTCTAACGGTAAAACTTGTGGTTGTTTTACGATGTATGGATTTTTAATGGGTAAGAAAAGTTGCTTGAATATCGCAGGGGTTAACCAACGATCAATGTTATCTTGTTCAATTTGACTGACGCGATAAGGGACTTTGTACCATTTACTGGTTTGGTCAAATTCATTGGCATGGCTAATGTGCAATAAGCGCATATTGTTAGGTGAGAGTAAGCTGACTAATTCATCAAAGTCTTCTTGCTTAAGTCCTTGCATTTTATAGTCGCCGTATATGTAATCTTCTTCCATATAATGTTGCATATTAACAACAAGTTGGCTGACATTATCTAGCGGACTTAGCTTTTCTTGGTAATTAAACGAAAGTTCAGCAATTGCTTGTTTTTCATCGTAATAGTCTTTTCCAATAGTGTTGTTTTTTATCAAAGCCACAAAGCTGAAAAATATTTCTACAATATCGTCTATATGACGTTCACCTAATTCGGTTAGCGCAATACTAATATTAAAATCTTTAAAGTTTGAACCGTTGATACCTGAACCTGCGGTTAACGCGACAGCCCATTGTTTTTGCTTTAACAAAGATAAAATACTGCCTCGACCTTCATAACCTAATAAATAAGCAATCAGTGATTCAGGTTTTTGTTGATACAAATGGTCGATACACGGTAGTGCAAAACTCATCAATAACTGCCGATCGTTTTTTACCGGTTTTATGTGAATGATTTTTTGCTGATGCTCAGGTAAATATAACGGCTCGGTAAAACATGGTAAGGCTGTTGCTGTTGAACGTATGTCAGCAAAATATTGTGTTGCGTAGTCAGCTAGTTCAGCAATAGATTGAGGGCCTTCCAATACTAAGGTCATGTATTGTGCGTAGTAATAATCATTAAATAGCTGACAGAGCTCTTCTCGAACCGACCCCGTTTGTTTATCGCCTAATGTTTCACTACTACCTACTGAAAATTTCGCAAAAGGGTGGTTAGGGTTGATCGTCTCTTTGTGCACATCGTATAAACGTCGAATATCATCTTTGAGTTTAAGTTTAAATTCAGCGTCAATATTTTTACGTTCAGACTCAACAAAGGCTTGTGATAATAATGGGGTGATAAAAAATTGGCTGAAGCGATCGAGCGCTTGTTCAAAGTTTTGTGCACTTATATCAAAAAAGAAACAGGTATGTTCGGTTGCGGTCCACGCATTGTGATGACCACCGTTTTGGCTGATAAATTTTTGATATTCACTTCCGTCTGGGTATTTTTCCGTGCCTAAGAAAAGCATGTGCTCTAAGAAATGCGCTAAGCCTTGTCTATGTTCAGGGTCACTAAAATGCCCCACGTTCACCGCTAACGCTGCCGCAGCTTTATTGTTTTGTTCATTGTGAACCAGTAAAACGCGCAAACCATTGCTCAAGGTGAGTGTTTGATATTGTTTGCTGTCGTTAGGACTTTGCTTCAACTGAGGCTCCTATTATTTATCTGGCACAATGAAAACAGCAAATTGACAAGGACGAATTTGAATTAGGTGTATGTAATTTAATCACTTAAATTAAGCATAGACCTTAAATTACCCTAAGGAATAACTTGAGTCCAATTATTCTTAACTAAGGTTATTATTTGCGAGAATTTGCTATACACTATGGGGAAAATTATCTAATTGCAGATCTTAGGTGAATTTAATGCAACTTTTTATAATGCGTCATGGTCAAGCTCAAATACACGGTAACTCTGACGCACAAAGGCCTTTGACCGAGCAAGGAAAGTTAGAAGCCTGTTTAATGGCTAAATGGTTGCAACAAAACCAAGCTGAACTTGAACATGTTTATGTTAGCCCTTATTTACGTGCCCAACAAACATGTGACGCAGTGCTTGCGCAATTAGATGCTAGCCCAATAAAACACACCTTAAACATGATCACACCAGAAGGCTCAGCGCAAGAATTTCATGATTATCTTGATGGCGTTTGCAGCGTTGAAAAAATGAATAATATTTTGGTGGTTTCACACATGCCTTTAGTGAGCTTTTTAGTGGAAGAGTTGACCATAGAGCAAAATGCGCCAATTTTTCAAACCGCAGCGATCGCGCACATTGACTACGACTTAAAGCGCATGAAAGGGCAGTTAGTACAACTTATCGCCCCTGATGATATTTGCTAGCCACTAGCAAAGTAATGGCGTTCTAGTACTCGCTTTTAGCAAATTTATCTTTTAATTCAACTAACGCTAAAATTGCGCCATTGCCGCCCCATTCAAGTGGTGCTTGATGAAACGCCATAATGTCAGGGTGTTGCACTAGCCAGTGCGGCACCTTGTTTTTTAATACTCTTGAACCTAAGCCATGAATAATACAAATACAGTGGGCATGCTCTTTTTGGCAAGCAAATAACAAGGCTGCTAATTCAGCTTTTGCTTGTTGTTGGTCTAAACCGTGTAAATCCAGAATTAAGTCAGGTGCGTATTCACCCCGTCTTAAACTTTTCGCTAAAAAACTGTCAACGCCATCGCGCACATATTTCATTGGCCCTTGTTGGCTTAAGTCGGGCTCAAATTCGTCTGAAAAGTAAAAGCTGGCGTGCTGTTTTGCCTCTTTTGACAAGGTGACTTTTTGCTTCGTCACTTTTTTATTGTGCTGCACAGTATCTTGTACCAAAGGTTTAACCTTACCTATGGCATCTTTGAATAACTGTTTTTCTTGGCTAGATAATGCGTCTTTAAATTTCATTTGGGCATTATATCCGTTAGCGAAATGAAGTTATAGTGTTGAACGCGGACTAAAAAGAACAAAATAAAAAACAAATTCAATAACGTTCTTGCTCATTCAATGATAAAATTTTTCATTATTATCTATCAGTAGGAAAAGCAGTGAGTGAATTAAACATCACCCAAATTAAAGAACAGCTGCACAATGTTGGCGATTATTTACGCTTTGCCACCAGTCAGTTTAATCAACATGAATTATATTTTGGTCATGGTACTGATAACGCATGGGATGAAGCCGTTGCACTGGTAATGTTTGCCTTAAACCTGCCAACAGAGCTAACTGACACTGTTCTTGCTTGTCGATTACTTGATGATGAAAAAGAAACCGTGCTTGAATTTATTCAGCGTCGTGTTAAAGAAGGTATTCCTGCGGCCTACATCACTCATCAAGCATTTTTTGCGGGTATGCCTTTTTATGTTGACGATAGAGTATTAGTGCCACGTTCACCTATTGCTGAATTAATCGAAAATAGATTCAGTCCAATGATCAGTGAGCAAAACCCGCCAAAACGTATTCTTGATTTATGTACCGGCAGTGGCTGTATCGCAATAGCGTGTGCTCATTATTTTCCTGAAGCGGAAGTGGATGCGCTTGATTTGTCGGTTGATGCGCTAAATGTGGCGCAAATAAATATTGAAAACCATGGGCTTGAAGAACAAGTTATTCCAATTCAGTCTGATGTTTTTACTGGGATCGCCTACCTAAAATATGATTTAATTGTTACAAATCCTCCTTATGTCGATCAAGAAGACGTTGATGCGCTGCCAAATGAGTTTTTGCACGAACCGCAAATGGGGTTAGGGTGCGGGGATGATGGCTTAGATATCGTCCGTAAAATTTTGGCGCAAAGTGCAGAGCATTTAAATGACAATGGTATTTTGATCTGTGAAGTGGGTAATTCACAAATTCATGTGGAATCTGTTTATCCAGAGGTACCATTTACGTGGCTAACATTTGAACGTGGTGGTCATGGCGTGTTTATGCTTACTAAAGCACAATTAGAACAATATTCAGCAATTTTTAATGAACAGGTAATTTAATTAAAATGTCAGGCAATACTTTCGGAAAATTATTTACAGTCACCACATTTGGTGAAAGCCACGGTTTAGGTTTAGGTGCCATCATTGATGGTTGTCCTCCTGGCATTGAACTCAGTGAAGCTGATTTACAAGTCGATTTAGATCGCAGGCGACCTGGAACGTCGCGTTATACCACTGCGCGACGTGAAGCTGACGAAGTTAAAATTATGTCGGGTGTATTTGAAGGTAAAACCACTGGCACACCCATTGGTTTAGTGATCAAAAATACCGATCAGCGCTCTAAAGATTACGGCGATATTGCGCAAACCTTTAGACCCGGACATGCAGATTACACCTATTGGCAAAAATACGGCATTCGTGATTACCGTGGCGGTGGACGCTCATCGGCACGTGAAACCGCAATGCGCGTTGCTGCTGGCGCGGTTGCCAAAAAGTTCTTAAAAGCTAAATTTGGCATGGAAGTCAAAGGTTATGTTAGCCAAATTGGCGATATTACCGCAGATACTGTTGATTGGAATATTGTTGAAGAGAACCCATTTTTCTTTCCTGATGAAAGCAAGCTTGAAGCATTAGACGAATTATTACGTGGTATTATTCGCAGTAAAGACTCAATTGGCGCCAAAGTTACCGTAGTAGCTCAAAACGTACCCGTTGGCTTAGGTGAGCCTATTTTTGATCGTTTAGATGCAGAAATTGCTCATGGCTTAATGGGCATTAATGCGGTCAAAGGCGTTGAGATTGGCGATGGATTTGAAGTTGTTAACCAAAAAGGCTCTGAGCACCGTGATGAGTTAACACCTGAAGGTTTTGCTAGCAACCATGCCGGTGGCGTATTAGGGGGCATTTCATCAGGTCAAGATATTGTTGCCCACTTAGCATTAAAGCCAACGTCAAGCATTGGCGTAAGTGGCAAAACAGTAAACTTACAAGGTGAGTCGGCCGATATCGTAACCAAAGGTCGTCATGATCCTTGTGTTGGTATTCGCGCAGTGCCCATTGCCGAAGCTATGTTAGCTTTGACACTCGTTGATCATTACTTACGTCATCGCGCGCAAAACGCTGACGTTGTTTGTGAAACGCCTATTATTACCAAATAATATTTGTCATCTACAATAATGTTCTCGCCATTATTTGTTCGGTTATCGTCTAGTTATTTTTGGTACTTTGCGGTAATTGGCTTAATGGCGCCTTATCTGGCGGTATTTCTCGATGGCCGTGGTTTTACCTCGCTCGAAATTGGTGAGATCTTAGCTGTAGTTACCGCCACCAAAGTATTTGGTCCAACCTTGTGGGCTGTGCTTGCTGATAAAACCGGCAAGCAACTTTCTATTATCCGCCTTGGCGCATTTCTCGCCTGCTTCGCTTTTTTCTTCTTATTCTTCTTAGATGGTTATTGGCCATTATTAATATCACTGGCATTGTTTAGTTTATTTTGGACAGCAATATTGCCGCAAATTGAAGTATTAACCTTAACCTCAATTCGTCGTAGCCCTAAAATTTATGCACGTATTCGTTTGTGGGGCAGTATTGGTTTTATTGCCTTTGCGATGTTAGCGGGCGAATTAATTGAGCGTTATGGCGCCGAGGTTTATATTGCCATTGGCATGGTGATTTTGCTTGGGCTTTTTATCTCGTCAATGCAATTAACTCAGCGGCGTTTAATTACCGTGCACCAGACAAGTAGTGAAAGCATTTTTAACAAACTCTATGATTATCGCTTTGTGATGTTCTTCTTGGCCGGCTTGTTATTACAAATTAGTTTTGGTCCGCTGAATAATTTTTTTGCGCTTTATTTAAGAGATTTACATTATCCAGCTTACGCTGTTGGCTTGATGCTTGGCATCGGTATTATCGCCGAGATTATTGTGTTTATTTTTGCTGGGCGCTTATTTCAACATTTTAGTTTAAAAAGTTTATTAGTCTTTAGTTTAGCCATTTCCATTGTGCGCTGGTTTTTAGTGGCCAGTGTTGGTGATATCGCGTGGCTGCTTACTGTTAGTCAGATATTGCATGCCTTTAGCTTTGGTTTGTATCACAGTGCATCAATGCAATTTTTGCATCGCCATTTTAATCATAATCAGCAAAATCGTGGACAAGCGATTTACATTGGCGGCGTATATGGTGTTGGTGGTGCCATTGGCGCATATGTAACAGGTTTAGTATGGCTTGATGGACAAGGTGGGCAGTTAGCCTTTTATATCGCAGCGGTTGCGGCGTTAATTGGTACCTTGTTCGCATTACTTATTCCAGCTAAATCAACTGCTTTGCTTAATCGTTAATTCCGTTTTTAGTGCAGCTTTTACCTTTGTATAAAATTGTAGCGAATTGTAAGTAATTATTGCGATTTTGCTTTTCATCTTATTTTTACTTCAATTGACCTATTTATATTCTCTTCAAATTTAATCCATCTCTATACTGAAATGAGTTGCATGAATGAGAAGATAAAATGAATTTTACCCGTACTGCATTAAAAAATCCTGCTGCCATTATTGTGATTGTTGCCTTGATCATGGTGTTTGGTTTGCTCAGCGTCTTTAAGCTTCCTATTCAACTCACTCCCGATATTGAACAACCCCAAATTAATATTTTCACTGGCTGGCGCAGCGCAGCGCCAGCAGAGCTTGAGTCGGTGATCATCGAGCCGCTTGAAAATGTCGTCAAAAATACTCAAGGGGTAACACGGGTTACCACCAATATTGGCCGAGGGTTTGGCAACATTACTTTAACTTTTGATGTTGGCGCCGATATGCAAAAAGCCATGCTTGATGTCATCAATAATCTTAACCAAGCGCCGCCGTTACCGCTTGACGCTATCGAACCGGTAGTTTCTGCTGGCGGTGGTCGAGGCGGCCCGAATACCGCCTCGTTAATGATCAAAACCTTGCCAGATAATCCCATTGAAGATTTAGGTACGTATCAAAAACTTATTGAAGATGTGGTTAAACCGCGCTTTGCCCGTATTCCCGGCATGGGACGGGTGAATCTTGCTAGCCACCGGCCACGAGAATTAAGAGTAACCTTTGATCCGATTCGCGCGGCTTCGTTAGGTTTGTCGATTAACGATATCCGCACCACCATTTCGCGCTCAAGTGATGTTTCTGCCGGTGTTGCCAATGTTGGTCGTCGTCAATATACGGTTAGATTTTCAGGCCAATATAGCGTTGAAAACTTAACAGAAATGATCATTGGTTATAGCGGCGAGCGACCTATTTATTTAAAAGATGTCGCCACGGTTGAAAATACCTTAGTTGACCGCCAAGGCTTTAGTTTGCGCAGCGGCCAACCTGCTTATTACTTTACTTTAATTCGCCAAAACGACGCCAATACCGTTGCCTTGCTTGATGAAATAAATATTGCCATTAAAGAGCTTAATGAAGGGCCATTAAAAGCGGCGGGCTTAACCATTGATTTGAGCTTTGACTCGTCGGTGCATATTCGTAATGCGTTAAAATTGGTACAAAATAATTTAGGGCTTGGCGTGTTATTGGCGTTAGGTATTTTATGGCTGTTTCTTAGAGGCATGCGCAATACCTTAATTATTGCCACCACCATTCCAATTTCACTCTTGGTCGCTTTTGTTGCTTTAAGTTTATTTGAACGAAGCTTAAACGTGATCTCACTGGCAGGACTTGCCTTTTCGGTTGGTTTAGTGCTTGATGCGGCGATTATCGTGCAAGAAAATATTGTTCGCCTGCGCAGCCAAGGGCTTGATAATCATAAAGCGGTGATGAAAGGCACTATGGAAGTCAGTGGCGCTTTGTTTGCTTCAACGGCAACCAGTGTCGCGATATTTTTACCGATACTGTTTATGGAAGGCATTGAAGGGCAGCTATTTTCTGATTTGGCGCTAACCTTATCAATCGCAGTCATTGCCTCCTTAGTAGCGGCTATAACTGTATTACCTATCGCCAGTAAGTTTTGGCTAAAAGAAGAAAATGATATCGACCCGTTTGGTCAGTTTTGGCAAAAACTAACCAACTTTGTTATGGCGCTCACCAATACCCGTAGTAAAAGGATTGGTTGGATCGCGCTATTACTTGGCGGCTCACTTGCGACAACTGTGGTGCTGATGCCAAAAACTGACTTTATGCCCAGAGCGCCTATCGATGGCTTTTTCTATAGTTTAAACATTCCACCTGGTGGCAATGTCGACTTCATTGAACATGAAATGGCAACCTTAGTTAAAGCGCGTCTTGCACCTTATTTAGCCGGTGAAAAACAACCTAAAATTAAAAGCTATAACTTTTACTCGAATGGCTCGGGTAATACCGGTGGTTTTGTTTATGCAGCCGACCCAACGCGGGTAGAAGAGCTAATGACACAAGTGCGCACTAAAGTCTTAGCTGACTTACCTGATACGCAGATATTTTTATTTCGCGGCTCAATGATTAATGTGTCCGGTGGCGGCAATGGCAGAACTATTGATATTGATATTCAAGGCGCCGATATCGAAGCGTTAATGGCGGTTGCGCAAACCGGCTTAGACGCTATTAATGAAACCATGGCAGGTACCACGGCATTTCCACGACCAAGTTTGAGCTTGTCTGAGCCTGAGCTTAATCTAATCCCCAAAGATCAGCGTATTACCCAAGCTGGTTTAAGTCGTCACGAAGTTGCCGATGCTGTGCGCGCCTATACTAGCGGCTTGTTTATCGGTGAATATTTTGACGGAAACGATCGCGTAAACGTGATTTTACGTGGCGAGCAGTGGCAAACGCCAGATGAATTAGCCTCATTGCCAATGTATTCGCCACTTGCTGGTATTCAAACCATTGGCGAGTTAACCGAAATTACTCGAACGGCAGGGCCGACACAGTTATTAAGAGTTGACGGTAGACGTACGGTCAGTATTCAAGTCTCGCCGCCGGCAACCATGTCGTTAGAAGAAGCAATTGTGATACTAAACGAACAAGTTTTGCCGAAAATGCAAGGCAATTTACCAGAAGACGCTTCTATAATTCTAAGCGGCAACGCTAATAAAATGGCATCTGCTATTAATGACATGATAAAGAACTTCGTTTTAGCGCTAGTGATTTTATTTTTACTAATGACGGCATTATTTAAGTCAGCTAAAGACAGTTTATTGGTATTATTAGTGATGCCATTGGCGGTTGCAGGTGGTGTGATAGGGTTAAATATTTTGAATGTTTTTGCCTATCAATCGCTCGATTTACTCACCATGATCGGCTTTATTATTTTATTAGGTTTAGTGGTGAATAATGCCATTTTATTGGTGGATCAAACTAGGCAGGCGCAAAGACAAGGGTTAAACCGAGAGCAGGCTGTTGCGCAAGCGGTGCGCATTCGAGCGCGCCCTGTGTATATGAGTACACTGACCAGTTTATTTGGTATGTTGCCATTGATGTTAATGCCAGGCGTTGGTAGTGAAATATACCGTGGACTTGCTACCGTTATTGTTGGCGGTATGACAGTAAGTGCTTTATTTACTTTAGTGCTGTTTCCAAGTTTATTGCGCTTTGGTGAACACTTTGGTTCAAGCAAAGATATTCCGCCACCAAGTGGCACACCAGATAATACGACAGTGACTAACTTGCCGGTTAACAACGCCAGAAGTGTCAGTAATTTTTAGGAGAATTTAATGAAAAACACGTTTAATCAACAGCTAATGAAAATTACGATAACGACCTTACTCACCTGTTGTGGCTGGTTGGCAATAGCTGCAGAAGCACCGGCAAAACCCGTGAAAGTGGACTCGGTGTTGACCATGTCTTTGGCTGCATCAACCCAGCTTAATGCCACTTTACATTCTCGCTCGCATATTCCAATTACTGCCGGAGTTAACGGGCGACTAGAGTGGCTTGCACAACCGGGCGACTATATCGAGCAAGGGCAAGTTTTAGTGAAAATGGATGTATTGCCGCTTGAGCTAAAACGCGCCGAGCAGTTAGCTGAACTGAAACGCGCACAGATTAACGTTGATTATTTAAAAACGGAATTTAATCGTTTACAAAAACTCAGTAAAACCAATGCCACTTCGCAATTTCAGCTTGATCAAAATCGCTCTAAGTATGAACTTGCACAAGCTGATATTGAAATTGCAGAACTTAAGTTAAAGCAAATTGAAGACCAGCTTAATCGCGCCACTATTACCGCGCCTTTTGCGGGTGTGGTAACAGAGAGAATAGTGCGAGCAGGCACTGATATTAATCGTAGCGATACCTTGTTAATGTTCTTAGATACTGAGCATTTAGAAGCGCGTTTATTTATTCCAATCAAATATTTGGGTTTTGTAAATAAAGGGCATTTGCTAACGTTGAGCGCAAGCGAGCAAGTGATTGAAGCGCCAGTTTCAGCAAAAATACCGAGCGCGGATCCACGCTCGCAAACGTTTGAAGTGCGCATTGATATTCCAACGCATTTAAATCAGTACTGGGCAGCTGGTCAATTAGTGCGTATTACCGTGCCAGTGCAAGCGGCAACTGAAAGCTTAACCGTACCAAGAGATGCGCTAATTTTGCGTAAAGAAGCCACTTATGTGGTCAAGGTGGAAAGTAATAATACCGTGCAACGTTTACCGGTTACTGTTGGCAAAGGAAATGTCGATCGTGTATCGATTCGCGGCGCGCTAAAACATGGTGACAAGGTCGCTATTCGTGGCGCCGAACGATTAGTTGACGGTGATAAAGTGATTATCCAGTAAGCGCCTAATAAGGGCCCAATAAGCGTGCAAATAGCCCCCCAAATGCCGTAATCAAAAAAGCATCACAATATCGTGGTGCTTTTTTTTGACTGTGATCCGTCAGTTCACTATCATCAGCTTTTCCCCTTTTTGAAGCTCTATTATGAAAACCGCATTAATTGCTAACTTTACCGGAAAGCGTTGGCTGAAGATCACCTTAAGAAGTCTACACCTTGTTGGCATTGCTGGGGTATTTGCCTCTTTATTTTCGGTAACTGATTTAAGCATATATTGGTTTATTGCTATCGCCTCTGGTGTTGGGCTATTAATGCTTGAAGCCTTGTCGAACTTAGTGTGGTTTGTGCAAGTTAGGGCGCTGGTGATGTATATTAAGCTAGCACTATTTATCTGTGTTTATATCTGGCCGATAGTTGCGTGGCAGTTAATGGTGTGCATTATTTTATTGTCTGGTGTAATTTCGCATGCGCCAAGTTCGGTGCGTTATTTTTCATTTGTTCACTTTAAAAAGATTAAGTCGGTTACCGATATAAAAGGATAAAAACGTGTCAACACCATCGAAATTATTGTCAGAAAATATTGCGCAGCTTAGCCTGTTGATCAAACCACTAAATGCTATAGATACACCTGTGTTGGATTTAGCCTGTGGTATGGGGCGCAACGGTCAATATATGTTGTCGCAAGGTTTTGCTTGTCAATTTGCCGATAGAAATAACGATGCGATACAGGCGATTAAAGCGAGCTTAACGCCGGCCGAGCAATTAAACGCAAGTTTTTGGTTGGTCGATTTTGAGCAGGCTGACTTTACTGAACTTGCTCAGCAACGCTATAGCGCCATTATCGTTTTTCGGTATTTACACCGCGCGTTATTTCAACAAATTAAACAAGCGATTATCCCTGGCGGTACCTTGGTTTATGAAACATTTACCGAGCAACACCCCCAATATGGTCGACCAACCAATCCTCATTTTTTATTAAAAAAAGATGAACTGCGTCAACTGTTTGCCGATTGGCAAATTCAGCATTATTTTGAAGGTACTACAATTTCTGAAACCGGGGGCAATTCACAAGCGATTGCGCAAATTATTGCGGTTAAACCGATTCAATAAATAGGGCGGAATGTAAGGCGTAATTGAGCTTAAAAATACGAGCGAAAAGTTGATAAATAAATAATTGTTGCTATAGGTAAAAATAATTATACTAGCGCTTTTTTAGCTAGTTCTAAACTTAGCATTAATTATAGGTGTTTCAATCACCTTATTTTTGAAGGTTTTTACGTTATGTTCGAGCATCAATTAACATCCAATACACTTTATCTTATAGGAACAGGTGAAGTGGCCAAAGCCGCGCTGTATAAATTAGTACAGCTCTACCCAAATCAAACGATTGCCATAGTTGCCGCTAATCGCTCAGGTGGTTTAGATTTATTGCGTGATAATGTCGCTCAAGATTTAGCGATAGCCAATATTAGTTATCATCAAGTTGATATCTTTAACAATATTGAGCAGTTAGAACAGTTAATTCGCGCAACGGCAGGCGAACAACCGCAAGTTATTTTTAACTTAGGTTCGCCTTATTTAGATATGAAACTAATGACATTGGCGATTGAAACGCATTGTCATTACTTTGACACTGCTTGTTACGAAGCGCTTGATACTAAAGGTTTTAGTTACCAACAACAGTTAGCGCTGGCACCAGAATTTGAAAAGCGCGGTTTAAAAGCGCTACTTGGTGGTGGTGGCTCACCGGGGATCACAAACTTGTTAACGCGACTACACGATAACAAACGCCAATGTGAAAGTGTGAAAATATTTGACTACAACGGCGGCTCTCAAAACAAATATCCATGGGCAACCAACTTCGCCGCAGAAGATAATTTAAAAGAGTTAGATAACCCGGCTAAATTTTTGAAAAATGGTCAATGGACTGAAGCACCTGCATTTTCTGAGCGTTTACATATTACCGACCCGTTAAATATTGGTGATGTTCAACCGGTTGGTTTTAATACCATTTATCACGAAGAACAAGAAACCATTAACATGGTGTTCCCGCATATCAGCAATATCTATAACTACATGAGTTTTGGTGAAGACTATATTAAATACTTTACCTTATTCCGCGATCTTGGTTTGTTAGGGGTTGAGGAAGTTTCTGATGGCCAAGGTGGAAAAATTATTCCTATTCGATTCTTAGCGTCGTTAATGCCTCATCCTCGTGAAGTTGCCCCTTTAGTTACAGGGCCAGCTGGTATGCGCGTTGAATCAGCAGGTGTTGGTTCATCTGACATGGATTTAGTGAGTGTTTGGCACATGAAGCATGAAGAGTGTTGGGCTGATACTAAAACTGGCGCGGTTGCTTGGTCAACCGGCGTGCCTGCGTGTTTATTTTTAGACGCGCTAATGCAATATAATGGCAACGGCGTCTTTGTGCCTGAAAACCTACCAAACTTATCAAGCGAGCTATTTAACGACTTAGCCGACAAGTATGGCTTACAAGTTGATTCATACAATGGTTCGGGTGAGAAGGTAAGCCTTTAATGGAGTTGTCAGCCCCACGCAGACCAACGCACATTTTTGATGAAGGTCAGTTTGAAAAAAATCTTGCGGCGTTAAAAAAGTTCAAGGAAAGCTGTAACCTTAATATTTTGCTTGCCTTAAAGGGATATAACCCTTTGCATTCTGCTGATTTGGTTAATCAATATTTAGACGGTGTTGCCGCGTCTTCGTTAAACGAAGCTCGCTCTTCATTTGAACATTACCAAGGGGAAATTCACACCTATTGTCCAGCTTATGATGAAGACACCTTTGACGAGCTAATGCGATACAGCAGCCACGTGGTGTTTAATTCTCATCAAGATTTAGCGCGCTTTGCTCATCGGGTGCCAAAACAGGTGAAAATTGATATTCGTTTGAATCTTGAGCACCATGATATGGAAACGCAAGTGTTTGCCGGCTACAACCCTAACAAGCCTTATTCTCGCTTTGGCATCACGGTGGCTGAATTTAAACCGGAAGATATTGAACGTTATGGCGTAACAGGTGTGCATTTTCACGCACTGTGTTCACAAGGCGCTGGAGATTTAAAAAGCTGTGTTAATGCATTAACGGTGAAATTTCCAACCCTGTTAGAGCAAGTAGAGCGTATTAATATGGGCGGCGGACATATGGTGTGTCGCCCTGATTATGATTACCAGACACTTGCCGAAGTGGTTTGTGATTTACAGCAAAAGTTTAACTTAACGGTGTATATTGAACCAAGTGAGCATGTTTTTGCCAACGTTGGCGTATTAAAAGCACGGGTACTTTCACTTGTTACTAATGAAATACCTATTGCTATTTTAAATGTCAGCGCTAAAAATCATATGCCTGATGTTATGGAAAGTCCTGACTATAACGTGATGATTTCAGAAGGTAATTTTGGCGATGAAAAAAAACATTGTTATATGCTAGGCGGTAATACCTGTTTAACCGGCGATGTGATTGGTCGCTATAGTTTTGATCAACCACTTGCTTTAGATGATTGCATCACTTTTTTAGATCAAACTCCATATACGCAAGTTCAATGTCATCATTTTAACGGTGTTAATCAGCCTGATTTTGTTGTATTAGATACTCAAGGTAACGTGAAACACCATAGAGTTGACGATTATCAGCGCTATTTAACTTCGGTGATACGTTAGGTGTGATTCGCTAGCTGTGATACGTTAGGAGTTAAAGGTTAGCACTTGCTTAGCAAGTGTCAAAGATAGTCATAATGACCAATAAACCCACTAAGTAATAAAACGGGAGCACAAATTGTGCTCCCGTTTTTTATTGCTTAGTTGTTTCATTGTGCTGTTATCAACAATAACTTTCGATAAATAACTGATACCAGTTTGATCATGTTATTAATCAGATTGGTATTACTTTACTTCTTCACCAGCGGCTTGTTTATCCGCATGGTAACTTGAACGCACTAACGGACCACAAGC
Source organism: Thalassotalea sp. PLHSN55 (assembly GCF_052030545.1). Classification (NCBI taxonomy): domain Bacteria; kingdom Pseudomonadati; phylum Pseudomonadota; class Gammaproteobacteria; order Alteromonadales; family Colwelliaceae; genus Thalassotalea; species Thalassotalea sp. PLHSN55. The sequence goes on along the minus strand of NZ_JBPDIH010000004.1, from coordinate 226,077 downwards.
TGCATGAGCAAAGCCCATTTTGTCTGCTTCACGTTTAAACATGTCAAACTCATCAGGATGTACGTAGCGCTCAACCGGCAGGTGATCTTTACTTGGTTGTAAATACTGACCTATGGTTAACATAGAAACGCCATGGTCACGTAAGTCGCGCATTACTTGCAAAATTTCTTCATTGGTTTCGCCTAAGCCAACCATTAAGCCAGATTTTGTTGGTACTGTTGGGTTTGCTTCACCAAATTTTTTCAACAAATCTAACGACCACTGATAGTTAGCGCCCGGACGTGCTTTAGTATATAAGCGCGGCGCAGTTTCTAAGTTATGGTTAAATACGTCAGGTGGATTTTGATTTAAAATTTCTAAGGCGCGGTCCATACGGCCACGAAAGTCTGGCACTAGCACTTCAACTTTAGTGTTTGGTGCGTGCTTGGCAATTTCACTAATACAATTAGCAAATTGTTGTGCGCCGCCGTCACGTAAGTCGTCGCGATCAACTGAGGTGATAACGACGTATTTTAACGCCATATCTTTAAGAGTTAAGGCCAACTTTTCAGGTTCATCTTCTTTTGGCGCTAATGGACGACCATGACCCACATCACAAAATGGACAACGACGGGTACAAATGTCACCTAAGATCATAAAAGTCGCGGTGCCGTGGTTAAAACACTCGGCAAGGTTAGGGCACGAGGCTTCTTCACAAACTGAATGCAGATCGTGCTTTCTCAAGGCTGACTTAATACCGTCAATACGCTCAGAAGTGCGCGGTAATTTGATACGCAACCAATCTGGCTTTCGTAACATAGTTTCTTTGGTTGAGCTAACAACTTGAATTGGGATATGCGCTAATTTGTCAGCGTCACGCAGTTTTGTACCTGGGGCAATGCGTGATTTTTTAGTAGTCATGAGATGTATCCAGTCCAGTAGAGTAACTAAGGTGTTGTGTATTCAGTAATTCGGCTAAATGTTTTACTAAGGTATCGCCAGCAAGTTCAACAGAGTTTAACTCACTAATATCAGCCGTTTGTACCATTTCTAAGCCAGCATAACCGCAAGGGTTAATGCGTAAAAATGGAGATAAGTCCATGTTGACATTCAATGCTAAACCATGAAATGAGCAGCCTTTGCGTACGCGCAGACCAAGCGATGCCACTTTTTTGTCGCCAACATATACGCCCGGTGCGTCTTTTCTTGCGCGCGCTTCAATACCAAATTCAGCTAAAGATGCGATAATGCCATTTTCAATTAGGGTGACTAATTCGCGTACGCCCATTTTTCTGCGGCGTAAGTTAATCATAAAATAAATCACCTGCTGACCTGGGCCGTGGTAAGTGACTTGGCCGCCACGGTCAACTTTTACAACAGGAATATCGCCAGGCATTAATAAATGCTCTTCTTTTCCTGCTTGACCTTGAGTAAACACCGCAGGGTGTTCAACTAACCATAATTCGTCTGCGGTTGCTTCATCACGGTTATCGGTGAAGTGCTGCATTGCTTGCCAGACTTTGGTGTAGTCCATATTGGCAAGCTGTCGAATGATCAAAGTATTTTGCAAGGGGTCATCTCGTTAATTTTTGCGGCGTTATTATAGGGGAAGCCCCGACTATATACACCCGAGTAACAGTAAGGTTATTTTAACTTTTTACTTTTAAATTTTACTTGGTCTTGATTAAAGTACGTAACGCACTTCTTCAATCGCTGTTAAGGTTTTATAAATTAACTCAATGTGCTCTTTACTGGTAACGGTAACGGCAATCGAAACCGAGTGATAGTTACCTTTAGAGCTAGGTTTGATTTTTGGAGAGTAGTCGCCCGGGGTATGTTTTTGCAATTCAGCAATAATTAAATCGGGTAATTCGTCACAGGCAATGCCCATTACTTTAAAGTTTAAAACGGTAGGGAACTCTAATAATTCATCAAACTTGGTTTTCATTTTACTCTCATACTTATGCGAGTTAATCGCTGGTAGCCATTAACGTTTGTTTAAATGTTTGAAATGCCTTGTGCATTTGCTTTGCTATTGGGCCTATTTCGCCATTAGCGATTATTTTATCATTAATCTGGGTGACAGGGCTAATTTCCCGCGAAGAACTTACTAACCAAACTTCATCGGCTTGATATACATCATCAACTTTAAGCTGCTGTTGGCAAATAGTGAGCGCTTGTTGCTCGGCGAGTTCAATAATAACATCGCGTGTAATGCCACCCAATATGTGATGATTTTTTTCTGGGGTATAAATTTGTCCATCGTTAACGATAAATACGTTAGTGGTCGTGCCTTCGGTGACAACGCCATCACGGTGTAATATCGCTTCTTGATAACCGAGCGCAATGGCTTGTTGGTGCAGCAAGATATTGCCAAGTAACGAAATCGATTTTATATGACAGTTTTGCCAACGAATATCGTCTAATAAGGTGGTTTTTATTGGGCTTAACTGTGCAATGGTGGTGGTTAATGGATTTGCCATAACCAATACTGTTGCGGGGGTATTTTCTGGAAAGTCGTGCTGCCTTTGTGGCTGGATACCGCGGGTTAATTGCAAATAAATTGATAGGTTACCGCCGCCATTTTTGCCAATGACTTGGTTAATAATTTCTTGCCACTGACTGAAGGTGTAGGGCAGGTCAAGCTCAATTTCTTTAGCGCAAAAGGTCAAACGCTCAAGATGCTCTTGAAGTCGAAAAGGCGTTGACTGATAAACGGGGAACACTTCATAAATGCCGTCGCCAAACAAAAAACCTCGGTCTAAGACCGAGATTTTTGCGGATGACTTTTCAAGATAGTCGCCGTTTAAATAAACAATATCTGTCATTGTTTTAAATGGTAATTACTCAACAAATTGTAATTTTACATAGTCAATTAAACGGTCAACCATGCCACCTTCATTAACTTCTTGTAAAGTTACTAACGGGTATTGCGCAATATCTTCGCCGTCAAGTTGAAGGAAAAGCTTACCAACAACAGTGCCTTTAGCAATAGGCGCTTCTAAGCGTTTGTCTAATTCAAAGTTCGCTTGTAAGTTTTTACGTTGACCACGAGGAATAGTGATCGGCGTATCCACCATAATGCCTAAATCGATTTCTTTTTTATCGCCCATCCAAATGCGGTTGCTGACAAATTTGTCACCAGCTTTGTACGGGGTATAGCTTTCAAAAAATCTAAAGCCGTAATTCAGTAATTTTTTACTTTCTACTTTACGTGCACGTTCGCTCTCGGTTCCCATAACAACGGTAATTAAGCGCATGTTATTTTTGGTGGCAGTTGTAACTAAGCTATAACCAGCGTTTGAGGTATGACCGGTTTTTAAACCGTCAACGTTCATGCTTTTGTCCCATAACAGACTGTTACGGTTAAATTGTTTGATGTTGTTGTAGGTAAACGATTTTTGCTTGTACAACGCAAATTCACTCGGCACATCACGAATCAAGGCGCTAGCAAGTGTGGCCATATCGCGTGGCGTGGTTACGTGCTCTGAACTGTCTAAGCCATGGCTGTTTTCAAAGTAACTGCTGCTCATGCCTAATTGCTCGGCGTGGGCGTTCATTAAATCGGCAAAAGCGCCTTCGCTACCGGCAATATGCTCTGCCATAGCGACACAAGCGTCATTACCTGATGCGACAATAATACCTTGGTTAAGTAGGTCAACACTCACTTCAGTGCCTACTTCAATAAACATTTTAGATGAATCAGGAAAGTTTTTTGCCCACGCATTTTCACTAATTTTAACTTGGTCGTCGTTGCTAATATTTCCGGCTTCAATTTCTTTACCGATAATGTAGCTGGTCATCATCTTAGTTAAAGATGCTGGCGCTAACTGGCTGTCAGCATTGCCTTCTGCAATCACTTTGCCAGTGGCATGGTCTAATAAGATGTAGCCTTTGGCATTAATTTCTGGAGCAGCAGGGATAATATTGGCTGCATGAGTGATAGTAACAACGCTAAAAGCAAGAGCACCGAAAAGGGTTGAAAGTTTAGTGCGCGTTATCGCTAATTTGTTCGCCAGGTAGTGAGGCATAGTGATCCTTTGAAAGTCTAAATTAGGTTAAAAATAAGGGTCGAAATTCGCGATAGTATATCACTTCTAGCTAAGTTTACTACGCGCTACAAACGATAAATTGTTGCAAAATTTAATTTATTTTCTCTTTTACATAAGCATTCGGGTAACCTAACTTTTTTAATTGCTCAAGTAAGGCTTGTTGTTCACTTAATTGCACTATTGGACCAACAAAGACGCGAAAAATTCCATTGCTATATGGATAAGTTAATTGGTGAGCTAAATGACCACTTAATTTTTCTGAAGTCGCCTTGGCACTGGCAAGGTTTTTCGTGGCAAAAACTTGAATGTAATAGGGCTTCTTATTCGCTGGTAAGTTGTTCAGTGGTAAGTTATTCGCTGGTAATTGACCCGCTTTTACTGGGGGAGAACCAGCATTTACTGCTGATTCAAGCTTTTTATTTGCGTTAATGATTGGTTCTGGTCCTGACGGCAGTTTTTCTTGAACTTGTGGCGTTTGAGCTATTGGCGGCTTAGCTTTTGGTGAATTAGATTTGGGAGCTTGGGTAATGGTTTCAATATGTACTTTAGCGGTGCCAGTTTTTAACATGCCTAGTTTATATGCTGCGCTGTAAGATAAGTCGATAATTCTGTCTTGGTGAAAAGGACCACGGTCATTAACACGCACTATGGTCGATTTATTGTTTGCTAAATTGGTGACTTTTAAATAGGTTGGCAGAGGCAAGTTTTTATGTGCTGCGCTCATCGCATACATGTCATAAATTTCGCCGTTAGAGGTTAGGTGGCCATGAAATTTACTGCCATACCAAGAAGCAATTCCTGTTTGTTCAAAATTTTCAGCACTTTTAATTACCTGATAATGTTTGCCAAAAACGGTGTAGTTTTTATTGCCGCCACGACTTGGTTTTTCAACACGAGGGATCGCGTCATGCAATTCGGCTGAGGTTGGCGTTCGGACCGGGGTGCTATCATGTTTTTGTTGATAACGGCCTTTATTTACTGTGCAGGCGCTAAGTGTTATTACCGTAAACAAAGAAATTAAGACGAGTTTCACAAACAGACCTATTTTTATTTAATTATTTTTATCCGTGATTTAGGCAATAAATCGACGATGGGTACTAATAGCCATTAGAATGCCAAATCCCGCCATTAATGTCACCATCGACGTGCCGCCATAACTCACCAGTGGCAATGGCACGCCAACTACTGGTAATAAGCCCGAAACCATGCCGATATTTACGAACACATAAACAAAAAAGGTTAAGGTAATACTACCAGCAAGTAGCTTAGTAAAGGCTTGCTGAGCGTTAACGGCAATCCATAAACCGCGCATGACAATAGCTAAATAAACTGATAATAAAATAGCCACGCCAATCAAGCCAAACTCTTCACTAAATACTGCAAAAATAAAGTCGGTATGGCGCTCGGGCAAAAATTCTAATTGTGATTGTGTCCCTTGCAACCAGCCTTTGCCTTCAATGCCGCCTGAGCCAATAGCAATTTTTGATTGAATAATGTGATAGCCTGCGCCAAGAGGGTCTTGTTCAGGGTTTAAAAAAGTAAGCACCCGCTGCTTTTGATAATCTTTCATCAAAAACATCCATAATATTGGGGCAAATGCTGAGGCTAAACCGACACAGGTGCCGATTAATTTCCAGCTAGCGCCGGCAAGAAAAATAACAAAAATGCCAGAGCTGGCAATTAGTAGTGAAGTACCTAAATCCGGCTGCTTTGCAATTAATAGGGTTGGGATTAAGACCAAAATAAAGGCGATGACGATGTCTTTTAATTTTGCCGGTAGTCGTTCTCTACTGATGTACCATGCGATCATAATCGGTACAACAAGCTTCATCACCTCTGACGGTTGAAACATCATAAAGCCTAAATCTAACCAGCGCTGCGCGCCTTTGCCAACATGACCAAAAGCCAGTACCGCGACCAACATGAGTAAACCGACTATGAATACCGGAACCGCCCACTTTTGGTACACCATTGGTGATATTTGCGCGACAATAAACATAACGAGCAGTGATATGCCTAAGCGAACACCTTGACGGTAAATAATAGGAAGCTCTTGCCCGCCTGCGCTGTAAACAACAAACAAGCCTAAGATCATCAGTGACAAAATGCCCAATAACAGCCAAGCATCAATATGCAGACGCTGCCATATACTGCGTTGTTTTTGTTGATCTTGTCCTGCTGTTCTCACTATCTTTTTCCTGATTTTTTCACCGGTTTAACTCGGTATTGCTTGCTATGGTGAGGGTGTCGACTACTGTCGGTGCTGACAATAACGCGTTTACCAAAATATTGGTCCATCATTTGACGAGCAACAGGCGCCGCATTGGTTGCACCGCCACCTTGGGCAACGTTTTCAATGGCAACAGCGACCACTATTTCAGGTTTTTCATAAGGGGCAAATGCAATAAACATCGCATTGTCTCGTTGCTTTTCTGCTCGTGATTGTGCGTCGTACTTTTCATCTTGTTTGATGCTAGCCACTTGTGCTGAACCTGTTTTTCCAGCTGCGTCGTATTGAGCGCCAACAAAGGCGTTATAACCTGTTGCGCCAAGTTTTTGCACGGTATTGTGCATTGCATCGAGTACCAGATCCCAGTTTTTATTGTCTTTAATGACAATAGGCGGTCTTTCATCGTAACTAACATCTTCAGTTAGCATAATGCTAGCTTCACCATTTTCTTGCGCTGAAAGGTGACTGACGGATTTTAATAAATGTGGTACTTTTATTTGCCCTTTATTCACTAAAACCGATACCGCTTGGGCAAGTTGTAATGGCGTTACGGTCCAAAAACTTTGTCCAATACCCACGGATAACGTTTCGCCGCCATACCAAGGTTGATTATAACGGGCTCTTTTCCATTGGGCACTTGGCATAATGGCGCGGCTTTCTTCGTGTAAATCAACACCGGTATAGTCACCAAAGCCAAACTTTTCCATCATGGTGCTAATACGATCTATGCCTAACTTGTGGGCTAAGTCGTAATAGTAAACGTTACATGACTGTTCAATCGAGTGCGTTAAATCAACCCAGCCGTGACCCCATCGTTTCCAATCGCGGTACTTATGCTCGATATTCTCTAATTGATACCAGCCTGGATCCCAGATCTTGGTATGCTTATTAATAATTTTCTCTTCCAAACCCAGTAGAGCCAAAAATGGCTTAATGGTTGATGCTGGTGGATAACCTTGCAACGTTCGGTTAATCAGCGGTAATTGGCGATTATTGAGGATTTTTTTATAGTCTTTAGTGCTAATGCCGTGAACAAACAAATTAGCGTCGTAGCTCGGATTAGAGTACATGGCTAAAATACTGCCATCTCTAGGGTCAAGCGCGACAATTGCGCCACGCTTAGTTGACAGTGCGCGCTTGGCGATCATTTGCAGTTCAATATCTAAGGTAAGTGTTAAGTTTTTACCTGATACCGGTGGCGTATAATCTAAGGTGCGAATAACGCGCCCTTGGTTATTTATTTCAACAGCTTGGTGACCAACGGTGCCATGTAGTTGGCTTTCGTAATATTTTTCTAAACCCAGTTTACCAATGTTTCGGGTCGCGGCGTAATTTTCCGTTTGCCCTTGTTCTTCAAGTTTTATTGCGTCGCGTTGGTTGATACGCGCGACATAACCTAAAGTATGTGTGGTTAAATCCGCAAAAGGGTAATAACGTTTTAGCCGTGCATCAATAAAAACGCCGGGAAACTTATGTTGATTGACGGAAAAAAGTGCAACTTGTTGGTCGCTAAGTCTAGGGTGAAGTTCGACCGGTTTAAAACGTCTTTTTTGTTTTAAGTTTTTGAGGAATTTGTCTTGTTTGTCTTGGCTGATGTCTAATAATTCACTGACCGCTGCGACTGTTTCAGTGATATTGTCGACGTCTTCAGCGATAATTTCTAAGCTATAAATTGGTCTGTTTTCAGCGAGCAGTACACCGTTTCGGTCGAAAATAAGGCCGCGGTTAGGTTCAACCGGTAGTACCTTAATGCGGTTTTTATTGGAACGAGTTTGGTATTTCTCAAAAGAAGTAACTTCAAGATCAAAAATATTACTAAAGAGTAATAACAGTAAGACCACAACCCCCATAAAAGCGATAAACGTTCGACGAGCAAATAAATTTGCTTCTGCCGAATGATTTCGAATCGCAACGCGTTTTCTTGCTTTCATTAATCGCCAACAACCTTATTCACGATGATAAGGGTGGTTGTTGTTTATGCTCCAAGCACGATAAAGACTTTCAGCGAGGAAAATTCTTACCATCGGGTGAGGTAAGGTGAGTGCCGATAACGACCATTTTTGTTCTGACGCTTTAATACAAGCTGGGGCTAAACCTTCGGGGCCACCAACGAGTAAGGCTACATCTCTGCCGTCGTGTTGCCAGCGCTCTAATTGTTGTGCTAACTGCGGTGTTGTCCACGGTTTGCCTTCAACTTCAAGCGTTACAATGCGGCTACCTTTAGGAATAGCCGCTAGCATTTGCTCGCCTTCTTTTTCAAGAATTCGGGCAATGTCTGCATTTTTTCCGCGTTTTCCTGGCGTAATTTCAACTAGATTAAACGACAGATCACGAGGAAATCGTCGGCAATATTCATTAAAGCCTTGAGTGACCCATGCAGGCATTTTGTTGCCAACCGCATATAAAGTTAAACGCATACGCGAATATTAACTCCAAAGTTGCTCTAGTTGGTATAAGTCGCGTGTACTGTCGGTCATTACATGAACGATAACATCACCTAGGTCGACTAAAGACCATTCACCTACATCGTTACCTTCCATGCCAAGTGGTTCGTTACCGTTGGCACGACATTCTGCAGATACAGACTGAGCGATTGATTTTACGTGGCGGTTTGAGTTGCCAGAGCATACGATCATGTAGTCGGCAAAACTGGCTTTGTCTTGAATATTGAGGGTTTCAATATCGCGACCTTTCATGTCTTCAATTTTTTCAATTATAAATGCTACTAATGCATCATCTGTCAATTTGGTGGGCAAGGTTGTTTCTCTTTTTAAACTTAAATCAGCAAATAATATATCAAATTTTATCGTATTTGCGCGTAAGCCGCGGTATTAATTTTAGCGGAACTTTGTATAGTTTACCTGTTATCGGTAAAGTTTGTAACGATTAATATAATCAAGGATGTATTTGGGCGCTAAATCTGTGCATTTTGATTGGTTATTGACCGCAGCTCTTAACTGTGTCGATGAAATATCCCAGTTTTTTTCTGGTGCCAATAAAATACAACCAGCAGAGCGGTGCTTAGTGTCCGCAACTTGATTTACCTGATATTGCGCCAATAGTGTTTGCACTTCTTGGTTGTTATTTTTAGGGCAATAACCCGGACGAGTGCTGACAACAATATGAGCAAGTTGCAAAATATCTTGCCAGCGGTGCCAAGTGGTAAAAGTTTGTAACGAGTCCATTCCTATAAGAAAAAACAGCGTACTTTGTGGCTGCTCTTGTTTTAGCTCGGCTAGCGTTTCTACGGTATATGACGTGCTAGTTTTAACAAGCTCCCTATCGTCAACAGTGAATAGCGATTCTTGCTGGCACACTAATTTGACCATGTTGTGTCGGTGGCTTGCATCGATATTACTGGCATTTTTGTGCGGAGGAATGCGGTTAGGAATAAGGGTTAACTTATCCAATGCTAACCAATTTGCTAAGTGTTTGGCGCTGTTAATATGGCCCCAATGTATTGGATCAAACGAGCCACCATATAAACCAATACGGGCGTTAGGCATACTCATAATCTAAACTAAATTGCGCCGTGGTTTTACCGTGATACAAACTTATGCATACGTCTGATAACAGTAAGAATACATCAAAGTCACTACTGGTTTTACTGATCAAGTCAACTTGCGCTAAGCGTGCTTGGCCATGCTCGATATTAGCCAATGATATATTGTTCAGCGCATGTTGGTATAGTGGCTTGCGTTTATCCCAAATGCGATATTGCTTGTAGAGGTTATTTAGCGATTCCCCTTGATTTAAGCTCTCAATCATATGGTGCAACTGATTAATTTCTTTATGAAGTACCCAGACTAATTGCCCTGCGGCGCAACCTTCTTGTTGCAGTTGATCTAACATGGTGACACAACGTTTTAAATCGCCACTTAACAAGGCGTCTACCAATTGAAATGGGTTGAACTTTGCTTGCTTGATGATAATTTGTTCGGCGTCTTCAATACCAATGGCTTGATGACCAAAGATAAGCGAAAGTTTTTGTAGCTCTTGCTCAAGAGCTGGCAGGTTACCTTCAAATAAATCAATCAGTAGTGGCACCAATTCAGGGCTTAAATTAACACTTAATTGGCGAGCTTGTGTTGTTAACCACTGTTGCAGTTGTTTGCCTTCAATATCGTACAAGGGCAGAAAACAGCCTGCTTGAGAAAAGCTTTTGAACCACTTTTTCTTTTGTTGGTTGGCGTCGAGTTTTCCGCCATGAATAATTAACTGTACGTCTTGATGAAACTGTTGTGCTAACTCCAATAAGACCTTACTGGCAGCTTCGTTCACTTTGACATTGGTCAATTCAACTTCAATAATGCGTTGGCTGGCAAAAAGGCTCATCGCTTGATATTCGTCAACCACTTGCAACCAGTCAAACTTTTCATCGGCGCTAAAACGAATTGTTTCGCTAAAACCTTGTTGCTGGGCATGTTGTTTAATAACGCTTAAGGCATTATTTTTCTGCCAAGGTTCATCACCAAAAACCAACCACACTGGCTTAAACCCTTGGTTTAATGTCGCGTTAAGTTGGTTATGGTAAATTTTCATCGTTAAGCGGCGAGTTAAAGTTGCACACTGGCCATTGAACGTAAAATACGATCAACGGCGTTTAAGCGCATTTCACTTAACATTAGGTTTAATTCACGAGATTTTGCTAGCGCAACATCGGGATCGTCTTGGTAGTCGCGGTTAAGTTCAAATACAAAGTTTTGTGGTTCTTTATCTTCCATACGTATTTGATAGCGCACAGTATAAATTAACTCGTATTCGGCCACTTGCCCGTTAGGAAATACCGATAAGGTTCGACGGTCTAAACTGTCTTTAAGGATACGTAACTCGGCTTTACCCACTTGATAACTTGGCAGTACTTCAACGTTATTCATTTTTAAATGTTTCTTGAATAATCGCGTTAATTCACCATGTTTATCAACTGAGCTTACATATAGGGTTTGTAGCTCAGGAGCGAGTAAGTAATCGCCCCGTAATTGAAAACCACAGCCGGTAATAAAGCAGGCTACCAGCAAGAAGCTGGTAACTGCTTTGATATGTCGAATAGTTCGTTTCATAAAACCTTAAATCGCTTTTTTGCTTACTTTTACTTAGTTGGCAACAATGTTTAATAGCTTACCAGGTACGTAAATCACTTTACGTATGGTTTTGCCGTCAACAAATTTACTCACGTTGTCATCGGCTAAACCAACGGCTTCAATATCTTTTGCTGAAATATCGGCAGCAACGGTGATTTTAGCGCGAAGCTTACCGTTAACTTGCACGATAATTAGCTTTTCATCTTCAACTAAGGCACTTTCATCAACCACTGGCCATAACGCGTCTTCAATGATTTCAGCTTTACCTAATTCGCTCCATAAGTGATGACACATATGTGGCACAATCGGCGCTAGCATTAAAATAACCGCTTCAACAGCTTCTTTCATTACCGCTCTATCTTCTGCAGTATCAAGTGGCGCTTTGGCTAAATGGTTCATTAATTCCATGATTGAGGCAATCGCGGTATTAAAGGTATTACGACGGCCAATATCGTCGCTGACTTTACCAATGGCTTTGTGTAATACGCGGCGTAGCGCTTTTTGATTGCCTGATAAGCTTAACCCTTCAAGGCTGCCAGCTTCACCACTTTCTTTAAAGTCGTGCACTAGTTTCCATACACGTTTTAAGAAACGATGCGCGCCTTCAACACCTGAGTCAGACCATTCTAAGGTTTGCTCTGGCGGTGAAGTGAACATGATAAATAAGCGTACGGTATCTGCGCCGTATTTATTAATAACTTCTTGTGGGTCAATGCCGTTATTTTTTGACTTCGACATTTTGCTCATGCCTGCCGATAATACCGGCTGACCGTCTAATTTACTTTTAGCTGAAGTTACTGCACCTTTTTCGTCACGTTCTACTTCAACGTCGGTTGGTGAAATCCACTCTTGGCCGCCGTTATCAGCTTCACGGTAGTAGGTATCGGCTAATACCATGCCTTGACACAGTAGCTTTTTAAAGGGTTCGTCACAATTTACCATACCAGCATCACGCAATAATTTATGGAAAAAGCGCGCGTACAATAAATGTAAAATAGCATGTTCAATGCCGCCAATGTATTGATCAACTGGCAGCCAATAATTGGCTTTGGCCGGATCTAACATTTGCGTATCATCACTTGGTGAACAGTAACGCGCGTAATACCAAGATGATTCCATGAAGGTATCGAATGTATCGGTTTCACGCAATGCGTCTTCACCATTAAAGGTAGTTTTGGCCCATGCTGGATCATCTTTTATCGGTGAAGTTACGCCATTCATAATAACGTCTTCTGGCAATTCAACCGGTAATTGATCAGCAGGTACTGGCACAGACTCGCCATTGGCCAAATTCATCATTGGAATTGGCGTGCCCCAGTAACGTTGACGTGATACGCCCCAGTCACGTAGGCGATAGTTCACTTTAACTTGGCCTTTACCTTCATCAACAAGCTTTGTTGAAATGGCTTTAAAGGCAGCATCAAAGTCTAAACCGTCAAATTCACCTGAGTTAATTAAGGTGTTTTTTTCAGTAATCGCGGCAACATTGATATCGTCTTCTGCTTGGCCGGTAATCACTTGTTTGATGTCTAAGCCGTAAGCTTTAGCAAATTCGTAATCACGTTGGTCATGCCCTGGTACTGACATCACCGCGCCTGAGCCGTAATCCATTAGTACAAAGTTAGCTGCCCATACTGGTACAATTTCACCCGTAATTGGGTGAATGGCTTTTAGGCCTGTATCAACACCTTTTTTCTCCATCGTCGCCATATCAGCTTCGGTAGATTTATTGGTTTTACATTCGGCAATAAAGTCAGCCAATGCTGGGTTATTTTTCGCAGCAGCAAGTGCTAAAGGATGTTGCGCAGCAAGTGCGACATAAGTTACACCCATTAAGGTATCTGGGCGAGTGGTGTAAATGTCGAAACTCTCATCAGAGTCAGCAACTTGGAAGGTCATTTCAACACCTTCCGAGCGGCCAATCCAGTTACGCTGCATGGTTTTTACTTGCTCAGGCCACTCAGTTAACTGGTCTAAATCGTTGATCAGCTCTTCAGCGTAATCGGTAATTTTAATAAACCACTGCGGAATTTCTTTGCGCTCAACCACGGCGCCAGAGCGCCAGCCGCGACCGTCAATGACTTGCTCGTTCGCTAATACGGTTTGATCAACCGGATCCCAGTTAACGGTTGCGTTCTTCTTATACACTAAGCCTTTTTTGTATAGCTCGGTGAAGAACCACTGTTCCCAGCGGTAGTAATCTTTTTTACAAGTGGCTAATTCGCGGCTCCAGTCATAACCAAATCCTAACGAGTCTAATTGACCACGCATGTAGTCAATGTTTTGGTAAGTCCACTTAGCAGGTGCCGAGTTGTTTTTAATTGCCGCATTTTCAGCAGGTAAACCAAACGCATCCCAACCCATAGGTTGCATGACATTTTTGCCTTGCATACGTTGGTAACGAGAAATTACATCACCCAAACTGTAGTTACGAACATGACCCATATGCAGTCGACCACTAGGGTATGGGAACATGGCTAAACAGTAGAATTTTTCTTTTTCAGGGTTTTCTTCTGCGCGAAAGGTGTTGTTATCAGTCCAAAATTTTTGAACTTGTGCTTCTATAGCTTGCGGATTGTAAGTGGATTCCATTAAAGATTTCTCGAACACTTAAATTGACGGGCCGACGGTATAAATTGACACTAATGCGACATTACAGCAGTGTAACCGTGAGCGTATTAAAAATATCCGCATAGAATACCTTATCTGTGCAAGCATCGACAAGTTTAATCAAAGCTTTGGCGACATTTATTCAAATAATTAGCCTGAGCGAGGTTAACACCTTTTGCTATACTGATATTAAAGCTGCTTAGTTCATCGTAAATAAGGAATAAAGCTATGGTTAAACACAACGAACATCATAAAAATGCTATTGAAAATATATACGGGAAATTAAGTGAATGGCTAAGTGATGTGCAAGCGCATGAGCTAACCTCTGTTGTTGAATTAGTTGAAAAAACGAAACAATACGCCAAAGCCGCCGAAGCCTTGCCCGAAGAAAAAGTGAAGCAATTTATTGATAACTTTAACTACGATCTGAACCAGTTTTATCAACTTAACCAACAACAAGCTGAGCATTCTTTATATTTAGGCGTATTGAATGAAACGTTTTGGCAGTTGTTGGCAAAAATGACCGATAAATCACAGGTTGAATGGGCCGAGTTAAGTGAAGATTTTGCTCATAAAGGTCATTACCAATGTGGTGATATTATTGGTTTTGGTGATTTAAAGTGTGACCAGTGCGAACAATCGGTTGCCATTAGTCATTTAACAACCGTTAGTGAATGCATTCATTGTGGTGGCACCGCCTTTACGCGGCTACCTTACACAGATAGCTAAACCTCGTTAGCTATCCTAGATAATAACTAGAGCGTGTTGAACTTTGTGGTATGAATTTTGTCCAATTTAAACGCTTTCTGATCGTGGCACTAACTTGAAGGCATAGTGGCTCTACGTCTAAAGTTAGTAACAAAGAGCAGGAAGCGTTTAAATGGATCCTTCGGACAGCGTTTGTTTGCCATTTCTACTGCGTTATCACTCATTTGTGTAGAATAACTACACGACAATCGCTCTACCTTGTATAAATGGTAAACAATTCGCTGTAAAAATATACACCAAAGGTCAACACGCTCTAAAGATAAATAATTGAATATTTTTGTAAATATCGTCGAGATTTTTTGCCAATTGTTGATATGAAAGAGTACACTGAGAAATAGAAAAATATATAATCTAATTTCAAATTGAATTGCTTGTTTTTTAAGCATTAATAGTGAGTTCATGCATGATAAAAAACCTTGAAAGTTTACGTCTAGCCCCAAACCAATTAACCTCTAATTTAAGCACTTCTTTATTTCAACACAGCCTATTAGCCAAAGGTGAAACGCAAGCGTTTATTGGTCATGACCGTGCCAAAGAAGCATTGGATTTTGGTTTGTCGATGGAAGCACCAGGTTTTAATATCTACGCGATGGGAGAGCACGGCACCGGCCGACAAACTCTGATCAAGCAAATTTTAACCGACAGTGCTAAAAGCCAAGAAACACCGCCAGAATGGTGTTACATCAATAACTTCGAAGATAACCATGCGCCCTTTAAACTTTATGTATCACCCGGCGATGGCAAGGTCTTAATTGCGCGCATTAATACCTTTATTGATGACTTACTCAATCTGTTTCCGGAGATTTTTGATAACCCTAATTACCAGCGTAAAAAAACCGCAATAGACAGAGAGTTCAATCAAAAATACGATCAGGCACTAGCCATTGTTGAAGAAACGGCACTTAAACATAATGTCGTCTTGTATGAAGAAAATGGCGAGGTGGGCTTTTCTCCAATAGTTGATGGTAAACCATTAAACGATAAAGAGTTTGCCAACTTAGCAGAAGAACAACGTAGTGAATTTTATCAACTGTTAACTGAGATGGAAGAGTTGTTATCTGAGCAGCTTTTAGAGTTACCACTATGGAAAAGAGCGTCTTCAGCTAAATTAAAGCAATTAAAAATAGATACTGCAGAGCAAAATATTAAGCCCTTTATTAAAGAGCTTGAGCACGAATTTGCGGCAAATCTTGGTGTGCTTAAATATTTATCAACGGTAAAAGCGCATATTGTTGATGCCGTATTAGAAATACTTGCCGACGAAAGTGCCGACGCACCTAACGATAAAGAATCGCGTAAACTGATGGTTGAACGCTTTTTACCTAATCTGTTAATCGAAAGGGAAAAAGATGCCGGTGCGCCTGTTGTTTATGAACAAAACCCTACTTATCAAAACTTGTTTGGTCATGTCGATTTTGCCAGTTTTCAAGGCAGCGTTTATACCAGTTACCGCTTGATCAGACCGGGCGCTTTGCACAAAGCCAATGGCGGGTATTTAATTTTAGATATTGAAAAACTGCTCAATCAACCTATGGTGTGGTCACGATTAAAGTTGGCGTTAAAAACTCAACAAGTGAGTATTGAAAACCCTTACTCTGAGTACTCGCAGCCGGGTGCTTATAGCTTACAGCCTGAAGAAATTCCGCTAAACGTGAAAGTGATTTTGTTAGGCGAGCCAGAGCTTTATTATACCTTGCAAGACTACGATCAAGAATTTACTGAACTGTTTCGCGTGCTAGCAGACTTTGATCGTCATTTAACTAAAAGCGAAACAAACTTAATTGCCTATGCCAATTTAATTCGCCAACGAGCTCAGCGATACAATTACCCAGAAGTGACTGAAGAAGCGTTGGTGGAGTTGGTGCGCTATGCACTGCGTCGTGCTGAGCATCAGCAAAAAATATCTGCCAACATAGTGCAAGTTAACGATTTACTTGATGAAGCGCAGTATTTATGGAAAAAGTCGGGCGGTGAAGGTGATTTAACAGCTGATTTTGTGCGTGCTGCTCTTGCTGCAAAACAACGTAGAACAGGGCGCCTAAGCGAAACGTGGCACAGTGAAATTCGTGAGCGACAAGTATTAATTGATACCCAAGGTAAACATATCGGTAAGGTTAACGGCTTAACGGTATTAGAAATTGGCGACAGTGTTTTTGGTACACCAGCGCGTATTTCGGCAACAGTTTATGCCGGTAGCCAAGGGGTGACCGATATCGAGCGTGAGGTAGACTTAGGCAAGTCTATTCACTCAAAAGGGGTACTTTTGCTTACCGGTTACTTAGGACATAAATATGGCCAAGAGTTTCCGGTGACAATATCGGCTAATATCGCCATTGAGCAAAGCTATGGTCATATTGATGGTGACAGTGCGTCGATGGCAGAATTATGTGCGCTTATCTCGGCAATTACCCATTTACCGATAGATCAAGGCATTGCCATTACCGGCTCGATTAACCAGCATGGTGAAGTGCAATCGATTGGCGGTGTTAATGAAAAAATTGAAGGCTTTTACCGTTTATGTAAAGACAATGGTTTAACAGGCGAACAAGGGGTAATTATTCCGGCAACGAATGTTATTAATTTGATGCTATCGCCAGAAGTCATTGAAGCGGTTGAACAGAGGCAGTTTTCGATTTTTGCCGTTGATAATATCGATCAAGCGTTAGAATTATTAATGGCGGCAACGGCAGGCGAGCTTAATAGCACTGGTCGTTACCCAAGAAAATCAGTTCATGGGCTTTGCTTAGATAAGTTGTCGAACTTTGAAAGCATCCTAAATGGCGCTGACGAATAATGCGCTGCTAGAAAGAGCTATCCGTGCTTGAATGACGGTTAGTTCTTTCTACTTTTAAGTTTACCTTTCAATCGGTGCTTAAACCTTTATTGTTCAAACTTTGAATGAGCAACCTTTCATTATTTTCAATAACCATTTAAAGGTTGATCACAATTTTTCACATCTTTTGGTCGTTCAAACGCAGAAGTATCAAGGGCAGAGGCGAATAAATAATCGAGTTAATTCTTGTGTAATTGTATAATCTCTGTATAATGCGCGCCTCGATTGAGCCGACTTGCTTATTTTATTATCAATTTTACTTGGTAAGTATGAATCTGGTTAGCTAATCTTAAATGAGTGGGGTTTTCCGCCCAATAGACTTGCCGAGCTAATAGATCAAATTAGCCTAATATTCCGTAAGTGAATGCGCCTTAAGTCTTCCTGGTGGTTTCCTCGTATATGTACGCAGGGATTATAGAAATATTTTCCTGCCAAGAGAAGACAAAATTTATGACTACTCCTGACAATGCTCCTGTGAGCTTTGACGCTTTAGGCTTGCCTGAAACTTTATTATCTGCTGTAAAATCATTAGGTTTTGAATCATCAACTGCGATTCAAGCCCAAGCTATTCCACCTCTTTTAGCCGGTAAAGATGTTTTAGGTGAAGCACAAACAGGTACAGGTAAAACAGCCGCTTTCGGTTTACCTGCACTTGCTCAAATTGATGTTTCAATGAAGAAACCACAATTAATGGTATTAGCACCAACGCGTGAATTAGCAATGCAAGTTGCTGAAGCGATTGAATCTTTCGGTAAAAATATGAAAGGTTTACGTGTGGCAACTTTATATGGTGGCCAATCGTATGGACCACAATTTCAACAATTAGAGCGTGGTGCTCAAGTTGTTGTTGGTACGCCGGGTCGTTTAATGGACCACTTACGCCGTAAAAGTTTAAAACTTTCTAGCCTATCATTTTGTGTGCTTGATGAAGCCGATGAAATGTTAAACATGGGCTTTTTAGAAGATATTGAGTGGATCTTAGAGCACATTTCTACCGAAACTCAAATGGCATTATTTTCAGCAACTATGCCACCGCAAATTCGTAAAATTGCTAACCGTTTCTTAAAAGAGCCTGAGCACATTAAAATTGCTGCGGTTAAAAAAGCCAAAGCAAACATTAAGCAATTTGCTTGGAAAGTAAGTGGCATTAATAAAATGACCGCATTAGAGCGTATTGCTGAAGTTGAAGACTTCGATGCGATGATCATTTTTGTGCGTACTCGTAACGACACCGTTGATGTTGCTGAAAAACTAGAACGTGCCGGTTACCCAGCGCTTGCGCTTAATGGTGACATGAACCAAGCACAGCGTGAACGTACTATTGAGCAAATGAAGTCAGGTAAATCTTCTATTTTAGTTGCAACCGACGTTGTTGCACGTGGCTTAGATATTCCACGCATCTCTTTAGTGGTTAACTACGACTTACCAGGTGATAACGAAGCTTATGTTCACCGTATCGGTCGTACTGGTCGTGCCGGTCGTGAAGGTATGTCAATTTCTTTCTGTCGTCCTCGTGAAATGTACTCATTACGTCATTACGAGCGTTTAACGTCAGGTACCGTTGAAACTTACGAATTACCTAGCATTCAAGAAATTGGTAAAACACGTATTGAACGTACTCGTACGGAAATGGCTGCAATTGTAGCTGAGAAAGATATTGCTAACATGCGTGAAATTGTTGAAGCGATGGCCAATGAGTCAGAACTTTCAATTACTGATCTTGCCGCAGCTTTATTATACCAAAAGCAATTAAAGCAACCACTACAGCCAAAAGAAGATCCTAAACCACGTCGTGAAACGCGTGAGCGTAACGACCGCAATGATCGTGATGGTCGTGGCCGTAAAGATGCACGTGACAATCGTGGTAACCGTGGCGACCGTGATAACCGCGGTGAACGTGCTCCACGCAAACCTAAAGCGGTACGTAACGATGTCGATTGGCAAACATACCGTTTAGAAGTGGGTAAAGAACACGGTGCTCGCCCAGGTGATATTGTTGGCGCAATTGCTAACGAAATTTCACTAGACAGCAGCTACATTGGCGCAATTAACTTGCATGACAAACACAGCTTTGTTCAGTTACCAAAAGGTATGCCAGACAAGTCATTCAAGCAGTTAAAACGTGTACGTGTGCGCCGACAAGTACTTGATATTACGGTATCTGACAATGTGGCATCTAGCCCTCGTCCGAGACGCGATAATGATAAAAAATCAGAACGCGGTGCTAAACGCGCTAATTAATCATAGTAATATCGTATAATTATTGACTTTTAAAAGGCGCTTATAGCGCCTTTTTTGTTGCTATAGGAAAATAACAGCAAGTTTAAATTACGCGAATTTTTAACTGTTTAGTCAAAATACTTACCGATAGCACATCTGTGTAAACATATATAAACACCCATTAGGCAGGCAGGGTCGAGCTTTGATCTAAGTCCAAACATAGGCGTAAAGAAAATGCGTACATTTTCTGTTACGTCACTAAAGTTTGCTCAACCCTTACTGAGCTTTCCCTTCGTTAATTTTGTCCAGATAATGAAATTAACAACAAGTGAGAGCAAGTATAATGACTGATAATAACAACCCATTAAATTTACGTGGTATTGAATTTACTGAGTATGCCACTCCTGATTCCGACTTTATGGAAAAAGCTTTTCATGGTTTTGGTTTCTCAAAAACCAAAAAATTCAAAGGTCGTGATATTGATTATTTTAATCAACATGACATTCACTTCTTTTTAAATAAAGAGCAAAAAGGCTTTTCACGTGAATTTGCAAAATCACACGGACCTGCGATTTGTTCGATGGGCTGGCGTGTAGACGATGCTAAATTTGCTTTTGAAGAAGCTATTAAGCGTGGTGCAAAATCAGCAGAAGCTGTTGAAAACAAACTACCATATCCAGCCATTTATGGCATTGGTGATAGTCTTATTTACTTTATAGATATCTTTGGCGACCGCGGTTCGATTTACGAGCACGACTGTGTTGCGCACGACACGCCGGTTATTGTTAAAGATAAAGGTTTTAAAGCGGTAGATCATTTAACTAACAACGTATACCAAGGCACCATGCAAAAGTGGGCCGACTTTTATAAAGACGTGTTTGGCTTTACTGAAGTGAGATATTTTGACATTAAAGGTGAAAAATCAGCGTTAGTTTCTTACGCATTGCAGTCGCCTTGTGGCAAATTCAGTATTCCAATTAATGAAGGTAAGGGCACTAATAATAATCAAATTGACGAATACTTAGATGAATATAATGGCCCAGGTGTTCAGCACTTAGCCTTTATTACTGATGATCTAGTATCGTCTTTAGACCAACTGGATAAGTCGATTATTGATACCTTGCACATTGTGCCTGAGTATTACGATGATGTGTTCGATAGAATTCCGTGGGTGAAAGAAGATCACCAAAAAATTAGAGATCATCAAATTTTAGTGGATAGCCAAAATGAAAATTCGTATTTGCTGCAAATTTTTACCAAGAATATCTTTGGTCCTATCTTCATTGAAATGATCCAGCGTGTTGATGATAAAGGCTTTGGCGAAGGTAACTTTACTGCTTTATTTAAGTCAATTGAGCTTAATCAAATGGAACGTGGTGTGCTTTAAGGACTACTGTTTTAATTGACTAACTGGTTTAGCCAAAATAATAATGAACAAGTAGTATTAAGTAAGTATTAAAAACCAGCGCAGTGTTCGCTGGTTTTTTTATGGCGTCACACTTTCATCATTTGTCATTTGTCATTAGTCATTGGTCATTAGTCAATCATTAAAAATACTTGCCTCGTTACTAGAGCGTGTTGACCTTTGGTGTATGTTTTTGCAGCGAATTGTTTGCCATTTATACAAGGCAGAGCGATTGTCGTGTAGTTATTCTACATAAATGAGTGATAACGCAGTAGAAATGGCAAACAAACGCTGTCCGAAGGATCCATTTAAACGCTTCCTGCTCTTTGTTACTAACTTTAGACGCAGAGCCACTATGCCTTCAAGTTAGTACCGCGATCAGAAAGCGTTTAAATTGGACAAAATTCATACCACAAAGATCAACACGCTCTAGCAATAGTGAACGAAAAATTCTATTTAACGATGTTATAATGCACTAAATTTGAATTGGAGTAGATAAATGGCTGTTGCAAGCGCTAGACATATTTTGGTAAAAACCGAGAAACTCGCCCAAGAATTAAAAGAAAAAATTGCTAAGGGGGCTGATTTTGGTCAACTGGCAAAGAAGCACTCGACTTGTCCGTCGAAGAAAAAAGGTGGTGATTTAGGTGAATTCAAACGCGGCCAAATGGTAAAAGCCTTTGACGATGTTGTCTTTAAAAAAGAATTGCTAAAAGTCCATGGCCCGATAAAAACTCGCTTTGGCTATCATTTAATTCAAACCATTTATCGCAGCTAGCCTTACTTATCGTCAACTAACGTTAAAGGCTATTATAACTGCCTAATATAGAAAGCTAATATAGAAGGCTAATATTTTAGCCTTTTTCTTTTTCTTTTTCTTTTTCTTCTTCTTCTTTGTCCAATTCTTTATTGCGTGCTTTTATATCGTCGAGCTGTTTTTGGCTTAAATGAAATTTAGTCGCAGACTGCTTTAACAGCAAAATTGCGCTAACGATCACCCCTAAGGCGATAATAATAATGACTATACCTGTAGCTGACATAAATTCTCCTAATTATTTGTGTGCTTATTATCGCTTACCTTTCTTCGTCAGTATAAAAAGCTCAGTAATTAATTTAACGTTTTAATATAAAAAATGTTAGCAAATTGTAATATTTACAGGTAACGTATTTAAAATTAATGCCAGTAAGAAGTTGAGCAAACTAATGAATTTGTTCAATAAAACAGCAGAGTATGCTTACTAGCAACGATAAAAATAACTACAACTACTTGCGCAAAGGTCTGGGAAGCATATGCTAAATCGTTTAAATATCAAATTAATCATGCCAACTATCATTGTTGGTGCTTTGTTTATTCTTATTTTATTAATATTTTCCGACCAGCTTGGTCAAACCGGTGTGTTACTTGCCGTCATCGCTATGGTACTCATTCAAGCCGGCGCAAGTTATTTTGTTTCTGAGCAGCTTTTAGCTAAACGTTTACAGTCGTTGAAAAGCTATTTAGATAAGGTTGCCAGTATTAATGAAGCACCAGAGCAGCCGATAAAAGATATTTCTGGTGACGATTTAGGACAAGTGGTGAATCAACTGGGCTTGTTTATTGGGGATTTGAGTGAAGTTGTCGCTGAAATTCGCGCTGAGTCAGATAACTTGCGTCATGGCTCAGAGCTGTTAGTGAAACAAATGAGCGAGTCTACCGATGCGGTAGATGAATCTGCGAATCAAATTCAGCAAATGGCACAGTCAATTGAAGAAGTGGCATTAACTTCTAGTACCTTAAATGAAAGCGCGATTCAGGTAAGCGAAACAACCGGCAAAGTAATGACGATATTGTCGCAAGGAAGAACCTCTTCAAGCACCAGTCAAGATACGATTGAATCGTTCGCTAATGAAGTTACTCGTTTAGCCGAAGACTTGTCGTTACTTCAAGAGCAAAGTGCACAAATCGGATCTGTCCTTGATGTGATCAGAGGCATTGCCGACCAAACTAATTTACTTGCCTTAAACGCAGCAATTGAGGCAGCTCGTGCGGGCGAGCAAGGTCGTGGTTTTGCGGTAGTTGCCGACGAAGTTCGCGCCTTGGCACATCGCACGCAAGAATCGACCGTTGAAATACAATCGATGGTTGAAGGCTTGCAAGAAAAATCGACTAATGCCGTCAATGCCATGGCAAAAGGGCAAGAGCTTACTAGTGAAAGTTTATCGCAATCAAAAGAAGTGGTTGATGCGTTAGAACAAATTGGCAATGTGTTTAATGAAGTTGATGAATTGACCTCAAAAATTGCATCAGGTACCCAAGAGCAACAAGGTTCAACCAACTCTATCAACGATAATATGTCGGCGGTTGTTGCCTTAAGTCATGAAATTAATCAAGGTTTAGCATCGGTTGCAGAGCATGCCGAGCAACAACAAAAAGTCACCACAGAAGTCGACAGTACTTTAAATAAAATCTGTGTTTAATGGCGCGAATCATTGGCTAAATGCTATTGGTCAGATTGGTATTAACTGGTGTTAATTTGTCAGTTTAAATAATAAAAAACCTTGGTGTGATAACTATCAACCAAGGTTTTTTATTGCCATTCATTTAGAAAACCACACGCTAGTCAGTTTGATTTTTTGCCGCTTGATCGCGTGCTTTTGCTAAGCGCTGTAATTGTTTAGATTGTTGATGCAAGCTAGTTCTGACTAAAATTTCGCGGTCTTCTTCTCTAATATGATGGAAAATTATTTTATGCAAAAATTGTTGTTCATCACTTTCAATACTGATCACTTCACCGTGACAAAATACAGCGCAGTTTTCTTCTAAAAAGAACAACTTTAATTCGAGCAGTTGATTCAGCTCAAATGCTTTATCGGCTTGAAATACAATACCGCCGCCACCAAATTTCACCCCTTGAAAGCGTTGGCTTACATCGTCTTGTTGACTCAAAATATAACCCACCAGTAAATCAATTTTTTCTGACTGATGATTTAAGTACTCAACTAATTGACCAGCGACACCACTAATTGCCTGTAATGGGCGCAAGGCACTTTGATCGAGCGTGACAATGTCGGTCGCCATTTTAAATGGCAAAGGAATGCGGCTAAGAAATTGGTCATAACCTAATGTGCCAACGGCTGTTAGTTCGGTAATATTAACGTTGAATGGGTGCTCGATAGAAAAAAACTCATTAAACTGTGCTAACTTTTGTTGATTTTCTTCTACTGACATATGCGCATCCTAAATAGTGAAATTAATTGATTATAAAACGATTTTAGCGATTGGTCTAAATTAAAAGTGCGAATTAAATAAGGGTCTAATTCATAAATGGTTTGTGTTATGCTGCATTCAAAATTAATATCAATCAGATAACCGTCTCGCTTTCCTATTAATTAGTGTATAGCTCTAGCCAAAATTTATGAAAATTCATGTTTCAACCAATTAGTTTCTTTATCGGTTTGCGTTATAGCCGCAGCCGAAACCGTAGCGGTTTTGTATCTTTTATTACCTTTTTCTCTATCGCAGGTATCTTACTTGGCGTTGCCTCATTAATTACTGTTGTTTCGGTAATGAACGGCTTTGAGGGAGAGTTAAAAAAACGCATTTTGGGTTTGATCCCGCACGTTGTCATTTCAAGTGACAAACAACAAAGCTTTGATTGGCAAACACAGCGACAACAATTATTAGCGCAGCCACATGTACTTGATGTGACGCCTTTTTTAGAGTCGGAAGCGTTAATTACCTCAACACGTAGTTTGCAAGCCGTAATGTTGCAGGGCATTGTGCCTTCGTATGAGCACAACAATATTATTGCATCGCAAATGGTGGCAGGCAGTTTAGAAAGCTTAAGTCAGCAAAAATATCAAATTATTATCGGTCATGCGTTGGCGCGAAAACTGGACGTCAATATAGGTGAAGCCGTACGTATTGTTTTACCTAATAAAATGGTTTTTACGCCGATGGGGCGTATTCCTGTACAACGAACATTTACGGTGTCGGGTATTTTTAATGTTGGCTCACAAGTAGACGATGCCATGGTATATGTCCATAGCAATGATGCGGCCAAATTAATGCGTCGCCGAGATGACGGCATTAGGCAGCTTCGTGTTTTCCTCGACGATGCGTTTTATGCGCAGCAATTTGTTGAATCAATCGATTTTAGCGCTGAGAATTTAACCGCAAGTACTTGGTCAGAAAGCCAAGGAGCACTTTTTTCCGCCGTTAAAATGGAAAAAAACATGATGTGGTTAATGCTGAGCCTAATTATCGCGGTTGCAGCCTTTAATATTGTGTCTGCGCTAGTGATGGTGGTGATTGACAAGCAAGGCGAAATTGGTATTTTGCAAACCTTAGGCATGTCGCGCAGTGACATTATGAAGATTTTTATGACCCAAGGCATGGCCAATGGTGTTTGGGGGGTTGCCTTAGGTACAGTGTTAGGGCTTGTATTGGCACTTAATTTAAATGAAATTATGATGTTTTTGGGTGTGAGTATTTTAGGAAACGGTTATGCAAGCCAAGCTTTACCGATTCAATTAACCGCTAATGATGTGGTGGTCATTGTATTTTCAGCGTTATTAATGAGCTTTTTAGCTACTATATATCCATCGTATCGCGCATCAAAAACATTGCCTGCTGAGGTCTTAAGAAATGAATAAAGTTTTACAGTGTAAAAAGTTAAGTAAGTCTTATCTGCAAGGTAAAATTGAAACTAAGGTATTAAATGAACTTGAACTTACTGTTGAAAGCGGTGAGTTGCTGGCGGTTGTTGGTAGTTCTGGTTGTGGTAAAAGTACCTTTTTGCATATTGCTGGTGCATTAGATTTACCGACTTCAGGCGAAGTGTGGATCAAAGATACTAATATTCATACCCTTTCTGAAAAGCAGCGCGCTAAGTTTAGAAATCAGCACATTGGTTTTATTTATCAATTTCATCATTTAATGATGGAGTTTTCTGCCTTAGAAAATGTCGCGATGCCGTTGATGATCCGCGGTGAAAATGCAAAAACAGCGATGGCTCAAGCAAAAGCAATGCTAGAGCAGGTTGGTTTAGCGCATCGTATTTCACACCGACCAGCAGAGTTATCTGGTGGCGAACGTCAACGGGTTGCTATTGCACGCGCATTAGTGACCAAACCTTCACTTATATTGGCTGATGAACCGACCGGTAATTTAGACTTTGATACTGCAGAGCAAATTTATCAATTATTACGTGAGCTAAATGCCACTGTGAATACTAGCTTTGTGATTGTTACCCACGACTTAACACTTGCTGCCAGAATGGATCGTCAATTGCGTTTAGACCACGGTCAATTAAAGCCATTAACGGCTAATGCTGAAGCGAACAATGATGAAGTGAACAAAGCTGCAACCAGCGATACTGAGGCAAACCATGTTTAAACCGTTAAGTCTCTTTTTAGGCTTTCGCTATGTACGAAGTCGTCAAGGCAATGGTTTTTCATCGTTTATTTCTGCTTCATCCACATTCGGCATTGCCCTTGGGGTATTAGTGTTAATTGTAGTGCTGTCGGCAATGAATGGTTTTGAGCGTGAATTGTCACAGCGTCTATTATCGATTGTTGCACATGGCGAAATGGTCACGGTAAATACCCCGATAGACAACTGGCCAAAAGAAGTGCAAAAGGTGCAACAGCATCCACAAGTTGTCGCGGCAGCACCGCTAATTAAATTAACTGGCATGATGCAAAAAGGGGATGAGCTAAAAGGCGTTGAACTAAGAGGTGTTGATCTAAAACTTGAAAGCCTAGTGTCAGATATTACCACTTACGTAAAGCAGGGGAGTTGGCAAAGCTTAGCACAGGGCAACCAAATCGTTATCGGCAGTGGCATTGCTAAAAAGCTCGGCGTTTCGATTGGTGATAAAGTACAAGTGTTACTGCCAAAAACGGCGGCGCAAGGTCAGCCGTTATCAAAAAAATTTCCAGCGCTACTAAAGCAAAACTATATCGTTGGCGGTATCTTTCAATTTGGCGGCACAATTGATGAAACATTGGCTTATGTTTCATTGGCACAAGCTGCTGAGTCAATGCAATATCAAGTCGGTCAAGCACAAGGTATTCGCGTAAAAGTTAACGATGTTTTTATGGCACCGCAAGTGATCCGAGAAGTTGCCAATAACTTTAATTATCACGTTTATATTTACGACTGGACACGTACGCAAGGACATGTTTTTAACGATATTCAACTGGTGCGTATGGTGATGTTTATTGTGCTGGTTTTAGTGATTGCAGTAGCGAGTTTTAACATTGTTTCGACCTTAATTATGGCAGTTAATGAAAAGCAAAGTGATATTGCGATTTTAAAAACCATGGGCGCATCACCACCTACTGTAATGTTAGCGTTTATTGTTCAAGGTGTAATGAATGGCGTGCTTGGCAGTGTGATCGGCACTATTTTAGGTGTGTATGTTTCACTTAATTTAACCGATATTATTTTGGCAATTGAAGGGCTTTTTAATACAAAAATTTTATCGGCAGATGTTTATTTTATTGACTTTATCCCAAGTGAATTACACATCAGCGATGTTTATTTCACTGTGGTTACTGCATTAGTTTTGAGTTTATTAGCCACTATATATCCTGCATGGCGCGCGACAAAAATAGAACCTGCTAAAGTGTTGGGGCAAGCCTAACAGTTTACTGCTAACGTGTTGCGGGTAACGCTTGTTATTAATTTTTGCTGTTTACTTTGATTAAAACGCTGATTTAGTCTCTAAATTGGCGTTTTTTCCATTCTTTTGCCACAGAATAACGCCATAAGCTATTAATGCCAAAGTACGCTAAAAATGAGGCAATAATGGCCATAATTATGCAGCCTAGCAAAAATGCAGGGCCTATCGTTGATAGGCTATCAAGTATCCATTGCCAGCTAAGTTCAAAGACGAACTCTTGTTGAGGCGTACCTAAAATCCAAGTCCCCACCACATAACAACTATAAAAAATAAATGGCATGGTTAGCGGGTTGGTTATCCATACCAAAGAAACCGCTAACGGTAAATTTGCATGAGCTATAATGGCAATAGAGGCTGCCAACATCATTTGAAATGGAACTGGGATAAAGGCACAAAATAAACCGACAGCAAATGCTTTAGCAACAGAACGACGATTTAAATGCCATAAATTAGGGTTGTGTAAAAGATCACCAAAAATCTGCAAATGTTTATTTGACTTAATGGTGTGATGATCTGGCATCAATTTTTTGATGGTTTTTTTAGGCATTACTAATACTAATTATATGGAATTTAATCACTATGGAACGGTGGCTACTTACATTTTTTATTGGTGCGCTTTGCGCATTAGTGATGCCCGTGACACCAACGCCTTATTATGTCACCTTATTCGCTATTGTTGCAATGCTCTTTATCGCGACAAAATGCATGAAAGTGTATAGCGGCTTTTTTATTGGGCTTGCATGGCTGCTTTTTAATGGCTGGACCTACAATAATATTTGGTTAGCTAACAATATTGTTGAAGGCGACTTTTTTACACAATCTCATCAACTTGTTGGCACTGTGGTCAGTTTAGGCACCATTAACTCGCTCGACCTCACAAAGCCGTCACAAAAATTTAATTTTCTCGTTGAGCAAATAAATAACCAAACCTTAAAACGACCAATTTTGTTGAGACTTAATTGGCATCAAACTCAGCAGTTAAAACACGCTACTGCGACAACAAACCCTAGTTCTTCGTTTCCTTTAATCAAGCAAGGGCAGTATTGGCAATTAATCGCTAAGTTCAAACCTGCTTATGGTTTAGCAAACCCCGGAGGCTTTAATTATCAAGCTTGGCTAAGGCAGAAAAATATTCATGGCACGGGTTATGTTAAAAAGCATAACGGCAATCGTTTACTCAATAATAGCCGTTCACATCGGCAACAGTTGTTTGACGAAATGCACGGCAAACTGCCCAAACACGAGTTAGTCGCTTTTATTTATGCGCTTACTTTTGGTGAGCGTTTTTCTATTTCAAATGGTCAATGGCAAGTGCTAACTGCAACAGGTACGCAACATTTGATCGCGATATCGGGATTGCATTTAGGTTTAGTTGCAGCTGCTGCCTTTTATTTTTTTAATATCTTTTGCCGCTTTGTGCCACTAACACAAATACCCAATAATCGACTTAAAGCGGTGTTGAGTTGCCAAAATATTCGTTTATATAGCGTTTTGTTTAGCTGCTTAATTGCCATTTTCTATGCGTATCTTGCCGGTTTTTCTCTACCGACGGTGAGAGCGCTAATTATGTTATTACTTTATTGGTGTTGCCGCTTAGCCAATATTCAGCTCAAACTCAGTTTATGGCTATTAATGGTTGTCTTTTTCATCGTGCTTTTTGATCCTTTAAGTATCACAAGCGCAAGTTTTTGGTTATCGCTTTATGCAGTTACCGTGATATTTTTATTATTGTGGCGACTCTCTTTTACGCGCTCTAAACAGCACTTTTTATTGCTATGGCTGAAAAACTTAGTATTGATTCAGCTTGGGCTGACATTATTCATGCTGCCAATTGTTGCTATCTACGCACAGCAAATTTCACTTATGGCATTTTTTGCCAATATTGTTGCGGTGCCTTTGATGAGTTTCACCGCGATTCCTTTGGCGCTCTTGTTTTTAATAACTAGCCAATTAAATACTTGGCTTGGCGACGTTGTACTTGAACTTACTCTATATGCTTTGCAGCTTGTTTGGTATTGGCTTGAGTGGTTAGCGCATCAGCCTTGGGCGCTAATTACCTTATCGCAAAGTCAAACCCTAGCGTTAACCTTAGTTGTTATGTCCATTGTTATTTGTTGGCTGTTAAATTTGTCAGTTCAAAAGCAAATATTGGCGAGTTCGGCTGTTGTTGCAATTGCCTTAGCTGCGCAAAAAGTTTATTTAAATGAACAGCCAAGTTGGCAACTAAGTGTGATGGATGTAGGGCAAGGTTTAGCTGTGGTGATTGAAAAACAGCAACAAGCGATTTTATACGATACCGGGGCTAGCTATCCAAGTGGCTTTAATATGGCTGATACGGTTTTGCTGCCTTATTTTCAGTCAAAAGGAATTAATACCTTAGATCGGGTGATGATAAGCCATAAAGACAACGATCATGCGGGCAGTTTACCCATGCTTAAACAAGGCATTGATGTCGGATTTGTCATGGCGAATGCCAATAAATTATCAGCAAACAGCTTATGCGCGCAGCAGGAAAGTTTTCGCTGGCAAGGGTTAAGCTTTGATATTCTTTGGCCCGAAAAAAAACATAACGAAGAGCAAAAAAGTAATGATCGCTCCTGTGTAGTTAAACTATCTGATGGTAACTTCACTGCGTTATTAAGCGGGGATATTTCAAAATCCGTTGAAGCTAAGTTAATTGCAGAAAACTTGTTAACTGATATTGATGTGCTTGTTGTTCCTCATCACGGATCACATACCTCATCAAGCGCAGCATTTTTAACCGCACTCACTCCTGAGGTTGCTTTGGTGAGTGCTGGGTTTATGAACCAATGGCAAATGCCCAAAAAGTCGGTAGTGCAGCGCTATCATTCTCAGGGAATTGAGCTTTTATCAACAATAGAGCAAGGCATGATCACGGTTAGTATTTACGATGACAGCCATAAAATCAGTTCGTATCGGCAGCAGCTCTGGCCATTTTGGTTTGCTAACTAGTTTAGCTGCGCTGTGATTTGTTATTGTTTTTCTGTAATTTTCCTATTGTGTGTTTTCTCTAATTAATTGTTTATTAATACCTTTATTGTAAATATTTAACCAGTAATAAAGGAAATTGTGCACCAAATTGGTTATTAATAAATGCTATCTTTTGTGATTGTTTTTCTAATTAGTTGGTAGATAAAGAAAATAGCGTTAAAATGAGCGCCAATTTTTTGTAGTACCGAGACCATGCATGCAAACGTCATCAGAAGTTACCACTTGGCAGAACTTTAAGCGATTAATGGGTTATACCAAGCCATATAAGATGGGGCTTGTGGTATCTGTTTTTGGCATGTTGGCTTATGCGGGTATCGACGTACTTTTCCTGTCAAAACTTCAACCACTCATTGATGGTGGCTTAGAAGGTGCTGATCCAAACTTTATGAAATGGGCACCTATTTTTGTCATTGTCTGTTTTATCGTGCGCGGTGTTAGCCATTTTATTGGTAACTATTGCCTTGCGTGGGTCGGAAATAATGTGGTTGCTGATTTTCGCCAAGCGATATTTGAGCACATTATGAAAATGTCGGTCAGCTTTCATGATAAAGAGTCCACCGGTACGTTAATTTCTAAACTAACTTACGATACCGAACAAGTGTTAAATGCCACCAGTAAAGCGTTGCTCACCTTAGTACAACAAGGCGCATTTTTGATTGGTTTAATTTTCTTGATGTTTTATTACAGCTGGCAATTGTCATTAATATTTTTATTGATCATGCCGGTTATTGCCATTGTTATTTCGCAAGTATCGAAACGTTTTCGTCGCGTGAGTAAAAATATTCAAGGGGCAATGGGGGAAGTGACTAGCGCTGCAGAGCAAACGTTTAATGGTCATAAAGTTGTGCTTACTTTTGATGGTCATGAACGAGAATTTAAACGTTTTGAAGTGATCAATAAAAACAACCGCCAGCAACGCATGAAAATGGTCGCAACCAAAGCGGCGAGTGTGCCGCTTATTCAAATTATCGCTTCATTTGCCTTAGCCTTTATTTTATATGTGGTGACGTTAGATAGCATGGCGAGTATTACGCCGGGTGAGTTTATCTCCGTAATTACTTACATGACCATGTTAATGAATCCCCTTAAGCAGTTAACCAATGTTAATGGCGAATTTCAACGAGGAATGGCAGCGTGTACCAGTATTTTTGCCATTCTTGATCAAGACGTTGAAAAAGATACGGGTACCACAGCGCTAGTAAAAGCTAAAGGCAACATCGAATTTAATCATGTTAATTTTAGCTATAACAACGACGAAACGTTAGCGCTAGACGATGTTTCTTTTACCGTATCACCTGGTGAAACGGTTGCCTTTGTTGGGCAATCGGGCAGCGGTAAGTCGACGGCTAGCTCGTTATTGCTGCGTTTTTACGATGCAAATGAAGGCGAAGTACTCATTGATGGTACTAATGTTGAACAGTACAAGCTCAAAGATTTACGCAATCAATTTGCTTATGTTTCCCAGCAAGTGGTGTTGTTTAATGATACCGTTGCCAACAATATTGCTTACGGCAATCCCAAAGCGAGTCGCGACGATATAATTGCCGCAGCAAAAAGCGCACATGTATGGGAATTTATTGAAAATACCCCAGAAGGTTTAGATGCCAATATTGGTGAAAATGGCGCAAAATTATCGGGCGGTCAACGTCAACGCATTGCTATTGCCCGAGCATTACTATGTGAAGCGCCATTTTTAATTTTAGATGAAGCGACAAGTGCTTTAGATACTGAGTCTGAACGTCATATTCACGACGCATTGCAAATACTTCAGCAAAACAGAACCTGTATTGTTATCGCACACCGTTTATCAACTATTGAAAGTGCAGACAAAATTATTGTTATGAAAGACGGAAAAATTGTCGAGCAGGGCGATCATCAATCTTTACTTGCACAAGATAATGCCTATGCGCAATTACATCGTATGCAGTTTGGTAGCTAAGCAATGCGTTTAATTGAACAGGTATGGTTTAACGGGCACCCCGCTAAATTTATTTTAGTGCCACTACTTTTGCCCTTAACGGCGCTGTTTTGGTTAGTATCTTTTATTCGTAGACAACTCTTTTCAGTTAACATTAAAAAGCGTATTACTTTAGATAAACCCGTGATCGTCGTTGGTAATATTGGCGTAGGTGGCAATGGCAAAACACCGGTTGTTATTCATTTAGTTGAACTTTGCCGTTCAATTGGGTTAACCCCTGGTGTTATTAGTCGCGGTTATGGTTCAAACGCGCCACATTATCCGTATTTGTTAAATGCACAAAGTACTGCCGAGCAAGCAGGTGACGAGCCCTTGTTGATTTTTCAACGCTGCAATGTTCCCGTTGTGATTGGCGCTGATCGTATTGCCGACGGCGAGCTGTTAATTGAACAAGGTTGTAATATTATTATTGCTGACGACGGGCTACAACATTATCGCTTAGCACGTGCTTTAGAGTTGATTGTGGTTGACGGTAAACGACGTTTTGGTAATGGTTTACTATTACCTGCTGGGCCTCTGCGTGAAGGGCTTTGGCGTTTAAAACCTCCTGCTAAAGTCATTATAAATGGTTTTAATGAGCAAACAGATTTACCTCAGTGTTTAACTGGTGCAATTAATATGTCGCTTGAAGCGCAAGAGGTTTGCCATTTATTAACCAATGAAACGATGACTTTAGTTGATTTTATTCGCAAATACCCTAAGGTAAATGCGTTAGCAGGCATTGGCGACCCAGAGCGTTTTTTTACCACCTTAAAACAACAAGGCTTTAGGCTAGATAGCCAAATAGGGTTTGTCGACCATCATCAATTTAGCGAAACAGATCTTAAACAATTTCGCCAAGACCTGCCGTTATTAATGACGGAGAAAGATGCGGTAAAATGTCGTTCGTTTGCCACAGAGCAAAGTTGGTACTTACCGGTTTCGGCAAAATTTAATGTCGATGAAGATAATAAGTTATGTGCTGACATTCAGCGCGTAGCAAAAATGTAAAACGAACTAAGTACAACACTTAGTTTATTCACCAGATAAAATGAGAGAGACACATGGCTTTTGATACAAAATTAATGGAAATTCTTGCTTGCCCAGTTTGTAAAGGCAAATTAGATTACAACAAAGAGCAACAACAGTTAATTTGCAAGTTTGATCGTTTATCTTACCCGATTGAAAAAGGCATTCCGGTATTGCTTGAAAGCGAAGCTAGCCGTTTAAGCACTGAAGAGAGTTAATTATGTCTGGTTTTGTTGTGGTTATTCCTGCTAGGTATGAATCGTCACGTTTGCCGGGCAAAGTACTGGCAGACATTAATGGCAAGCCTATGATCCAATGGGTCGTTGAAAAAGCACAAAAGAGCGGGGCTGCCAAAGTCATTGTCGCTACCGACAACGACAATGTCGCCAAAGTGGTCCAAGGTTTTGGTGGTGAAGTGTGTAAAACTCGCGCCGACCATCAATCAGGTACCGAGCGTTTAGCTGAAGTAATGGACATATACCAATTTCCAGACGACCAAGTCATTGTTAACGTTCAAGGTGACGAACCTTTTATTCCTGTTGAAAACATTGCGCAGGTTGCCAATAACTTAGCAACACAAAACCAAGCGCGTATGGCAACCCTCGCCATGACGATAGATGATGTGGAAGAAGCATTTAACCCAAACGCAGTAAAAGTACTAACAGACAAAGACGGTTATGCTTTGTATTTTAGCCGAGCAACCATTCCTTATGATCGTTCTCGATTTTTAAATAATGACAATGTGCAAGAAATTGGTGACTTTTATCGTCGCCATATTGGCATTTATGCCTATCGAGCAGGATTTATTAAAGACTACATTACGTGGCCGGCAAGCCAATTAGAACAAATTGAGTCTTTAGAACAATTACGTGTTTTATGGCAAGGTGAAAAAATTCATGTTGCGGTAGCAACGACTCGTTTGCCTGTTGAAGGCGTCGATACCCCTGAAGACTTAGTAAAAGCGCGAGAATTTGCAAAAACGCTATAGCTTATAAGTTAAATACACTAAATAAATCGATATTTTAAAAGCCTAAAACGTTATTGTTTTAGGCTTTTTTTTTTAAATGACCCGTCCTGAAATAAGTTGACACTTTGTGGTATGAAAAGTAAACAGCAAATGGGTTAGTTATAAATGGTTTTGCCAAAAATCAGTTTAACCTTCCCAAATTCCGAGACTAATGCTAACAGATGATAGCTGGAAATTGCTATCCAGAATAATGTACTTAACGGGGCGAATTTATAAAAAGCCCGAACACCGAATGACGCTTGAGGGTATCTTATACCGTATGCGCACAGGTATCCCTTGGCGTGATTTACCCTGTGACTTCGGGGATTGGAGTGCAGTTTTCAGGCGTTTCAATTTGTGGTCGAAAAAAGGTGTTATGGCTGAGATATTTAAGTTTTTATCTCGATTAAACGACGCTCAATGGCTGTTTATAGATGGCAGTATTGTAAAAGCTCAACAAGATGGAGCTAATGTAAAAGCACCTAACAAGCAAGCAATTGGTAAAAGCCGAGGTGGTAACTCAACTAAAATACATTTAGCCGTTGATAGTGGCGGTTTACCTCTACATTTTGAACTATCTGGTGGACAGGCTCATGATGTGAGTTATGGTGAGTCACTGGTTACTTCCTCACCCAAGGGAGAAGTTGTTGTCGCTGATAAAGGCTATGATAGTCAAGCTTTACGAGATTTAATTAAAAGGCGTAATGCTCAACATGTGAGACCGAGGAAAGGCAATAGTAAACGAGGAAATGACGATATTGATTGGTGTATGTATCGATACCGTCATTTAGTTGAAAATGCGTTCTTAAAAATAAAAAAGTATCGAGCTATAGCAACTCGATACGATAAGTTAGCTAGAAACTACCAAAGCTTTGTAGCGCTAGCTTTCTCTTTAATGTGGTTACCTATGTGGGTTGATTAGAAAATGTACTCGAAAGATCAACACGCTCTAGTATATGGCAAAGGATGTATGACGCTTAAGCTAGCAGGATTAGTTTTAAGATGGGACCTCTGTAGGCATCGTGATATTTTTAATGGAGCACGGTCACTTTTGAACCTTAAAGACAAAGTTAATTCACTTTTTATATATTTTAACTCATTTCAAAAAAACAAAACTCGTATCTAATTCTTTACAAAAAAACGTGTGCAATAACATTGCTGTTTGTTTTTTGAACTACTATTTAAGATTCTACAAAGGTTTAACAAAATTAGTTAGCTTTAGCTTTTTTATTTTATCTTTATGATTTTATAGGTATTTTGTTTTATTGAACAGCTTTGGATACAATTCTTTAAATTTTATTTTTTTTCTGTAATTTGTTGTTTTTTATGTTTATTTTTTTGTTTCGCGATTTGGGTGAGTAAGTTGTGTTGTTGTGTTTCGTTAGTGTAACCAGGTGTTGCTGTAGGTGTTGACCTTGTTACAAGATTAGGTATACCATCTTGTTCGACCAGATATAAACGCATAAATAATGCGGTATATCTTATAATCAAAAAAAATAATTAAAAAGGCAATATAGCCTTAATTTTAAACACAGAATCACGAAAGTGATCCAGGGAGTAAATATGTATAGCAATAGCAAAATCGCTAAAGCTGTTCGCCTTGCCATGTTCGCAGGCGCAGCATCTACATTAGCAATTTCGGCCCCAGCTTTTTCTGCAGAAGAAAATGCAGAAGAAGTTGAACGTATCGAGGTTACAGGTTCACGTATCAAACGTACTGACCTTGAGTCAGCGGTTCCAGTAACAGTATTAACAGCGGATGATATGCTCGTTAAAGGTTTTAATAATGTTCAAGATGCCTTAGCCAGTTTGTCTTCTGTTACAGGCACAAATACTACCCAATCTGTACACGGGTTTACTCCAGCGGCATCATCAATCAGTCTTCGTAATGCTGGTGCAAACCGTACTTTAACACTAATCAATGGTAAGCGTTTAAACCAGTACCCTAAGCCTTTAGGTGGTACTGATAACTTTGTTGATACTGCTAATTTACCTATGGAAGCAATTGACCGCATTGAAGTTTTAAACTCTGGTGGTGGCGCAATTTATGGTGCAGATGCTGTTGGCGGTGTTGTTAACATTATTTTAAAGCGTGACTATGAAGGTTTAGGCTTTAAAGCTCGTATGAGTGATACATCGGAAGGTGGCGGCGCACGTAATAAATTTGCTCTTTCTTTTGGTGTTACTGGTGAAAAAGGCAATATTTCAACATTCATTGAATATGAAGATAGTGAACGCTTAGAAGCAACTGACCGTGAAAACTTCGGTTTACATACAGATAAAGTTGAGCATAGTAAGTTTTCTTCATATAGTTCATATGGTGGCCGTATAGGTAACCTAGGTGGGTTGGATGAAGCCGAATGTACTGCTGGAGGTTTCTTTTATCGTCCAAATGGCGTATGTGGTTTTGATCGATCTAAATGGCGTGATCTGGCTCCTGAAACTAAACGTGTAAGTGTGATCACTACTTATAATTACGAGCTTACTGACGATATTCGCATGGTTGGTCGAGTTGACGCTTCTGAAGCTAGCTCAAATCGTAATATTGAACCTATGGGCATTGACGCTTTTAATGTAAATGTTACTGGCGATACGTTAACCATGACTTCAGATCAATCACCAGGTCGTGCTGAAATGGTTGATAAAACTTTAGGCTTTGGCGGAGATTTTGCCGAAGCAGATGATGGTGATTATTGGTATGTACGTCGTGCATGGGAGTTTGGACCACGTGGTTCTGATACAGAAAACCGGAGCTTCTTTGCCTCAGCTGGTTTAGAAGGTACTTTTAACGATCAGTTGGACTGGGACGCGTCAATGAACTTCGCAAGAACGCGCGTTGAAGTATTTGATTACGGTTATGCAACCAGTAATGGCATGTTTGATTATCTAACTCAAGGTGAACATGGCGTTTCAATGCTAGACCCTTTCACGCCTGAAACCGTTGAAGCAATCGCATACGAACCTTTTGAAATTGCAGAGTCTTCTCGAATTAACTATCAGTTTAATGTGACTGGTGAAGCGTTTGAAATGCCTGCAGGTATGGTTTCATTTGCATCAGGTGTAGAGTGGAGCAAGCAAACATTCGCAAGTGATTCAGATGCCGAAAGCAAGAAAGGCGCAATTTTAACGACAGGTGGTTCATCAGGTAAAGGTGCACGTGATATGTGGGCTGCTTACTTAGAAATGATTTTCCCTGTAACTGATCAATTTAATGTAAATGCTGCTGTTCGTTATGATGACTATAGCGATTTTGGTGGTAATGTTACACCTCAAATCAGTGCTGAATATCGCCCAACGGATGAATTATTAATTCGTGCTGTTGTTGGTAGTGTTTTCCGTGCACCTGATATGCATCGAGTATATGGTGACCCAACAGCAGGTAGTAATACCGTTATTGATTTTAAAGGCTGTGAGTCAATTGGTGGAACACCTGGAGATGGTATTGACCGAGTGGTTGATCCATGTAATGAATTACATATTTCACAAAATACGGGTGCGAACAGTGAGTTAAAAGCGGAAGAAGGTTATACCGCTAACTTAGGTTTTGTATATTCTGATGATGCACTTGATGCTTCTGTAGATGTTTGGAAGTGGAAGCTAGATGACATGGTAAATGACATCGACGCTGATACTGTTGCTGAAAGATATGACCTATATGAGCACCTAATTACCCGTGACCCTGCAACAGGTTTTATTGACACTATTGATACTGTAGCGCAAAACTTAAGTTATCAAGAAGTTTCTGGTATAGATTTTAGCACTGGTTATAAAATCGAAATGGGTGAATACGGTTTAATTTACGCCAACATTCAAGGTACTTATTTACTTGATTCTGAAGGCCAAGCTAACCCAACAGCTGTTATTGATGATGATCTTGAAGATACTAATGTGGTTCAACTTCGTATGACGGGTTCAGTGAATTGGCAGTATGAAGACTTATCTTTGAACTTATTCTCTCGTTACATTGGTCGTCATCATGGCACAAGTTTCCGTGCAGATATTCAAAATCCAGAAAATACAGAATCTGATTTGGAAGTTGCAAGCCATATTACATGGAACTTAACTGGCGGTTATGCTTTCACTGATGACATTAAAGTTCAGGTTGGTGTTGTTAACATGTTTGATAGAGGTCCAAACTTTGACCCTACTAACAAAAGTTGGCCACATTATTCACGAAGCTTATACAATGCTGTTGGACGTGAAATGTTTATTGAAGGTGAGTTCAGGTTTTAAACTAAACATGTATTGTTAATGTTTATTAAATAGTATCAAAGATTACAAATCCGCTATTAATTCATTTAATAGCGGATTTTTGCTATCTACCCCATGGTTATTTTATAACACCTGTAGTTTGTTTTTTGTTCGATTAAAGTCGGCTATAACGCAGGCTATCTTTTTTACTTGTTTTTTACATTTTATTTATAAATGACTTTTTATTGTTGTATTTAAAAGTTTACGAGTATTTGGTTCCTTATTCTATCTTTTTGTTATGTATAGGTATTTCATTGTTTTCGGTCTAATAGCAAAAACTGCTCTATATTTATTTAATATTTTCTCTAAATCTTAATTCTTCTTCAATTCATTGATAATAAAGGATTTCGCTTTTCAAGCTAAGAGTTATACTATCCTGCAAAAAGATTAAGTCACTTTAATCCAATCTCTAGAACACATTTGCTTAACCCTGTCAGGAAGAGAGATAAATGTGTTCCATGCTTTTGACACTTGCTCAACAATATCTTTATACCCATTAAAAACTCTGTTGGATAAACAGTGTTGACGCAGCCAACTCCATACTTATTCTATTGGACTTAGCTCTGGCGAATAGGGTGGTAATTTTATCAACGTCACATTATCAAATGGTTGTACTGTGTCGAAAGTGTGCCATCCAGCACCATCCATAATAACGACAGCATGTCTGCCATATTCAGTCGCTTTAGATATTTGTTCCATATGTAATGTCATGGTTTCCTTGTTGACACATGGTGTTATTAACGCTTCTGTCTTACCATTACTTGGGCAAACGGCTCCAAATAAGTAACCATATTCATACTGTTGCTGTTTCACCACTCTAGGTAGTACCACGTTCAGCCCAAACGCGTGTCGTTTGATTCTGTTGGCCAAACCGTGCTTCATCTTGTAACCATATGTCCATATCTCCAGGCATTACATTAAATGGAGTGTTCACGATCGTTTCCAGTCGGAACTTTTTTAAAAGCCTCTTGGCTTTCTTGTGATTGTTTTGGGTGTCGTGAACGACTTGTGAACCAACTAAACCCTAATTGCTTAAGGAGTTTATAAATATGATCATGGTGAAATTGAACATTGAATTGGCTTGCAATATAACGAGCTATATTTTCTCCTGTTAAACGTCCACCGTTATTAGCCGTTGCAGAAGAGTTAATATACTTCGATACTTGCTCTAACTGTGAGGGGGGGAATTTAGGAGGACGACCTGGAATAGGTTTGTTATCTAGGCCTGATATGCCACTTGCCAAGTAGTTAGATACCCATTTATTTACACTACCTCTGGCAGTATTTAAACGTCGAGCTATATTGGCTCTATTTTCGCCTTCAAAAAATAAAGATACCGCCAACAAACGGAGTCGTTTTCTAGCATTGGTTTCTTTTCTTGATAAAGCTAAAAGTTGTTTTGATGTTTCTAGATTCAAGAGAGTTAAATGTGGTAATGAATAAACATATATTAGATCACATCTTTATGTCGTTTGGTATTAGTGTAGTCATTTTGTATAAATATAGTAGTAAAACGTCTCTTATTTTATATTTATTGCTTAGGTATTGTTTTTTATGGTTTTTGTTCTACGCTTAAAAAATTACATATATGTATTAATGCTACATATTGTAACTTGTTGTAATGAATGGTGTTGACCCAGTTACAGGATTAGGTATACCATCTTGTTCGACCAGATATAAACGTATAAATAATGCGTTATATCTTATAATCAAAAGTATAATTTAAAAGGCAACATAGCCTTTCTTTTAAACACAGAATCACGAAAGTGATCCAGGGAGTAAATATGTATAGCAATAGCAAAATAGCTAAGGCTGTTCGTCTCGCCATGTTCGCAGGTGCAGCAACAACAGCTACAATTTCAACTTCAGCTTTTTCTGCTGAAACTGGTGCTGAAGAAGTAGAACGTATTGAAGTTACCGGTTCTCGCATTAAGCGTTCAGAATTTGAATCAGCAAGTCCAATATCTGTTTTTGATGCAGACCAAATCAAAGCATCTGGTGTCGCTAGTGTTGATGAATTTTTGAAAGATATTCCATCATTTTCTGGTTTTCAAATGGGTGCATCAACGAATAACGGTAGTGATACAGGTCAGAAAAAAGTTGACTTGCGTGGTTTAGAGTTCAACCGTACCTTAGTTCTTATTAATGGGCGTCGTCAAATTGGTGATGTAAATGGCGATGGTGCAGTAGATATTGGTGCAGTACCTATCGGTATGGTAAAACGCATTGAAGTTTTAAGAGATGGTGCATCTACAATTTATGGAGCTGATGCTATTGCTGGTGTTGTTAACATTATTTTGAAAGATGATGTTGAAGGTATTGAAATGTCAGTAAATTGGGGCGCTGGCACTGAAGATGGCCAGGCTGAAAATGTTGGTTTTTCAATTGTTGCAGGTACAGCTTCTGATAAAGGCAGCTTTACTATGGGTATTGAATATTCTCAACAATCAGAGATGAAACAAGATGAAAAGGATTGGGCTTTAGAAACGTTATACCCAATTTTGGATAGAGACCCAACTTCATCTACATTCAACACTTTTCAGCCTCAAAACTCCGCTTCTTCAAATAGTCGAAAAATTACACTAGCTAACGGCGATACATATATCGTCGATGAAGCAACAGGTCGAACAAGACCATTTGGTAAAGATTTCGATGGTAATCGTGTCGATGATACTTATAACTATGCGCCAGTTAATGCTTTAGTTACCCCAAATGAACGTTTCCAATTTGCTGCCAATGGTAAGTACGAATATATTGATGACCACGAGTTGTATATGGAAACTTTATATACTCGTCGTACATCACATCAGCGTTTAGCACCGGATGCATCGTTTAATACCCCTGGCATAGATCAGAAAATACCTGCTTCAAACCCACATAACCCTTTTGGTGACACACCTAATAATGATGAAGGTATATCTGGTGAGGCTGTAACGCTTAACCGTCGTTTTACAGAATCAGGTGGACGAATATATGAGCAGGCTGCAGACACCTTCCGTATGGTTTTAGGTGGTCAAGGCTATTTAAATGATACTCTTGGTTATGATATTTCATTTACTTATGCTGAAAATGAAACCATAGAAGAAACTAAAAATTTACATCGTATTGACCGTTGGAATATTATGGTTGATCCGGCGAAGTGTGCAGCAAATGACGCATGTACGACAGCAGTTGGTGCTGACGGTTTTAATCCATTTGCCCCTTATGGGTCTATTACTGACGATGAACTCGGCTTTTTAATGGCTAACTCGCTTAAGAACTTGTCTTGGGGACGAATGATGTTATTCCAAGCAGGGTTAAATGGTGAAGCTGAATCTATTGATTTTGGTTCAGGTGCCTTAGGTTGGGCAGCAGGTTTTGAACATAGATTTGAAGAAGGTAGATTTTCTCCTGATGAGTTCATGGCAGAAGGTTTAACTACTTCTGGGGCTTCACCTGCGCAAAAAGGTTCATTCACTGTTGATGAGCTATACGTAGAAATGAATATGCCTGTAACTAATGATTTAACTGTTGATGCATCTCTTCGTTATTCTGATTATGATACGGTAGGTGATACCACAAACTTTAAAATTGGTGTTGATTATCAAGTCTTAGATTGGGCAAAAGTTCGCGGTGGATTTTCAACAGGCTTCCGTGCTCCGAATATAACAGAAATTAACCAAGTTGAAGCAGCAGATAACCCTGTTGTTGAAAACTGGTGTGAATTCATGGACCGCCGTACTGATATCACTGATACTATGAGAACTAACTGTCTTGCTTTAGGAGTTCCTTCTAATGATGATTCAGAGTTAGGCTTTGCTTATCAGTCTTCAGTTACAGAAAAAGCTCCTGCTAAAGGGTCATTAAAACCAGAAGAATCAGAAAGTTTTACAATAGGTATGGTGTTAACCCCAATTGAAAATTTGAGTATTAGTTTCGATTATTGGGATATCACTGTAGATAATTTAATTGGTGTGCCAAGATATAATGATTTATCGCATAGCTGTTTAGATTCAACCAATCTTTCTAGCCCTGCTTGTTCTGTATTCCGCGATTGGGATGGCGAAGCCTCAGGACCAATTATATTTGATTTGTACCCAGCCGATGCTGTATTAACTTATGGAAACTTGGGTGAGTTATCTACAAACGGTCTTGATATTGATGTTCAATATACTATGGATGTTGATTTTGGTTTTGGTAATCAGCTTGATTTTCGTTGGTCTGCAACGAATACATTTACTCGTGAAGAAACATTTGGCTTAACAGGAACAAACGAAACTGTTGGTACAGCAAGTGGTTTCGCTGTTTATCCAGAGCTTAAAATGAATGCTTCTGCTAACTTATCTGCGGATGATTGGAACATCCAATGGGCCATGCGTTACATTGGTGAAACTGATGATGCAGCTCGTCCTGCCTCAATTACTGATGATGCAGTAGCAGAAGATATTATTTATCATGATTTATCCGGTAGCTATACTTTCGGAACTGTAAGTTTTGCTGTTGGTCTTTCA
Organism: Thalassotalea sp. PLHSN55; assembly: GCF_052030545.1. Classification (NCBI taxonomy): domain Bacteria; kingdom Pseudomonadati; phylum Pseudomonadota; class Gammaproteobacteria; order Alteromonadales; family Colwelliaceae; genus Thalassotalea; species Thalassotalea sp. PLHSN55. The sequence continues at coordinate 182,486 of NZ_JBPDIH010000004.1, read as the reverse complement.
AACTTGACTGATGAAGATGCTCCTCGTTTCCACAGTGCGTTTAATGCAAACACTGAACCGGGAACGTATGATGTAATTGGTCGTCGTATATTCGGTACTGTAAACGTTAAATTCTAAAATAATTTAGAATAATTGATAAAGCCAGTAACGAAAGTTACTGGCTTTTTTGTTTTTCATGGCCTTTAAATATGAATGTATTCAGTGGCGTTTTATTTTATTACTGAGTGAAGCTTTAGGTTAGCTACGAGGTAATTAGACTAACAACTTAGTTACCATTAGATTCTAAAATTTGTTTTGTATTTGCTCAAAATGCTATGAAAATATAAATTTCGTAGATTTGTAATTATTGATGAATAAAGAGCTCAATACTTTTTTTGGGTGAAAAAAAAGACGCTAAAAAGCGTCATTAATTATTAAGGTGGTGGAGCTGGCTGGTGTCCCACCTACTAATAATTCTATCTACTGTTTTGCAAGTGACTGATAAATAAATTAAAAAATCACTAGTTATGGTGGAAGTGTATCACGTAGGTGGTACACCGCAAGTAAAATTATGGCTTATTTTTAGGTATATAACGCATCAGGTGGGGAACTGAACCCCCGTCTGGTTTTTGTATTTTATTACTGTTTCTTTTAAGACAATCACACAGTACCATGTCTTTTGAAATTAATAATTCTATCCCCTCAGTAATATCTTTTTCCCACCTGATATATCGATGTTTTACGTATTTGTGATTATAACAATGCAGTAGTGCATCTTTTACTGAAAATCCTGCTTTCAGATAATGGTATAAACCCACCTCTGGTAATTCACAGCAATCTTTTAATGCTTTTAATTGTTTAAGTGCTGGTATCACTGTTTTTGAATTTCTGTAATGCAATAATTCTTCATTAAATGAATCATTAATGTGATCTGACAATTTACTGCCTTTAATCAGTTGTGATTGTTCAAAACATGTTTTAAAACGTGGATCATGCTCTACTAAATCAATCACTTCTTTAATAAGCCAATCATTTTCAAAGAAGTCTAGATGATTTTCATGGCCGAGTTTGTCACTAAACTGTGTAATAAGAGTAATGTTATTCATTGTGTTAATTTCCTTTTTGTTGTTTTTGTTTCTCCCTTAAGATTTAAGGTATTGAGAGTATTTAAATCGTTTGATGTACCTTGAGAGCAGGAACTTTTTGTTGAGGTAGTGTTGTTTTTATTACATTGACTCAAGGCATTAATGATTTGTTTGTTTTTATCGTAATATTGTTTGTTGTAACGTTTTTTACGTCTTGTCTTTGGTTGGTATTGCGTGTGGTCTAGCCCTGTATGATTTAAAACCGCAAGGTTAAAGGCATGTTTAAGCACTCTAACAATACTTTTTTGTTGCAACTCTGCTCTTGTCTCACCGTTTATGACTTTTGCGATCACAAGGTTTAAATGTGGATTATCTTGTTCATGTAAATTCATAAACAGATGATCTTTTAAATCTTTAGGCGTTAAATTTAAAAAGAGACTTAATTCTTTAATAATATCTCTGCTGATATTTTGCCATTGCTTATGCGTGATTTTATTGGGTAGAGCAGGTGGTAATGAAAAGACAAAACTTTGTGCAAATGAATTAAATCCTCGGCCTCCTTTTTTCTTTTTGGCCGTGATCAATTCTTGCTTGGTAATATTAAAAACGGTTTTTAAATGAAAGCGATCAATATTGCCAAATATAGGTTTTATTGTTGTTTTATCTTTATGGTTTTTATGATTTTCAGATACCAAGTATCTTAAAAATTTTCTTAAGCCTAACCCTCTATCTTTAATAGGCTGAGTTATAACTGTCCAGTTCTTGAGCATGGTTATCATTGTTGTTTGATACTTTAAACGTACCAAATAAAAATAACGATACAAGAGCAAAGAGTAAAAAAGGAAGAAAACCAAATAGCTAATGGAGAATTTTTTACTCTTTCCAGATAGGAGAACCTATCACTTCGTTCAGGATTCTCCACTTCTGGCACTTCGTGAAAATATTATTATATAAGTCTTGTAATTTAAGTTTAAATATGCTTTGACAGTTCTTGTTTCACTTTGTATTATCGTTTTATATTCAAATTTGGAATAACAATCATGTAAAACCTGAGAATATATAATAATAAAACTATAAGGATAAAATTAATGAAAAAGTTATTTGGGAAGAATGAAAGTGGCTTAAGAACAACTAGCACAAAAAAAGTAAAAGTAGAACAAACCTCTTCAAATACTGTTAAAGATAAAGAGGGGAATGTTATTCACCATGAAGAAGATGTTGTTTTTACATCAGTTAAAAATTCACAGCCACGCTATTTTCAGACATATTTTGATGATAGTGATGCGTTGAACTGTGTAACGAAACAAGAAAATAACGTTATTAAAAAACTGGCTAAATTGGCTGATTTTGAAACGAGTATCATTTATTTACACTCATCTCAAAAAAAGCAGATCGTGGAAGATCTTGGTATTGTATTAAAGACAGTTGATAATATTATACAAAACCTAAAAGCAAAACAGGTGTTATTTAGTTTAGATAAGGGGGTATTTATACTAAATCCGTTCTACTTTGGTAAAGGCTCATGGGATGATCAATTACAGCTCAGAAAAGCCATTAAAGTAACTAAAAAAAGAGATGAACCTTATAAATTCGATGCTTCTGCGTTAAAAGAGGCTTATAAAGATTTACTTAAATCATCAGTAGAAAATTCAGATAAAGAAAAAGCTGAAGAAATAGATAAAGAAAGAAATGATAATAAAACAGCAGCTAACGAAAATAATAAAAAAGATGCGTTAGGTTTTATAGAGCTTTTGAAAACTGTATTTTTTCGTTCAAAGAAACATCCAACATTTACAGAAGCTGTAGCTAATCAACAAAAAGAAAATACTTATTCTCTTGATAACAGCCAAAATTTACATTGATGCGTAATATATACTAGATAGTGAATTTTTAAGTAAATGCATGATTTATAGTTTAAATTGTGCAAAAACTATTACTGTATACAAGGCATAAAGTACATTTATAATATAGTGTTTATGCCTTGACTTGAAGTACCTTGATATCCTCGTAATACCTTCTTTTTTATCAAATATTATTTTTAAAAAAATTTTAAAAATTTCTCTTCTGAAATAGCTCAATAGCATTATTGTATTTTTTATACTGGTGTAGGTTATTAGTCCACTCAACTAAACAGATATGTCTTTGTTTAAAGCCTGTAACAGCTTTTAAACGGTTTAATACTTTATTTCTTAATATCTACTTAGAAAATTAAATAATCACGTTATACAGCTAAATTTAAGTATCAGGATAAACAGCAGATGTAACTCACTAAGCTTAATATCTGAAATTGTATTTCTATTTAGTATATTAATTAGCATTAATTCAGATGCAGCAATATATACTAAATAGAGGATTTTTTATTAAAGATATGAAAAATAATGTTTTTTGTATTTTTTTATCAATCAAGAGAAGGTAGTGAGTACATTTTCTATAGGTAGGTTAGTCATGCTCTTGGTTTACATGCAAATTTAACCTAAAAAATTTTTTATAGCTATTTTTAATAAATGAACAGGTTTAAGTTTCTTTTAATAATGAATAAACGCAATATAGCAACAATTACTTTATAGAGAAATATTTCAGGTGTAAGGATACTTATGAATGCCACGAATCAGATAAGAGCAAAATTATTAGAACTTGAAGGTGGGATATTTCAACGTTTATGTGATGACTGGTTGCATCGGAAAGGGTATGACAATATCAATGCAATAGGGATGATGAAGTCAACGGATAGGGTCACTAAAGGCACTCCCGATTGCTTGTTTATACAGCCTGATGGTTTTTATGTGTTTTCTGAATATACAGTCCAACAAGATCGATTAGTCATTAAACTTGAAGATGATATTAATAAATGTTTTGACGAACAAAAAACAGGCATAAAAAACGAGCAGATAAGTGAAATCATTATTTGTTATTTAGGAAAGCTCTCAACACATGAAATTAATCATCTAACAAGCCTTTGTCAAAAAAGAAATACTAGATTAAGTTTAAACGGACTCGATTCAATATCTCTTAGTATACAAAACTGCTACCCCATATTATCTGAACAATATTTAGCTTTACCTCTTGATACAGGCCAATTACTGCCCGTAGATGATTTTATTATTAGGTATGGGAGAAATAATCTAACGACCTCAATAGATAATAAAATATTGTTTCAAGATGATTTAATTAAACAAGCAATGGATCAATTAGAGCAAGAACCGTTATTGTTAGTCTCAGGTGCAGCAGGTGTAGGAAAAACATTATTTTCTGTAAATTTAGTTAAAGCAATGCAGGAAAATAATTCAGAGCTAAAAATATATTGTTTGTTTGATAAGGGAGCAGATCTAACGAGGGATATTACTGCACATTTAAGCGAACCTGGTGATTACTTAATTTTTGTTGATGATGCAAATAGGCTAGATAATAGGCTTGACTATATTTTACATTATCTAAATGAATATGATGGTAATAGAACATTTCGTATTATTGCTACCGTTAGAGATTACGCTCATGACTCAATAATCAATCAAGTTAGTAAATTCACAAATATACATGAGCAATATATATCCTCCTTAACCGATGAACAAGTTAAAGAGTTAACAGTTGAGCTATTTGGTATCCATAACGGTGAATACCAACAAAGAATTCAAGAGATATCAGGTGGCAATGCAAGATTAGCAATGATGGCTTCAAAAGTAGCTGTTGAAACTAATCAAATCAACTCGATACAAAATGTTGCATCTTTATATGATGATTATTTTGGGCAGAATGAAAACATCAAAGAAGTTGTAGAAAATGAGAAATTAATGGCGGCGGCATGTGCTATTTCCTTCTTCCGAAAAGTAGACAAGTTAAATAATTCGCATATGGATTGGGTGCAAAACTCATTTGGTATTTCGCCTGAAGAGTTTTGGGAATATGTTGGTATTTTACATAAAAATGAACTTGTAGATTTATACGAAGATGAAGTTGTAAAAATATCAGACCAAGTTTTATCAACTTATTTATTTTATCTATCTGTATTTGAAAAGAAAATAATACCATTTTCATTAATCGTTAATGACTTTTATCCTGATTTTAAAAGAACCATAGTTGATGCCTTAAATCCTGTAATTAGTGCTTTTGATCACAAAAAAATAGTGAAAGAAATTAGATGTGAAATTGAGGAAACCTTTAAAGTAATTTCTGAGTCTAGAGATATTAAAAAAGCAATTGAATTTTTAAATTCATTTTGGTTTGCGCTGCCTACTGAAACGCTAATTTTTGCCAAAAAATTAATTTCTGCAATGCCTTGTATAGAAGACTCTTGGGAAAATGAGTCGTTTGAAGAAAGCAAAGGAGATGCAAGCGAATTTTCATTAATTTCTTTGTTGAGTAATTTTAAAAATTATGGTGAATCAGAGTTTAAAATGTCTTTTGATTTACTTTTACAATATTTATCGAAAAATAAAGAATCTCTTGGTTATATTATTAAAGAATTAACAGAAAAATACAGTTTTAAGTCTAATGATTGGCGATATGGTTATTATATTCAGGCTTATGTTGTTGATACCCTAATCGAAAAAAGTGAATGTGGTAATAATTATTTATTTTCAAAAGTTTTTTCTTTAATAGCTAAATCGTTTTTAAAAATTGAATACAGGGAGCATCAATGGAGTCGAGGAGATACTATAAATATTATAACCTTTAGGTTAGCACCAGATGAATACCTTATTCCAATAAGACAGAAATTGATTGCCAACTTATCAGTGTTGCAGCGTCAATCGAACTACGAAAAAGATATTCAGGAAATTTTTAGTGAGTACTTAGGTAGGCTTAAGTTTGAAGGAAAAGAAATGGCGGAAGCTGATTTTCCGTTTATAAAAGAATTTATTATTCCTAATTTCGATACAAAGAACACTTCACACTGCTTAATAATGCAAGATCTTTGTGACCATTTAGATTCACTTCAAGTTGAATATCCTGAAGAGTGGAGAAAAAGTTTTATTAGTCTAGCCCTTGAGCTTGCAAATTTACTTCTTGAAGATAGGCAAGAACGAAAAATGCTAGATATGGGTTATGAAGAGTACAATGAATACCGTTATCAGTGTGTTGTAAAGTACTTTGAGGCTCTCACAAAAGATAAATTTACCCAATTCATGGAGCAGTGTATTTCGTTATTTAATGCTCTTTCTGGTAGAGAAAGAGATTATTGCCTTAAAAATGGTATTGAAATAAGCCTAAAGGCTATTAGTGAAACTCACACCAAAGAGTTAGTCGACTACGTGTTAATATATATGCATTATGACGACATATTTGAAATTAACCCTTTTTCAATTATTTCTAATCTTTTTAAAACCCTAAATGCAACAGAGGTATGGAAATTAATTAATTCGAAAGATTATCGTTGGAAGAAATATTGGTGCTCGTTTTATTTTTCGCTATTACCAGAAGAAAGTATCACTAAAGCGGATTCTGAGTCGTTACTTGAACATTTAAGTAATACACCAAGTAATGAGTTAAGAAATTGGTTAGATTTTTTATCTAAATACCAAAAAGTAGATAAAGACATATATATAAAATCAGTCAGTTTATTGGTAAATAAATCAAAAGAAGACAAATATTATGCTAAACCATTAGGCCATATTTTTAGTACTAACTCTGAAATATTTGGTGCTTGGTTTGAAATATTTAAATCAGATGAAAAACTAATATTTGATGCTTATTTAGCCGTATTCAAAATTGAACGGTATTGGGATTATAAAGGTGAAGCCTTAGATTTACTGACAAAACGTAACAGTAACTTTTTGAACGAAATTGTAGATAGCATCTATGGTAGTGAACGCTGGCCTGATTCTCATACAAATATGCCAGAATTAGTTTTTTTATGGCAACGAGATGATTTTATAGATGAAATAGAGAAGTACGGTAAATATGTTTATCACAAAGAAAAAGATTCATATGGCATTGGTGATAATATCTTTTATAAATTGTTTTTGAAAGAAAAAGGCAAAAATGAAGCAGAAGAACTGATTGAAAAAAAACAGTTATTTATCAAACATACTATTTTAAATAATACTGATGACATCAAGTATTGTTGTTTTATTTTTAATGTTGCTAATAATATGGGCGAAGATTTCCGAAGAGAGTTATTAAGTGTATTTATACAAAAAAACCATAATTATGCTGATTTTCAAACGCTTGATTACGAATTAACAACAAGGAGTTGGTCAGGAAGTAGAGTTCCTATACTGGAAAGAGAGAAAAGTTATCTTATCTCTATATTACCATTATTCAATTCTGTCGAGTTACTTGAGCATAGAGTATATGTTGAAGAACAAATTGAACGTAAAGTTAAATCAATTGAATGGGAAAAAAAGAGAGACTTTTTAGAAAGTCGACATTAATTATATCTGTTTTCATCTAGATTATTCATAACGCTATAATCTAGATGAACGTATTGTTATTAGACTGCAATATTTGTTTTCCAACCATTTTCTTCAGAGTAATAACTTTCACTTTCGAAATCTGGTGAGGCCATATTATTTAAATTAAAAGTATAATTTTTATAGTTTAATTTACTATTTTCAAAATATTTAAAAATTAATAAATCTCTAGCTTTGCAATTATTTCTATAATTTAAATATATTGTTAAAGGCACCATAATTAGCCCAAAAACGAGTATTACCAGTAAATACCCTATCGCAAATATTATTAAACCTGCATTTGCTGCTCTTTCATTGGCTTTACCACCCGCAGCAATTCCTGATACTGCAATGGAACCTTTACCCCCAATAGCCGCAGAAGTCATTACAGCATTTCTAATATGACTATTGCGGCTACTAGTATTGTGTTCTGCGTTAATACTACGAGCACCATTGATAGTATTACCAACAAAAGATAAGCAAGATGCTTTTTCTTGGCTTAATCTCGATATGTCATCAATAAATGAATCTAGATATAATAATAAGGCAGAATGAAATAGTTTTTTATCGGTAGACATTTTTAAAAATATTTCTTCTTCAATATAAAGTATTGCTTTCTTTCTTGTTAATTCTGCTTTGTATTCGTTATCTAAACCTATGCATCTATATATTTCCAAGGTTTTATTAATGGGTGCTATCTTGGCAAACATTTCATAAGCTAAAGAATAATTTTCTGGTTCAACAAGTTTTATTACGGAACCATGCGGTAAATTGGCTTTGTATATCTGATAAGTGGCAATACGTTTGATATTCCATATTAAATAAATAATTGAAATTATAGGAGGGTAGAACCAACTTCTGTCTATTTCATGAACAATAGCATAAAGTAAATAATCACCCATTCCTGTTACGATAACGAACATAATAGCTAAGACGTATTTAGTAAAACTTTCTAAATACCAAGCTAATCTGTTTTCACCTAAATAAGTTTTTTTAATCTTTTCAGACATAATAAATTCTTTTGATTATTTTATTGTGGGAAAGCATTACCTTAATAATGCTTAATGAAAAATGACTTAGGCTTATTTGCTAAATTTACGAATTAGTAAGCCTGCAAAACCAAATATTAAAATAATTAATGTTGATGGTTCTGGCACTGAAACAGTGTTATTGGCTTTATAATCTTTAACCAATAATGTTGAATAATATTCGCTCGTATGCGTTTTATAAAATTGATCTGTTGATTTGTGGTTTTCAACTGAAACTTGGCTAGATCCTCTTGGATTATTCCCAAAGTTAAAGCTAGTTAATCCGCCAACATCATTTGCAACTAATCCACGAGAAGTACCTATATCTCTGTTATCATATTTTGCATGAACTATGTTGTAGCCCATAATTTCATATAAATTCCAATGTAATCTTTTGTCAGTGTAGTCACTTAAATTCATTAATAAGTTATTGTCATGATTAATAATATTGAATGTTGCCCCTTTATCATAGAAAAGGCTTGTCCATAACGATATAGCTTGTTCTTCAGTGGCTAATCGCCAGTTATCAGTATTAGCAGGTGAGTTGATTAAATCATTAACTTGGTTATAGGTTAATAAATTATTTTGGCCAAAATCCATCCATTCTAAATTTTGTGAATTATCTATAAAACTATTGTTGTTAGTATCAGTAATAAGACTTGCTGATGCGGATAAAGGTAAAGCGAGTAAGCTAATCCCTGTAAGTAATTTTTTTAACATGAAATATTCCTTTTATTAAAACAGTAAGCTACATATTCAAACCAGTTACTTTGAATTCATCTTCAATTTTTTCTACAGCTATTGGCATAGACATTTCTTTTTCACCAAGCATGAATAAAAATTTTTCATCAGATATTTTTTTTATTTCATGTCCGCATTTTGTTTTTTTACGATCTGCGTCAGTCCAAAAATTGAATTTAATAAATCGATGATCTGTACTTATAGCTTTAAGTGTTTCGATATCATTAATTTTAAATGCTTCACAAAAATCTTCGATCACTGTTTGGGCATGATTTTCTGGCGAGCTACAGGCTGATAAGCTCAAGATAGTAGTTGTAATAAATAATAAATTTGAAGTTTTCATAAAGGTGTCCTTAAGTTTGTAACTACAAAATAAAGTCCAAGCCTTGCTTGGAGTGTTAGGTGTAGTAATTCCGAATAAAATGTAATAAACGCCTACCTTTCCAAGTAACGCTTGGAGTTTTTGGCGTGAAAATCCAACTAACAATTGAAAAAAAGATGAACTCCAAGTGTGGCTTGGAGCTATAAGTTAACAAGTTCTTTAAAATTTATCAATAAGTTGAATACGACTAAATAAAATTGATGACTGATAAAGAAGTAGAAATTAATGCTCTGATAGGTAATAATTTGGCTCGGATTCGAGCTGAAAAAGAGCTTTCTTTACAGAAGGTTGCAGATTTTATTGGTGTTTCTAATCAACAAATATCTTTATTTGAAAAAAATAAAAATAGAATATCAGCCGCACAACTTCAGGTTATTTCAATAAAACTTAGAATTAACATAAATGAGTTTTTTAAAAAAATATAAAAAATTAGGTTTAAAAATGTGCAACAAAACCGACAAAAGTACCTTTAAATTCTATATTGGTATATAAATTATTTAAATCTTCAAATTCCATTTTTACCACCTTATATCCTAAGGTTAGATTAAAGTTTCCCATTCTGGTATTTGCTAGATCGTAATTTACACCAACTTGATAGTCAGAAAGCGTATGATCATTTATTAATGAAAAATCACCTTGTGCAAATACTCTGACCCCTTTTAACGGTAAGCTCAGGTCAGAAGCAATATACAACATAGGTACGATGTCATCAGCTTTTATTTTACCTGTTGGAGTGTAAGTACCTGCTGGTGAAGGACAAATGTTACTTTGAGGTATGTCAGGGCAATCATCTTCATTATCAACAACAACTGTTGCTCCTGTAACAGTAACAGCACCATTAAGATCCCTCGCAGTTAATCCCAAATCAAATGAAAATTTTCTGTTATCTAGTAATTGGTAATATAAACTGTAATCGACATAACTGACGTTAAAACTAGTATTAATATCGTCACCAGTTGAAAAAGTTTCACCTCCAAAGATAAATTCTTGAATTAAGTTTTTTTTACCTGTGGTATCAAGCGTATTACCTGAAATACGTATATTAGGAAGAAATGAAATAGGGTGTATAATTGCCACAAAGTAATTGTTTTGCTGTTCTTTTTTTAAATTAAAATTACTGAGCGTATTTTCTTCTCCAACAGTCCCATTTGCTTTACTTTGCCAAATTTGCCCACCAATATATAAACCAACTTTAGTATTTTTTTTGGGGGTATAACTAAAATTTGCATATGCCTGTGGTGTAAAAGTAAAAACTGTGCTGATTGTTACAGCTAAAACCATTTTTTTCATATAGTTATCATCCTTGTTTACTAATGGGCTTGTTCCATGTTTTATATACTCGCGATTACCTTTTATAAGTACGGAAAGTTATAAAAACTACTGTTTATATGGTTGTTGACCTTAGCTTATATTTAAATTCAAGTTAAGAAAAACTTAACAACTAAATGTTTATCTCACCAAACTAGCTGTTTATAGAGTTTATTGATATGGCTATTGAAACTTATAATATAAGTGTAATAAATGATGTTCTTGATGTAAGTCAATAAAAAATAATGGTTTATTGTTGACTGAAAAATTAGTATGTGTTCTTATCTATTTCGCAGGGAGCATCCAGTTATTACATTGATCGTAATTAATTGTTATTAATTGATTCTAAATATCACTATTTAGAGTTTTGGTATCCCTGTTATTTTTTAATATTAACAAAGGATTTATTAATAATGAAAAAAATTTATACATTGGTTCCACTAATCTTTACAGCATTTGTTTCTACGACAGCTTTAGCTGCACAAGGTACTTGCACTATAAATCTTGTGGATGAGGATGGAAATTTTTCACCTAGTGATTATGGTCCAGGTGGTATGGTTACATACGATGTAACTATGCCATATACAGATGGTTATTATCCTAATCCGTGGACCAGTAGCCAACCAAAACCTAGAGTTTCTTTTCAAAATTGTATTACATATCAGAATGCACCATCTAACGCAATGATAACTTCAGTTAATTACAATTATACATTCCAACAAGCCGTATTAGTTGCTGACTATCAAGTAATGATGGCTTTTTTTGGGCCACAGAACAAGTTTACTTATCCGTTAGTTCGGGGAGGCGGTTTCCCTAATGGCTCAGGCATTCCACTGAATGGGAGTGGCGTTTATTCTGGAGTTAGTAATCAACTCTTAAGCGCAACAGATTTGGAACTACGATCACGAGTGAACAACCCCGCAATTAACTCTGATTGCAACAAGTATATATCAAGAGATCAGTGCCGTACTAAAAACACTCGTTTAACAAAGTTTACTGTCAATATTAACTGGTCAAACTAATTCCTTTAATAGTTAAATTAAACTTTGATATTTAAAGCGTTAGATAAAATAAGGGCTACTACAAATAAATATATTCTAATTTGCTAGTAGCCTTTAACTGTTTAATGTATTAACTAACCTTACAACTCATAACCATTTAACAGTAAAGTTGAAATAAGTCGTTGTGTCATGATGCAATCAGATAAGGCATCATGGGCTGTTAAACCAGACGTTTCAACGTTTTGTTGTCTACAAGCTGATGTTAGTTTTTGCCAAACATAAGATTGATGGTAATCTGAATAATCGCCCCAAATTTGTGAATACCACTCCATTACACAAAACATCTGTTCTTCGAAATGTATAGGTAATTCAAGCTGATATTTACACGCTGTTTGCTCTAAAATTCGAATATCAAAATTACCATTATAAATAAAAAGTTTTTTATCTTTTAAAATATTCATTAGCTCATGATGTATTTCTGGATACGTTTTTTTATCCGCCACATCAGCATTGGTAATTCCATGGATATTTGATGCACCTTCTGATATTTTTACTGATGGCTTTAATATTTCATTAAACAGCGTATCACCCGTATAAGCATCAATAACAGCTATTTGTATTGCTTCATCTTCATAAGATAAACCAGTGGTTTCTGTATCGATTATTACGCCATTTTTTAATTCGTTTAATGTTTCATTATTATTGTTGTTATTATTTTTCATTGTTTTTATCTCCTGATGAGATTTAAACATTGCATAGAAAAAAATAACTTCAATACCTTAAAAAAATTAATTTTAAATCCTTCAGACGATTGATATTAAAGGGCTATACCTTCACAGAAGGTAGCCGACCAACAAGAGCTTTTACTAGGTTTTTATCCTTGTAAATGCTTTTTGTTTTACTGTGCATATTATTAAAAGATGTAGACATGGTGCTTGCATTAAATTCTTTCCAAAAAGTGAATTTTTTAATCGCTTTTAATGTGTCTTCCGATAATGGTTGATAAGTATTAATGACTTTTTTCTTGGTGGGCAACTTATAATCTTTTCCGTAACGTCTTGCTGCTTCACTTTCCGAAGCATGTCCTAAAAAGTCATCTATTAATGTATCTTTTACTTTTAAGTTTTGTTTCAATTCATCAGCAAACGTATGTCTAAATGAATGATAGCTTTTGCCTTTCTCTTTAACGTTTATTTGCGTTAAAAACCGTGAAAACCATTTAGCAGAATTATGTCCCCATCCATCTCTACCTTTTAGCAAGTCAGGAAAAAGTAGATCAGAATCTAGCTTTTTATCGTTATACATTGACTGAAGGTAGTCTACATAGACATCAAATTTAAGTGATAGTAATGTTTTATGAACTGGAATAAGGCGTTTTGCATTAACTGTTTTTAAACTTTTCCCTGTTGCTTCACTGTTGGTATCGTTGATATCAATGATCCACATGTTTTCGGTTTTATAGATATCACCTAACCGTAGTTGTGATAATTCTTGTAACCTTGCACCTGTATATAAGCCTAGAAGTGGCAACCAATACATGTAAGTGCGTTTATAACTGTCATTAATATAATAACCAGAATTAAAAATTGCGTTTAAATCTTGTTCATCAAATCGTTGACGTTCATCTCTTTGTCGAATGTTTTGATTTTTAGCTTTAATTTTGACACCTTTCAATAAATTTTCTTGGATATAGCCACGTTGCTTGGCATAGTCAAACGCTTCAGAAACCCGTGTAATATACTTATTACAGTTAAGCGATCTCATTGGGGTAAATTGATCTGCTATTTCTAAAATCTGTGTGACGGATAAATCACGGGTTAATTTTGATTTATTACGGTTAGGCGGTAACTTTTGAATAGTATCAACAAAATGATTGGTATGATCGTAAGATAGATCACGAATATAAATATCACCGACAATCTCAACAAATAGCTCGTAAATGGCTAAATTTGTCGTATGTGTTTTTTGGCTATTCCATTCAGATTTTCGTTCATCATAAAATTTGGAGAATATTTCAGATACTTTAAAAGAGCTTTTTTGTTTTGCAACAGGAGTTAAACCATTGTTATCAGAAAATTCCATTTCTTGACCTGATGTTAAAGAAGATATCAGCTTTGCAAAACTTGCTGCATCATTTTCATTATCAAGTGTTACACCTTCAAGCACTATATCCTCTTCGCTTTTTTCTGGCGTATGAATATCTATATTAAGCGTATCTACACCTTCTTCCAGTTGTTTATCAATGGCTCGAATAGCTTGGTAAATTAGCTCTTTTCGCTGTTTACTGTGATGCTTTTTAACCTTTTGAGGTGTATTTGGTATAGCTAATGGTTTTATGTCTTTATTAAGCACTAAACGATCAATTTTAATTGCCTTATATGCCTTGTCTGAGGGCATAGCCAGCATTTCTTCATAACTTAATACTGGCTTTGCCTCTTTAAACGGGATTTGATCAATATAAACATGTGGATTATCTAGCGTAGGATCTGATAATAAATCCATGATAGAAATAAATTTATTAATCTTTTCAGCAGAAGAAAAATCAATATCAGATAAGGAGCAGTTATTTAACTCTTTTATATTATTAAATAATTTTTTTATTTGTTTTTTGCGTTCAAATAAAAAATAGAGGTAATGAACAAAACGCTGATCTTCAATGCGTTGTTTGACAATTTCTTCACCAATTAAAAACTCTTGTTCATGGTTCGGTAATTCATCAAAAGATGGTTTGTTTGATTCAACTTCTATTACACTTTTGCCATACGACATATTACTTATTTCCTTAAAACAGTGATCAAATCCAATTTTATGCTCTCTGGCTTTTTGCAGTGCAATAGTTCGGTCTTTGGTTAACAGACTGATCTTCACTTCTTTTTTAACGTGAGGCAATAGTTTAATAATGGTTTTTGGTGTTTTTATTCTGAAATAAAAGGTATGAAAACGATTTTGAACAATATAAGAGGGTACTTGCATGTGTCTCACCTTGGTGGCTCACTTGCAAAATTAACGGAATATGAATAAATTAGTATGGGTTTTTAGAAAGGTAAGTCGTTTAACTTGTTAAAACTAAACGACTTATTTTCATAAGGTGGTGGAGCTGGCGGCATCTTAATTGGTTTTTTAAGTTATTGTTAACTATTGTTTGTTGTTTATTTGGCTATCTTTGGTGTTACTTTAAGTGTTACTAAATGAAAAAGTCACAATTATTGTATGATTGTTAACTTTTACTTTGAACAGCATCTTTTATACAATAATTTGTAAGGGCTCATATCTCTCCAATTCAAGATACACTTACTGACTTTTTTGAATATATCGGAGATACTATATTCACATGAAAAAGGAAGCAGTGTGCCCCAAATTAAAGTCGAAACTAAAGTTAACTCAATTTCCTCTATGAGCAAAGAAGGCAAGTCAATACCATTAGTTGGTTTAATTTCTACTACACCAAATATCGAATTGTTATTATCAAGGTGTCTTCCCTCCGTGAGTTCGCAAACGACCCCCCTAGACTTGCTTATCATTGTCTCTGATAAAAGACAATTATCATGGAGCGAAGAGAAGACAATTAGAGATATCTTAGAAAAAGTACCGGTTATTATATTGCAGAATAAGAAGGCAAGCGGCGCGGCAGGAAGCTGGAATACAGGACTTAGTTGGATATATTCCAATATTCCTGACTGTTACGTATCAATCATCGACGATGATGATACTTGGGACTCGACACACCTAGGCGTTTGTTGGAGCACGGCATTACAAAATGATTGGCCAGATATAGTAATTTCTGGTCTTCGACTTTCAAAAGAAAATCGGATAATTGAAAGAGAGATAATTACACAAATCAAATCAAGTGATTTTCTGACAGGGAATCCGGGCTGGCAAGGTACAAACACCTTTGTAAAATCTAAAAAGCTCGAACAAATTGGTGGGTTCACCGATGGCTTAAGTAGTTGTAATGATAGAGACTTAGCAGTACGTCTTTTAGATTATTCGACAACAACTGTTGCATTCACAAATCAATTTACTGCAACGTGGTATTGCGGAGAAAGAAAGAGCGCACTTTCTGCGCCTGGGGCGAGTTCTAAACTGAATGGTTTAGCTCAATTTCTTTTATTACACCAAGTTAGAATGTCATCATCTGAGAGAATTTCATTTTTTGCGCGAGCAAAAAATCTATTTCATATCTCAGAAACTCAGATTTTAGAAAAGATGAAAAACATTTCCTGCTCAAAGGGGAACTAATAATGGATTACAAGCGCCATGCGCCAAAATCGGTTAGACAGGTCTTATGTACAAGAGAAATAACTGAAGTTAAACCGATATCAAATGAACTAAAAAACCGTTCTATTGTTATCGCTATTGCTATTCACAACCAAACTAACAGTATTGACAAAGCACTGAAAAGTGCTCTCCAACAGACAGTTGTAGAAAAGCAACAAGCCGCCATACTTATATTGGATGACAGCAGCATAGACGGCTGGGAACGCATCCATGCCGAGACGCTGCGAAATCCAAACATTGCTATTATTAGAGGTCATTGTGGGTCTCCAGCAAGAGCTAGAAATGCCCTACTTGACTATGTTGATAATCATTTCAATTCGGATTGGGTATGCCGTTTAGATTCTGATGATCGGTTGGCCACTCCTATAAGTGTTGAAGAGCTTTGTTCGAAGGGTACACAAACTGGCGCACTATATGTCTTAGGAAGTAATTCTCTCAGCCAAAGTTCACCAATAGCAGGTGAATTGTCAGGAATTAACTTAGCAACGCCTTCGGTACTGCAAGACAGGAAGCGACTGGTTGAATTTATACAAGGATTTTGCTTGGAAGGACAACAACAAGAATTACCATCATGTAACCTTGTTTTAGCCTCTAACTGCGGGTTTCGCTATCCTAATATCAGAAGTGCAGAAGATCATTGGTTGGTAGCTGAGTTACTAATGCTTCATTCAGATGTAGGGCAGATTGTATCGACACCTTTATATTCAATATATAGTCTAAACGGCACTGAGACAAAGCGAAATAAAAATGATACTCAATGGTCTGATCAACGAACTCGGTTAGCATTCGCTGTCAAATCTTGGCAAGAGATATTAGACACAAAAAAAGAACTACTTGGAGTAGGGCACGAAGGCGTTGTATGGCGGGAAGATGATGTAATCCTTAAGCGCTTTTATCCTTGGGCGATGAATGGTCAATATGTAAAGCGTATTTCAAAACTTCTAGATAATTGCTCACCTCATTTATTGAATCCAACCTGGTTTCAAGAAAGGGATAGTTGGCTATGTCAAACATCTTACAAACCGATGCGTGGATTACGTCAATACACTGAAAAAAGTGAAATAATAAAATTCTTGAGAGACATCTACAAAATTGGCGTTGCTCCTTTAAATATCAAAAGAAGTAACATGCTGCTAGATGAAAATGGCAGATTGGTGATGATCGATATAGGAAAGGACATTGTTGATTTGAACCTCAGTAGGTTTTTAGATCTCTGTGCTCGTATGTATGGAATCGGAATTTTAGGCTGGAGCGATGAAGAATTAGTTAGGCGACCTAGTAAACAAAGCCAAGACGAAGCACTGAAGAAAATTCCAGGATTTGAAACGTTTTACCGAGAGCTAATATTAGGTATTCATAAGGAGCAATTAAAGGGTCCTGCTAAAAATATGGAGGCAACAACTAAACAGGATGTCACTCTACTAATAAAAGCTTGCGCTCAAGATGCCGAAGTCCTGCTGCACCAAGTTCAGCATATAGTTTCCCAACTTAGTTACCCTAATACTTTTGAAGAAGTAGTTTTACTCTTGGATTCGTATGAAGGCCCTTTCCTACGCCAATACGCCACACCAAACTTAGTAAAACTCCAATCAGAAGCCAAAAAATTAAAAAGGGATGGATGGGTAAATAGCGTAATCATCGCACCAATAGACTTGGAAACAATAAAAAATCTCTATTTACGATGGTTTGGTAAAAGCGATATTTCACATACGCATACGTTAAGTAGCGCTCCACTATCTAGTCAGATTTGGGCATTTGAAAACGTTACAACTAGGTATGTTCTCCAATGTGATTGTGATGTCTTAGTAGGGAGAAAAGATTTCAATCACGCTTATTTAGACGATATGCTTTCAGCTTTAGCTACTGAAGACGTATTCTCAGTTGGCTTTAACATTCCCAAGGCCAATAATGGCTTTCGTCGTTATGAGGCGGAGCCTGGTGAATATGTTCCTGAAGTTAGGATGGGGTTATTAGATTTAAAGCGTATTTTTCAGCATATTCCACTTGAAAATCCAGTGAAAGATGAGCGATATACTCTCACTTGGCATAGAGCTCTGCATCGCCGTCAAAAGCAAAGATCCATTCGCTCATTGCGAGGTGGTGATAGTAGAACTTTTTATCTTCATCCACGAAATGAAGATAAACCACACCTGGATCTATATACCGTAAGGGACTTGGTTGCTCAGGGGCAATATCCTTTAGAACAAGCTGAAAATTTTGATCTTGTCCCTTTCGCTAACTGGGACTATCCCAAACGAGATGAAGAAATAGTGTTTCTTCTTAAAGGCAGCAGGACTAATCCAGAGTTATTACAACGCTGTCTGAATAGTTTGAAACAACAGGATTGCCAGCACTTTGGAATAATTCTCATAGATGACGATTGCGACCTATCTACGTCTTGGCAGTGGCCTGATTTTTTAAGGTCATTTAATGCACGAGTAACACTTATTCGCAGACTTCATCATGCAGGCCGAGGTGAAAATTTCAAAGAGGCTATTAGCAATATATGTTTAAACCCAGATGCCTTTATTGTGATCCTCGATCAGGATGATTCACTTCTTGGAAAAGATGTCGTGACAATACTAAAAAGCCACATAGAAGCAGGGGCTGATCTGATTCAACTTCCTATGTTTAGACCAGACAAACCCCTAAAACAGTATACCCCCAACTACATTTCACCCCGACGTCATGGTGGTGGAGAGGTATGGGCACATCTACGAGCATTCAAAAAAGTATTATTTGAAAAGATTCCAGAAGAGTACTTATATAAAGAAGGAGAGTGGATAACCCCTTCTGACTATTCAACGATGATGTCCCTGGTTGAGCTAGCTAATAAACCAGTATTCGTGAGTCAAAGATATGGATACTTGCATGAACGCTTACCCTACTCTACAAAAGTCAAAGAAGAGCAATTGCAAAAGCTTGAATATCTTATGTCTCTGACTCCACTTGGTTAAGGAACAGTTGCTGCTGACACCACGCTAAACGTTTGTATATTATATCAACCTGAATTGACGCGTCGTAATCATAGAGCCACCAGTTCAAAGTTTCATGTGAAGTGCGGTCTAGATAAAACAGATGTTCTACGAGAGATATTTGTTCAAACGAGGAAAATTCAAGCCAATGTTTAGCTGGTATTTCACTTAGCTTCCTTAGTAAACCCCAGCCATCTGCTTTAGATAGTTTTGCTAATTTGGATAGCTCTTCAAATGGTTTTATGACCGATTTTCCATATCCTTCCTCAATTTTCACAAAGAGACTGGGCCATGGTTCAATATTGACCTTTTGGGTAAATACAACACGCCGCTCACCAAGCCAATTATGAAAAGCGCATGCCAATGGCTTACGCGGCGGCATATCTGGAGTACGGACAATGCTTGGAAGCAATGGCATTTGATAAACTTTTATTTTTTTCTTGATTAGTGAAAAGTAAGAAATGACAACCATCCCAGTGGAAGGCCAACACGCAATTGACTGTTTTAGTGTCTGGGCCTGTTTCAACAGGGCCGTATCTAGTACTTGTGAGGCTTGTTCCCCCTCACTTTTATACCCGGATTGATGTGGTTTTACTCTTGAATTGTTGATCCAAAGCTCATCTTTATTCAAAGCACATTTTGATGCAAACCGATTGAATCGAATTTTAAAACCTATATTTGGAGTCTCATCGGCTACCGGACCATTGCCAATAACATGCAAAGAGAGTTCATTTCTTAATTCTTTGACCATAAACATCATCGTATTTTCAATCTAATGCAGTACAACATTTTGTTTTATCCATTTTTGCATAATTACTCTTTACGCTGATCTTGATAGGTAGTAATTCATTAGAATGCGCATCTAAAATATTAACAGTTATCACTTGAATGTTTATTCTATACTCTATTAGGAAGGAATTCTGAAGATAAGAGGTAATAGTTACTTATTGTAAATTTGATATTGAAAAATTTTATTTGATATTTTAAAAGCTTACTGAATAAATATAGAAATATTTATATTGCTTTTTTGTACAATTTGTTTGACTGTAACTTTTTTTTAATGCATGTTAGTTATTCAATTTAGGAGCATTATTGAGTTGGTGATGAAGGATCTATCCCCCTCTGATTTAAAGACTGTTTTGCATTCAAAGCGTGCCAATATGTATTACTTAGAATATTGCCGGGTGATGCAAAAAGATGGTCGTGTTTTATATCTGACAGAAGCAAAAAACGAAAATTTATATTTCAACATCCCTATAGCAAATTCAACGGTTTTGTTGCTAGGAAACGGAACTTCAGTTACACAATCAGCTATGAGAATGTTGGCGCAGGCTGGAGTCTTAGTAGGCTTTTGTGGTGGAGGTGGTACACCGCTTTACATGGCTTGTGAAGTTGAATGGCTAACACCACAAAGTGAATATCGACCAACTGAGTATTTGCAAGGTTGGATGCAGTTTTGGTTCGATGACAATAAGCGATTACATGCCGCTAAAGCTTTCCAGCAAGCACGTATCCACTACTTACAAAAAGTGTGGAAAAGAGACCGTGACTTAAAAGGTGAAGGGTTTGATTTCGACAGTCAGCAAATACAAACAGCCCTTGAACAATTCTACACTCGCACCGAATCAGCGACTAAACAATCAGATCTGTTACTAACAGAAGCACAACTCACTAAAGTGCTTTACAAATACGCAGCCAATAATACCCAGTACACAAATTTCAAACGACAACACCAATCACAAGATCAAGCGAACGACTTTCTTAACCATGGTAATTATCTAGCGTATGGCTTAGCAGCAAGTTGTTTATGGGTATTGGGGATACCGCATGGTTTTGCTGTTATGCACGGTAAAACTCGAAGAGGTGCGTTGGTATTCGATGTGGCTGACCTTATTAAAGATGCAATAGTTTTACCTTGGTCGTTTATTTGCGGGAAAGAAAATGCCACAGAGCAAGAGTTTCGGCAGCAAATACTACAAGCTTTCACTGACCATAAAGCACTCGATTTTATGTTTGATACTGTAAAGAAAATAGCCCTGAATGAATACGAATCAGAGAAAATTGAGGCGCAAAGCCTATGATGGTGACCTTTGTTTCTCAATGTGAAAAAAAGGCGCTTGCTAAAACTCGAAGAGTACTTGATGCCTTTGCCAATCGTATTGGTGATAACACCTGGCAAACACTAATTACTGAAGATGGCCTACAAACAGTCAAAAAAATGCTTCGTAAAACAGCCAGTAAAAGTACTGCAGTGAGTTGCCATTGGATAAGAAGTCGCTCTCGTAGCCAATTATTATGGATAGTGGGGAATAAATTAAAATTTAATGCGCAGGGGGGGGTACCTGTAAATAGAACCTCGCTTAACTTAAGTTATAAAGGTTGGGAACAAGGTTGGCATTTAAACGAAGTCATAGTGTTAGCTTCAAGTATTGCTGGACTCTTTCATGATTTTGGTAAAGCCAACGATTTGTTCCAACAAAAGTTAATAGGCTTAACAGAATCGAAAGGAGAGCCTTATCGACACGAATGGGTATCACTGCGCTTATTTGAGGCTTTTACTAAATGCAAGGCTGACCATAAATGGCTAACGCAACTCGCAAACGTAAACGAAAGTGGGCAAGGTAAGGAAGTCGAAGTACAGGTTTTAAGTCAATTGTTTATCGATGGAAGCGGCAACCAACGAGTATTTGAGGGGTTATCATCATTTGCAAAGCTAGTGGCTTGGTTAATTGTATCGCATCACCGTTTACCTATGGCAAATGATAAACCAGTGCAAATAAAGGATATCAATAAATGGCTATCTAACTGCTTTGACTGCCATTGGAATTCCCCTAATGCCCTAGACCTTTCTATGTATAGTTCAAAAGTCATTAAGAAAAACTGGCTTTTTAAACAAGGGACACCATTTTTAAGTCAAACTTGGCAACGTAAAGCGAGCAGATTAGCTCAGCGTGCTCTAAACACACCTATATTATTTATGCGTGAGCCTAATTGGATTGAGCAACGGTTTGTTAGTCATATGGCAAGGCTCTCGTTAATGTTAGCCGATCATTATTACTCTTCTTTACCTCTTGAAAGATCAAAAGCCGCTTGGCGAGATGAACATTATTACGCTATTGCCAATACAGATAGACAAAGTGCCATGCAAGTTAGTCATAAACCAAAGCAGCAATTAGATGAACATAACATTGGTGTTGCTGTAAATGCGCAGCGTTTTGCACAAAATTTGCCAGCACTTAAATATACTTTGCCGTCAATTGCGCAGCATAAGTTATTTAGTAAACGGGCAGAGCACGATAAATATAGATGGCAAGATAAAGCATTCTCTCATGCTAAATCGATTGCCAAAGCAACTGAAAGGCAAGGGTTCTTTGGAGTCAACATGGCATCGACGGGCTGTGGTAAAACAATCGCCAATGCACGAATTATGTACGGTTTAGCGGACGAAAAAGAAGGATGTAGATTTTCTGTCGCTTTAGGTCTTCGAACCCTTACATTGCAAACGGGTGATTCATACCGTGAATTATTAAAGCTTGGTGATGATGAACTGGCTGTGCTTATTGGCTCACAGGCTGTTAAGACATTGCATCAATTAAATAAACAGTCGGAACAAATTCGCAGTGGGAGTGAATCGGAAGACGACTTATTTGAGCAACTATTTGTTAGCTACGAAGGGCAAATTTATGATGGTCGCCTAAAACACTGGCTAAGTGCTAGCCCCAAGTTAGAGCAACTCATTAGCGCGCCAGTGTTAGTCAGTACTATTGACCATCTCATGCCAGCCACTGAAAGCAAACGTGGCGGTAAACAAATAGCCCCAATGTTACGATTATTAACGTCAGATTTAGTTTTAGATGAACCTGATGATTTTGGTCTTGAAGATCTACCTGCACTATGTCGTCTTGTTAACTGGGCAGGAATGCTAGGCTCGCGAGTTCTACTATCCTCAGCTACCTTACCTCCGTCATTAATAAAAACGTTGTTTGATGCATACCAATCAGGGCGGCAACATTTTAACCAAGCGCAGTTTGCAGGCATTACTGAAGCCCCTA
Organism: Thalassotalea sp. PLHSN55; assembly: GCF_052030545.1. NCBI lineage: Bacteria > Pseudomonadati > Pseudomonadota > Gammaproteobacteria > Alteromonadales > Colwelliaceae > Thalassotalea > Thalassotalea sp. PLHSN55. Next base: position 159,271 of record NZ_JBPDIH010000004.1, on the reverse strand, counting down.
TTTATTGTGCATGGTTTGACGAATTTACCAGTCAAACAAAAGAGGTTGCTAATAAAAGGGATTATATAGAACTACATAAAAAGTTCGTTACAAAGCGAGTTGAAAAACTAACCAGTAAGCAACGTGTATTGCGTAAAGGTGAGATTATAAATGTGGAATCTATTGCACCTACAAGTACAGATCCTAGTTCAGCTCCTTGTGAGTATTTAATTTTTGCGCAAACCATTGCAGAACACATGCATCAATTACATTTAGCCCATCATTTAATTCACCCTTCAGGCAAAAAAGTTTCATTAGGTGTAGTACGTATGGCCAATATTAATCCTATGGTTAAAGTGGCTAAGTACTTGGTTAATATGAAGCCGCAGCAAGATCATCATATTCATTTTTGTATCTATCATTCACAATTCCCATTGGCATTGCGTTCATTCAAAGAAAGTAGATTAGATAAAGCGCTCAACCGCCATGATGAGCAGCAACTCTGGCAACAAAAAGAAATCCAACATGCATTAGAAAATAGTACCGCTAACAATCATATTTTTGTAGTGCTTGGTACTTCTGTGGTTGAAGTTGGTCGTGACCATGATTATGACTGGGCTATAGCCGAACCAAGTTCAATGCGCTCACTTATTCAGTTAGCGGGTAGAGTACAACGCCATCGGCAACAAGTGCCTGAAACAAGCAATGTGTTGGTGTTAAACAAAAACCTACGCGCGTTAAAAAATGAAACTCCAGCTTATTATAAGCCCGGCTTTGAAAGTCAAGCATTACCATTATCAACACACGACCTCAATTCGCTTATAAGTAATGAGTTAGTGCATATATCAGCTATTTCTCGCGTAAAGGAACCTAACTTCGAATCTAAACACTTTGAAGCACAAGCAATATATGGCCCAGCTAATCCAGTAGACAATTTTATGGTGCAAGAACACCGTGCAATGCGTTTCCATTTAGAGATAACTGGCGGTGATAACTATATCGAAAAATATTATCGTAACTACAAAGAAGCGGAAATTTGGTGGAACAATGCAACGGGCGGGCATGCAAGTTGGAACGCTGAATTTATCCGTCAAACTGAATTTAGAAAATCACAAATGCAAGAACCATTCACCTTAAGGATGGACGAAAACGATGATCTCACTTGGTGGCAATTAGATACGACCCATAAACCTTATCGTTATGTTCCAAAAGAGAGTCGCTTTACTAGCGATGAGGTTACCTTAGTCGATGGGTGTTACTGGTGGTTTGCTATTACGGCAGAAGAAACTTACGAGTATTTTGCTAATGCACTTCATTGTTGCCCACAAAAAGCAAGTGAACAACTGGGTGAAATAAATGTTAGAGCAGAAAAAGAAGAGCAATTGATCACATGGTCATGGCACGAGCAATTAGGTGTCTATGAAAAATTAAAGAAAAAGGAAAAACAATGGAATTGACCTTAAGCGATGCGATTGCTGAATATATTGAGCAACGTAAGCAGACTAAGCTAGAGCCGTTGCAAAAAGCCCGAGATAAAGTGCTTAAAAAGAGCGATGATCTTAATGAAATTAGTCTTGCTAAATCACAGTATCTAGAAGCGGCAGCACCGATTGAAGCGGCATTCAAACCAACTGCTTGGTTAACTGATGCGGCAAAGCGAGCAAAACAAATAAGTTTAGCAACTCATGCAGCGAAGTTTACTCATAGTGATGCCAAAGCTAGCAGTATGTTAGTGACAGATAAGCGCCAAGAGTGTACTGGGTATGTTATTACAGCTAGCTTGGCTTACAAAGAGATTGATGCTGTCGGAAATGCTGCAGCTTTAGATGTGGCAAAGCTTTTAAAAATCACAGTTAACGATGATAGCTTGGTCGAGCAATTACAAAACCAGCATGTAGATGCTTTAAATACCTTTACTGGTGACACTGAACTGCTAAAAGAGTGGCAAGTAGGCTTTGAAAAAGCATTGGGAGATGAAAAGCTTTCAGGCCATACTCTGACTAAGCAACTTTATTACCCAGTCGACGCAAACGTCGCGAAAGAGACCCAATATCACTTATTATGCCCTCTTTTCTCATCCTCACTGGCCCATGCATTACATAAGCAAGTTACCCAAACACGCTTTGGAGAGGCTAAAGATATTCGTGATGCACGTAAAAAAGGACTTTATCATAAAGAGTTAGCTGAAAGCTTCCCTGCTACCGCAGTGCAAAACTTTGGTGGCTCAAAGCCTCAGAATATTTCTCAGCTAAACAGTGAGCGTTATGGCCAAAGCTTTTTACTCAATTGCGCCCCTCCGACCTATCGGGCCCAAAGTAAACCACCTTTAATGAGTGCGACGATTTTTAATCGTGAATTTGGTTATAAAACTTATGAATTAATTCGTGAGTTTAAGGCCTTTCTAACAGGGCTATCGGCGCAAGATAACAATTTTAAAACCCGCTATAAACGCGACTATGGCTTTGTACAACATTTACTTGATAGCTTATTTAATTATGCGGTGCAGATCCAAAGTTTAACTAAGGATGCTGGTTGGTCAAATGACAGTGAATGCCAAATGAAGCACCAACATGCACTGTGGCTAGATGTGTATAACCCTAATGAAAAATTTCAATTAGAGCGTGATAAAGGCGACTGGTTAGAGGTTATCGCTAATGACTTTTCACTTTGGTTGTTGCGCAAGCTTGAAAATAAAGCAAGTTATTTATTGGGTGATGCAGAACATAAATACTTTAAAAAATTATGTCTACATGAACTGAAAGCGTTTGAGCGTAACACTCCAACGCTTGGAGAAAAGTAATATGCGCCAATATATTTTAGTTAAAAAACTCAACATACAAAATGCTAATGCGATAGCTGGGTTAACTTACGGCTTCCCTGCTATCACTAATTTTTTAGGCTTTACCCACGCAATATCGCGAAAGTTGCCTGAGCAACTAGGGGTGAGCCTAGGCGGTGTAGCGGTAATTAGCCATAAAAATAATGTCCATGTGCGCCAACCAAAAGGTTGGGGTGATTATGTGTTTGCGTTAACGCGTAATCCGCTCACACAGCAGGGAAAAACGGCACCAATTAATGAAGAGGGGCGCATGAACATGCAGATTTCTTTATTAATTGAAGTTGAGGGGCTGGTTGCGGGCGATCAGACCACAGAACAAGCGTTAGTGAATCATTTACTTAAATTGATCCCAACAATGCGCATAGCGGGGGGACAAGTTACCGACTTTGAAAATTGTGAGGTGTTAAGTGACGATAAATCACAACAACAAGCCTTACGTCGCCTAATGCCTGGTTTCGTATTACTCGATAGAAGTAACTACCTAGAGCAACATTTTGAGGTGTTAAAAAAACACCAAAAGGAAGCAAGCGTATTTGATGCTTGGTGCGACTTCGCAAAATTAAAATACCAAGCAAACCCTATTGATTCCCCACGTTTGGAGCCGGTAGATTTAAATCTGAAGGGCGAAGAAAGCGTAAAAATGAAAGCTACATGGGATTACTTGCCTAAACCCAATTCGGGTTACTTAGTGCCTATTGCAGCAGGTTATTACGCTATTTCAGAACTATACGTGCCAGGTGAAGTCACAAATGTAAGAGATAAAACTATGCCTGTAGCGTTTGCTGAAACTGCTTACAGCGTTGGCGAATGGCAAAGTGTACATAGGCTAAAGGATATAAATGTAGGTGTTTGGCGTTATAGCTATCAATACCCTTGGTATATTGCCAAAACTCAAGAAAGTACGACCGATATTTTAGTGCCAGATACCGATTCGCTTGTAAGTGATGCAGTATTTGACCCTGACTTTTTATAATTAATGGAGATGTAATCATGGCAGAAATAAAACTTAAAACCCCATCCGTATTAGCATTTGAAGCAAAGCTCATCCCATCAGATGCCTTAATGTTCGCAGGCAATCTAGCAGAGAACAGTTGGCAACCCATTGTGGTTGGTGAAAAAGCGGTAAGAGGCACTATTTCAAACCGGCTAAAAGCTGCAACAGCTAATGACCCCACGAAGCTTGATGCCGAAGTATCAAAAGCGAACCTACAGACGGTAGATGTTGCAGCATTGCCGCATACTGCTGATACCTTAAAATTAGTATTTACTATGCGTGTTTTAAGTGATTTACATGTGCCATCAACATGTAATGACCCTATTTATCAAAGCGCTCTGGCTGAAAAAATAAAACAATATCAGATAGGCACAGGTTTTAAAGAACTCTCAAAACGTTATGCACATAATATTGCCAACGGTCGATTTTTATGGCGTAACAGAGTAGGAGCTGAAACTATCAAAGTTGTAGTTACTGCAGGTAGTAAAGAAAATCAAAAGCAATTTATTTTTGATAGCTATCAATTTAACTTACGTAACTTTGAGGAAGATGAACAAGTAAATAAGTTAGCGCAAATCATCCAAATGGGACTTACTGAACAGCATGCCTTTATTAAAATCGAAGCCTATAGCCAATTAGGACAAGGGCAGGCGGTTTACCCATCACAAGAATTAGTTATGGGGGGCGGAAAAGGTGATAAGAGTAAGTTTTTATACCAGTTAGATGGGCAAGCGGCAATGCACTCTCAGAAAATCGGAAATGCTCTACGAACCATTGATACATGGCACACTGAGTTTGAAGAAATTGGTCCAATTGCAGTAGAACCTTACGGCTCAGTCACAAATAGGGGGGCAGCGTATCGTCAGCCAAAAGCGAATATGGATTTTTATAAGTTACTTGATGGTTGGATGCTAAAAGGTAAAGAACCCTCACTGGAGCAGCAACATTATATAATGGCAATGCTGATCCGTGGTGGCGTATTTGGTGAATAAGGAATAGCCATGAATTATTATGTAGACATCACCTTATTGCCGGACGCCGAAACAAATCTAGGCTTTTTGTGGCACAAAGTATATCAGCAAATTCACCTTGGGCTTGTAGAAAACAAGGTGAACGAAAAAGACTCAGCGATAGGTTTATCATTTCCTGAATACGGCAACAAGAGTTTTCCTTTAGGTCAAAAGTTAAGGTTACTGTCTGAAACGAAACAGCAACTTGATGATTTAGATGTTAACCAGTGGTTGGCGAGGCTTAACGATTATGTCCATATTAAGGCGATAAAAAGTGTGCCGAGCGATGTGAAAGAATATGCTTACTTTAAGCGTAATAATTTTAAATCTCCCGAAAAGCTTCGAATGAGTGTGAATGCGAGAGCCTCTGCAATAGCTGAAAAAAACGGTTATGATATATCTGAAGTGAAAAAGCGTTTATTAACTTCTATAAACAATTTAGAGCAACAATCAAAACTACCTTATATATGTTTAAGAAGTTTATCTACAGATAAAAACATATGCCAAGCAGAGCGAAAGAAGTTTTTATTATTTATTGAATGTCACAAAACGTCAAAACAAAGTAACAATCCTAAATTGTTTACTTGCCATGGTCTAAGTAGACGAAATAAGAATGAACAAGTATCAGTTCCTTGGTTTTAAGTGAAATAACAACGTATACCCTTTAATTTTGCTCTTTAAAAATTTAATTTCAGAAACAACAGGTTACAACTGTATGTATTTTGTTTGGGTAAATTCAATTTTTTAACTAAACAGTTTGTTGTAACTTGTTTTTTTGTTCATAATCCATTGTTCACTGCCGCACAGGCAGCTTAGAAATCTTGGGGTGCTGATATAGCAGGGCTGGAAAAGTTCACTGCCGCACAGGCAGCTTAGAAAGAACGGAAGAGATGATCGGGCAGCGGATATACGTTCACTGCCGCACAGGCAGCTTAGAAACACAGGAAAATTGCCACAGGAAATTCAAAAAAGTTCACTGCCGCACAGGCAGCTTAGAAAAAGCGGAACACTTACACCAAGCGCAGCGGATAGTTCACTGCCGCACAGGCAGCTTAGAAACACGCGAGATAGTAAAAGCAGCACTAAAATATGTTCACTGCCGCACAGGCAGCTTAGAAAAGTTAGCCACTATTGGCAGAATTAACGTGATGGTTCACTGCCGCACAGGCAGCTTAGAAATAATTCAAGCTCAAATAATGCCCTAGCTTGGTGTTCACTGCCGCACAGGCAGCTTAGAAATACATACGGAACCTTTACTAAGGGCGATATAGGTTCACTGCCGCACAGGCAGCTTAGAAAAAAAACTGAGAACTTTGTGCACAGTCACAACAGTTCACTGCCGCACAGGCAGCTTAGAAATATAGGAAAATGCTATAGGAAATTTAAAAAAAGTTCACTGCCGCACAGGCAGCTTAGAAAGATTTAAACGCGGTTTTGGGTTCGAATTCCGGGTTCACTGCCGCACAGGCAGCTTAGAAATTCACCAGTAGCTTTAATTGTTGCATTTACACGTTCACTGCCGCACAGGCAGCTTAGAAATAAATAATCACCCCTGCGCTGATTACTTATTTTGTTCACTGCCGCACAGGCAGCTTAGAAACGCTGAATCAAAATTTATACCATTGAACAGTAGTTCACTGCCGCACAGGCAGCTTAGAAAAGTGTGTAAGCTCGTGTAATACGGTCGCATCGGTTCACTGCCGCACAGGCAGCTTAGAAAATACGTTGCGGTATTTGGTGACTAGCTCCATAGTTCACTGCCGCACAGGCAGCTTAGAAATCAAAATAAATGGCTTTACTGCATGAGCGATAGTTCACTGCCGCACAGGCAGCTTAGAAAAGTTAGCCAACTATTCACACGTTAACGCGCGAGTTCACTGCCGCACAGGCAGCTTAGAAAGATCGAATACACGAACGCATTAACGTTTGCGAGTTCACTGCCGCACAGGCAGCTTAGAAAGATCTCGAAAACCCATGTGCTGATAAAGAAAGGTTCACTGCCGCACAGGCAGCTTAGAAAACAGCAAAATGGTGTTAACGCCTGAATAGTTAGTTCACTGCCGCACAGGCAGCTTAGAAAGCAAACAGACATGATGGTAGCTTTGCCTGAATGTTCACTGCCGCACAGGCAGCTTAGAAATTTCGCTTACTCCTTCGATTGGGAGGCAAAGCGTTCACTGCCGCACAGGCAGCTTAGAAAACTAAGTACAATGTTAGCTACAGTAATTTTTAGTTCACTGCCGCACAGGCAGCTTAGAAACTTAAATTAGGCGTGCGCAGCTTGCTGCGTCCGTTCACTGCCGCACAGGCAGCTTAGAAAATCAGCATAAGTCTTAGCAACTTCTCGCTCTAGTTCACTGCCGCACAGGCAGCTTAGAAAATGATTAAGAAATGAGCTTACATTCTAAAATTGTTCACTGCCGCACAGGCAGCTTAGAAAATTACGGGCGTTATTTCATTATTTATCTTTAAGTTCACTGCCGCACAGGCAGCTTAGAAATTAGTAATGATTTTTCATGGGGCGCAAGCTTAGTTCACTGCCGCACAGGCAGCTTAGAAAAGCTAAAGCATTGGGCAGTACTCAGGTTAACAGTTCACTGCCGCACAGGCAGCTTAGAAATTTATCGAGGTTAATATTAATGACTGAAGAATGTTCACTGCCGCACAGGCAGCTTAGAAAAACGGTTAAACGTTGGTTTACTGGTACTAACTGTTCACTGCCGCACAGGCAGCTTAGAAATTGGTGCGCATTAAACGCGATCACTCTGCTTTGTTCACTGCCGCACAGGCAGCTTAGAAAGTTGGCTTAGAGCTAATAACTAGTAACCGTGTGTTCACTGCCGCACAGGCAGCTTAGAAAAGCCAACCCGTGGATCTTCGGTACGCAAGGTAGTTCACTGCCGCACAGGCAGCTTAGAAAATAGTGACAGTATTGTTATGGGGTCGGGGGTCGTTCACTGCCGCACAGGCAGCTTAGAAAGAAGAGGGCAGCGTTGAGCATGAGGTTAAGTTGTTCACTGCCGCACAGGCAGCTTAGAAATGCGCCAACTACGCAAATATTCGAGCTAAATAGTTCACTGCCGCACAGGCAGCTTAGAAATATTGGATGGTCGCTACAAATAGCACCTAAATGTTCACTGCCGCACAGGCAGCTTAGAAAATCTTGTTTGTTAGTTATTACTTTATGTTTTAGTTCACTGCCGCACAGGCAGCTTAGAAATAGCGTTTGCTTGTTCATCTCTATCAGTGTCAGTTCACTGCCGCACAGGCAGCTTAGAAATTGATGTTCATTAAATAAAGCTCTGCGTTTTGTTATTGTACTAAAGTCAAAGTGCGCAACACTTTTTAGTGCGCAAAGTGTTAAACCCTTATTTATAAAGGGGTAGTGATTAATTATTATATTTAAAATATTCTCTATGGATGCGCAACGGCCTGTGAAACGTCCTTGTTTGGTTGATACGTTTTAAGTAATAAAGCTGTTATTTACCTAGAAATACACACACTTTTAGTTCGAGGATGACGTAAGGTGACCAGAAGCCTCTATGTGTATGGCTTGCAGCTGCGCAAGTGTTTGTCGTATTCCGCTTATATACCGGTAACTTGCTTATGTGCTTGTCGCTAGGGTTTGTAAGTGAAGTTAGGCGGTGTTAACCCTAGCTCTTGTAAACTAGCACTCCACTGTATTAATGCTTCGCTACATAAGTTCATCGCTGTGGTTTGAATATAGCTTTGGTCGAGCTTACTCAAGCTGTGATTTAGTAATAACTCACCAATTACATAATCTACGCCATTCTCAAGCCAACAACTGCGGGCGTACTTTCTAATGTCATGTGCTGACCATTCTCCTTTAGCTATATTGCTGATAATACGAGAGCTAACATTGCTACTTTGCGCTTTTCGGTTATTACCAAGTTGTGGAAACAGCCATTGTGATCGCTTGTTTTTGTATTGATACTTTTTATAAGCCTTTAACCATTTCACTGCTAATGGCGAAAGGGGGAGGGTGTGTGGCTTTTTCGTTTTAGTATCTTTACTGGGAATTCGCCAAAGATTTTTTTTAAAGTCAAAGTCTATCCATCGTGCCTTGGTCGTTTCACCGATACGTGTTCCATGTAAAAGCAGTAGTACGAATAATACTTGGTGCGCTATCGGTTGCTTGTAAAGGCCTTTTAAACTTTGCTTAAGCTTTAATTGAGTTAATCGACCGACTTTTACTGTTGGCCTTTGATTAGTGAAGTTTGCCAGTGATATTTTGCTTACGGCACTTTTATTAATTAGCTGTAAGCGTATCGCCCATGCAAACATGGCATTCATCGTGACGATAACTAAAGCAATTGTAGATAATGACAATGAGCTTTGTATTGGCGTGAACCATTGTTTATCAATCAACCCATCATTGATATCTTCAACCTTTACGTCTTTAAAATAAGGCGCAATATGTTTATTAACCATCGAAACCGTTTGTTTAATGGTTTTATCACTAATCTGTTTGTTGTTTTTGACACGCTCGATATACCACTGGCAAAGCTGCTCCACGGTGGTGATTTCATTTTGTTTAAAGTGTTCATCCTTTAAGTGAATATGCGGTATGGCGCGCTGTGCTTGTTGCACACTAATTTCAGGGTACTTACCAATTTTAATCATTTTGTCTTGGTTATTTTTATACACTCTGACATAAAAAACGCCCTTATTTCGATTGACCTTACTGTACCGAAAGTGAAGTGATGTTCTTGCATCTCTTAGCTGCGTGACGGTCACGTTTTCTTTTTGATTTTCAATCATGGTATTGGTGATGTTAACGACACATGTTGTCATCATGCTACCCTCGACTTTGAAGGAGCATTTGCATCAACAAGTGCTAGTAAATGCTCACTAAAATTATCATGGTTCTCATCGATGAAGTTTTTCTTCAATGTCGCCATATCAAGGTAACTGGGTAATTCAAAACTCTTTGGCGTGTTTTGCCTTTTTAGTGCGCTTAATACTTTTTTATCATTAGCGACTAAGCGACTAAATACATTAATCGTTGAGCCATATTGATGTTTGGCGTAGGCAACCGCTTTGCTTAATGTTTGTGTTAACTCAGTGGACTTTTCCCGAACAGTGCTGCGTGGCTCAACATTGTTAATCAGTCGTTTATGCATCTTTGGGTACGCACCAACAAAGTAACCATCAGGGTTCGTCAGTATATCTAAAGTCAGTATGTGGCTGTTGCGTCTACGTAACTTCAGCTCATGGCGTGTCCACTTACCATATAGAGGGTGCTTTTTAGGTAGCTTCAACTCACGCCATTTTTCATAAACGCACATTGACTTTGCAGAATCACTACGACCTAAATAAAGGGAGCCTTGGTATTCTTTCTCTGGGTTCCGTACAGGCTTCATGCCTCGCTTAGGATTGTAATCACCGGCTGAGTAGGCTTTTTTAGTGTATCTAAGGTTATATTTGCCCGTTAAATCATCCGTGGCAATATCCACTTCCGTGATTTTACCTCCATATTGCGCTAATAAAGCATATAACGGTAAGAACTTGAGATCTGATGTTTTAATGTAATGACAGCCTGAGCCCGTTAATTCCAGTTGTAGTTTGTTGTCATCCCACTTGAATGAGCCACAACAACTATGGCTTTCATCTAGCGGGAATAATTTCACGCCTTTTTTATGATAGCGCAACGCAGGTAGTTGGTTTGAACGACCAATACCAACCTGACGTAGCCAGAAACTTATGAGCTCTTTGAGTTCGGATAATTCTTCTATGCTATTCACTGGTAATACGACCTTTAAAAAGTCGATTGAAGATATCATTTCAGTGTTCGTTATTTCCAGACAGTGTGTCTGTAATAAGTACCCAATTAACTGGTCACCTAAGTTCTTATCTTTATTGATATTAAAAGCACTCAGTGTCTGTGAAAATGATCCTGTTATTATCTTGGTAGGTGTAAAAGGTTGATTCATTGATACGTTTTTCATAACTACCACCTTTACGCTAGTTCATTGCGTTGAGCGATAAGCTTTGCAACTAAGGCTTTAATTTCATCAGGGCTTTTATTTGCACATATCGCACGTAAAATGTGCTGTAGTTCATGCTCAGGCCAAGCAACACTTCGTTCACCAAGAGAAACAGGAGGTACCATTAATCCTTTGGCTATACGTGTGTATAAAGTGGATTTTTTAAAACCGAATAGTTCAAGTAATTCTGGTTGGCGGCAAAGTTTAAAACGGATGTTAAGGGGCATTGTTAGCTCTCTTTGGTTCTTAATGGAAAGCTAGAATAAAAAGTGAGGCGGATCACTCTACGCGTCAGTGATCCGCTTGGAAGTATTTATTTTAATTTTTTATGCATTGATAGAAAAAGCTCGATGTTAATTTAAAGCCTAAAAGGTTGTCAGGCTGTTCAGGTGAACCATAAAGATTACCTTCTTCAGTTAATGAGTCGGTAATAGATTCATCAAGCATCGATGGTTCAAAGCTATCTAGCGCTAAATCTGCTAAAGCCATCTCTAGTAACCAATGGTTTGCGGCATTACTTCCTGAGCGCTTTGGACGCGGTGGCTCGTTTCGGCTACGCTGATACTCACAATCTTGCGCATATTTTTCATTGGCCCATACTTTTAATTTATGTTTGTACTCCTCTAGCGCTGCAGCTTCATCGATTGTAGTGTTTGTACCTTTTGCTTTTCGAGCGGCTTGTGCTTTTTTAGACCGGATAACTCGACTAATACTTTGAACCGCTTTTGTCTTGTCCAATAAAAGCTCTACAGACTTAGCCATTGCAAACAAGCCACCTGTTTTAAGTGCAATAACAATTTTATTGATGTGCTCTGTATCTAGAATGATATGCGGTGTCGGAGATAACAAAACTTGATCAGCTTTTATCAGTGTTTCATACAAGTCTGACTGCGTTTGTGTTTTACCTAGCGTTGATAAATTTTGTGTAGTTTTTTCGATGAAAGTATCTTTATCACATGCATCTGAAAGCTCTTGAAGAGAGATGGAGCTAGGCACCTTTTGCAAGGTGCTATGTATGGGCGTGACAAATTTAGAGAGTGAAAGAATATCTAGCTGGCGCGTAGATAGGGAAGGAGAGGTGTTTTTTGTGTTCATGAATAACCTTATAAAATAAGTAAAAAATAATATAAGTTCCCTCTTAAAAGTAAGTTAAATGCTTTTGTCTAACCGTTTACTAAGCGTAAGCCTTTTGTTGAGCTAGACAAACTGAAACTTCCTTGAGCACAGTTTTCGATATGCGCTGACCACCAATTCATGAGGGCGCGTCTACGTTCTAAATATTCAGCGCGGTTGTATGCGCGTCTGACTTCATTTTTATCAACATGAGCAAGTGCTGATTCAATTACGTCAGGGTCAAAGCCTTGCTCATTGAGTGTGGTACTGGCTAAAGCACGTAAGCCGTGTGAAACGAGTTTTCCTTTGTAACCCATTCTTTTAATTGCCATATTGGCTGTTGAAACGTTGGCATGTCTTTTGGGATCTCTATCAGAAGGAAAAATATAGTCGCGGTGTCCACTAATAGGCTTTATTGCGCTTAATAATGAGAGTGCTTGGTCTGATAACGGTACTGCGTGAGGAGATTTCTTTTTCATACGTTCAGCAGGTATATTCCAAAGGTTTTGTGTAAAGTCTATTTCGTCCCATTTAGCACCTGCTGCTTCACTAGGTCTTACCATAGTATGAAGTTGCCATTCTATTAAGTAGCGTGTGACTAACTTAATGCTAGCAATGCTTAATGACTTCATCAGTTCTGGAAGCTCTTCAGGTTTAAGCGTTGGCATGTTTTGTTTTTTGGGGCTTGCAAAAGCGGCTTTGATGCCTGTAAGTGGGTTTGCATGTATAACCCCTGTATTTACAGAGTAAATCATAATTTCATTTAAGCGTTGTGATAAGCGTTTTACGGTTTCAAGTGAGCCTTTGGCTTCAATAGGGCTTAATACCTTGATAACCGACGGAGCAGTAATAGCACTTATTGGTTTCTTCCCCAATTGAGGGAAAATATGCAGTGTGAGTGATCGCCAGATATCATTGGCATAATCAGCACTTACTTCAGTTCTTTTGATAGCAAACCATTTTGAAGCAAGGTTAAATAGCGTATTTTCAAGCTCCTCTTTATTTTGCAAAGTTTTTTGTTCTTTATCTTCTTTTGGATCTATGTTTTGTGCGAGCAGTTCTTTAGCTTCTTTACGTAGCTCCCTTGCCTTAGCTAAAGAAAGATCTGGGTATTTACCAAAACTAAGATTGGCACGCTTCTTTGTGTATGGACGTGAATAATTGAAAAGCCACAGCTTACTACCGTTAGGTTTCACTCTAAGCATCAGGCCATCACCATCAGCTAGGTTATATTCTTTACTTTTAGATTTTGCTTGTTTTACTTCTGTATTTGTCAGAGGGGTTGTTATTCTGGCCATTGCAAACCTTTTTAAGATAACTGTTTTTAGTAACACTAATTTTGATAATTAGCTTCAGTGTTACTATAGATGTTACTAAAAAAAACGGATGTTTTAAATCCTTAATGGACGTTAACAGGCTCTGTTGTGTCGTAAGTTCTTGTTTTTGATGAAAAAAAAGACGCTAAAAAGCGTCTTTAATTCTTAAGGTGGTGGAGCTGGCGGGAGTTGAACCCGCGTCCAAAAAACCTACATCCTCGGTACTACATGCTTAGTCGATTATTTGTTTAGCCAATTAGACGCCAATCGACAGGCTTCGTCATGGTGAGTTTGATACTATTTCGCGGTTCAGCCTCAAACAAGCTTCCCTCGCTATCCTACTTGGGGTGACCATCACTTCTCTAGCCAATAGGCGAGACTATGAGAGGATGGCTAGCATTAAGCTGCTAGTGCGAACGTTTCGTCGTTTGCAATTATAGTTTTGCGGCTTTTTACCAGGCCAACCGCCCCTGGGCATGCACCTTGGGTTTCGTGAATCTTGTCGAATCCTGAATCAGCCCCAAAGTTTTTGGCTATTTGCATAGCCTACAAAGCGCATTGTACCTTGCCTTGCTTGATTAAACAACGTGGTATTTTTTAACCAGTTATCTATCCAAATTTTTATTTTTCATTAAGCGGCCTTTATCAACCTGCCATTCTCGGTCTTTTATATCAGCGCGCTTGTCGTGATCTTTTTTACCTTTACCTAAGTAAAATTCTAATTTTACCCAGTTTTGTTTCCAATACATTGCTGTCGCAATAAGCGAAAAGCCATCGCGATCTACCGCACCGATTAATTGATCCAGCTCACGACGATTTAACAGTAACTTGCGATCTCGGTTAGGTTCACACACAACATGACTAGAAGCAGCATTTAACGGCATGATTTCAGCCCCTAAAAGATAGGCTTCTCGGTCTTTAATATGTACATAACAATCGGAAATATTGACTTTACCACTGCGGATACTTTTAATTTCCCAGCCTTGCAAACTCATACCGCCTTCGAACTTATCGGTTAAGTTGTAGTTATGTCGTGCTTTTTTATTTAACGCAATTGTATTGCTGTTAGATTTGTTCTTTGATTTTTTCTTTGCCATTTATCTTTACCATGGTTAACGGCGTCATTATACGGAGAAATATCTGCTTTGAAATGAAAATTTATCTTTTGTGACAATAATGCGCTTTTTATTCGGTTTTGTTATCATAAGCGAGTAATTTACAGGGGGTTAAATGCCAACAATATCTCGAAGTGCTTTGGTGATGCATAGTGCTGAAGAAATGTACCAGCTTATTAATGATGTTTCATCGTATCCAAGTTTTGTACCTGATTGCAGCGACAGTAAGGTTATCTCTGCTGATGAAAATGAAGTAACAGCAGCTTTGTTAGTATCGAAAGGCGGCTTAAAAAAATGGTTCACGACTAAAAACACTTTAGTACCTAACAAACAAGTGAATATGAATTTAATTGACGGGCCGTTTAATAAATTAACGGGTGGTTGGACATTAACTTCTTTGTCTGACGAAGCATGTAAAATTAGTTTAGCCCTAGAGTACGAGTTTTCTAATAAGATGTACGATTTTGCTTTCGGCCGTGTGTTTAATCATATGGCTAATAATATGGTGCAAGCGTTCACGCAACGCGCAAAAGAGGTTTATTCAAGTCATGTCTGATGTCGACGCAACATCGGTTGCACAAGCGCCCGCTGAGCAACTTCAGTTGGAAGTGGTTTACGGCTTACCGCATAAGCAAAAAATCTTAACCTTTTCTGTTGAGTCGCCATGCACCATTGAACAGGCGATAACGCAATCGAATATTATCGAAGTTTTTCCTGAAATAGACCTAACGGTTAATAAAGTGGGGATATGGAATCGCGTGGCAAAACTGTCTGACTTGGTCAACGATCTTGATAGAATAGAAATATATCGTCCATTAATAGCCGATCCAAAAGAAGTACGTAAACGCCGAGCCGAAAAAGCAAAAGAAGAAGGGCGCGCCGATAAAGTGACTGGTGGGCGTGTTAACCCGTTAAGAGGCGGTTAGTTTACTCTTAAAAAGATGCAGACATAAAAAAAACGGCACATCGCCGTTTTTTTGTATCTGTAATAACGATAACGATTAATTAGTTAATCATTGGCTCGTAGAAGCTCTCAGGCAAGGTGAAATCACCTTCTGCGCTCACTAGCTTATTATCTTCAAATTTAATAATAAATTGCTTACGCTTGTTATAGCTTTCGTCTCGGCCAGATTTAAATTTATACACATAATGCCAAGTATCATCATGAAATGAGTCGACAACAACAGGACTACCTAATACAAATTTAACTTGCTCTTTAGTCATCGCAATTTGAAGTTTGTCGATATCTTTTTGTTCAAGGTAGTTGCCTTGAGGTATATCGCGACGAAATACCCAGCTTGAGCAAGACGCAAGAGAAATAACAAGAATAACAATAAGTGTTCTAAACAACATGTAAATATCTGTACCAAAAAAGTGTGAACGGGGATAATAACTAAGCTAAAGCTGAGATACAAAATTATTTTTTAATTTCTTCGTTAATCTTGTTATCCAGCCAATAACTCGGCGGCATTTGCCAGACTATTATCGGTAATTTTATCGCCCGCAAGTAATCGAGCTATTTCTTTGACGCGACTTTGCTGACTTAGTTCCGTAACGGTCGTTTCTGTGTGCGCTCCGTCGGTTAATTTTGCAACAAAAAACTGTTGATGCCCTTTACACGCAACTTGCGGTAGATGAGTTACACAGATAACTTGTGTCTTCTGGGCGAGTTGTTGCAATTTAGTGCCAACCATCGCAGCAGTAGGGCCGCTAATGCCAACGTCAACTTCGTCAAAAATAAGCGCAGGTGTTACTACTTTATCGGCAAGAATGACTTGCATTGCTAAACTTATTCTTGATAACTCACCGCCAGAGGCAACTTTATGCATGGCCTCTAAGGCTTGCCCAGGATTTAAGCTCACTAAAAATAAGACTTCATCAATACCATTAGGTGATAATGCTTTGCTATCGTTATGAGTAATATCTACATGAAATTTACCATGCTCCATATTTAACTCATGTAAACTGGTGCTGATTTTCTTGCTAAGGGCTTTGGCTGACTTTTGTCGAGACTTTGATAATTTTTCCGCACTTTGAAAATACGCTTGTTCAGTTTTTTCAATTTCATCAATCACTGTCAATACACGAGATTCGTCTTGACTAATATTTGCTAGCTCTTGCGATAAACTTGCATGTAGTTGAGGTAACTTTTCAGGCGCAACTTGATGCTTTTTCGCTAGCTGCAATGCAAGAGAGTATCGCTCTTCAATTGCGGCATAGGCTTGTGGGTCGAGTTCAAGTTTATCGTGGTAATGGCGTAAATCGTTGCTTGCTTCTTCTATTTGAATTAATGACTCTTGCAGTAAGTTGGTGATATTGGCTAAATCCGCATCAATATGACTAAACGCAGACAAATTTTCAATCGCTTTGCCTAAGCTGTCGTTAACGTTGAATTGTTCATTGGTGCTGAGGATATCAAGTGCAATGAGGCTTTCGGTCAGAATGCTCTGTGCGTGGCTATGACGTTTATAGTCGCCTTCTAATTGTAAAAACTCATCTTCTTGCAGTGAGAATTCATCAAGTTCAGTGACTTGATATTGCAGTAATTGGCGTTTAGCTTCTCGTTGCAATTGACTGTCTTGCAAACTTTTTAATTCGTTATTCAGTTGTTGCCATTGTTTGTAGTAATACTTTACTTCGTCTAACAAGTGGCAGTGATCGGCATAATCATCAACAATTTTTCGCTGCTCACTCGCTTTTGTTAATAATTGGTGATCATGTTGGCCATGAATATTAATCAGTAATTGGCCTAACTCTTTAAGCTGTATTAATGGTACTTGGCTGCCATTAATATAAGATTTTGAGCGACCTTCAGCAGAAATAATACGGCGTAAAATGCAGTCGTCGTCTAAATTTAGGTCTTTTGTTTTTAGCCAGTTTTGTGCTGCTGTATTGTTAGCAATGTCGAAGGTTGCACTTAACTCTGCTTTTTTACAGTTTGGTCTAACGGTATTGGTGGTTGCTCGTTCGCCCAAGCAAAGCCCTAATGCGTCAATGGCAATAGATTTACCTGCACCAGTTTCACCTGTGATGGTGGTCATGCCTTGATGCCATTCAAGGTCAAGATTTCGAACAATAGCAAAATTTTGAATGTTAAGTTGTAGCAGCATAAGAGTTCTCTATTAATCGTTTTTAAATTTGAGCTAAATGCAAAAAACCGATACTGTTAATTTATACAGTATCGGTTTTTTATGCAAGTGTTGATGATTAATTATGCTGTTTTATTTTACATCACTTTGAAATTAATAAAGTTTATTACCCCAACTGAGCTTTTGTCTTAAAACGCTAAAATAATTATGATCCAGTGGATGAATCAAGCGAATGGTATTTTCACTTTTTCGAATAATCACTTCATCGCCCGGCATTACTGCCAAAATCACATGGCCATCACAGCTTACTTGCAAATTTTCATAGTTTTCATTGGCGAGTACTAATTTAATTTCACTGTTACCATCGACCACTATTGGGCGACTTGTTAAGGTATGCGGAAACATAGGCACTAAAGAAAGTGCATTTAGGTTTGGCGTTAAAATTGGTCCGCCGGCAGACATTGAGTAAGCCGTTGAACCGGTAGGTGTAGACAAGATCAAACCGTCTGAACGTTGGCTGAACATAAAACTACCATCAATATAGACTTCAAACTCAATCATGTTGGCTACTTTACCAGCATGAAGTACGGCCTCATTTACCGCACTGTTGGAGCTTTTTAATTTTCCGTGACGATACACTTCTGCTTCAATAATAAAGCGTTGTTCGCTTTTAGACTCGCCGGCTAAAATCTTAGCTAATGGCTCGAATAAATCATCAGGTGATAAGTCAGTTAAAAAACCTAAATTACCTCGGTTAACGCCTAAAACGCCAATGTCGTAACAAGCCAGTACGCGCGCTGCGCCTAGCATATAACCGTCGCCGCCAACCACAATTGCAAGATCGGCTAATTCACCTATTTTAGTCAATGATTGACTGTTAATATTGTCAATCGACACTGAGCTTGCAACAGAGTTCTCAACCAAAACATTATAGTTGTGTTCGGTAAGGTAATTATGTAGCGCTTCAATGGTATTTCCTGCACCTTCGTGGTTAGGTTTACCAATTAAGCCGATCGTTTTATACTGGTTGGACATAGCTTTGTGTCTAAAATTCTTGATATTAGGCTAAGTTTCGCTGTTAATGGGGCGCTTGTAAAGTTCACTTTTTTCAAAAGTTTTGCTTTTACGCTTGAATCGTAAAATCTAAGCCCCATAATTAGCCCTATTAAGTTTTACCAATATTTTATGTGTTACCTTGGAGTTTTTCATGACGAATCAGTCAACCGAGAATAAAAGTGCCGAAGAACTTGCTGCAGAGCAATTGGCTGAAGAAATAGTGCAACAAGCTGAAGAGCAAGTTGAAGAGCAACATGAACATGCTCATGAAGTGATCAGTGAAGAGCAAGAAAGAATCAACGAATTAGAATTAGCACTTGCTGCCGCCCAAGCGACAGTAGCTGATCAAAAAGACTCAGTTATTCGTGCTAAAGCTGAAGTAGACAACGTCCGTCGCCGCGCAGCACAAGACGTCGAAAAAGCGCGTAAGTTTGCGTTAGAAAAGTTTGCCGGTGAAATGTTAACGGTTGTTGATAACTTAGAGCGTGGTTTAGCAACGATTGACGCCGAAGATGAGTCGCAAAAAACAACCTACGAAGGTGTTAACCTAACCCTTCAAGGTTTACTTTCTGGCTTAGAAAAATTTGCTATTAAGGCGATTGACCCACAAGACCAACCGTTCAACCCAGAGCAACATCAAGCGATGTCTATGCAAGAAGTTGAAGGTGTTGCGCCAAACACGGTTATTGCCGTAATGCAAAAAGGTTATGAATTAAATGGTCGTTTAATTCGCCCGGCAATGGTGATGGTATCTAAAGCTGCACCAAGTGTAGATACTACTGCATAATCTTTTGCTTTATATCGTTAATGAAAAAACCAGCCATTGTGCTGGTTTTTTATTGGCTGACGTTTACAAAGCGACTTTAAAGTGCAAAGCATCGTTTTGTGGTAATTAGACGATAAACATAAAAAATATCGCCTTCTACTAAAATTTTCTTACATTTTTCACTTTTTAGTGTTGAAAACCAATTTTCCTGCCCCCACTAACTGTTCATCAACAGATTTAATCTACATTTTAATAGTATTCGGAGATCCTCAAGATGGGCAAAATAATTGGTATTGACCTAGGGACAACAAACTCATGTGTTGCTGTACTAGATGGCGATAGTGTTCGTGTAATTGAAAACGCAGAAGGTGATCGTACAACACCTTCAATCATCGCATACACTGAAGAAGGCGAAACTTTAGTTGGTCAACCAGCTAAGCGTCAATCAGTAACTAACCCTAAAAACACCTTATTTGCTATCAAGCGTTTAATCGGTCGTCGTTTTGAAGACGAAGAAGTTCAACGCGATATTAAAATTATGCCATTTGGTATTACAAAAGCAGACAATGGTGATGCTTGGGTAACCGCACGTGATAAAAACGTTGCGCCACCACAAGTTTCTGCTGAAGTTTTAGCAAAAATGAAAAAAACGGCAGAAGACTATTTAGGTGAAAGCGTAACTGAAGCGGTAATTACGGTTCCTGCTTACTTTAACGATTCACAACGTCAAGCCACTAAAGATGCTGGCCGTATCGCAGGTTTAGATGTTAAGCGTATTATCAACGAACCAACGGCTGCTGCACTTGCTTACGGCATGGACAAGCAACAAGGTGATAAAGTTGTTGCAGTATACGATTTAGGTGGTGGTACTTTTGATATTTCAATTATTGAAATTGACGAAGTTGAAGGCGAGCACACGTTCGAAGTATTAGCAACTAATGGTGATACTCACTTAGGTGGTGAAGATTTCGATAACCGTTTAATCAACTACCTTGTAGCTGAATTCAAAAAAGACGCAGGCATGGACTTAACCACTGATCCATTAGCAATGCAACGTTTGAAAGAAGCGGCAGAAAAAGCAAAATGTGAGCTTTCTTCAGCACAACAAACTGATGTTAACTTACCTTACATTACAGCGGATGCTTCTGGTCCTAAGCACATGAACGTTAAAGTAACTCGTGCTAAGTTAGAATCTTTAGTTGAAGACATGGTTCAAGCAACTTTAGAGCCGTTAAAAACTGCCCTTAAAGATGCTGACCTTTCAGTAAGCGACGTAAACGATGTTATTTTGGTTGGTGGTCAAACACGTATGCCAATGGTACAAAAAGCGGTGACTGATTTCTTCGGTAAAGAACCACGTAAAGATGTTAACCCTGACGAAGCAGTAGCTTCTGGTGCAGCAGTACAAGCGGGTGTTCTTTCTGGTGACGTAACTGACGTATTACTTCTTGACGTTACTCCATTATCTCTAGGTATTGAGACAATGGGCGGTGTGATGACCAAAGTTATCGACAAAAACACTACGATTCCTACGAAGCAATCACAAACGTTCTCAACAGCAGAAGATAACCAATCAGCGGTTACTGTGCATGTTGTGCAAGGTGAGCGTAAGCAAGCAAGTGCAAACAAATCACTTGGTCAATTCAACCTTGAAGGTATTGATGCAGCGCCACGTGGTATGCCACAAATCGAAGTAACGTTTGATATTGATGCCGATGGTATCTTGCACGTTACTGCGAAAGATAAGAACACAGGTAAAGAGCAAAAAATTACCATTAAAGCCTCTTCTGGTTTATCAGATGATGAAGTAGAGCAAATGGTACGCGACGCAGAAGCAAATGCTGATGAAGATGCGAAGTTTGAAGAATTAGTTCAAGCACGTAACCAAGCTGACGGCATGGTTCACGCAACACGTAAGCAAATTGAAGAAGCGGGCGACGATTTACCTAGCGAAGACAAAGACAAAATTGAAGCTGCATTAACTGAACTTGAAGAAGTCATCAAAGGCGACGACAAAGAAGCCATTGATGCAAAATCTCAAGCAGTAATTGAAGCTTCAGCTAAGTTAATGGAAATCGCGCAAGCGAAAGCTCAAGCACAAGGCGGCGCGGCTCCTGAAGGCGCAGCACCTGAAGCGGATGCAGCTCCAGCTGGCGACGATGTTGTTGATGCGGAATTCGAAGAAGTTAAAGACGACAAGTAAGTTTGAATAACTCTGTTGTCGCTGTTTCAACTAATTTCTTTGTCGAAGGTACTCACGTAGGTAAACTACGCTCCGTGCCTTCTTCTTGAAATTAGCCTAAACAGCTTAAACAGAGTCATCAAAGGCTTGTTCCTTTAATATTAAAGCGTCGATAACTTCGGCGCTTTGTTATGTAAGACCTTATATAAAACGCGATGTTAATTTGCTTGGTTTTTTACTGAATTGCTCAGTGTTAAGAAGCTAAACAAATGAATATTCAATCAATTGAAGTAAAGAAATAACTATGTCAAAACGTGATTATTATGAAGTGCTAGGGGTATCGAAAGATGCGTCTGAGCGTGATATCAAAAAAGCTTACAAACGCTTAGCAATGAAGTTTCACCCAGATAGAACCAAGGGTGATAAGTCAAAAGAAGAGCAGTTTAAAGAAGTAAAAGAAGCTTATGAAATTCTAAATGACGATCAAAAACGTGCGGCTTACGACCAATACGGTCATGCGGCATTTGAACAAGGCGGTCACGGTGGTGGCGGTTTTGGCGGTGGTCAAGGCGATTTTGGTGATATTTTTGGTGACGTATTTGGCGATATTTTTGGTGGTGGACGTGGCGGCGGACGTGGTGGTCAATCACGCTCTCGTAGAGGTTCAGACTTACGTTATAACCTTGAACTAACGCTTGAAGAAGCGGTTAAAGGTAAAACCTTAGAAATTAAAGTGCCAACGTTTGTTAGTTGTGACCCATGTGGTGGCAGCGGCGCGAAAAAAGGCACCAGTGCTAAAACCTGTTCTACCTGTCATGGCCATGGCCAAGTGCAAATGCGCCAAGGCATGTTTGCTGTTCAACAAACCTGTCCAACCTGTAGCGGTAAAGGTAAAGTGATCACTGATCCTTGTCCTTCTTGTCGTGGTCAAGGCCGCGTTGAGAAAACCAAAACCTTATCTGTTAAAATTCCACCAGGTGTTGATACTGGCGATAGAATTCGTTTATCAGGCGAAGGTGAAGCGGGTGAGCATGGCGCGCCAGCGGGCGATTTATACGTACAAGCGAATGTTAAAGATCATCATATTTTTGTTCGTGATGAAAACCACTTGTACTGTGAAGTGCCAATTAGTTTTACTACCGCGGCATTAGGCGGTGAAATTGAAGTCCCTACACTTGAAGGGAAAGTGAAGCTGAAAGTGCCAAAAGAAACGCAAACCGGTAAAATGTTCCGTTTACGTGGTAAAGGTGTTAAATCAGTACGTAGCCATTCTACTGGTGATTTAATGTGTAAAGTCGTCATTGAAACGCCGGTAAGTTTATCAGGCGATCAAGCCGATTTACTTCGTCAGCTAGAAGAAAAAATGGGTAAGAGCAACAGCAAGCATAGCCCAAAAGAAACCGGATTTTTTGACGGTGTGAAAAAATTCTTCGATGATCTCAAAGGCTAAATAAACGCTAATATTTAACCTTTAGTGCTTATAAACCAAAAAATCCAGCTAATTGTTAGCTGGATTTTTTTATTAGTTGATTTCTTAAACTTATTATTTTGGGTTTAATTCGTTAAATTTTGCTAACTGTTCTTCGGTTGCTGGTAGTTGATGTTTTTCTTTCCATTCGCTATATGGCATGCCATAAACTTGCTCGCGGGCGGTATCAATGTCGACGGTAACGCCTAGTTTTTCGGCTTCTGCTACTGTCCACTTTGAAAAACAGTTACGGCAAAAACCGGCTAAGTTCATTAATTCAATATTTTGCACATCTTTTCTATTATCTAAATGTGCCAATAAGCGGCGAAATACGGCGGCTTGAATTTTGTCTTGATTGTCCATTGATACTCTCTTGGTTATTGCTTAATTTTTTTTTAACTTGCCTGAATTTAATTTTATTGCTCAGGCAAACTTGGGCGTTTATGTTTTCTGATTTGCACTATCATGCCCATATAAGGGTGGTCAAAATAGTGTATTTCACCGCTGATCACCCGCTTGTTTTGTTGAAAACGAATAGGCTTTAATTCAAGAGGCTGGTCTGATGACAGTGCATGAGTCGCCTGCTGAGCCAGTGTATGGTTCATCACACTAAAATCAGCAGTGATGTATAAATAGTGATTTAAATGCACGCGAAATAAACCATCGATATACCAAGGTTGAAGCGGTGCTAAAGGCGGCTTAATCGCCTCTGTTTCTTGTGTTTTTGGTAAAAAATTCAGTAGCTTTTCTGGATTATCTAGCGCATCTGTTATTTCATCAAACTGGTTTTCATTGATGCTTGGCGCTTGTTGAACAAGGTTGGCTATTTTGGCGTTAATCGCTTGTTCTATCTCGCGTTGCGCTAACTCATTTTGGCTTAATGATTGACTTGACTCAATACTTAGCGCTTGATGATCTTGATTGCTATAACTGCTTACCTGCTCAGATAAATCACTTAGCTGTAGCGGCTTAACAGCGTTTTCACTTGCTAGTGCCAAAGCTCGTTGGTGCTTATCTGATGCTTTTTGATAATGGCCTTGAAGGTTTTCCCCGGCATAAATTTTATACGCTTCTGCATATTTTTTATCTTTAGGGGCATGTCGCCAGCCCATATGTAGCATAGGTCTAAAGTTTCGACTAAGTCGCAGCTGCTTAACGATATCGTGTAATTGCAGTGAGCCGCTGCTTAGTAAATATGGGCGCTTGCTGTAAGGGTTTTCAACATTGTTAACCGTTGTTGGCATGGCATCTAAGGTAAAGCCATCGTAATCAAAGTTTTTGTCTTGTTTGGCGAGCTCGGTAAACATTTGCTCTGGTAGGCGACAAAGTGGTTGTCGTTTATTGGCCGTTAAGCCTTGGCTAATGAGGTTGTTTTTTTCAAAAAATTGAATATCGGCAAAGGCTTGCTCGGCTTGTTCAACTAAGGCAACTTGCTCTGGTGTTAACGTTGAAATATAAGGCTCAGTGGTTAACTGCCCCGTACCGTCGTTATATTCAGTTGTGGTGGCGCTGTTTAAGCTGTTACTGTCAGCGGTATTAATCATTTCTTCACTAGCGTTTGAAAAGTTTTGTACTTGTATCGAATCATTAGTCGGTACATTGCCAGCTATATTTTCATCGATAATCGTTTGCTGGCTGTCATTAGGTTCAACAAGTAATGTGTTATCACTCTCGTTTGCAGTAAGCTCTTCAATGTCAGCGAGACTTTTTTCAATAAATAGTGGTGTCGGTTTACTTGCTTGAATAAATAAACTTTCAGCGTAGTTGGGGTTGTCACAACTTGGCAGGCGCGATTTTAATGAGGCGATATCTGGTTGTAAATAAGGCGCTAATAAGTCGATAACTTTGCTGTATTTAGGCATCGGCGTAATGGCGTCTGCTGCAGGAAACTCTTCTTTAAGTGTTGATTTGTCATCGAGCTGAGAAAACAGAATAACTTCAACTTCAAACCAGCGTTCGTTTGCCGCACTGGCAGTAAATGCAGCTGCTGTTGAACATAGTGAAAAAATAAATAATGTGAGTTTATTAAAGGTCATTCATTGTCCTGTAAATAAAAACTCAGCTAATCCTTATTAACTGAGTAAATAGTGCTCGTTATATTAACAAATAAAAAGGCGAACAGAGCGTGTTATTTTGTTTTTTTACCAAGTTCATTCAGTATATTGGTGATTAATAGAAAACGCGATTTAGCATCTTCACTGGCCAATTTGAATTTAAGTTTGTTTGCCCCTTCCAGTTTATAAATGTTAGGTTGGGTTTG
The DNA here is from genome assembly GCF_052030545.1 of Thalassotalea sp. PLHSN55. Taxonomy (NCBI): domain Bacteria; kingdom Pseudomonadati; phylum Pseudomonadota; class Gammaproteobacteria; order Alteromonadales; family Colwelliaceae; genus Thalassotalea; species Thalassotalea sp. PLHSN55. Next base: position 134,076 of record NZ_JBPDIH010000004.1, on the reverse strand, counting down.
AATTAGGCCAATAATAAATACCGGGTCAACATTGGTTTTATCACTAAATTCAATTGAGCCGCCAGCAGGGCCTGCTTCAATACGGCGAATACCAATGTTTTGTGCTTTGAATCTTAGCTTAGCAATTTGAATAATATTTTTAGTCGCTTGCGGTAATAAGCCAAAACGGTCGATAAGTTCAACTTGAATTTCATCTAATGCCGCTTTAGTTTTGCAGCTCGCAATACGTTTATACAAACTGAGTCGTAGGCTAACATCAAAAATATAATCGTCTGGCAGTAGGGCAGGTACACGTAAATCAATCTCAGTTTGATCAGACATGACTTGATCTAACGATGGTTGCTTGCCTTCTTTAAGCGCGGCAACCGCTTGGTCAAGCATTTCCATATATAAGCTAAAACCTACTTGGCTCATCGAGCCACTTTGCTCTTCACCTAATAGCTCGCCGGCACCACGAATCTCTAAATCGTGTGTGGCTAAGGTAAAGCCAGCGCCTAAATCTTCAAGTGAGGCGATAGCATCTAGACGTTTTTTGGCATCTTTGGTCATGCGTTTTTCGTGCGGTGTTAATAAATAGGCGTAGGCTTGATGGTGCGAGCGTCCGACACGACCACGTAATTGATGCAACTGCGCCAAACCTAAATGATCGGCCCTGTCCATAATAATGGTATTGGCGGTAGGGACGTCGATACCGGTTTCAATAATCGTGGTACATACTAATACGTTGTAACGTTGATGATAAAAATCACCCATAATGCGCTCAAGTTCGCGCTCGCGCATTTGCCCATGGGCGGTAACAATTTTAGCTTCCGGCAGTAAGGTTTGAATATCGGCTGCGGTTTTCTCGATAGTATCAACGTTATTGTGTAGGAAATAGACCTGACCACCACGTAAAATTTCACGCAAGATTGATTCGCGAATTAAGGCGTCGTCACGTTGGCGAACAAAGGTTTTCACCGCTAATCGTTTTGCCGGAGGCGTGGCGATAATCGATAAATCGCGCATACCGCCCATCGCCATATTGAGTGTTCGAGGAATTGGCGTTGCGGTTAAGGTTAAAATGTCGACATTGGCGCGCAGCTGCTTTATTTTTTCTTTTTGCTTAACCCCAAAACGGTGTTCTTCATCAACAATTAATAAACCTAAATCGTGATATTTGATGCTATTTTGCAATAGTTTATGGGTGCCAATTAAAATGTCGATTTCACCCGATTCAACCTTTTTGATGACTTCATTTTGCTCTTTGGTTGTTTTAAAACGCGAGAGTACTTCAATGTTAACCGGCCAGTTGGCAAAGCGATCGCGAAAGTTTTCATAATGCTGCTGTGCAAGTAGCGTGGTCGGCACTAAAATCGCCACTTGTTTACTGTCGTTTACCGCGATAAATGCTGCGCGCATTGCCACTTCGGTTTTACCAAAACCTACATCGCCACACACTAAACGGTCCATGGCTTTTGCGGCTATCATGTCGTTGGTTACAGCATTAATCGCGGTTTCTTGGTCGAAGGTTTCTTCAAAACCAAAGCTGTCAGCAAAGGCGCGCATGTCTTTTTTGTCGTAATTAAAACCGTAACCTTTATTGCTCGCGCGTTTGGCATAAATGTCGAGTAAGTCTGCGGCAACATCACGTATTTTTTCAGCCGCTTTTTGCTTAGCTTTGCTCCAAGTATCGTTACCAAGTTTATGTAGCGGGGCATGTTCATTGTCGCTACCTGAGTATCGGCTGATCAAATGCAATGAGGCTACTGGTACGTATAATTTTGCGTCGTTGGCATAACTAAGCATTAAAAACTCAGTGGTAATGCCACCGGTTTCTAGGGTTTGCAAACCTAAGTATCGACCTATGCCATGCTCAATATGAACTACCGGCTGGCCGATTGTTAACTCGGCTAAATTTTTGAAAATGGCGTCAGCATGAATATCTTGCTGTTTGGCACGGCGACGAGATTGGCGAACACGATCGCCTAATAGCTCAGACTCGGTGATCAAGGCGATGGCATTTTTCTTAGCGACACCTTTTGCTTGAAAGACAAAACCTTGGGTAAGAGCGTTTACCGTGATCCCTTGTTTAGCGTCACTTTCAATAAATTCTTCAATGCAATTAAACAGTGGCGGTTTAATATTATTGCGCTGCAGTAGTTCAAGCACACTTTCACGTCGCCCTTGGCTTTCGGCAATGTATAAAATTTTGTCGGGTGTTTCTTTATCGCTAATAAAATGTTCAAGTAACTCAAAAGGCTGTTTAAGCTGATGATTAATCGTTAAATCAGGCAAGCTACCAACATTGTAGGTAATTTTTCTACCTTGGGTGTTTTGCGTTGAATCAGTACTTTCTTCTGAAGTTTTATCAGAGGTAATGGTGATGCGATCAAACGGTTTAAGCGCTGAATACAACTCTTCGATATTGAGAAACAGTTCATTTGGTGGCAACAATGGGCGCGTAGGGTCGTAACGTCTATCTTCATAACGATATTCTACATCGCTCCAGTAGTGGCTAAGCGCTTGTTCGATATCGCCGGAAATAACCACCAAGGTTTGCTCAGATAAGTAATCAAATAAGTTATTGGTTTGTTCAAAAAAGAGCGGTAAGTAATATTCGATACCGGCAGGCATAATGCCATTGCTGACTTGGTGGTAAATCGACTCTTTGTTAATCGCGCTGGTAAATTTTTCGCGGTATTGGCTGCGAAATAAATTAATGCCTGCTTTATCTAGCGGAAATTCGTGGGCAGGTAATAGGTTGATTGCATCAATTTTATCTTTCGAGCGCTGGCTTTCTGGGTCGAATAAACGTATTTCGTCGATTTCATCATCAAAAAAATCTAGGCGAAAAGGCGTTGTACTGCCCATAGGAAATAAATCTAATATCGCGCCTCGGGCTGAAAATTCGCCGTGCTCCATTACTTGGTCTACCGCGCGGTAACCACTTGCTTCTAATTCTTGGCGCAACTGATGTAGGTCTTTGTTGTCGCCTTTTTTAATAATTAAACTATTGGCTTCTAAATACTGTTTCGGTGCTAAGCGTTGTACTAAGGTGGAAATTGGCACAATGACAATGCCTTTGTCTAAGCGCGATAATTTATACAACGTGGCTAAGCGTTGAGAAATAATATCTTGATGTGGAGAAAAGGTATCGTACGGTAGCGTTTCCCAATCAGGAAATAGGCAAATAGCTAGGCTGTTGTCGTAATTTAAGCTTACTAACTCTTGCTCTAAGCGTAAGGCACTCGGGGTATCGTGAGTAATGAGCAATAGCGGAACAGTAGCCGACTTTGCCGCCTGAATAATTGCTAGCGCATTACTGCTTCCCGGTAAATTTGACCATGTTTTTTTGTCAGCATGCTGACCACGTCGTTGGGCAATGATCGGCGATAAAATACTAGGTAATTGACTCATGTTTTTCCGAATAGTAAAAGAATAATAACAGCGCAGCACATTCTAATTAAGGCAGGTAAAAAGTGCTACTGTTAGTGCGAGTAAATTAAACAAAAAATCGGCAGTCTTGCTAAGCCTTTTACTATAAATGGCATAAATAACACGGCAACTACGCCTAAGGCTTGGTTGTTTTCTAAACAGAATCTATACTTACCTGTGGGATCCATTTAAGGAGGATGCCTTATGACTATTCCTACTCGTTTACAGACCTATTTAAATGAACACCATATTAACTACCATGTAGTGCCGCACTTTCATACTGGCAGCTCTATCGCGACTGCAATTTCAGCTAATATTCCGTTAAATGAATTGGCAAAAGCGGTAATGCTTGAAGATCATCAAGGTAAAAGTGTTATGGCCGTTCTGCCCGCTAATCATAAAATCAGTTTATCAGCGCTTAATGATGAAATGCAGGCCAGTTATCGCCTAATGAAAGAGCATCAAGTCTACCAGCGTTTTAATGATTGCGAACATGGCGCAGTGCCACCAATTGGAGACGCTTACAATGTGCATGTAGTCTGTGAAAAGCAACTCGACCAGTTAGAGCAAGTTTATATTGAAGCAGGCGATCACCAAACCTTAATTTGTTTAGACAAAGAGGGCTATCAGCGCATGATGGCACAAGGTAAACACATTAGCTTTAGCCGCGAGGTTTATCATTAACTCAATTAACAGCTAAACGAATAAGAAAGCAAAAGCTTACGTTTGATAGGTTTTTGTTTTCTTTTGTTCCTAACGTTGATTTGTTGCCACATAGCAGGCGAGTTCTGTTAAAATGTTAAACAATTTTTAGAGCTCCACTGTAATTAGGACAATGCTTTGACCAATAATGACGTTTTACGCCGCTTGCGATATACCTTTAACTTTAACGATAAAAAAATGATCGCAATATTTGCGCTTGCAGAAAGTGACGTAAGCCGAGAGCAAGTAAGTAATTGGTTAAAAAAAGAAGATGATGCTGAAGCGGTGAATTTACCCGATACACAACTTGCCATCTTTTTAAATGGTCTGATTAATGACAAACGTGGCAAAAAAGAAGGCCCGCAACCTGCGCCAGAAAAGCGTATTAACAACAATATTATTTTAACTAAGTTAAAAATTGCGCTGAACTTAAAAGCCGAAGATATCATTGAGATCCTCGCCTCTGTTGATTTTCGTTTAAGCAAACCTGAATTAAGTGCATTTTCAAGAAAACCTGATCACAAACATTTTCGCCAATGTAAAGACCAAGTGCTGCGTAATTTATTGCAAGGCTTAGAGAAAAAATACTTTGTTAAGCGTCCTGAAAAGTTTATCAGTAAACGCAGTGACGCTAAAGACGAAACGACAGAACAAGCGCAAAACATGTCGTATAAAAATGCTCGTCCACAAGCGAGCAAAATTTACGTTAACCCAAACAAAAAAGCGGCTGAAAAGCCTAAGTCTGAACGTAAAGTCTTAAAATTAAAACCTGAGGATATTTATAAGCAATAGCAAAGTTGCTGATTTAGCATTATTGTTCACATAAGGCATTGACGCATTTTAATACTATTAATTTACTGGGGCAGGTAGTGTTTTAAACAATGCCAGTTCACAATCTGAGAAAGCCCAAAAGGTTTTAAAAATTTCCCGCTGGAAAATGGCTCAAGTTATTAATGAATTTAGTATAATTCAATGCCAGTACAGTACCAAAAAAGCCACTAACCTTCGGTTAACGGCTTGCAACAATTTGTCTTAGTAACTAAATCGAAACCAAAGCAGTTTTACAAAGACACTTTAGTTTCTATTAAAAACAACATTTATATTTACCAATTGTCAGTTCTAAACGATGACGCTGGTAACCCAGCAGTATTGAACAAGCTGGCTTCCGGGCAGTTTTCAAACGCGTATCGTGCAGCTTCAGGTGATTTTACTTTGTCACTCCATACCGTTACCGTTGTTTTCTTATAATCTATTTTGGCTTTGGCAGGGTAAAACTGTTTGTCTTTACCTGATATTTCAAACCCTGTTAGTGGTTTATTGAAAGTTGAGAGTCCAAGCGGTACATGGTCAAACGTCAATGTGATCCTACCGTTATCTGTTTTACTCATTGAACGATATACCGGACCTGATTTTTGCACTTTGTCATAACCGTATTGTTGATTGAATGCCCAATAGGACAAGCGCTCTCCAACGCCTTGCTTTTGAGAAGGGTGGATATTGGCACATTCACCAATATCTAAGATTACCGCCATACCCGTGTTACTTACATTTTTCATTGTAAGTAACTGTGCTTCGCGCAGATAGGCTGAATTACCTTCACGATGCGATTTAGGTGAAATTTGCACAAAGTAAAATGGCAATTCTGGTTGTTGCCATCGTTCACGCCATGAATTAATCATGGCAGGGAAAAGTGTTTGATATTCTTTTGGTTGCTTCCAGTTAGCCTCACCTTGATACCATAAAATACCTCGTATCGTCAGCCCTAAGTATGGATGAACCATGGCATTGTATAAGTGCGATGGTCTCTTTGGCGATGGCTGTTCACCGGCTAAAACCGTTTCGTATGAATAGCCTTTATAGCTTTTTAGTACCTCGGCAGGCAGCCATGCTTCAACTGGCGACCCTCCCCATGAAGAATGAACAATACCGATGGGCACTTTTAGTACTTGTTGTAATTTTCGTGCAAAAAAATAGCCAACCGCACTAAAACTACCTGTAGTCGCTTGCGACGCAGATTGCCATTGTCCTTTGATGTCATTTTGTTCTGTTGGTGTTGATGTAAGCTCTGCGTAAAACATTCTTACGTGATCATTTTCTGAGGTTAAAATAGCGTCATTACTACCAATGATTGGTTGATTCAATGAACCTTCAACACGCATTGCCATATTTGATTGACCGGATGCAAACCACACTTCGCCAAGTAAAATATCACTCACAGTTAATTTGCTACTTCCTTGTACTTTAATATGATGTTTTTTAAAGTCGGTACTTGGAGTATTTAATTTTACTCGCCAAACGCCATTATTATTGGTGATTGCTGAGGTTTTAACACCCCACGATGTTTCAATGGTTACTTTTTTATGTGCTTTATCAAACCCCCAAAAAGCAGTTTCATTATTTTGTTGCAATACCATACCGTTCTGAAAGAACGAAGGAACCGACGTTTGGGCGTTACATGTACTGATCATTCCCCAAAGAACAATGGCAACAAGGTAGCTTTTTTTTAACATTTAATATCCCTGATTTTATTTTTATTTATGTACGATGGATAACAATCGCTAATAGGCTAATCATATTAGTAGTAGCTCATAAGTTTTACATAATAAGTTAATTGTTAACTAAAGACAATTGAGGCTGTAAGGTTTATTTAGTATAAAAATAAAATTGGCATGACTAACCTCGGGCAGAGAAATATTGCCACTTTATTGTGTAAGCGTCTTGTTGATCTAGATACTTAAAAAGCACAGCAATGCAATATTAAGTGGCGTTTGAAGAAGCAGGTGCTAGATATTACTTGAAGGGGGGGGTATGAGACCCTGCTACAAAATGTATTACAGGGTCATTTTAAATCAAAGCTATTTTCTAATGAATTAATTAATTACATTAGGCTTAGTTGTACTACAAGCCGGTAAATCAAAAGTAACATTTGATACTTTAACATTACTCTCCACAATACCTTGTCCAGCAAGAATCGTTACATCACACGTACCTTCATCTTTACCGTCAAAATGTATTTTATCATCACTATTATCATTGCCATTAAATGCATTTAGGGCAACAGTACCATTTTTCATTGTGCCCACTTCAATGCTCTCACCTTCTTTCACATGTAAATATTTAGAAATTTTAGTTGAGTCATTAAAGGTATTACCGGCAATATAAATATTTCTTGAACCATAAGCGTGGACATCACGTTTACAATCTGCATCAATATGGCCTGGCGTAATGAACACTTCAATTTGGCCTAAATTTTTACATACAGTATTCAATAAATATCTGTATTCAAACGGTTGTTTCGTTACGACTCGATGACGCATTCCTTTCTCAGAACATAGCTTTGTAGTCTGATCTTTATTGGTGAAAATCTGCATTATCCTGAAAATAAGCGCCAATATTTTGTAATTCAATATTAAATGGCGTGAGACTGAATATTTCCAGCCGAAAGGGATTTAAAAATCTATTGGGCTTTCTCAAATGGTTGTGGGTGCTTTGAACGATAGATTATCTAACAGAGTCTTAGTGCGTGAAGTAAGCGTTAGATGTTACCTAAGAATATCGTGCCCGATATCTTCGGCGAACAACCGAGCTTTAATTGATTTGCAAATGATGAACGGCTTATCAACAAGTAGAAAGGTTATCAGTAGGCGTTTTTCATTTGTCGCCAAATATTAGTTAGATGCTATACGTTATAGATGATGTTGTTAAGTTTTACTAGCCGATTAACAGCAAATATCAAACGCGTTAATTAGCCCATTTGGCATAAAATATTGATGCAAAATAACTATTTATTATGGTGAGTATTTATAATACTGTCATATTATTCTTCTAATAATACTTATAAAGCATAGGAGTTTTCATGCAAGAAAGAACAGTTCCGGCTTGGTTTACGATTGTCGTGGTATTTGCCATTGTATGGAATTTAATGGGGGTAATGGCGTTTGTGGGTCAAATGATGATGACACCAGAAGCAATAGCACAATTACCCGCAGAGCAACAAAATATGCACTTGAATACGCCGCTTTGGGCAAACATTGCCTTTGGCATTGCCGTGATTGCGGGCACGCTTGGCTGTATTGCTTTATTTTTAAAAAAGGTATGGGCAATTAAGCTTTTTCAATTATCGTTAGTTGGTGTTGCCGTGCAAATGTTCAACGCTTTTGTTTTAAGTGACGCACTGACGGTATTTGGTCCTGGTGGTTTAGTGATGCCTGTGATGATTATCGTAATTGCTGTAGCGTTATTACTATTTGCCAACAAGTGTCAAAAAGAAGCGTGGATCAGCTAAGTCATAATGTTTAACAATAATGTTATTATTTTAAAAGGGAGCGATTATGCTCCCTTTCTCTTGGCTTAGATTTTATAATTGTCGTGGATTTCTTGAGCTGCCTTTTTGCGTTACAGCGCCCAGTTTTTCCTAATCTAGGACTAATCATCACTAGCTTCTTAACTGAACCCATCGCTAAATTGAAAAATACGGCTAAATTTGAAATGTTGTGTGTTTTATGAGCGAATATGTGACGATAAATTTTATTCTGTTGGAAAATGTAATAATCCTTATAAAAATTGTGGTTTATTTGCTCTGCCTGTCGAACAGTTGATTTAAATCAAAACACTTTTGTTCATTAGCCATAAAATACAAAAATAGTATTTTTAACAGAGAAGTTTTTATGGCCGATAATAAAAAGCCTATTGTGTATTCATGTTCAGGGTGTTCTAACCTTGCACGTATGGCTCATGATATTGCCTTAAACATGGACAGTGATGGCATTGCTGAGATGTCTTGTATTTCTGGTGTTATAGGTAAAGTTGGCCCAATTGAAGCAATGGCAAAATCAGGGCGTCCTATCATCGCGATTGACGGCTGTTCACTTGCTTGTACTAAAGCGTGTTTAGATGCTTGTGACCTAACACCGAGTCATTATTATGATATTAGTCAATTTGGTTTTGAAAAACGCAGCAAATGGCAAGACTCGCTTACCGAAAACAGTATTGCGATGAATAATATTTATGAAGACTTATTCAAAGCAGGTCTTAGCTTCTCTAAAGATTAAACCTCAAATGAATATCATGTGAAAAAGCTAAGTTACTTTTTTGGTAGCTTAGCTTTTTTTACGTGTAAATTTTACCGGCTTAACCATTTTTAAAGACGAGTTAATCGCATGAGAGCGTCTGGTTTTATTAAAACAATTTTACCTGATGATGTTCAAGGAGCTAAGCATCAGCGCTTTGTTGTGCAACTGACTAATCATAAAACGGTGTTAGTGATTCACAATATTGATATTTCGGGGAAAATTGGCCAGCTAAAAGTGGGAGCTAAAATCAGTTTTCAGGGCGAGTTTATTTGGAATAATCGTGGCGGTATGGTGCACTGGACTCATAAAGATCCGCACGGTAAACACTCTGATGGTTGGATAAAGTATCAAGGGAAAATTTATCAATAATCAGCCAATGCTCAGTCGAGAATCAGTTACATACAAAGCCAGTCATTGATGCACCAACTGGCTTTGTATGTAACTGATTATATTATCGGAGTGATAAAAGTTATACCTTAGCTAACGCTTGTTCGATATCAGCAATAATATCGTCAACATCTTCTATCCCCACTGAAATACGCACTAATTCTTCAGAAACGCCCGCAGATTTTAACTCTTGTGGGTTCAATTGTCTGTGAGTGGTTGAGGCAGGGTGACAAGCAAGAGATTTTGCATCACCAATGTTCACTAAGCGTAAAATCATTTGCAGTGCATCGATGAATTTTCCACCCGCTTCACTACCACCTTTAATGCCAAAGCTTAAAATACCTGAGGCTTTGCCCTGACACATGGTGTGGGCAAGCTGATGATATGGACTGCTTTCTAAGCCGGCATAATTAACCCAAGTGACTTTTTCGTGATCATTTAAGTAATTTGCAACTTTTAGGGCATTTTCACAATGACGCTCCATGCGCAAACATAAGGTTTCTAAACCTTGCATAATCAAAAACGCGTTGTGAGGCGAAATTGCGGCACCGGTATTTCTAAGAGGGACAACGCGGCAACGTCCAATGTAGGCAGCAGCACCTAAAGCTTCAGTATAGACAACACCGTGGTATGAAGGATCAGGTTCGTTCAACATCGGAAAACGGGCTTTATTGGCAACCCAGTCAAACTTTCCAGAATCGACAATCATGCCGCCAACACTGGTGCCATGACCGCCAATATATTTGGTCAGTGAATGAACCACAATTGCGGCGCCATGCTCGATTGGGCGACATAAAACCGGGCTTGCCACCGTATTATCAACAATAAGTGGCACGCCATGCTTTGCACCTATTTTCGCTAGAGCGGCCAAATCAATAATATTGCCGGCAGGGTTACCAATCGATTCACAAAATATAGCGCGTGTATTGTCATCAATCAGCGCTTCAAAGTCTGCAAGTTTATCGCCTGAGGCAAAGCGCACTTCAACCCCTTGTCTTGGCAAAGTATGGGCAAATAAATTATAGGTACCGCCATATAATTGGCTGGTACTAATAATATTGTCACCGACAGAGGTAATGGCCTGAATTGCGTAAGTGATTGCCGCCATCCCCGACGCAAGTGCAAGGCCTGCAATACCGCCTTCCATTGCTGATACACGTTGCTCTAATACATCTGTTGTCGGGTTCATGATGCGAGTATAAATATTGCCTGGCACTTTTAAATCGAATAAATCTGCGCCATGTTGTGTGCTATCAAACGTATACGAAGTGGTTTGATAAATAGGTGTTGTTGCAGCTTTTGTGGTCGCTTCTGATTCATAGCCATGGTGCAAAGCTAGAGATGCTAACTTCATGTTATCTTCCTTTTATCTTGTTTTATTATTCAGCGCCTTAAATGCAGTGGCAACTGTGCTGAGTTATTTGGTTTGATTTACTGTAACGAGCAGAAAAATAAAAAGAAAGTAATACGGTGAATTTTTACGCGATTAAATCAACATTTGTTAATTTAGTATTGGTTGGAAGATGAGATTGTTGGTATTTAACGCCCAACAATACATTGGGCGTTTATATTTTTAGCTTTTAGCTTTTAGCTTTTAGCTTTTAGCTTTTAGCTTTTAGCTTCTAGCTTTCAACTTCTAGCTTTTAGCTAAGTCATGTTCGCTTAATAAACGATATCAACTGTTTCTGATACGGTTTTAGCATTGTTGACGGCTTGTTCAATGGTTTCGCCTTTTGCAATGGCAACGCCAAGGCGACGTGGTCCATTGATATTAGGCTTAGCAAAGAAGCGTAACTGCGCGCCAGGTACTTGGCGAAGCGCATCGCCAACGTGCGCAAATTGAATATCTTCTGATTGTCCCAAGCCTTTAATTACACTTGATGCGGTTGGACCAAATTGCGCAATCTTGCCAATTGGCAAAGCTAAAATCGCGCGAACATGCAATGCAAATTCAGACAAGTCTTGCGACATTAAGGTGACTAACCCTGTATCGTGTGGGCGTGGCGATACTTCACTAAAATAGACTTGATCGCCTTTAATGAAAAATTCCATGCCGAATAAACCATAACCGCCTAATTCAGTGACAACTTTAGCCGCAATTTCTTGGGCTGACGCTAATGCTTTATCAGACATCACTTGTGGCTGCCAAGACTCGCGATAATCACCATCTTCTTGACGATGACCAATAGGTGCACAAAAATGAATACCATCAACGGCGCTAATGGTTAGTAAGGTAATTTCATAATCAAAATCGACAAAACCTTCGATGATAATGCGTCCTTCACCAGTGCGTCCGCCTTCTTGTGAGTAAGTCCAAGAGGCATCTAAATCTGCGGCGGTTTTAACGACACTTTGACCTTTACCTGAACTACTCATTACTGGCTTTATTACACAAGGCATGCCAATAGACTCAACTGCCGCTAAGTATTCTTCTTTGGTATCTGCAAATTGGTAAGGCGAGGTTGAAATGCTTAGCGTTTCAGCGGCTAGGCGACGAATACCTTCGCGGTCCATCGTAAGCTGAGTTGCTCGGGCACTTGGAATAATATTAACACCATTTTGCTCAAGTGTTACTAAGCTATCAGTTGCAATCGCTTCAACTTCAGGAATAACTAGGTCGGGCTTTTCAAGTGCGACAATCTCTTCAATACGCTTGCCGTCTAACATGTTCACTACGTAATGCTTATGAGCAACTTGCATGGCTGGCGCATTTTCATAGCTGTCACAAGCGATCACTTCGACACCCAAACGTTGTAGCTCAATGGCGACTTCTTTTCCAAGTTCACCTGAACCTAATAGTAGGGCTTTTGTTGCGCTTTTTGAGGTTGCGCTACCCAATATTGCTATAGACATAATTTCAACTCTTTAAGATTAGTTTCTGAAACTTTTTCAATGTATTAGTGCTTAGGGGCTGTAGCTAATATTTCACCAATATATTGTTTAATCAAGGCAATGATCAATTGGTGACAATTTTACCCGATTTAGGCGGTAAGGGTTATTAAAACTTGTTACTGAAAATTAGTAAATTAAATTTAAGAGGAGTTTGGTGTAAAAGCAGTGACTATAGACCCTAGCGGCGTTTTATTGACAACAGGTATGAGGAAGTTACGTTTGAATAGATGGAAGATATCGCTTGGCTGCAATTTATAACAAAGTGTTGATTTTGACGCGTTGAGCTTTTGATTACACTATGTTTTTGATTTTCACTAGTGATCTTTATGAATAAAGCCATTCCCTTTGTTTTTATCTTTTTGTGGAGTACTGGGTTTATCGCCATTAAGTACGGTTTGCAATATAGCTCGACCACCGATTTTTTATTACTGCGAACCTTGGCTAATGTTGTTATTTTTGCTCTGTTAGTCGCTTTTGTTCGTTCATCAAATTTTCGAGATCTAAATATTGTCCATGCCATGGTTGCCGGGCTTTTTGTTCATGGTGGTTACCAACTCGGTATATTTTTAGCCATAGATGAAGGCATGCCAGCAGGTCTTACGGGAATTATTGTTGGCTTTCAACCACTATTAACCGCCTTTATTGCCGTTTCTGTATTGCAAGAGCAACTTAACAAGGTGCAATGGTTCGCCTTACTTGTCGGTTTGTTTGGCTTGATTTTGGTCGTCTCAGGTGGACTAAAAACTGACACCGTCACCCCCTCTGGTATTGTCCTCGCTATTATTGCGTTATTGGGCATCACAATTGGCACGGTTTATCAAAAACGGTATTGTAAAAACCAAGCATTATTACCGAGTGTTTTTTGGCAATACGTGCCGTGCGTATTTTTGTTTGCCTTAATGGCAAATTCTCGGCCATTAACCGATATTATTTGGCACCCAGAGTTTATTTTTAGCCTTGCTTGGTTAGTTATTGCTTTATCGGTGGTTGCCATTTTATTACTGTTTTATATGGTAGATCGCGGTGACGCCGCCAAAGTTACCAGTTACTTTTATTTAGTTCCGCCGCTTACTGCGTTAGAAGCTTGGTATTTGTTTGATGAAAGCTTAAGCGTAAAAACGATAGTCGGCATGGTGTTATGCGCATTAAGTGTTGTGTTGATGGTGAAATGTGCCAGTGGTGACATTAACGAACACAATGAAGAAAGCCGTGACTATAATGACGTCGGTAACGCTGAAGAAGCTAATAACGTATCGGCTAGCCAAGCGAGTGATAGTAAATCGAGCGGTTTTACTGAAAATGATTGCCCATCAATGAATGTTAAAAGTTCGGCGCAAGTGGTGTAGTTCGTAAATCGTAAACATTAAAAAGGGGCAAGTTGTTCAACTTTGCCCCTTTTTTTTGATATTAGCCTTTAAATACTTAACTATGGCTAAGCTATGCTTTTGCTGATGACTACTTTTTAGTTGCTGCCTTCATCGATTCAACAAACTCTGACAGCTGGTTTAGCATTGCGCTGTTATCATCGAGGTTATTTTCGATGATTTTAACCACAGCCGAACCACTAATGGCACCTGCTGCACCTGCCGCTAGCGCATCTTTGACTTGCGCTGGCGCTGAAATACCAAAGCCTAATACTGGTGGCGCGGCGCTATATTCAGTTAGTGAATTAATTAAATCGTTGGCAGGCATTGCCGCTTTGGTTTCCGTACCAGTAACACCTGCGCGGCTAAGCACATAAGTATAACCGCGGCCATATGCGGCAACGTCACGCAATGTTTTGTCGCAGGCGTTTGGCGGAGCAATAAAAATAGGCGCTATGCCATGTGTTAAAGCCGCTTCGCGAAATGGCTTGCTTTCACGAATAGGTAAGTCGGCAATTAACACAGAATCAACACCCACTTGTGCCATATCACGATAAAAATTGTCGATACCACGAGCAAAGACTAAGTTACCGTATAACAATAAACCAATAGGAATGTGCGGCGCGTATTCACGTACTTGGCGTAAGATATCAATGCACACATCGGTATTAATGCCTGAATTAATCGCGCGTAGCGCTGCCATTTGAATGGTGACACCATCAGCACTTGGATCAGAAAATGGAATACCAAGTTCAAGCGCATCAGCGCCGGCGTCGATTAAGGTTTTAATTACCGCTAATGATTGCTCGGCATTTGGGTCGCCAATGGTCACAAATGGGATAAAGGCGCCTTCGTTTTTTTCTGATAAATCAGCAAATGACTGATCGTAGCGTTGTCCTGCTTTTTGTACTTGAATATCAGTCATTAGTCTTCTCCACGATGTTTAACTGGTGAGCTTTGTGCCGTAGCTGGGTCTAAAATAGCGTGGACATGGGCTAAATCTTTATCACCACGACCAGATAAATTCACTAAAAATACTGTTTCTTCGGTCACGGCATCTGCCATTTTTAATGCTTGTGCCAGTGCATGTGATGATTCTAATGCGGGAATAATACCTTCACATTTCGCTAACGCTTGGAAAGCATCTAGCGCTTCATCATCGTTAATTGGTACATATTCAGCGCGCAAGGTATCTTTTAAAAATGCATGTTGTGGACCAACAGCTGGGTAGTCAAGACCGGCTGAAACGGAATAAGACTCTTCAATTTGGCCAAACTTGTCTTGCATGATGTAGGTATAATTACCGTGTAACATGCCTTTAGTGCCGGCATACAAGGTCGCGCCATGTTTGTCGGTTTCGACACCTTTACCACCGGCTTCAACACCAATGAGTTTAACGTTTTCTTCACCAATAAAGTCGTTGAACATGCCAATCGCGTTTGAACCGCCACCAACACAAGCAATAACATAATCAGGTAAGCGACCTTCTTCAGCCAATAGTTGCTGTTTTGCTTCTTCGCCGATCATTTTTTGAAATTCGCGCACTATGGTTGGGAACGGGTGCGGGCCTGCCGCTGTGCCTAATAAATAATGGGCTTTATCGTAATTTGCTGACCAGTCACGTAAGGCTTCGTTAACCGCATCTTTTAAGGTGCCAGAGCCAGCGGTTACTGGAATCACTTCTGCGCCCATTAATTTCATGCGAAAAACGTTAGGTTGCTGACGCGCACAATCTACTGCGCCCATGTAAACCTTACATTTTAAACCAAGTAATGAACAAGCAATTGCCGTGGCAACACCATGTTGACCGGCGCCAGTTTCAGCAATAATTTCTGTTTTGCCCATGCGTTTTGCCAATAAAGCTTGACCTAACACTTGGTTAGTTTTGTGTGCGCCACCGTGCAGTAAATCTTCACGTTTTAAGTAAATTTTCGCCAGTGGATTTTTAACGATATTGCGACATAAGGTTAATGGCGTTGGACGACCAGCGTATTTGGTGAGCAGGTTATTAAACTCATCCAAAAAGGCTTGGTCTTGTTGCGATTCAATATACGCTTGCTCTAATTGCTCAAGCGCTGGCACGAGTAATTCGCCAACAAACATGCCGCCAAATTCACCAAAATAGGCAGGCAAAGAGGCTTTTACTTGAGAGTTTGATTCATTTTTGTCTGAAGACATATTAATAATTCCGTATCTGAGTGAAAACTTGTTTAAGTTTTTCAGGGCATTTTTTACCTGGGCTAGACTCAACACCTGAGTTAATGTCTAAACCGTATAATTCTTGTATGGTTAATTGCGCAATTGCGTCAGTAATATTATTCACGCCTAACCCACCGGCTAAAAAGCAGCGTGATAAATCTTGCTCACTCTGAGCTAACGCTTGCCAGTTAAACGCTTGGCCGCTGCCGGCATTTTTACCATCTAGTACGTAATGTTCAGCATTTACGGTTAAGTTATCGATGTTGTTTTCAACTGCAACCGCTTTCCAAATTTTGCAGCTTGGCGGTAATTTTTCAGCCAATTTATCGATATATTCTTGGTCTTCTTTGCCGTGCAGCTGTACCGCCGATAAGCTCAGCGCTTGGGCAAGCTCGACTATTTCTGTGCGTTTATGATCAACAAAAACGCCAACATAATTTAAGCCTGATTCCGCTTCAACAATGGCTTGAGCTTGGCTTTTGGTGATAAATCGTGGCGACTTTTCGGCAAAAATCAAACCGCCAAATTCTGCGCCAACGTTTTTAGCCGTTTGTGCTTGCTCTGCTGTGGTTAAACCACAGACCTTGTTATGACCAAAAATAAGCTGACGACAAGCAAGGTCGATATCATCTTGTGCCATCACAGAACTACCCACTAAAAAGCCATCAACTGCCGGCGCTAACTCACGCACTTGGTCGTTGGTATAAATACCTGATTCTGAAATCACAATGCGATCATCTGGTAAGCTTGGTGCGTAGTCAAAGGTACGGGCGATATCGGTAGAAAGATCACGTAAGTTGCGATTATTTATCCCGATAAGTTTTGCGCCAAGGGCGATGGCGCGGTCGCGCTCTTCATCGGTAGAGATTTCAGTGAGAATGTTTAAATTATATTTTTCAGCAACTTCGGCAAGCTCTAAATATTCTTCATCACTTAAGACACTTAGCATGAGTAAAATTGCATCTGCGCCATAATAACGGGCTAAATGTACTT
The DNA here is from genome assembly GCF_052030545.1 of Thalassotalea sp. PLHSN55. Taxonomy (NCBI): domain Bacteria; kingdom Pseudomonadati; phylum Pseudomonadota; class Gammaproteobacteria; order Alteromonadales; family Colwelliaceae; genus Thalassotalea; species Thalassotalea sp. PLHSN55. Next base: position 117,053 of record NZ_JBPDIH010000004.1, on the reverse strand, counting down.
GGTAAGTATCAATAAAAAAATCTTTATTTAATACTGGGCAGCTAACGGTATCTGTGACTATTTTTAAATACTCATAGGTGCCTTGGAAATATTTTTCATCGGTAAGCACAGAAATTGCGGCAGCGTATTTATCATAAGTCTGGCAAATCGCTTTCACGTCAAAGTCAGGGCGAATTAAGCCTTTTGATGGCGACGCTTTTTTACACTCTAAAATAAAGCCCGCGTACGGTTTTTCTGGTGTACGGGTTAGGGCAGCGTACATGTCTTTGGTTGAAGGCGTAAGCTCATCAATAAAACTTTCAAGTGGCATCGTTTGTTTTAGTTCTTCAACCGTTACCCGTTTATCGATAACAATTTTTTCTAAAACATTCGGTAAATTGGCGGTAGTGCTCACTAGCTATTTCCTTCACTGGTATTTTCTGAATTTGACACGCGTACTAAGGTATTTAAAGTTTCAAGACCTTGACCTGAAGCAAGTACATTTGTCGCCAACTCTGCCGCTTCTGATAAGCTGCTGGCTTTGTCATGTAAATATAATAATGCCGCGCAATTAATAATCACCGCCGCATTATGGGCAGGTAACCCTTGGCCTGATAATATTGCCTTTATTATATCGGCATTTTCGTTTGGTGTGCCGCCTTTAATATCGTCTAAGGTATAACTTTCTAGACCAAAATCGCTTGGGCTGATGGTTTTTTCAAATAGCTGACCATTATTAATTTCAGTTACTTGTGTTTGACCGTGTAGGGCAATTTCATCTAAACCACTGCCGTGCACTACCCAGCCACGTTTTACGCCGGTTAGCAGTAAACTTTTTGCGATCACCTCAATTAAACTTGGCGTATAAACCCCTAATAACATCACGTTCGGAAAAGCTGGATTTACCAAAGGGCCTAAAATATTAAACAGGGTGCGAATGCCCATTGCTTGGCGAACAGGGCCTGCATGTTTAAAACCTGGGTGGTAGGCTGGTGCAAATAAAAAGCAGATATTGGCTTTGTCTAAACACTCGCTTGCGGTTTGTGGCGACATGGTAAGGTTCACACCAAACGCTTCGAGTAAATCAGCTGAACCTGACATGCTAGATACACTGCGGTTACCATGTTTTGCCATTTTCAAACCACAAGCTGCCGCTAAAATTGACGCTGTGGTTGAAATGTTAATGGTATTGGCACCATCACCACCTGTGCCAACACAGTCGGCAACATCAAAACCTTGCTTTGGAAACTCGGTTGCCGAAGCGCGAATAGCGATAGCAGCACCGGCGATTTCTTCTGACGTTTCACCTTTCATTTTTAATGCGGTAAGTACTGAGCCTAACTGCGCTGGCGCAATATCACCGTTGATTACTTGGCTAAAAAATTCAGTGGCTTGTGCTTGAGATAATGATTGGCCATCAACCAATTGTTGTAAAATATTACTCACTAGACGCTCCGTTTTCTACAAGGTGTTGTTGCTGCGCAATTAAGTGCTCTATGCTTTGCGCTAATAAGGTACTGCCGTAGGTGGTTAAAATTGATTCTGGGTGAAATTGAAACCCTAAAATGGCATGACGTTGATGACTAACTGCCATAGTGAGTTTTTCGTCACTGGCACCATTATTAAGTGGGCAGTGGGCGATAAGCTCAAGTGGCGCTTCAATGTTAGTGGCAACTAACGAATGATATCGTGCAATCGGTAATGGGTTCGCAATTCCTTCGAATGCCCCTTTACCATTATGACTAATGTTTGATGCCTTGCCATGGACAATTTCGGGGGCACGTTCAACACGGCCACCATAATGTTGTACTAAGGCTTGGTGCCCTAAACAAATGCCCAAAATAGGGTACTTGCCTGCCGTTTTCTCGATGAGTTCCATTAAACACCCAGCATGGCTAGGATCGCCCGGGCCGGGTGATAAAACAATAAGTACCGGCTCTTCACAGGCCTGAATTTGCTTGATAATAAAATCGGCACTTAAGGTATTGCGGTAAATGGTCGGTTCAAAACCTAATACTTGAAACTCGTCGACTAAGTTATAAGTGAATGAGTCTAAATTATCGAGCATGAATATTTTGGTTTGTTGGCTAGCGTGTGGCGCAATATTTTGCGCGCTTTCATTAGTGCTCATGGTGAGACTCCTTCTCGGTTGAAGTTGTCACTTGTTGATATTTTTCTGCTGTTTGAATAGCGCTGATCACCGCCTGTGCTTTTTGTCTGGTTTCGTCAGCTTCGGCTTGCGGATCTGAGTCGTAAACAACACCTGCGCCTGCTTGAATTTGCGCAATGCCGTTTTTCACAAAGGCAGAGCGAATAACAATACAGGTATCCATATCGCCTTCACCATTAATATAGCCAACAGCGCCGCCATAACTGCCACGGCGTTTGCCTTCAACTTCTCGAATAAGTTCAGTCGCGCGTACTTTTGGCGCGCCCGATAATGTGCCCATGTTCATACACGCTTGATAAGCATGCAAAGCATCGAGTTCCGTTTGCAAGGTGCCACAGACGCGAGAAACTAAATGCATGACATGTGAATAACGGTCAACTTTTAATAAATCGGCAACATGGCGCGTACCCGGTTGACTAACACGCGCAACGTCATTTCGGGCTAAATCAACTAGCATAATATGTTCAGCTAATTCTTTTTTATCTAAGCGCAGATCTAATTCTATGCGACTGTCTAAATCAGGTGAAAAGGTACCATCCGCAGTAAAGCCGCGTCGACGGGTACCGGCAATTGGGTAAATTTCAACTTGACGATTATGTTGTTGATACTTAATAGCAGACTCAGGTGAAGCGCCAAACATGCAAAAGTCTTCATCTTGCAAATAGAACATATACGGACTTGGGTTACTTAACTTAAGCGCGTGATAAGCGTTAAACGTATCAGTACATGGCAATGAAAAAGTACGTGATGGCACGACTTGGAAAATATCACCAGCGCGAATATGTTCTTTTAAATCGTTCACGGTTTGGCAAAATGCTTGGTCGCTAATGTCTGTGCTAGCACCAGCGACATCAATTGAGTTGTCAACCACATAATTCGGAGCGTTAACCGGTGTTGATAATACCGCTTGCAGCTGCGTAAGGCGTGTTTGCATTTGTTCGGTATAGGCTAGCTGAGTGTCACCACTAAAAACGTTAGCGAGAATTTCAGCGCTGTTTTGTTCGTGGTCAATAATAATGAGTGTTTCAGCAAGGTAGTAAACAAAATCAGGACAGGTGTTTTCACCATCGGCGACATTTGGCAGTTTTTCACTCATCGACATCATGTCAAAAGCAAAAGCACCACCAAGAAAAACAGCAAAAGGATGTTGGTCGATGTTATTTAGCTGATTAAATAAGCGCAAGCCCTGAAATGGGTTAACCGCCATTAATCGCGACTTTTCGTCAAGCTCAGTTGCTACCTCGTTAAAGTAGGCAATAAGGGTATCGCCTTGGTAACTGAGTTGGGCTTGTTCATTAAGTTGCTGTTCGGCAAATTTAACGGCTGTTTTACCGTTATCGGTTAATGGTAGAAAACTGACTTGGTTGCCATTGCAGGTAATTTTAACCGCTGCGTCGGTAAGTAGTAAGCTTTTTAGTTGATGCTTTTTATCAATTTCAGCTGACTCTAATAATAAATTATGCGCTTTTTGATCACATAAAAGTCGGTAGAGTGCTAGCGGGTCGGCTTGATAACAAGCACTGACGGAAAGTGTATTTACTGCGCCAATGGTTTGATTGGCAGATGCTGTTTTTTGATTCATTGGTTTGTCCTGAAAATTTATTGGTAAATGTCGTTAACCTGCGTAAATAGGTAAAAGCCACCAAATAAACCAACTTTTTACTTTTGTCATTATCATTGTAAACTCTTTATTCGAAACACTAATTTAGCATTTTTTAATGCTGTAAAACGTAAAAAACCCGCTTAGCTAAGCAGGTTTTTTGGAAATTTTTTGCATGTACAAACAATTCTCACAACCCACTTATGTAGAGTTATGCCACCACCAAATCATCGAAATAGTTTGTTTTGCTTGTATCATTTACTTGTTCATCCACGTAAAATTAACGGGTACTCGTTAATTCCCTATAGAAGAACCCATAATGGCGTTGATGTCAACCACTGAATTAGAAGATTTTCAAAATTTACGCATTGATTTACATAGCCATACAAAGTGCTCTGACGGTGGCTTATCGCCTGCGGAGCTTATTGAACGGGCGACTAACTTTCAAATTGATGTTCTAGCCATTACCGATCACGACACTGTTGCGGCAATTGATATTGCCAATGAGTATATTTTAGAAAAAAATCGTCCAATAAAATTAGTGCCCGGCATCGAAATTTCGACTGCATGGCATGGCTTTGAAATTCATATTGTCGGTTTAAATATCGACCATAAACATCAGGCGTTAACGGCGTTAATTACTAAGCAACAACTGGCCCGAGAAAACCGTGCTATTGCGATGAGTGAAAAACTGGCCAAATGTGGCTTTGACAATGTGCTTGAGCAAGCGAAGCAACTGGCAGGCGATGGCAGCATTACCCGTGCGCATTTTGCTCGTGTCATTCAAGCACAAGCTAATTTATCGAATTTACAAGCCGCGTTTGACAAATACATCGGCAAAGGCAAACGCGCTTTTGTTAAACCGACTTGGTGCGCAATTGAAGAAGCGGTTGAAGCTATTCACCAAGCCGGCGGCACAGCGGTGATGGCGCATCCGATCCGTTATGATATGACGGCAAAATGGTTACGCCGTTTAATAGTGCAATTTAAAGCCGCAGCTGGTGACGGATTGGAAGTTGTTTTACCACAAATGAATAACAGTCAGCGTGAGCTCATGCTAAACTATTGTTTAGAGTATGATTTGCATGCATCAATGGGATCAGACTTTCATTTCCCAAGTAAATGGAGCGATTTAGGTCGTAACCTTACAATGCCTGAAAAGGCACAGCCCATCTGGGCATTATGGTCGTAAGACCTAGGTTTAGGAGCCAATTATGAGCCAGTTTTTTTATGTTCACCCAGACAACCCGCAAGGGCGTTTAATGAAACAAGCGGCGGCGATGATCCATGAAGGCGCTGTTGTTGTTTATCCTACCGACTCTGGCTACGCTATCGGCTGTCATATTGGTGATAAAAAAGCGCTCGAGCGAATTTGCCAAATACGCAACATAGATAAAAGCCATAACTTTACTTTAGTATGCAGTGACTTATCGCAACTGTCAGAATATGCCCGTGTTGATAACAGTGTATTTCGTTTAATTAAAAATAATACTCCAGGTGCATATACCTTTATTTTTAAAGGTTCAAAAGAAGTGCCTAAACGCTTATTAAACCCTAAGAAAAAAACCATAGGTATTCGCATTCCTGATAATAAAATTGCCCATGCGTTATTGGCGGAAGTGAAAGAGCCTATTATGTCGACCACCTTAATTATGCCGGGTGAAGACATGGCTGAATTTGACCCAGAGCACATTCGCGATATTTTAGAAAAACGTGTCGACTTGATCATTAACGGCGGCTATTTGGGTGAAAAACCCACCACAGTTATTGATTTCTCTGACGATACGGTTGATATTATTCGTGTTGGCGAAGGCGATCCAAGCCCGTTTGAATAACCGAACGATTTTGCACGATGACCGCTGATACACAGTTAAAGAAAGCGCCAAGCGATAAAGGTGAAATGGTACAACAAGTACTGCCGCTTGCGCTTATTCGTGGTGAAGCTTTTGTCGAAAAACCACAAGACTTATTTATTCCGCCCGATGCCCTAGAAGTGATCCTTGAAAGCTTTGAAGGGCCGCTCGATTTACTCTTGTACCTTATTCGCAAACAAAAATTTGATATTTTAGATTTACCGATTGCGCCCATTACTACCCAGTACATGCAATATGTTGAGCTGATGAAAGAAATAAAGCTGGAACTTGCCGGTGAATACTTGGTGATGGCGGCGATTTTAGCGGAAATTAAATCGCGGTTATTATTACCGAAAAAAGTGGTTGAACAGGGCGAAGAAGATCCCCGCGCCGAGCTCGTTCGTCGACTTCAAGAATATGAAGTGATGAAGAATGCCGCGCAAGATCTCAACGAACTCGAACAAGTTGACCGAGATGTGTTTGTCGGACAAGTCAAACTTGCTGATAATTTTCAAGCAAAACTAATGGACGCCGATGTCTCGATGGCTGAACTTGTAAATGCGCTCAAGTCGGTACTTAAGCGTAGCGAAGCGTTTGAGCATCATCATATTAAAAAAGAAATGTTATCAACACGTGAGCGCATGTCAGCAATTTTACATCAGTTACAACAAAGCACAGAGAACGTCTTTATTGAATTTAGCCAATTGTTTAGTGTACACGAAGGTCGCCAAGGCATAGTGGTAACATTTTTAGCAATTTTAGAACTGATCAAAGAATCAATGATAGAATGTGTGCAAGCGCAACTTTATGGGCAGATTCAAGTAAGGCTTAAATCGTGAAAAACATTGACGATACCAAGTTAAAAAAACTGGTCGAAGCTGCACTATTTATTGCTGACAAACCGCTGACGGTAGCGATTTTGAAAACCTCGTTATTAGCCGATTATAGCGTCAGTAGTGCGCGCATTAAGGCGGCAATTGCAGCGCTTGAACAAGATTATAAAACACGTGGCGTAGAATTGATTAAAGTAGCCTCTGGTTATCGCTTTCAAACGCATCACAGTATAAGTGACGATCTTGGCCACTTATACAAAGAAAAAACACCTAAATATTCACGAGCCTTATTGGAAACGTTAGCATTAATTGCTTACAAACAGCCAATTACGCGTGGAGAAATAGAAGAAGTTCGCGGAGTCGGGGTAAGTAGTTATATAATGAAAACCTTAACTGAGCGAAATTGGGTTAAAGTTGTTGGGCAAAAAGAAGTTCCCGGTCGTCCTGTTTTATACGCGACCACCAAGGAATTTTTAGACTACTTTAATTTAAGTTCACTTGCTGAACTACCCGATTTAATGCCAATACCTGAGTTGTCGCTAGACGATAACTTAACTCCAATTAAAGAGACAGAGACGTAGCATGAATACTGACAAAGTACGTGTGAAGTTACTGACGAAGAAGAGTTTATAATGTCTGAAAAATTACAGAAAGTTTTAGCCCGAGCCGGCAAAGGTTCACGTCGCGAAATGGAAACCGTGATCAGCGCAGGTCGCGTTACGGTTAACGGTAAAGTTGCCTATTTAGGCGATCGCGTAGAAGGTAACGAACAAATTAAAGTGGATGGTCATCTGGTTGCCACCAAGCAAGCACAAGATCAAATGTGTCGTGTTTTGATGTACAACAAGCCTGAAGGCGAAATGTGTACTCGTAAAGATCCAGAAGGGCGCCCAACGGTATTTGATCGTTTGCCGCCACTAGAAAATGGTCGCTGGATCGCCGTTGGTCGACTCGATATTAATACCTCAGGTATGTTGTTATTTACCACCGACGGAGAATTAGCTAACCGTTTAATGCACCCGTCGCAACAAGTTGAACGTGAATATGCGGTGCGTGTTTTTGGTGAAGTGAACGAGGCGATGCGTCAAACACTGCTTAGTGGCGTAAAACTTGAAGACGGCCCCGCACGTTTTCAAAAAATTACCTATCGTGGCGGTGAAGGTCGCAACCATTGGTACCATGTAACGCTTTCAGAAGGGCGTAACCGTGAAGTTCGTCGTCTGTGGGAAAGCCAAGAAGTCCAAGTTTCGCGTCTTATTCGTGTGCGTTATGGCGACATGGAAATGAAACGCCAATTGCCATTAGGTGGCTGGACTGAGCTTAATCTTCAAGAAGTGAATTACTATCGTAAACTGGTCAAGCTTGCCCCAGAAACACAAAGCAAAGTAAAAGTGGATGAAAAAGCGATGGACAACGCAAAAAGCCGTCGTATTCGCCGCTCGGTGAAAAAGCATCAGCAACGTCATAAGCAAGCACAAACGCGTCGTCGTCGTAGCTAGAAATATTGTTGAATATAAAATTAACGTTTTGATTTATATAGCCAAATACGTTAGTTTGTTGTTATATCAAACAAAAGGGTAAGTACTTTGCAAAATCACTACATTCAAGATAACCAAGCATTAGTGGACATCTGCCAATTACTTGCCCAATCTTCGGTATTAGCGGTTGATACTGAATTTGTTCGCACGCGTACCTTGTATCCCAAATTAGGTTTGTTGCAAGTGTGCAATGGTGAACAGCTTGCATTAATTGACCCGATTTCAATCACCGATTTATCGCCTTTTTGGCAATTATTGACTGAACCAAGTATTTGTAAAGTATTGCATGCCTGTTCGGAAGACTTAGAAGTTTTTCTTACTGCCGCAAATTGCAAACCCGTGAACATGATTGATAGCCAAATCATGATGTCGTTTTTAGGTCATGGTTTATCGCTTGGTTATGCGGCGATGATCAATCATTACACCGAAATTTCACTCGATAAATCTGAATCTCGCACTGATTGGACAAAGCGTCCATTAACCGAGCGTCAACTTACCTACGCGCAAGCGGATGTTGACTATTTATATCAGGTTTACCCTAAAGTGCTGAACGAGCTAACAGAGTCTGGTTGGCTAACCGCTGCTCAACAAGAAACGCAAGCAATGATCGATAAAAAGTTTGTCCCCATTGATGCCGATAACTTGTACAAGCAAGTCAAAATGAGTTGGAAATTAAATACCAAGCAATTGAATTTGTTAAAAGCGTTGGCAACATGGCGTTTTGAACAAGCCAAAAAACGTAATTTGCCGATTGGTTTTGTCGCCAAAGATCACACCCTAATGGCGTTAGCTAAGCATAATCCGCAAAGCCTTGGCGCGATGATGAAACTTGAAGGGGTGGAAGTGCTAGATGTTAAGCACAAAGGCAATGTTATGCTGAGCGTGCTTAATAAAGCGAATAAGATTTCAAGTGATTTATATCCAGACAAAATTATTCGCCTTGACGAGTATACAGGCTATAAACAAACCTTCAAAAAAGTGAAAAACTTTATCGCAACCGTTGCAGAGCAAAGCGGTTTGCAAAGTGAAGTGTTAGCCTCTAAGAAACAAATCAATCAGTTTTTAACGTGGCATTATAAAATTAATGGTGCCAGCGATTCGGTCATTGATGTTGATATTTTACAGTCTTGGCGACACCAATTATTTGGTGAACAACTGCAAAAACTAGCGGCTAATAACTTTCAATAAATTAACGGTTTAAATTTATCACTTAAGCGTTAATCGCGAACAAATAATGCTAAATGTGGTGGCTATGTTTTTTGATAGTCATTCTTCCTCAAGATACATGTTTCATCTCGCATATTGGGGTAGAATCGGTATATAATGCCGGTCATTATGGCTAACGCCTGCCCATATATATTATCTTTTAGAGGTTTAACTGGATGTCGGATACTGAAAATCGTCCAAGCAATTTTATTCGTCAAATTATCGATGCTGATTTAGCAAGCGGTAAACATACACAAGTACAAACGCGTTTCCCGCCAGAGCCAAATGGCTATTTGCATATAGGTCACGCTAAGTCGATCTGTTTAAATTTTGGTATTGCGCAAGATTATCAAGGTTTATGTAACTTACGTTTTGACGATACAAACCCTGAAAAAGAAGACATCGATTACGTTAATTCAATTCAAGAAGACGTAAAGTGGTTAGGTTTTGAATGGGCGGGTGATATTCACTATTCATCTGACTATTTTGATCGTTTATACGGCTACGCAGTTGAGCTTATCGAAAAAGGTTTAGCGTATGTGTGTTTTTTAAATGCCGAAGAAACGCGTGAATACCGTGGTACGTTAAAACAGCCAGGTAAAAATAGCCCATACCGAGATACTTCGCCAGAAGAAAACTTAGCTTTATTTGAAAAAATGAAAAAGGGTGAGTTTAAAGAAGGTGAATGCTCACTACGCGCTAAAATTGATATGTCATCAAGCTTTATGTGTATGCGTGACCCGATTATTTACCGTGTTAAATTTGCTCACCATCACCAAACCGGTGATAAGTGGTGTATTTATCCGATGTATGATTTTACCCATTGTATTTCTGATGCGATTGAAGGTATTTCTCATTCATTATGTACGCTTGAATTCCAAGACAACCGCCGTTTATACGACTGGGTGATTGACAATATTTCCATTGAAACTCAGCCAAGACAATACGAATTTTCTCGTCTAAACCTTGAATATACGGTGATGAGTAAACGTAAACTTAACTCGCTGGTTGATGAAAACCTTGTTAGCGGTTGGGACGACCCTCGTATGCCAACTATTGCGGCCTTTAGACGCCGTGGTTATACGCCAGCATCGCTTCGTGAATTTGCCAAGCGCATTGGTGTGACCAAAATGGATAACACCGTTGAAATGAGCGTATTGGAAGCCTGTATTCGTGAAGATTTAAACGATAATGCACCACGCGCTATGGTGGTACTTGATCCAATTAAATTGGTGATCACTAACTATCCTGAAAGCCAAGTTGAACAGCTTACGGTGAAAAATCACCCAAGCGATGAAAGCCAAGGTACGCGTATTGTGCCGTTTTCAAAAGAGCTGTACATCGAAGCTGAAGATTTTCGTGAAGAAGCCAATAAAAAATACAAACGCCTTGTGTTAGACAAAGCGGTACGTTTACGTGGCGCTTATGTGATCACGGCCACGAGTTGTGATAAAGACGAAGCGGGTAACGTAACCACCGTATATTGTACTTACAATGAAGACACGCTTGGTAAAAACCCTGAAGATGGCACTAAACCAAAAGGTGTTATCCATTGGGTTTCTGCTAACGAGAGTTTAGATGCGCAAGTGCGACTTTACGACAGGTTATTTACCGTGCCAAATCCTGCGGCCGCAGAAGATTTTCATTCAGTGATGAACCCAGAGTCGTTAGTGGTGATTGATAATGCAAAAGCTGAACCTTCGTTAGCTAATGCAAAACCAGAGTTGGCATTTCAGTTTGAGCGTCAAGGCTACTTCTGTTTAGACAATAAAGACACAACTGACGGTAAGCTAGTCTTTAACCGCACGGTGGGTTTACGTGATACTTGGGCAAAAATGAACGCTAAGTAAAATCACCAGTCACTAGACACAAAAAAACCGACATTATGTCGGTTTTTTTGTGTCTTATATTCAGTTTATTGACTAATGCGTATTTTCATTCATCAGTACTTTGCCAAAAAGTTAACTATAGGCAGGCTATAAGTTAGCGATTCGGTATTCTTCGCAGGCAACTTCGTCGTTACACTCACCGTATAAATATAAACTGTGGTTGGTAAGTTTAATGTCGTGAGATTTTGCAATATCAAGCTGACGGTTTTCGATAATATCGTCTTCAAATTCAACGACTTTTCCGCACTTTAAACACACTAAATGATCATGGTGTTTTTTGTGGCTTAATTCAAAAACTGATTTTCCACCTTCAAAGTGATGGCGAGTAACAATGCCAGCATCGTCAAATTGGTTTAATACACGGTAAACCGTTGCCAGACCAATTTCTTCTTTTTGCTCAAGCAGCACTTTGTAAATATCTTCAGCACTAACGTGTTGATTACCTTCGGATTGCAAAATCGTTAAAATTTTAATGCGAGGCAGGGTGATTTTTAGTCCGGCTCTTTTTAGTTCTTCGTTTTGATCAGACATTATTTTTTCTCGAAACTAGTTAATGCACAAAATTATAGGGGGTTCTGCGATAGGATTAAAGCGTTAGTTTGCAATGAAAGTAATTATTTATCTAATTGATGGTTTTTGGGCTAATAAGTCAGCAATTTATCAATACAAAAATTAGGGATATTGCTGATAAAATACAAAAAAACCAATCGAGTTTATTGAAACTACGATTGGTTTTAGTCTTTAGTGTGCGATGCCGTTATTGCTTAGTCAGCTAACTCAGCTAAACACATCTCGTCATAAATTTGATTAACCCATTTGTCAACGCGCTCTTCAGTTAACTCAGGTTGACGGTCTTCATCTATGGTTAAACCAATGAAAGTGTTTTCATCAACTAAGCCTTTAGATGCTTCAAATTCATAACCTTCAGTTGGCCAGTTACCAACTACAATCGCGCCTTTTTCTTCAACGATATCGCGAAGTGGGCCCATTGCGTCACAAAAATATTCAGCATAGTCTTCTTGATCGCCTAAGCCAAAAATAGCAACAAGCTTGTCTGTGAAGTCAATTTCTTCTAACTCAGGTAAAAAGTCATCCCAGTCACATTGGTTTTCACCGTAGTACCATGTTGGAATACCTAAAATAAGCAGATCAAATGCTGCAATATCTTCTTTGGTGCTTTTAGCAATGTCTTTTACTTCGACCATTTTTTTACCCAATTTCTTTTGGATAATTTTGCTAACTGCTTCAGTATTGCCTGTATCGCTACCGAAAAATAAACCTACAATTGCCATGGAAGCTAAATCCTCTAATCAAATTTAATTTTTTTCATCCGACATTGATTTCACCAATATCGACTCGATCAATTCGCTACGGCTTACATTTTGCTCTTTAGCCAATTGATCCAATTGTTCAAATAAACTGTGGTGAATTTTAAATTCAACACGTTTTAATCCTTTATTTTTGTCCCGCTTAACTTGGTTACGCTTGTTGATCTTTATTTGAACATTGCGTGGATGCGGGTTCGTTTTCGGACGTCCTGGTCGTTTTTCATCGCTAAATAAATCTAGCGTTGTTAAGTCTGTTGCTTCTTTTGCCATGATATTTTTTACCCAACCCCTTGGCTTTCCCAAACGAATTGAATAATGCCTTTTGCAATAAATCCTGCACAGCCTAAGAAAAGGACTAAATAAACTACATAACGACCCATTTTTGGAACGTCATTCTTTTTCATAACGTCATTAATAGATAACCCTATGAAAATAAAAATAAAAGCGAAGAATAAGTTTAAACCAATCGCCTCTATTAACTCAAAGTGTTCTGCAAGCATTTTAGTACCCTAAAAAATTCTGCGCGCACTATAGCACCAAAGGCAGCTGTTTTATAGTTCTTACGATAAAATTCACTTGCTTATTTATACCTAATTGCTAAACGTGTTGGCTTGATCGTTATCAACTTGAACAAAATATTCTCAGTTTGTTTTTATCAGTTTTTCTTGTCGGTTTATTTGAGTAAAAAGTCTTGGCAAATTTTGTTAAATATTACCGGCTTTTCAGCGTGAAGCCAGTGGCCAGCACCTTGAATGATTTTGGCTTTGCTATTAGGAAATATTTTGGCGATGGCAGGTTTGTGCTCAGCTAAAATATAATCTGAATTTCCGCCTTTAATAAATAAGGTCTCGCCCAAAAATGGTTGTTCGCTGCTAACTTGGGCTAATATTTGGGAATAACAATTTACGATATTATCGAGATTGCATTTAAAGGCTAACTTACCATCGACCGCAGCAAGGTTTCTCAGTAAAAACTGCCTAACACCCACTTCGTCGACATACTGCGATAATTGATTATCGGCGTCTTTTCTGCTTTTCAAATGTGCTAAATCGAGCGACTGCAAACCTTGGATGATTTTTTGATGACGTGCTTGGTTTTGCACGGGTGCCATGTCAGCAACAATTAATTTATCTACGCGGCTTGGCGCAAGCAACGCGGTTTTCATCGCAATTTTACCGCCCATTGAATGACCTAATAGGTGAGTACTTTCAATCGATAAGTGATCAAGTAAATCAATAAGATCTTGCGCTAGCAGGGCATAATCCATATCGTTTTTATGAAAAGAACTGCCGTGATTACGCACATCAACACTGGTCACGGTAAAGTGTTCTGACAATGGCTTAGCGATCATGTTTAAGTTGTCTAAACTGCCAAATAGCCCATGAATTAAAATAATTTGTTTGTCACTACTGCCTAGTTGCTGATAATTTAATTGCATCAAGATAAACCTACGGTGCTTACATAAAGTATAAATAACAGCGGCGATTGTCGTTGGTTTTGGCAAAGCTTTCAATAGTTAGGCTTGGCTTTGGTAGCTAAGTTGCTTTATTTTCCGCATCCATGAAGACCATTTGCGAATGAATTTAACGCGAAAGCAGGGAAAATTACCGGCTAAGGACGTAGTGACTAATCCGAGTTCAGCTTATAAGAGTAAGAGTAAATTAAAACAGCAGAACTAACGGGCAGGGCTTGGTGATGAAAAAAACAGCGAATACGTTATTTGCTTAGTTCACCAGCATGGCTGGCTGAAGTTAACCTTGAATTATTCTTAAATTTACTGCATTCAACGCTAGAGAGTTGTCTCGTAGGTGAGTATAATCTTCGCGCGCAAATAAATTTCCAGGGTAGTTAATGAAAAATATCGAGATAGATGAAGAGTTATATCAGTTCATCGCAGCTAATACTCAGTTCATAGGCGAGAGTGCCTCTTCAATTTTACGCCGTTTATTATCACTTGAAGCACAACAAGCTGATAAACCAGCACAAGTCGTTACTGAGAAAGTTGATGCTATTGAGTCAGTTGACGTTGAAGAAGAGCAGGCTGAAGTTGACGTGGTTGTTGGCAATGTTTTTGACCATATCAACAAAGAAGAGCTGGCAATGCAGCGTGGTGCGGTTGGACGTTTCTTGTTAATTTTAGCTGCACTTTATCGTGTACATGCTAATCAGTTTTCTGTTGTTGAAGATATTCGTGGTCGTGACCGTTTATATTTTGCTAGCTCAGAAGAAGCCTTAGCGGCAAGTGGCAGCAGCACTAAACCTCGCCAAATTCCAGATAGCCCATTTTGGGTGATCACTAATTCAAATACCACGCGTAAAAAGATGATGCTAACCGAAGTTTCTTTAGCTTTGGGTTACCAAGAAAGTGATGCCGAAAAAATAAGAGAGTTGCTGTAAAACCGCTGTAACTAACAACTCCTAGAATAAATAAAGCATGTACGACAACATGAATTAAATGACTTGATAAGATAAAAGGAAATAAGTGGAATGACTGTTCATCATCATGCGGGCAAACCAGCTCGACCAGAAGACAGAATAAACATTGGACGTTTAGTTAGCGATTACTTTTTAAAAATTCCTAATACTGACATCCCAGAGCAACGTGTTAGCTTTGGTACCTCAGGGCACCGTGGTTGTGCAACTAAAACCAGCTTTAATGAACAGCATATTGTTGCCATTTGCCAAGCAGTTGCCGAGCATCGTAAAGCACAAGGTTATACTGGTCCATTATTTTTAGGTAAAGATACCCACGCACTTTCTGAACCGGCTTTCGCTAGCGCAATTTCGGTACTTATTGCTAATGGTGTAAATGTTGTTATTCAAAGTGATGAAGGTTTTACACCTACACCTGTTATTTCAAGACTTATTATTGAACACAACCGAAATAATAAAGAACAAGCTGACGGGCTAATTATTACTCCTTCGCATAATCCACCAACGGATGGTGGTATTAAATATAACCCGCCACACGGTGGTCCGGCAGAAGGCGATGTAACTAAATTAATCGAACAACGCGCTAACGATCTTATGGCGGCTAATTTAGTTGATGTTAATACAGTTGATTTTGAACAAGCACTGCAATCGCCGTTATTATCAAAACAAGATTTTATCGAATTTTACGTTGACCAGTTAGACCAAGTGGTTGACATGCAAGCCATTGCCAAAGCAGGCGTGACTATTGGTGTTGATCCGCTTGGCGGTTCAGGCATTAACTACTGGCCAGTTATCGCCAAAAAATATGGGCTGAATATTGAAATCGTCAACCCGGTTGTTGATGCAAGCTTTGCTTTTATGCCATTAGATAAAGATGGCAAAATTCGCATGGACTGTTCATCGCCATACGCGATGGCAGGTCTTATCGCAATGAAAGATGATTTTGACGTAGCTGTAGGTAACGACCCTGATTTTGATCGCCACGGCATTGTGACCAAATCGGGTGGTTTGATGAACCCGAACCATTATTTAGCGGTAGCGATTAACTACTTAATGACTCACCGCAGCTGGCCTGAAACAACCAAAATTGGTAAAACCTTAGTATCAAGTTCATTGGTCGATCGCGTGGCTGAGCATATTAACCGTCCGTTATCAGAAGTACCGGTAGGTTTTAAATGGTTTGTTGACGGTTTGTTTGACTCATCATACGCTTTTGGTGGCGAAGAAAGCGCAGGTGCTTCATTTATTGCTCGTGACGGCAGCTGTTGGACCACAGACAAAGATGGTTTCATTATGGCATTGCTTGCTGCTGAAATTTTAGCAGTAACCGGTAAAGACCCGCATCAGCACTATAAGCATTTGGCTGAGCAATTAGGCGAACCATGTTATGGCCGCGTTGAAGCTGTTGCTAACAGCGAGCAGAAAAAAGTATTAACAGCGTTAAGCGCTGATGCGATCACTGCAGATACTTTAGCGGGTGAAAAAATTGTCAATATTTTAAGCCACGCACCAGGTAACAATGCCGCTATTGGTGGCATTAAAGTGACCACAGAAAATGGTTGGTTTGCTGCTCGTCCGTCTGGCACCGAAGAAATTTATAAAATTTATGCGGAAAGCTTTATCGATGATGCACATTTGCAAACCATTATTAAAGAAGCGCAAGAAATTGTCAGTGCGGCATTTAAAGCTGCCGGTATTTAATTTTTATTCACGGAATCTGCTTCAAGCTGAATAATTAATAACTAAACCTAGTTAATTATTAAAATATCTTTTAAAACAATCGATTATATAAAAGGCGCTGGCAACGAAAGTTGTCAGTGCCTTTTTAATTTTTGATTGCATAAACGCCCATTAATACAGATACTGCTGTTAAACTAGCAGCAATTAATCGTAATAAACTTGGGAAAACTCATGACGTCATCAACTACCACCAAATCACTTAGCGAACAATTACAACTCGATGGTGATTTTCTTACGATGACACGGGCAAACCCTGATGGCTTGCCAGAGCGCTTTAGTTTTTCTGTTGGGAAAAGTGAGCATCGCACCAAAGTATCAGTGCTTGATACCGGCATTATTGTTTTTGAACCCGATCACATTACCACCAGCAAAGATATTGTACTTTCAAGTGCTGTGCACGGTAATGAAACTGCGCCTATCGAAATTTGCCAAGACTTAATTCAACAGATTATTTTAGGGCAACTTATGCTGACCGAGCGAGTTTTGTTTTTGTTTGGCAACCCAGAAGCGATTAATATTGGGCAGCGTTTTGTCGAAGAAAATTTAAACCGACTGTTCTCCGGTGCACATCAGCAGCTTAAAGGGGAGCTTGGTCAAAAAGAAGCCAAGCGCGCTGCAATACTTGAACAAGCCGTGCGAGATTTTTTCCAGCACGGCAGTCAATTGTCTGAAACTCGCAAGCGATTTCATTACGATTTACATACCGCCATTCGCGGCTCTAAAAACGATAAATTCGCTGTTTATCCATTTAGACACGGAAAGCCATGGAAAAAAGAGCAATTACAGTTTTTAAATGCCTGTGGCATCAATACCATTTTGCTGTCGCATTCACCAACGACAACATTTAGCTACTTCTCTTCCAATGAATTTGGTGCTGACGCCTTTACCGTTGAACTGGGTAAAGTTAGACCATTTGGCGAAAATGATATGGCAAATTTTGCTGCGGTAAAACACACATTAACGCAACTACTAAGTGGTAAACCTATTGCGTTAACGCCTTATAATGCCAATGATTTTAGCATTTTTGAAATTTATCAAACCATTAATCGCCACCAGCAAAACTTCGCCTTACATTTTGCGAACGACGTTGAGAACTTTACCAGCTTTGCTAAAGACTTTGTGTTAGCCACCGATGGCGACATAGAGCATAAAGTAAAACAAGAAGGCGAAGCGATTATCTTCCCTAATGCTAACGTCGCGATAGGGCAACGCGCGTTATTAACTGTTATTCCTACTACTATTGATTAAAACATCGTTTAAGAGGGCGAGTTAATTTTAACCTTTATTTACAGTCAAAATAGCTCGCTTGCTTCATCATATTTACTCATAAGTGACCTTATTAATTTCATTAATTTGTCAAAAAATAATGAAACGCTTTGCCTTTATTTTTAGCTGTAAAGATAACTTTTCACTTAATATTCTTTTAACTGTGCTGCAATTCGGCGTCTTGCTTGTTTTGCAGTTTACGTAAAGGTAAGGTTTGTCGCAATTATTATTACAACACTATTGAGCTGCATTACGCGAGTAACACAAGAAGCAGGGCTTACGACTATACTTATAGATAAACCTAAAAAATAGCTTCAACTTACTTAATCAGCTTCTACAAAAGAGAATGTTATGAATATTGATGTCTATAACGAAGGGCCTGTCGTGCACGAGCCTGTTTTTATTGATGGTCATTCTGTTGAAATTCCTATCTTAAAAATACTTCAGCTTGACGGCACACTTTACCCTAATGCTCAGTTACCTCTACTTGACCAAGCGTTAGCAACCAAAGTGTATAAAACCTTAGCCTTTCATCGCGTACTTGACGAGCGCATGGTTGCGGCTCAGCGCCAAGGGCGGATCAGCTTTTACATGGCGGCATTAGGTGAAGAAGCGGCCAGTGTTGGCAGTGCTGCCGGTTTGCAAGCGCAAGATATGATCATGGCGCAATACCGCGAGCAAGGGGCATTAATGTTCAGAGGTTTCACAACTGAACAGTTTATGAATCAAATGTTTAGTAACGAGCAAGACCTAGCTAAAGGTCGTCAAATGCCTATTCACTACGGTAGCAACGAACTAAATTACATGACTATTTCTTCTCCGTTAGGTACTCAAATTCCACAAGCCGCTGGTTACGCTTACGGCCAAAAACTGCAAGGTTTAGACGCAGTCACTATTTGTTATTTTGGTGACGGTGCAGCCTCTGAAGGTGACTTTCATGCAGGACTAAATATGGCAGCAGTGCATGAAGCGCCGGTGATATTTTTCTGTCGAAACAATGGTTATGCAATTTCAACACCTTCATCAGAGCAATATATTGGCAACGGTATTGCCTCTCGTGGTGTTGGTTATGGCATTAAGACCATTCGCATTGATGGTAACGATATTTTAGCGGTGATCAAGGCGACGCAAATGGCGCGAGAATATGCCTTGGCTGAAAATAAACCCGTACTTATTGAAGCCATGTCTTATCGATTAGGTGCCCATTCAACCTCAGACGACCCGTCAGGTTACCGCACTCGCGAAGAAGAAGCGAAGTGGCAAGCCCATGATCCTATATTACGCATGAAAAATTGGATGATCAGCAAAGATTGGTGGAACGAAAGCCAAGAAACTGAGCTTTTTGAATCGTTACGAGAAGAAGTATTAGCGGCATTAAAAGTAGCTGAAAAAATTGAAAAGCCACCCGTTGAAGATTTAGTAACCGATGTTTATCACGACGTGCCAGCGCATTTACAAAACCAACTTGAGCAATTAAAAGAGCACATTAAAAAATATCCAGATCAATACCCCATTAGCTCAGGGAGGCTGTAACAATGGCGAATATGAATTTATTACAAGCAATTAATAACGCCTTAGATATAGCAATGGCAGAAAACGACCAAGCGTTATGTTTTGGCGAAGATGTAGGTCATTTTGGTGGTGTTTTTCGAGCGACTAGCGGGTTACAAGAAAAATACGGTAAGGCGCGTTGTTTTAATACGCCACTGGTTGAGCAAGGCGTCATTGGTTTTGCTAATGGTTTAGCAGCACAAGGCAGTGTGCCAATTGCTGAAATTCAATTTGCCGATTATATTTTTCCGGCATTTGATCAAATCGTCAATGAATCGGCAAAATTTAGATACCGCAGCGGTAACGAGTTTAACGTCGGTAACTTAACCATTCGTACGCCATACGGCGGTGGTATTGCCGGTGGTCTTTATCATAGTCAATCACCTGAAGCTTATTTTGCCCATACACCGGGACTAAAAATTGTTGTACCTCGCAACCCGTATCAGGCCAAAGGTTTATTGCTTGCCTCGATTCGCGACGATAACCCCGTTATATTTTTTGAGCCCAAGCGTTTATATCGCGCATCAACAGGCGAAGTACCTGAGCAAGATTATCAATTACCCATTGGTAAAGCTGAAGTCGTTACTCAAGGTAGCGACATTAGTTTGCTCGCTTGGGGCGCACAAATGGAACATATTGAAAAAGCGGCTGAACTTGCCCATGCAGACGGCATTTCTTGTGAGATTATCGATTTAAGAACTATATTGCCTTGGGATGTCGAAACGGTGGCCCAGTCAGTATTAAAAACCGGTCGTTTGGTGATCAGCCAAGAAGCGCCATTAACCGCAGGTTTTGCTAGTGAAATAGCGGCAACAATTCAACAAGCGTGTTTTTTACACCTTGAGTCGCCTATTGAACGCGTATGTGGTTTAGATACGCCATACCCACTAGCGCTTGAAAAAGAATATGCTGCAGATCACTTAAAAGTGTATGAAGCCATTAAACGTAGTATGAATTATTAGGAAGTTTGATCATGAGCATTGATTTTATATTACCCGACATTGGTGAAGGTATCGTTGAGTGTGAACTGGTGGAATGGCTAGTAAACGAAGGCGAGCAAATTGAAGAAGATCAGCCCGTTGCTGACGTAATGACAGATAAAGCGCTTGTGCAAATTCCGGCGATGCATGCGGGTAAAATTGACAAACTTTATTACCAAAAAGGCGACATTGCCAAAGTACATTCGCCGCTATTTTCGATGACGGCAACAGATGAAACACAAAATGTTTCTGCACAAATAAGCACAGCCGCTAATACAGAGGTTGCTGCGGCAAGTGTCGAAACAACAACTTCAGTTGCGGGTTCAGTGGTAGAAGACTTTATTTTACCTGATATTGGCGAAGGCATTGTTGAATGTGAGTTAGTTGAATGGTTGGTGAGTGAAGGGGAAATGATCGAAGAAGATCAGCCCGTTGCCGATGTGATGACCGATAAAGCGTTAGTGCAAATTCCAGCCATGCATGCAGGTAAAGTGAGTAAGCTTTATTACAACAAAGGTGATATTGCCAAAGTGCATGCACCATTATTTGCTATTGAGCGCGCAGGGCAAAGCACTGCTGCGTCAGTAACTACTGTGATAGAGACCAGCGTTCAGCCAGAAAAAAACGCTGCTGCAAAAGCAGAAGTTGCCGAAAAAGTATCAGCTCAAAATTCAGTTCAAGCAACTGTGCAAACATCAGGTAAAGCGGTTGCCAGCCCAGCGGTAAGAAGGGTTGCGCGTGAGCTAAATGTTGATATTTGCCAAGTGCCAGGATCTGGTGCCAAAGGGCGAGTCTATAAAGAAGATATTTTATCGTTTAACCAACAAGACAGCGCTGCTCAGTCTAATAGTCAAACGGCTCAATTAGCATCAGAGCAAACTGTTTCTGGTGGCGTACGAGTTGAGCCTATTCGCGGCGTAAAAGCGGCGATGGCAAAAGCTATGGTTGCCTCAGTGTCTAGCATTCCTCATTTTACTTATTGTGAAGAAATCGATATTACCGAGTTAGTTAACTTACGTAATAGTTTGAAAGAGATGTACGCTAAGCAAGACATTAAACTGACGATGATGCCGTTTTTTATGAAAGCAATGTCGTTGGCGTTAAAAGAGTTTCCAGTGATTAATACCCAAGTTAATGATGACTGTAGCGAAATTACGTATTTTGATGATCATAATATCGGCATGGCAGTTGATTCTAAAATTGGTTTATTGGTGCCGAATGTTAAACAGGTGCAGCATAAATCGATTGTAGATTTAGCGAAAGATATTACTCGCTTAACTAATGATGCGCGTTCTGGTCGTGTTGCTTCACAAGACTTAAAAGGCGGTACCATTTCTATTTCAAATATTGGTGCTATTGGTGGTACTGTTGCAACACCGATTATCAATAAACCAGAGTCAGCTATCGTTGCCTTAGGTAAAATGCAAAAATTGCCGCGATTTAACGGCAATGGTGATGTTGAAGCGAGAACAATTATGCAAGTGAGTTGGTCTGGCGATCACCGCATTATTGACGGTGGCAGCATCGCTCGTTTTTGTAACTTGTGGAAATCCTTCTTAGAAAATCCGTCTACCATGATGATGCACATGAGTTAACAAAAGCGGTAAGTGGTAAGCTAAAAGTGGAAAGTTAAAAGCTGTAAGCAGTTTTGTTTTCCTTGAAGCTTGTAGCTTATCACTAGTAACTTTGTTTCATGTAGGCCGACACTCATTTGCATCCATGCAATCGTGTCATACCTACATCCGTGTAGGCCGACACTCATTTGCATCCATGCAATCGTGTCATACCTACATCCGTGTAGGCAAAAAAAAGCCCTACATTGTAGGGCTAAAAAGTTGGGGTGTTGTCATATCCATGATAACTATCTTTAGCGAGCACTTGCTTAAAGACAAGACAAAAGGTAACAATGGTTTGTTACAAAACGATGAAATTGTTAAATATTGTTGGCAAAATAAAGCATGACCGAAAAAAAGTTACAACACTTTTACATTGCTGAAGAACAATCGATTTATTTGCTTAGTCATAAAGATGCCGCAAAGCTAAAACAGTGGGTTGAATTATGCCAACAACAGCTTAAACAACTGGGTTATCACAATACATTCTTGTTAGGAAAAGGGGCATACGGTTTTGTCTTTAACGGTGACAATGACCAAGGTCAACGTTATGTTTTTAAATTTTCGCGAATAAACTTACCCCAGCATGTGCAAGACCGTCTTGCCGATGAAGCTGAAATTCAAAGTGAACTTGATCACGAACGCATTCCTAAAGTTGTTGAATACCATAAAATTAAACGCCAAGGCATTTTGCATATGGCGCGAGCACCCGGTATCGATTTAGAAAAATACTCTCATCAACACGGACCATTGCCGCCAGAGCTTATTGTTAACATTGCGGTGCAACTTGCTGAACTCTTGCTGTATTTACGTAATAGCAACTTACATGGCAAGAAAAAACCTTATGTGCACGGCGATATAAAGCCATCAAATGTCGTTTTTAATGAAGACAACGGCAAAGTCTATTTAGTTGACTGGGGCTCGTCTGTAACCGCACAACTTGATATTAACGGGCAAAGCACGGCCAACAATATCATGGACTTAATGAGTAGCGATTTACAACATACTAATGCCCGTTTAGGTGATGTTTATTTTATTGGCCCCGAGCAGCTAAATGGCGGTTTGTCTAGCCCACGGTTTGACGAGCAAGGTTTGGCTGCCACGTTATACGCACTTGCCTCAGGGCAAAGCTGTAGATACGGCCACCAAATTATTACGCCAAGCTCGTTAGGTTTACCTAAAATATTAGCGCTGACTATCGAAGGAATGTTGAGCGACGACGAAAAAAAGCGCCGACAAGCGGGCGACTATTTATTTGGTCAACTCAAGCAATTAAAACATATGGTATTGGCAAAGCAGCCAACCAAAATGCACATTACGCCGTTAATTCCTGTTTGGAGTAAAGCCTTTGTCGCTGATATTGATACGGTAGTTTACGGCTCTCGAAAGTCATTTTTACGTGAGTCGAGCGATAGCGACAGCTTGTCGGGTATTGATGACGTGCAGTTAGAGAAGTATTACAAAAACTTTTTAATGGGCATGGGCGATACAGAAAAAGCCTTTGTTGCCGCAGTTAGTCGTTTAGGTAACTTTCCTGTGGTTGGTGGCTTGGCGATCCGCTGGCAAAAAGACGGCGTTTATATCGACTCAAACCTTACCTTATTTGATCCTAGCTTAAAGTATTCATTTCAAAGTGCGGTAAATAATATGGTGCATTTAGCACAAGGTATTTTCCGCGAAGGGGTGTTCAAAAGCTGTTTATTTAACGCCAGAAATACCCTGCACGTTGAGCGAGAAGACGAAAATGTCGACTTTGTTGCAGCGCCAGAGCAATATATTCCTTTTGATATTAGTGATGTGCCAGATCTCGAAGATGAAGCAAAAGCGCATTCTTATTTTGAAGATGGTAAAGACCCTGATGAGTATTTACATTTTCCACCAGAAGTAATGGCCGTATTTAAACGTTTAAATAGCATTCACCACACCGGCTGTATTATTTTTGAAGTACTGCCTAAACATTTAAAAATACACAGCTATTTAATGTTACTTAATCCTGAAAAAGCCGACGAATTTAAAAGCTGCCTTGCTGAGCTATTACAGTTATTACCGACAATTAATGGGCAGGGCATTGCCGGCTTTATGAAACTTCCTTATAAAGACACGCGTTTTTTCGAACATATCAATAAGTTGCCAGATAAGTTTTATCCGCGAAACCCAAAAATTCAATAAAAGCACAGCACTAACATAAAAGTTGTGCAATGCTTAACATCTGCTTTAACAAAACTGGAGTGCATTATGGCAAATAATATTGGCGACCTTGCATGGGTAGACTTAACCGTAGATAACGCAGAGCAAGTAAAAGGCTTTTATCAGCAAGTCGTTGGTTGGAAGACTGAGCATATTCCCATGGGCGATTATGACGACTTTGCCATGGTGTCTGAAATTACCGGTGAAGCGGTTTCTGGCATTTGTCATGCTAAAGGTGTAAATGCCGATTTACCGCCTATGTGGTTACCGTATTTTTTAGTCGCAGATATCGCATCGGCAGTTGAAGATGTTTCAGCACTTGGCGGCAAACTACTTACGCCGATTAAAAACATGGGCAATGACCGTTATGTGGTGATAAAAGACCCTGCCGGCGCTGCGTGCGCGCTTTATCAAAAAGGCGATAAAAGCTAACCTTTTTATAAAGTATGACCAGAATGATCTTTTAAAAAACAAGGTTTAGTAGTGCTGGCATTGAGATGTGAGTACAGGCATTATAGTGCCTTAAATAATAACAATAAATTGCAGTTTTACAGGTAATACGGTAGTTAGATGATCGAAATATATGCAGGAAAAACAGCGCTTGAAACCATTAAACAGCAAGGTTTTAAACAAGAGTTGTTTACATCTTTTTTAGGGGCTTCTGGCGGCCCTAAATGGTTTACTTTGTAAAGCTAAACACCGACATTTAATTGTTAAAGTTATAGAGCCTTGTTATTAATTTCACTTCGTAAAATTATTCTGTAAAAAAAGTAAAATCTAGCGTAGATGGTAGTCACCATTGCAGTCACTCTACATAAACTAATAACACTGCTTTGAAAGAGCAAAGCTGCAGTTCTATATTATACTTGTACCTGATACATAAATATCGAAGCCAATTAATCTATAGGCTTGCCAATATCAAAAAAAATTACCTTAGAGTAATATTATTCGAATAAACCATAGTCATGCTTTAACTTTAACATTATGGATTTATTTGTTTTTGATTCGTAATATGTTTAAAAAGTGAAAAGGGATTTTATGCTTTCTAATGGGTTTGAGTTAACAAATTTATATATAGTTTTTATAATGTTATGTGCTATTTATTCATTTTCTATTAACCGTTCTTTTCAGAACAATGATAAAGAAATTAAAAAAAACTTAAAGTTAATGGGCTTCAAAATAAATAGCAAAGTCACAGAAAACGCTATTTTATTTTTGTATACCATTGCTTCCCCTGTCTTCAAAGAACTAGGCTTATCTTCTTTAGCTGCAAGATCAAAACAATATTGCACCATTTCGTGGCTAACGTACAAAAAAGAAGAAAAGTTCAGTTTTATGATTTTCAATATTTCTAGCGGTAATCATGAGGGTTCACAGTTTGATAGTGTTATCGTGATTACTTTTTATGACATAGAAAAAGACAGAAGTGAAATAAATAAACTAATAGAGACAATTGATTTACCTGAATATACCGAGCTAATTGATGATGGTAAGTACATATCGCTCCTTATAGAAAACAATTCAATAACCCAAAATAGTTTAACCAGTATTCTGCACTCTATGGGCTATAAATTAAATAATAAAAAACATAACATTTCTTCCGTTACTAAATCAGAGCATGTTAGAAGTAAAATAAAAGATGTTCTTAATAAAGTATGGGTAACAAGATCTTTTCTCTTCATACTTTGTTTATATTGGGGAAATATAACACTTTATTCTGTTACCACGTTGAGCCTGAACCTTCCAGATGACGGTTATCCAATCCCCATATTTTGGGAAGAAAGCCCTCTAGTCTTTACTGTAGTATCTCTAGTTCAGCTATTTTTTCTATATATATTATCCAAACATTTTTTGTCTTCTTTTATAGAAGAGGATGAACACCAAAAATCTAAATTTACTTTTATTTACTCACTTATTATAGCTTGCTCATTTTTGTCTCTTAATTACTTTTCAGGTATTCAGTTGGAAAACAGGTACGCAATGGAGAGTTATAGGTTTGAAAAAGCCGCAGAACGAAGTCTTAAGCAAAATTCCAACATACCAACAGTTGAATTTAAGGCCAAAAAAATTCCTTTAGTATCTTTATCATTAATAGAGTTAACTAAAAATGCTGAATTTAAAAAATTGGAATCAATGTTAAGTGATTATCATGATCAATTAGATAATGATATTGCGAATGATATGTTCCTTTATAAAGCCTACCTTTCATTTGCTATAGAAGACGAGAAACTATTACGTCACATTATGCTTTGGAAAAAATCACAGCCTGTGAATCCTCAACCATTACTTGCAGAAGCTTTTTATTACTTCGGTAAAGCATGGCGAGTAAGAGGTACAAAGCGTATCAGTTTAACGCCAGAGAAGAATATTAGAGAAATGAAAGTTTTGCTATTACATAGCAAAAAATTATTAGAAGAAGCCTTTTTTGAGCAAAGTTATAAGCTATTATCGAGTGCGTTACTCATTGATGTAATTAGACCAATAGGTGATAACTCTTCTCTAGAGAAGGTATATGAAAATGCATTATTACAATTTAAAGCATCTTATTTACTCAGATATAGATTTTTGATTTCATTGCAACCTAGGTGGGGAGGGAGTTACAGAGCAACTCAGAATGTTATTGATGAAGCTCAAAATTATAGCGATACCAATAAACAACTTATTTTATTAAAAGGATATTTATTTGAAGAAGCTGGAGATATTTTAGCAATTGATGGTTTTCACAAAGATGCAGGTGATTTTTATACATTTGGCTTAAAATTCGGTAAAAATCCAACTTTATTATGGAAAAAAGGGAAAAGTGAATATAGACAAAAAAACTATTCATCGGCACTATCTTATTTTAATCAAGCTATAGAGCTAAATAGTAATGCCCATGATTATTATAGTTGGCGTTCCTCTACTTTCTATCGTTTAAATAAATTCGCAGAATCAAAAAAAGATCTATTGTTGGCTAACTCCCTTCAACCAAATAAAGAAAGTTATAATAAACGAATTCAGGACCTAACTGACAAACTAACAAAAATGAAAGGAAGAGCTAATTATAGGGAGCATTATGGTTTTTCATTAGATGGAAAAGCTTTAGATACAAAGTTAATTCCTAATAACAAAGATCTTAATAGGCAGGATGTTATCCTTTATATGGGGGCTTTGAATTCAATAAAAAATAATGATGTTGAATCGGCAGCAATAAAATTAATTGAAGCTATTGAGGTTAACCCTCGTCAAATCAAATATTACTTAACATTAGATATGGTTTTAGGGCAATCAAAACAATGGACGGTCATTATTAATTATTGGAAAAAGTTTATCGATTTATACCCAAACAATGGGCGAGCACATTTTGAGATTAGTGGAACTTATTATCATAATAAAGACTCAGAAAAATCTTTATATCATATGAAAAAGGCTTCAGATTTAGGATACCCTGAAGCAGAAACAACTTATAAACGTTTAATGAGGCAAAGGTGAAAATGAATATGCCTAAAAAAGCGTTTACACTAGATAAAGTATAACGAAACTGATTGTAGGATTTAACTTGATACTTGATTATAAACAACTCAAAAATGTTAAAACAAGGCAGAAAAGTTAGCATTCTAAGGCGGAGCCCTTCTGACATATTGAGCTTTCAGTTGCCATTGGCTAATTCAATATTATATTCTAAAAAATCACTTTGTTAATACTTACTAAGGTTATATTGCTTTAATGATTGAAATATACGCAGGAAAAACTGCTTTAAAAACCATCCAAGAACATGGCTTCAAACAAGAGCTTTTTACTAGCTTTTTAGGAGCCAGCGGTGGCCCTAAATGGTTTACCTTGTTTGGGTTAGATAAGTACTTGTTTGGTGATTTTTTTGCGCAGCGAACAACACCGCTTAATATTGTTGGATCTAGTGCAGGCGCATTTCGCGCGGCATGTTTTGCGCAAAAAGACCCGGTAGCCGCTATTGAAACCTTAGCCAAAAACTATTCTGAAACAGTATATTCTGCCAACGCAACGCCGCAAGAAATTACCTTTAAAGCACGTCAATTGCTTGATACCGTTTTTGGTGATACAGGCGTTGCTGAAATAATTGATAATCCTATTTTTAAAGCGCATTTTATTGTCGCTAAAACTAAAGGATTAACCTCATCAGAAAATAAATTGTTGCAAGGCGCAGGGTTGCTAACTAGTTACATCCTTAATCGCTTAAATCGTAAGTTATTATCGAGCCAATATCATCGTTATGTGTATCAGCCCCAAAGCAGTAATTTAGTGATCAACGACCCTTATGGTTTCGACACTGAACATGTTAATTTTACCGAAAATAACCTTAAAGATGCATTGTTGGCTTCCGGTGCTATTCCTATGGTAATGCAAGGCATTAAAAACATCGCAGATTCACCAAAAGGCATGTATCGTGATGGCGGAATTATTGATTATCATTTTGACTTTAAAGTTAAAAACTCAGGCTTAGTTTTATACCCGCACTTTAACGCTAAACCTAAAGCCGGTTGGTTTGATAAAAACTTAAGCCGTAAAGTGTCAGCCGACAACTATGATAACGTGGTGATGATTTGTCCGACACAAGCTTGGATAGAAGCATTGCCTTATGGCAAAATTCCCGATCGTACCGACTTCACCAGTATGGAGCCTGCGCAGCGCATTAAATACTGGCAACAAGTGTTTGTTGAAACTGAAACCTTAGCACAGTCTTTAGATGACTTTATTCATCAGCGCCGCGCTATTACGATTAAAAGCTTTAACTAATAAAATCGCGTGTTATAAATTTGCTTCGCGAAAACTCGCGCCAACACTTGGCAAAAATAGTGTTTTGTAAAGTTTGGTAGCGTAATCGTCGGTCATGCCTGCAACGTAGTCGGCGATAACTCGATGATGGTTCAGTCCGTTATCTTTAGCGTATTGCCAACGTTTAGCGCTATTGCTTGGCAGTAGCCGCATTGGGTCTGAAGCTAAGGCTTCAAACAACTCCATTACAATTTGCTGTCCGCGATACTCGATGCGTTGAATGCTTGTTTGTTTAATAACAAAATTAAAAACAAAATCTTTAAATATTTGCAAAACTTTAGCGGCAACTTTGGGAAGCCGGGCGTTAAACTGCAGTAATGGCTCGCCAAAATTTGTATTAAGCAACTGATTTAAATCTTGAAGCTCGATCGCGGTAATTAAATAATTCACTAAACCGCCAATGGCATCTTTTTGTTTATGATGCTGCTCGCTAAATAATAATTGCGCTAACGGCTGTGCATATTCTTGTACCCAAGCATCGTCGGTAGCAATTAACTTAGCAATAACTTGCTCTTCAAAGTCGTTTCGACTAACCACACCTGTGACAATTGCATCTTCAAGATCATGAATACCATAGGCGATATCGTCGGCAAGCTCCATAATGGAACAATCTAACGATTTATAGCGGGTTTTATGATGACAGCCATTTTTACTTTTTACTTGTTGAAATTCAGTTTTGTCCTGAAGTGATAACGGCTGTAAGACCCAGTTTAAAACGTCGGCATCATCAAGGTAAATACCTTTTGCAGGGTGCCAGTCTTGCGCTTTTAATTGACGAAAATTACTCGGCGGGCGTTCTTCACTTGGCTGATTCAGCTGATCCAGTGTTTGTGGGTATTTTAGTAAACCCAGCAAAGTTCGTCGGCTTAAGTTCATGCCATTTTGTTCACTAAAAGGTTCAAGTTTGGCGACTATACGCAGGGTTTGCCCATTACCTTCAAAGCCGCCATGGTGGCGCATCATATAATGCAGTGCTACTTCACCGCCATGACCAAACGGCGGATGACCAATATCATGCGCCAAACAAAGTGCTTCAATTAATGTATCGTCGGTAGGTAAAAGTTCAGCGCATTGTTGTGGATATTTTGATTTTAACTGGGCAACTATCCCAGAGCCGATTTGCGCAGCTTCTAATGAGTGGGTAAGGCGTGTACGGTAAAAATCACTTTGGCCACTGCCCATCACTTGGGTTTTTGACTGAAGCCGCCTAAATGCGGCAGAGTGTAAAATTCTGGCGCGATCACGCTGAAAAGGGCTACGGTGATCATGTTGACGTTTTGAAACCGTTTTAAGTCGGCGTTCTAACCACAAATTTTCCATATACAATTCTCATGTCGTGTTATTATTTGCACGCTCAATGCGTAAATTTATCAAATACTTGCTTAAGCATAAAACTAATCGCTCAATTACTATACTATACTTAACTTTTAATAAAGGGTAGTTTGTTGAAGTGCTAGCTAAATCAACTAATTAGATATGAGATGAAACGAGTTAATCCACGCCAATTACTATTGAAAAACCTGATCTTGATTTTGGGAGCTTGTTTTTCTGTTTTTGCCTTTGCACAAGCCAAAATTGAAATGACTGCCGGCTTACCTAAACCGCCCTTTATTACTAAGCATAATCAAGGCATGCAGCTTGACATTGTCCGTGCGGCGCTTGCACTGCATGATATTGAAGTTAAATTTGTGCATATGCCATTTGGGCGAAACATCTCAAGTTACCAGCGCTTTAATTTTGGTGGCGTTTTAACGGTCAAACCGAATAGCGAAAATAACGGCATGTATACGTCAAAGCCTTATATTCGATATCAAAATGTTGCGGTGTCACTGACTGAAAATAATTTTAATATTTACAGTTTGAGTGAATTGGCTGGCAAAAAAGTGACTGCGTTTCAACGGGCAAAAAAATACTTAGGTGCTGAGTATAATAAAGGCATTGCAAAAGCGAGTATTTATCGCGAAATTGCAGAGCAGGCGCAACAGGTTTCTTCGCTATTTTTAAATCGTTCAGATGTGATTGTGTTAGACATTAATATTTTTAAATATTTTGTCAATCAAGATCAAACCGGCAGGTTTTCAAAACCTTATACCATTCATTATTTATTTGACGAAACCAACTATTCAGCGGGCTTTCGCGACCCTCAAATCAAAGAAAAGTTTGACCAAGGCATAGCAACACTGAAAGCTTCGGGTGAATATAAAAAAATTCTCGACCGTTATATTGATTAAACTGTCACGTTCTTAACGTGTTGTGTTTTTAGTACTATATTTCTAGGATGAATGTTTTGTAAATTAATCAAATACCTATTGCTCAAACATAATACAAAGATCAATAGCCCCTAATAAATGGAATTTAAATAAAATGGAATTTAAATAAAATGAAATTACTTCAAACCCTTCTGGTGTCTTTGTGCTTCTTTATGCCTACTCCTTCTATTGCCGGATCAAACCTTGTATTTTGTGATAGCTGCAATATGTCAACACAGCAAGATGTCGCCGAAAGTATGTTGACGGTAGCTAGTAATGAGCTGTTAATTTATAACAAAAATACCGAACAGTTGACAAAGTGGGCGATGAAATCACGCAAGAACAGTGAAAACTACCACGAGATTCGCGCAAAATTTTATAACCAATATGTCGTTCAAGTTAACTTGACAGCAGCAGAAGATAGTTTAAAAACAGCGATAGACTCATTGAATCGACAATATAAGTTTGACCTTGAGAATGAGCAAATGAAGGAGAGCATTACTTTAGAACACCCAATATTAACTGATGCAACTGACGCTATTATTACCCCAAAGGCTTATATAAAAGCGGTTTACAATAAGCTTGTCGAACAAGAAAGATGGTATAGATTACAGCAAAATATTGACCAATTTCAAAAGAAGAAACAAGATGCCAAGGTGAAAACCGCAGCTATCCCCTCAGCTTTATCAGCAACATTAACAAAAGGTCTTGGCTCAAAAAATTATTTGATTCATATTGCGCACCCTAATAAGACAAGCGTGCGGTTAGGTATTGATACCACACAAGATATCAGTGATAAGTATTATAAAGCCATGTTCTATGTTATTGCTAAAGATGCACGTAACCAAACCATACCTGAAGACAAATCAAGCCTAATTGCTAATGCAGATAAGACGTATGATGGCAATGATTCTGATATTTTTGCTCTGGCCGATTTTATTCAGCGCTTCGAAGGTGTTTCTGTTAATGAGGTGTGTGCAGAAAGAACCGCGCTTAGCTGTCAAAACGGTGGGCGCAGAATTAATAGTAAAGGGAAGTTAAGCTATGACGTTATTTGTTCACTTGGACAGCAAAACCTTTGTAATTAGATCTAGGGTCTGTTGATCTTTGATGTTTAAATTAAATGCTTTTTGATCGCGGCGCAAGCAGCATTTAAACGAATCCGTAGGACAGCGTTTATTAACCATTTCTACTTCGTTGCCCCACATGGATGTGGGGTAAGGTGACTTTGCAGGAGCATAAAGCCTTTATCGCCTATTAGAGTAGAACAACTACACAACATAGGCTCTGCCTTGTATAAAAGGCTAATAAACTGCTGCAAAAATAATTAGCAAAGATCAACAGACCCTAAGTTAATTTAAAAACTTTGAACTTATTGAGAAAACACCACTCTTACTTTACAGAGTGTTATCCCTTAGTGTTTCATGTTTTTTTAGCGCGTTTGATTAAACGCGCTTTTTTTTGCCTAAATTTTGGCGATAGAAAGGATTAAACTTAATTAAACGTTAGCAATAAATATCGCCCGTTGCGGGGCAGGGTAACCTTCAATGGTTTTACTGTTATCGTTCGGGTCTAAAAAGTCTTGCAACGATTCTGTATCAATCCATTCGGTTTTGCGTTGTTCATCAAGGGCGGTAACGTCAGTATTTACCATACGCACATTATGAAAACCGCAGCGCTCTAGCCATGCGCACATCGCTTTTCCACTCGGCAAAAACCAGACATTGCGCATTTTAGCGTAACGCTCACCCGGCACTAATACGGTATTTTCATCGCCATCAACGATCAAGGTTTCAAGCACCAATTCACCGCCTTTGGCAAGCTGTGCTTTTAATTGATATAAAAAATCAATCGGTGAACGGCGATGGTATAACACGCCCATGGCAAATACGGTATCGAAAGCCTTTAATTCTGGTAAGTCTTCAACGCCAAGTGGCAGTAAATTTACGCTTGGGTCTTGCACAAAATGTTGCACCGCTTGAAATTGCGTTAAAAATAATTGCGTCGGGTCAATGCCAACCACAAATTTTGCGCCAGCACCGCGCATACGCCACAAATGGTAACCACTGCCACAGCCAATATCTAATACGTAGCGGTCTTTTAAATTACTAATGTGCGGTACTAAGCGATCCCATTTAAAATCTGAACGCCACTCGGTATCTATATGCAAACCATGAATATGGTAAGGGCCTTTGCGCCATGGTTTAAACTTTTTAAGCAAGTTTTCTAAGCGTTTATATTCACCGTCATTAATATCTGCTTTTTCACCAACGACAACCCCTTGACTTAAATCGACACTCGATGGGCTTGTTTTGGGTAATGCCGCTAAGGTTTTTTGCCACTGGGCAAATTCACCATGCAAATTATGTTGTTGCCAATGGCTTAATTGCGCTGGCAGCGTATTTAACCAATGGCTAAGTCGATTGGTGGCAATTTGTTGATAAAACGTATTGAATGAGGTCATTTGATCGCTATTAAAGAAAAAAAGTTAAAACATTGAAACCAAGGAGTCACATGATTAAAGCCGGCATGGCTTAGTCGTTGTTGATGCGTTGATAACGAGTCTGGGCGCATCACATTTTCAAGGGCAGTGCGCTTTTGGGCAATTTCCAATTCACTGTAACCATTGGCACGTTTAAAGTCGTGATGCAGGTCAATGAGCAGTTCGTTACAGGTATTGTCTTCAGCGGTAATTTTTTCAGACAATAGCAATAAGCCGCCAGGTTTTAATCCGTCAGCTATGGTGCTGATCAGTTGCTGACGTTTGGCAGGCTCAATAAATTGCATGGTAAAATTTAACACCACCATAGAGGCATTTTGTATTTTAGTTTGTAAAATATCACCTTCTATTATTTCTACGGGCGTTTCGCCTTTAAACGCATTTACGTGAATTTTACAGCGTTCAACCATAGCGGCTGAATTGTCAACGCCAATAATTTTTGCATTGTTAGCGCTTATGCCGCGGCGCATGGCAAGTGTTGCTGCGCCCAACGAGCAACCTAAATCGTATACGTTTGAATCATCAGTAACAAAGCGTTGGCTTAGCCTACCTATGGTATCAATAATGGTATTGTAGCCGGGAACAGAGCGGCTGATCATATCAGGAAAAACTTCAACAACTTGCGCGTCAAAGGCGAAGTCTTTGATCTGTTTTTGCTGATTTGAAAAAATTAAATCGGGTTCTGATGGCTGCATAAAAGGCGTTTAAAAAGTAAAGCAAATAAATTGGCGGCTATTTTAACTGAAAATGACCAAACAAAGAAATGATTCTATACACACTCGAACAGTTAAATGCCCAGAAATATCGACAGACCAGTGACATTATTCGCTATTGCTATATAATGGCGGCAATTTTTTATCCTATTAAACAACATTGTTTTATTAGGGTGTGTTCAAGTTAGAATTTCAAGGCAAATATTCATGCGAAGTATTTATTGTGGTGAGGTAAACGAAGCTCACATTGGTCAAGAAGTTACACTTTGTGGTTGGGTAAACCGTCGTCGTGACTTAGGTGCGGTAATTTTTCTCGATTTACGTGACCGCGAAGGCATAGTGCAAGTAGTTTACGATCCAGATTTACCCGAAGTGTTAGAAAAAGCCAATACCTTGCGTAATGAATTTTGTGTGCAAATTAAAGGTAAAGTTCGCGCACGTCCAGAAGGGCAAGTGAACAAAGACATGAAAACCGGTGGTATTGAAGTATTAGGTTTAGAGCTTAATATTTTAAATAAAGCAGCACCTTTGCCACTGGATTCAAACCAAAAGAACTCTGAAGAGCAACGTTTAAAATATCGTTATTTAGATTTACGTCGCCCTGAAATGACTGAACGTATGCGTTTTCGCGCCAAAGTAACCTCTGCT
The DNA here is from genome assembly GCF_052030545.1 of Thalassotalea sp. PLHSN55. Taxonomy (NCBI): domain Bacteria; kingdom Pseudomonadati; phylum Pseudomonadota; class Gammaproteobacteria; order Alteromonadales; family Colwelliaceae; genus Thalassotalea; species Thalassotalea sp. PLHSN55. The sequence goes on along the minus strand of NZ_JBPDIH010000004.1, from coordinate 81,986 downwards.
GTGCGTGAGTCAATGGAGTCACAAGGCTTTTTAGACATTGAAACGCCAATTCTTACTGCGGCAACGCCAGAAGGTGCGCGTGACTATTTAGTACCAAGCCGTACGCATAAAGGTCAATTTTTTGCTTTGCCACAATCACCACAATTATTTAAGCAATTGTTGATGATGTCGGGCATGGAACGTTATTACCAAATCGTAAAATGTTTCCGTGACGAAGACTTACGTGCTGATCGCCAACCAGAATTCACGCAAATTGATATTGAAACATCTTTCATGAGCGCTGAAGAAGTGATGGGCGTGACTGAGAAAATGATCCGTGAATTATTCATCAAAATGCTTGATGTTGATTTAGGTGAATTCCCGCGTATGCCATACAGCGAAGCGATGACACGTTTTGGTTCAGACAAGCCTGACCTGCGTAACCCATTAGAAATTACTGACGTTGCTGATATTTTAAAAGACGTAGAATTTAAAGTATTCTCAGGCCCAGCGAATGACGAAAAAGGCCGTGTTGCGGTGATTAACGTACCACAAGGCGCAGCGAAATTTTCACGTAAAGGCATTGACGAATTAACCAAATTTGTTGGCATTTATGGCGCCAAAGGCATGCCATGGATGAAGGTTAACGATCGCGCTGCTGGCCTTGAAGGTTTGCAATCGCCAATCTTAAAATTCTTAAGCGAAGATGCGGTTAATACCTTATTAGATCGCGTTAACGCACAATCGGGCGACATTATTTTCTTCGGCTCTGACAACTACAACGTAGTAACCGAATCATTGGGCGCACTTCGTTTAAAACTGGGTGAAGACTTAGATTTATTACAAGGTGAGTGGAAACCACTTTGGGTTGTAGACTTCCCAATGTTTGAAGAAATCGACGGCCACATGCACGCGCTTCATCACCCATTTACCGCACCAACCAACCTAACAGCAGCAGAGTTAGAAGCAAACCCAGTTGGCGCATTATCTGATGCATACGACATGGTCTTAAACGGCTGTGAATTAGGCGGTGGTTCGGTACGTATTCATAACCAAGACATGCAAGCGGCAGTATTTAGAATTTTAGGTATTAGCGACGAAGAAGCACAAGAGAAATTTGGTTTCTTACTTGAAGCTCTAGAATACGGCGCGCCACCACATGCAGGTCTTGCTTTTGGTCTTGACCGTTTAGTGATGTTAATGACCGGCGCTAGTTCAATTCGCGACGTAATGGCGTTCCCGAAAACAACGACTGCGGCATGTCCGTTAACGAATGCACCAGGTCATGCAAACCCTGATCAATTAGTTGAACTGGGTATTGCTAAAATCGTTAAAGAAGAAAATAAAGAAGCTGACAGCGAAAGCTAATTCCTTTTATCGCCTAAATAAGCAGAACAATTTAAAAGGTAAAGCCAGTAAAAGTATTTTTTACTGGCTTTTTTGTTGCATTTTATCTGTACCTGCTTTGTCGAAAAATACTCAAAAATTTACAAACACCAAACAAAACTATGCGTTAATTAACGCGTTTCCCTCTTGACATTTTCCGCGCTAATTTAACGGTTTTTAGCCGAAAAATCCGGTATTGCTTGCTTATTGCACCACCTCAACAAACCTTGATCTAGATCAATAACTCATTTGTCGTATTCTCGTCTAATACACCGCATCTAGTGTTGCGTATTTTTAAAACTACTATATTTAGTGTTTTTGTTTTATTAAGTAATCTTTAGTAACACTGTCGTTATAATGATAAATAAGGAATTCTTAGTGAAACCGGTAGTGATTAAACGCGATGGCTGTCGCGTAGCCTTCGACATTGCACGCATCCAACAAGCAATCATCAGCGCAGCAGAAACGGTTGCGGTAATAGACAACAACTATGCGTTAGATGTTGCCGAAACTGTGTTCTCTCAGTTCAAGGATGTTGAGCAAGTTGAGATCGGTCAAATTCAAGATATGGTTGAAGATATTTTGATGTCAGGGCCACACCGCGAAATCGCTCGAGCGTATATTGAATATCGCCATGATCGTGACATTGCCCGTGAACAAAGTAGCCAACTGAACAATGATATTCGCGGCCTCATTGATCAAAGCGATGCCAGCATTTTGAATGAAAATGCCAATAAAGACAGCAAAGTCATACCTACTCAGCGCGATTTACTTGCCGGTATTGTTGCTAAACATTATGCCAATAAGCACATTTTGCCGCGTGATATTGTTAGCGCGCATCAGCGTGGTGAAATTCATTACCACGATCTTGATTACGCGCCATTTTTCCCAATGTTTAACTGCATGTTAATTGATCTTGATGGCATGTTAACGCGCGGCTTTAAAATGGGAAATGCGGAAATTGATACGCCAAAATCCATTTCTACCGCGACTGCGGTCACAGCGCAAATTATTGCCCAAGTTGCCAGCCATATTTACGGCGGCACGACCATTAACCGCATCGATGAAGTACTTGCCCCGTATGTGAGCGCAAGTTATGAAAAACATTTAACTATTGCCCAAGAATGGGATATTCCAAACGCGGAAGTATTTGCTCGTGCGCGCACGGAAAAAGAGTGTTACGACGCGTTTCAATCACTTGAATACGAAGTAAATACCTTGCATACCGCTAATGGTCAAACGCCTTTTGTTACCTTTGGTTTTGGTTTAGGTGAAACGTGGCAGTCACGTTTAATTCAGCAATCGATTCTTGAAAACCGCATTGCCGGTTTAGGCAAGAATAAGAAAACCGCGATTTTCCCGAAATTAGTGTTTGCCATTAAAGATGGCCTAAATCATAAAGCCCAAGATCCGAACTACGACATTAAACGCTTGGCATTAAAATGTGCGTCAAAACGCATGTATCCAGATATTTTAAACTATGAACAAGTGGTGAAAGTGACCGGTTCGTTTAAAACGCCGATGGGTTGTCGTAGCTTTTTATCAACCTATGAAGAAAAGGGTCAAGAAATTCATGAAGGGCGCAACAATATTGGTGTTGTTAGCTTAAACCTACCGCGTATTGCAATAGAAGCAAAAGGCGATGAATCGGCATTTTTCAGCTTACTTGATGAACGTTTACAATTAGCACGCCGCGCGCTTGATACTCGTATTGCTCGCTTAGAAGGGGTTAAAGCTCGTGTTGCGCCAGTACTGTATATGGAAGGTGCTTGTGGCGTGCGCTTAAAAGCCGACGATAATGTTGCGCAAATATTTAAAAACGGCCGCGCTTCAATTTCACTGGGCTACATTGGTTTGCATGAAACCATTAACGCGCTTTATGGTGATGAAACTCATATGTTTGATAGCGAAAGCTTGCGCGTAAAAGGGCTTGAAATTATACAATATTTGCGTAATGCAACCGACAGTTGGAAAGCGGAAACCGGCTATGGTTTTAGCTTATACAGCACGCCAAGTGAAAACTTATGCAGTCGTTTTTGTAAGCTTGACGCCACTGAATTTGGCGTAATGAATGGCGTTACCGACAAAGGTTACTACACCAATAGTTTTCACCTTGATGTTGAAAAACAAGTTAACCCGTATGACAAAATTGACTTTGAAATGGCTTACCCAAATGTGGCTAATGGCGGTTTTATTTGTTACGGCGAGTACCCGAATATTCAACATAATGTTGAAGCGCTCGAAAACGTTTGGGATTACAGCTATAGCCGCGTGCCATACTACGGTACCAATACGCCGATTGATGAATGTTATGAATGTAACTTTACCGGCGAGTTTGACTGTACCAGCAAAGGTTTTGTTTGCCCAAGCTGTGGCAATCATAATGCTGAAAAAGTGTCGGTTACCCGCCGCGTATGTGGTTATTTAGGTAGCCCAGATGCTCGCCCGTTTAACCACGGTAAGCAAGAAGAAGTAAAACGTCGCGTTAAGCACATGTAATTGGGCAGAGCTTTAAAAAGGCTCACTGTTTTACAAGTTAAGCAGTCATCGTTTTACATGGCTGCTTTTTTATTTTATTGGTGAATACGGTAAAAAAGACGCTATGCACTTTCATAAATACTATCCGGTCGATGTGGTTAACGGGCCCGGCACGCGCTGTACCTTGTTTGTTTCAGGGTGTGAGCACGCATGCCGTGGTTGTTATAATCAATCAACGTGGCGATTAGACTCTGGCAGCCTTTTTACTGAAATCCAAGAAGATCAAATTATCGCTGATTTAAATGATACTCGCATTAAACGCCGAGGTTTGTCGTTATCTGGCGGAGACCCTCTGCACCCAAGCAATACGGCAGACGTGTTAAAGTTAGTTAAGCGGGTAAAAACAGAATGCGTGGGCAAAGATATTTGGCTGTGGTCAGGCTATACGCTTGCTAAGTTGAGTGCTGATCAGCAAGCCATTGTTGATTTAGTTGATGTATTTGTTGATGGCAAATTTGAAGAGAAACTAAAAGACGCCAAACTTATTTGGCGCGGTAGTAGTAACCAAGTTATTCATCAACTTACCGAGTAATGTTTATCGCAACTGTTTTGATAACTGGTTAATTAAATAATCAACCTCATTATCGGTTGTATAAAAATGCGGTGACAAGCGCATGCCTTGTTCGCGATGATCAAAACCAATATTTACCTCTTTTAAGCGCTCTATCATGGATTGATGTTTATCTTTAAAATGCAAAATCAACGTGCCGCTCGAGTGAGATAACTTTTCAGGTGAAACAATAAATTCATCATTCACAGCTGCCCTTATTCGCTTTTGATGAGCACGATTAATACCATTTATTGCCTCAACCCCTAATAGATTAATTTGCTCAATGGCAAAGGCGGCAATTGCAAAAGGCGCGACACTGGGCGTTCCACCCCAAAACCTTAAGGCACTTTGGTGATATTGAAAGTGATCACCATCAAACTCAAATGGGTTTTGATGCGAAAACCAACCAACATCAACTGGCTGGCATTGAGCAAGCTGTTGCTGATCTACCCACAAAAAGCCTGCACCAGAGCCACCGCACAACCATTTAACCGACGAACCGATAATAAAATCAGCTTGCCATGTTTTAACATCTATCGGCTGTACGCCAATGCTTTGTGCAACATCAACAATCGACGTAACTTTTTGATGTTTGCAAAGGGTGGTGATTTTATCGACGGGAAGTTTTAAGCCATTATTCGATTGCACATGGCTAATAAAAGCAAGTGCCACATCATCTTGAATATACCTTTGCCAGGTTTCAATATTAACCAAATCCGCTGCCAAAGGAATGCTTTTCAGCTGGTAACCGAGTGATTGTGCTTGTTGCAATACAAATGCCATTGAAGGAAAGTCAGCTTGGCTATATAAAATGACTGACTTTGTAGCATTAGGTTTAGGTAGCGAAAATAACACCTTAGTTAACGCACTCGATAAATTAGTTTGTGGGCATAACTGATCTAGGTTGCTATTTAATAGCTTGGTTAATTGCTGACGAAAATTGTCGATAACCGCTAACCATTTTGGCCAAGGCTCAAGGTTATTTTGCCATGTGTCAAAAAAGGTATGGTCAAAATTTTCTTTTGCGCCTTTAAAGGGCAAACCTACTGAATGGCTTAAAAAATAATGACGGTGCTGCTTAACGCTCAGGTGCTCAAAGGTTTTCATCGTAATACCTAATTAACCCTCTTAGTTTTTCAATATCTTGAAATCTGCTTGGAATATCCTCACGTTTGGCTGCGGTTCGTAAATCTTTTAACTTTTCTAATGAAGCAAGTAGTACAGGCAAAGGTGGACCACTGGCGGTAATATTTTTTAACGCAGCGGGTGATTCATTAACCGACATTTGTTTTATGAATCGTTCCACTAATTGCTGATGATGTTGCGTGGCCGCTCTGCCATGTAGTTGGCAAACTTCCAAAAAGAGTTGTGCATTGTGCTGAAACCAGTCGCTATCGACTTGTTTTTTATTGGTCGATAATAATGCATCAAGCAAGCTTTGTTTGCGCATACAATCGCGCAATATGGCTTGCTCTTCGGGCATCATAAATAAAAATTTGTCGACCAATATTTGTGAGTAGTAAGGATCTTGCCCTTGGCACAAACCTAACAGCAAATCGATAGCATTAATGCCGGAAAAGTCCCCCGCGTTTGCACCTCGATAGACATTTTGGCCGACGCGATAGGGTTTGTAATAAGGACGCACGCAATAGAAAAAGCGTTGTGGGTTTAAACACTTAAATAACATGTCGTTATGTTGTATAACTTCATTAAGAGCTTGCTTGGCGATGGTGAGCATTTCAGCAGCAAGTGGGTGAGAAATCCCCAAAGGTAACAACTTAATTAATGCGTCGGCACAGCGTTTATAGCCTAAAATACCACGGGTATTGTAGTCAATAAAAAGTAATTCATCGTCTAAACTGGTAAAGCTTTTAAACTCGCCATTCACCGCTAAATTGTGTGTGGTTAAATGGCTAGTGGAAAAGCGTGGCGTAACTCCAAGTGATGCGCCAATTTGCATTGCCAACGCAGAGGCTTCAATTAATGGCGACTTTTTTTCGCGCGAAGGTTCGGTTATTTCATGACGTCGACAAGCGGCCATGTAAATACCAACATTACCTAATAAATCATAACCTGAGTCAAAACCGTTGTCGGTATTTCCTTCCTTTAAGACGTCGCTGATGAGTGCTTGACCGGTATCGGTTAATTTTTTGGTTAATGGTTTGGTCAGTTGAGGTTGTAAATTTACATCACTGCGGTCATCTTGATCAAAGTAGATATTGTCTAGGCGAGTATTTAATTCTTTAAATTCACCACGGATCCATTGATCGAGCTTTTTAACGGTCGCTGTTTGGTTGTTATGCATGCAAGCTCCTGAGCTACGCTGCGGTTGCCATAGTTAATTGTTATGACCGCGCTCAGCGATATTGTTGACAAATATTGTTATTGTTATAAAGGTCTAGTGCTTTTCATTTTGCACGGATATTGCTCATTTTTGCAAAAGCCAGAATAAAATACAGAGCAATAGACTTTATTAATAAAACATCGACTTAGCGTTAAAAGCAACTTTTGCTGATGTGGGGCGGGGCAATAAAAGTTGTAGTTGTGCACAGAAAACTTTCCGCCAATTTTTACAAATGGGCTTTGACACAAGAACGTTAAATATCGTGAAGTCACAAAGCTGATACGGTAAACTTTGCCCATCGTTATTTTATATAAAGTTTGCATGAATATTATTTTAGGTATTGATCCCGGCTCTCGGTTAACTGGCTATGGTGTAATTCAACAACAAGGGCGGAAATTTACGTATTTGGGCAGTGGCTGTATAAAAGCGGTGGCAGCCGGCGACAATTTAGGTGATCGTTTGCAAACCATTTTTGCTGGCGTGTCTGAATTAATTATTCAATTCAAACCGACCATGTTTGCCATTGAACAAGTGTTTATGGCGAAAAACCCTGACTCAGCGCTAAAACTTGGTCAAGCGCGTGGCGCCGCTATTGTTGCCGCAACACAATCGGGTTTAAGCATTGCTGAATATTCAGCTCGGCAAATAAAACAATCGGTGGTTGGCACCGGCGCCGCTGATAAAACCCAAGTGCAACACATGGTCACATCGATTCTAAAGCTACCCGGTACGCCACAAGCAGATGCTGCCGATGCGCTTGCAGTCGCGCTCTGTCATGGTCATAGCCACGAATATCTTGAGAAACTTTCAGGCCAAGCCAGTAAAATTGTTCGTAGCCGACTGCGCTAATGACACCAATTGGCAAGCAAAATGTGGCAAATAAGCGGCTCAAACCTTTACTGTATAAATATCTAGTGGTATGGTGTCAGCCAAATAATAAGTCTGTTTAGGTTTTTGCTGTGATCGGTCGTTTACGTGGAATTTTAATCGAAAAAATTGCTCCTGAAATATTAATAGAATGCCATGGCATTGGCTATGAAGTAACTATGCCAATGACCAGTATTTATTCATTGCCTGATATTAACCAAGAAGCCACTATTTATACCCATTTTGTCGTACGTGAAGACGCGCAATTGTTATACGGTTTTGCTAATAAAGTGGAACGTAAGCTGTTTCGCTTGTTAATTAAAGTGAACGGTGTTGGACCAAAACTGGCGCTCGCAATTTTATCAGGCATGTCTGCCGATCAGTTTGTCAGTTGTGTGGTACATGACGATTTAACCACCATAGTGAAAATTCCAGGGGTGGGTAAAAAAACCGCTGAACGTTTGCTTATTGAAATGCGCGACCGATTAAAAGACTGGCAAGGCGATATTCATACCCCTGCAACCGATGCCGCGCCGCTTATGCCGCATTCAGAGACTAGCTTTGCTAACGATCATAAAGGTGATGCAATTAATGCCTTGGTGTCGCTAGGTTATACCACGGCACAAGCCGATAAAGCGGTTAAATTAATATATCAACAAGGCATGACGAGCGAAGATTTAATTCGTGATGCGTTAAAGTCAATGATATAAACTGTAGCTAGAAGCTAGAAGCTAAAAAAAACAAACACAAAATAGGTTCAGAAATGATAGAAGCCGATCGCTTGATACAGCCCGTTGCAACAGTAGAAGATGAAACTGTTGATCGCGCTATTCGCCCTAAAATGTTACAAGACTACACAGGGCAAGATCATGTCAAAGCGCAAATGGAAATTTTCATTCCTGCCGCTAAAAAACGCGGTGAGCCTTTAGATCACTTACTTATTTTTGGTCCTCCGGGTTTAGGTAAAACGACACTTGCTAATATAGTGGCCAATGAAATGGGCGTAAATATTCGCACCACCTCAGGCCCCGTATTAGAAAAAGCCGGTGACTTAGCCGCCTTGTTAACTAACCTTGAAGAAAACGACGTATTATTTATTGATGAAATACATCGCTTAAGCCCAGTGGTTGAAGAAGTACTTTACCCTGCGATGGAAGATTATCAACTCGATATTATGATCGGTGAAGGGCCAGCTGCTCGGTCAATTAAATTAGACTTACCGCCATTTACCCTAATCGGCGCAACGACACGTGCGGGCGCGTTAACGTCACCACTACGCGACCGCTTTGGCATAGTGCAGCGATTAGAGTTTTATAAAACCAAAGACTTAACCGATATTGTCAAACGTTCTGCCCATTTCCTAAATTTAACTATAAATGAAGAGGGCGCATTTGAAGTGGCCAAACGCTCTCGCGGTACACCGCGCATTGCCAATCGTTTATTAAGACGTGTACGTGATTATGCGGATGTAAAAACTGCGGGCATTGTTGATGCCGCCACTGCAGTTTCAGCATTAACTATGTTAGAAGTTGATAACGAAGGCTTTGACATTATGGACAGAAAGCTACTTAACGCAATTATTGATAATTTCAAAGGTGGCCCGGTAGGTCTTGATAATGTTGCTGCAGCTATTGGTGAAGAACGTGAAACCATAGAAGATGTAATCGAGCCATTTTTAATTCAACAAGGCTTTTTGCAGCGTACACCACGCGGTCGAATCGTAACCGATCGCGCTTTTCAACACTTTGGAAAAGTAAAAATCGACAAGTAAACTCACTTATTTGGTTACTCATTGCAATTTAAATGTGAATTTTTATTTTTTTGGATAAAATTCACATTTATACGATAAGTGATTTTTCTAATAGATTAATCAATGCTATAGCGCTTTATAAACACTCATTTCTCATTTGAAGTCGCAAATATTTTGTTTATTCACTAGTCTGCTTTTGTCATTTTCTTTTCTTATAGGCAAAAAAAAAAGCCCACATAAAAACTTATGTGGGCCAACTTATAATTAAGTCGATATAAGGAAGTCATGATAAAACAAGGGGTAAAACAGCGAATAGAAAATTTACTATTCTAATGAGTTAATCAGTAATATGGGAACTAACTATTACTGGCTAATTCAAAACATGGTGTAATTTTAGGATAGTCATCCGATCTGTTCAAACTAAAAAAAATACCGCTTTCGCATTAGAAAAACTAATGCGAAGAGGTGGCGATTGTAACCAATTCTTACTTTATTACAAATAAAACACAGAACATGGGCGCTTCGGGCTTGTTAGTGATGTGTACAATCTATTATCATTACCGCACTGCGCAACGTTTCTTTAGAATAAAAACTAAATGTCGAATAAAAAAAATCAATTTCCTATCAGAGTTTATTATGAAGACACTGATGCTGGTGGCATTGTTTTTTATGCTAACTATTTAAAGTTCTTTGAACGCGCTAGAACTGAAATGTTACGTGAAATTGGTATAAATCAATCATTCTTTTTAGAACAAAATATAGGTTTTGTGGTCAGAAGGGTGGAAATGGATAATATTGCTTCGGCAAAATTAGATGATTTGCTCAACGTAACTACAACAATTAGCGAGCTAAAACGCGCCAGTTTGCGTTTTACACAGCAAATCACCAACCAAGAAAATACGTTACTTTGCACAGCAACCGTTTTAGTTGCCTGTGTAAATTTAGCACGGGCAAAACCGTGTGCGATTCCCCAAGCAATATTAGGAGCATTTGAAGGTGCACGCTGAAATATCATTCTTTGATTTATTTTTACAGGCAAGTTTATTGGTTAAATCAGTTATGCTGATTTTGTTGGGCTTTTCAATCGCTTGTTGGGCGATGATAATTCAACGCCGTAAAATATTGAAAAATGCTCAAATTCAACTTCAAACATTTGAAGACAAATTCTGGAGTGGTGCTGATTTAAGTAAACTTTATAGTGAAATTTCAGCACGAGAACATATCGACGGCATCGAGAATTTATTTGTTGCTGGCTTCAAAGAATTTGCCCGCTTACGTAAAAGTAATATCGCGACACCACAAGTGATTGTTGACGGTACACACCGAGCAATGCGCGTAGCATTATCTCGTGAAGTTGACGCATTAGAAACCAATTTACCTTTTATGGCGACCGTAGGTTCAATTAGTCCTTACATTGGTTTATTTGGCACTGTGTGGGGGATCATGAATTCATTTATCGCCCTTGGCGCTGTTGAACAAGCAACATTAGCAATGGTAGCGCCGGGTATTGCTGAAGCGCTTGTTGCTACAGCAATGGGCTTATTTGCAGCGATTCCTGCGGTAATGGCCTATAACCGTTTTAGTCATAATGTTGAAAAGTTAGAAAATAGCTATGGTAACTTTATGGAAGAATTTTCAAGTATTTTGCAGCGCCAAGCGGCTGTTGAACATTAAGCTTTGTTGTTTTTGATTATTAGTCGGAAAGCTTAAAAGGGCCTAATTTCATGTATAGACGCGTAAGACGAAAAAAAGTGGCTGAAATCAATGTTGTACCTTACATTGATGTTATGCTAGTTTTGCTGATAATTTTTATGGTAACCGCGCCATTAATCACTCAAGGTGTAAAGGTTGACTTACCTAAAGCCGATGCAGAGCCTCTAGATAAAGACAGTAAACCGCCATTGGTTGCGTCTGTAGATGCTCAGGGAAATTATTATTTAGCCGTTGGTACCAGTAAAAACGAACCTATGTCTGCAGAAGAAGTGGCGACACTAGTTGCAGCGCATTTAAAAGTAGAGCCAGATACACCGGTAGTGGTCAATGGTGACGGCGCTGTGTCGTACGACGCTGTTATTCAGTTAATGGTATTACTACAACAAAACGCCGGTGTACCATCGGTAGGCTTAATGACAGACTCTGTGGAGAAATAATTGGTGGACCAGAAGTATACTACTGCAATCGCTGTAAGTATTGGCCTACATGTGGCGTTAGCCTTGGTGCTGCTGTTTGGTGATTTTACCTCAGCGCCCAAACCAACGCCCACTCCTACCGCTGCGAAAATGGAACCTATTCAAGCAGTTGCTGTTGATAAATCGAAAGTTGATGCACACGTAAAACGCTTGAAGAAAGAACAAGCAGATGCAAAAGCTAAAGAAAGAAAACGCATAAAAGATTTAGAAGATCGCGCTGCTGCAGCGAAGCGAAAAAGAGCACAAGAGCAGCAACGAATAAAAGATTTAGAAAAGCAGCGTAAGAAAAAAGAGCAAGAAAAACGCAAAGCTGACGATGCAGCTAAAGCGGCAAAAGCAAAAGCTGATGCGGCAGAAAAAGCGCGTGTACGTAAAGAAAATGAACAGAAAAAAGCGGAAAAAGCCGCAGCTGATGCGAGAGCTAAACGCTTAAAAGAAGAAGCGGCAGCTAAAAAAGCGGAAGAACTGCGGAAAAAGAAAGAAGCAGAGCGCAAACGTAAAGAACAAGAAGCGAAAGAGCGCGCCATGCAAGAGCAGATGATGGCTGAAGAATTAGCTGCTGAAGCCGCGCAAAGGCAAAAAGCGCGTAGCAAGCAAGTAATGTCTGAAATTGATCGCTATACCGCGTTAATCACGCAAACGATTCAGCGCAATTTAATCACTGATCGCGACACAATGGAAGGTAAGTCTTGTAAATTAACCATAAGTCTTGCACCATCAGGGTTTGTGACTAATGTTGTACCTGGTGTGGGTGATAGATCAGTTTGTAATGCTGCCAAAACAGCAATTTATAAAGCTGGCACTTTGCCTGTGTCGAAAGATAAAGAAGTGTTCAAAGCTATGAGCACCATAAGTTTAACGGTGGTGCCAGAGTTTTAGTCTTACTAATGCTGGCTGATTTTAACTAATAATAATTTTGAAGAAATGATGAAATTTAAAGTACTCCTAATTTGTCTATGTAGCTTGTTTTCACTTCAAGCAATGGCGACCTTAGAAATTGTGATCACTGAAGGTGTTAACGGCGCAAGACCTATTGCGGTTTTACCGTTTAAGTTCCAAGGCAGCAGTGAAGTGCCAGAGCGTTTATCGCAAGTGGTTAGCGATGACTTACTGCGTAGTGGTAAATTTAGTCCGATAAGTGAATTTAAATTTCCACAAAAACCTAATAACGACAGCCAAGTTGATTATGCCGCGTGGGCAAACGAAGGCGTAGAAGCCATTGTTGTGGGTTCAGTGACGGAAGTTGGTGTTGGTCGCTTTAGTGTTCACTATCAATTAATCGATGTTATTCGCGGCCAAATTACCGGTGGTGAAAGCCAAATGTTAAGTAACGGCCAATTGGTTAGTGCAAAAGATCATGTTTTAGAAGATCGCACTATTGAAATTAGTGCAAGTCAATTTCGTCGTTATGGTCATCGCATCAGTGATGTGGTTTACGAAAAGCTTACCGGTAGTCGTGGTGCTTTTTTAACCAAAATCGCTTATGTTATTGTTCGCGATCAACAAAGTTACCCTTATCAACTTGTTATTGCCGACTATGACGGTTATAACGAAGAAGTATTATTAAGCTCTAAAGAACCATTAATGTCGCCGACTTGGAGTCCAGATGGCAGCAAATTGGCCTATGTAACGTTTGAGAATCGTCAAGCGCAGATATTCAGTATTGATATTTATAGCAGCCAACGCACCATGTTAAGCTCGTTTAAAGGCATTAACAGTGCGCCACGCTTTTCGCCAAATGGTAAAGAGCTTGCGTTAGTCTTGTCAAAAGATGGTAATCCTGAACTTTATGTGATGAATTTAGCCAGTAAAAAATTGCGACGTATCACCCGTCATCGTGCGATTGATACTGAACCAAGTTGGACACCTGACGGTAATTCATTGATATTTAGTTCAGAACGGGGTGGAAAACCTCAGCTTTATCGCGTAAATTTAATCGATGGAAAAATCAGACGGTTGACATTTGATGGTGAAATGAACCTTGGTGGTTCGTTAACACCAGACGGACGTCAGCTGATCATGGTTAACCGAACACAAGGTAGATATCATTTAGCGAAACAAGAGTTAGAGTCGGGTATGTTCCAAGTGCTAACTAAAACACGCTTAGATGAATCGCCAAGCATTTCACCAAATGGTGGCATGATTATATACAGTACGTTGCACAATAATAAGCAAGTACTTAGTTTAGTGTCTGTAGATGGGCGTTTTAAAGCGCGTCTACCTGCATTAGACGGCCAAGTAAAAGCACCTGCTTGGTCACCATTTTTATAATAAAGAAAGTATTTATTTTTAACTTTTATGTAGAACCATTAAGGAAACCAAAATGCGCTTAAACAAAACAGTGAAAGCTTTAGCCATTGCTTTACCAATTTTAGCTATTTCAGCTTGTAGCAACACTAACTCAGAAGACGAAGGTACCAGCTCAGTTGAAACTAACGCTCAAATTGAAGCGAAAAAAGTCGCTGAACAAGAAGCAGCCGTTCGTGCCGCTGCAGCTAAAAAAGAAGCTGAATTTAAAGAGCAACAACGTCAAGCTCAAGACGCATTACGTGCTAACAGCATTATTTACTTCGATTTTGACAAATCTACAGTAAGCGGTGAGTTTGCAGCTATTTTAGAAGCGCACGCTACATTTTTAAATGCGAACACTAACGTAAACGTTGTGATCGAAGGCCATGCCGATGAGCGCGGTACGCCAGAGTACAACATTGCCTTAGGTGAGCGTCGTGCTAAAGCTGTTGAAACTTACCTAGAAAACATGGGTGTTTCTTCTTCACAATTAAGCGTAGTTAGCTACGGTGAAGAAAAGCCAATGGTTAAAGACCGTTCTGAAGACGCTTTTGCTAAAAACCGTCGTGCCGTTTTAGTTTACTAATTGGTAGATAAATGAAACTGAATAAAGTTTTATTTGGCTTAGGTTTAGTTGTTAGTGCATCTTCTGTACTAGCAGCTCAACCTGCACCGGTTATTGATGTAAGTTCACCACCACCAGCAACTGTTAACAACAATACGTCAACGGTTACTACAACGACTTCACCACTTCCTAGCCCTACAACCTATTCAGCGCCTAAAGGCAGCGTTGCTGAACAGCTTGTAAGCTTAGAACGCAAATTAGATGCTAGAAATCGTGCACAAGTTAATGTGCAACGTCAGCTTGATGAATTGCAAAATGAAGTGAATGAATTACGCGGTGTTACCGAGCTTCATACCCATCAATTAAGCCAAGTGCTTGATCGCCAGCGTGAATTATATCAAGAGCTTGATCGTCGTGTATCACAAGCCCTGAAACCGACTAATCAAGTGCCAGCGGCAATTGGTGCCACTAATACGCCAGCAAGTAATTCATCCAGTGTTAATTACAGTAGTGATTTAACTGAAAACGAAGCTTATGATCGTGCGGTTAACTTAGTACTTAAAGAGAAAAAGTACGAACAGGCTATCCCTGAATTTCGTGCCTTTAATCAAAAGTATCCTCAATCAAGCTATGCGGCAAATGCGCATTATTGGTTAGGGCAATTACTGTTTAATAAAGGTGAGTTAGCGGAAGCGAAACAAGAGTTCGAAGTGGTTGTTAACCAGTTCACCGACTCAAGTAAGCGCGGTGATGCATTATTGAAACTTGCTATGGTTGAACAAAAGCAAGATAACCGAACTAAAGCAATTAGCTTATACCGTAAACTTATTGCTGAGTACCCAAGTTCAAGTGCAGCGCAATTAGCAAAACCTCGTTTAGACAGTTTAACGCAATAAAGTTGTATATATATCTAGCAAGTTGCTTTCTTTTTACGCAAACGCGCTAGAAAGTTAAAAAAACTTGAATTTGTTGTTGCACTAAAAAAAATTATAAGTATTATATGCGGCGCGTTGAACGAGCAGGGCAACGCAATACAAATGTCGGTCGTTAGCTCAGTTGGTAGAGCAGTTGGCTTTTAACCAATTTGTCGAAGGTTCAAATCCTTCACGACCGACCACTTTCTTTTTTGTTTAAATCTACAAAGCAGAAAGTAAACATTCGAAATATCTATCATCGGTCGTTAGCTCAGTTGGTAGAGCAGTTGGCTTTTAACCAATTTGTCGAAGGTTCAAATCCTTCAC
>NZ_JBPDIH010000004.1:0-66191 GCF_052030545.1 Thalassotalea sp. PLHSN55 | reverse complement strand
GGTCGTTAGCTCAGTTGGTAGAGCAGTTGGCTTTTAACCAATTTGTCGAAGGTTCAAATCCTTCACGACCGACCACTTTTTATTTAGTCTTAATGAAAAGTGATTATCCAAAGCTCATCGCTACCTCTAGCTCATCTTCTTAATTTACTTGAAATTTCTTAATTACGTCATACCGTTTTCATATTCATTCTGACTTATACCTAAATTTTACTAAACCTGATTTATTCTCTAGTACACATTCATGGCGCTTTGCCTTATAATTCCTCGGTTTTTTAGTGTAAATAGAGATGTAAAATGTCGCAAGCAAGTTTAGCCGTAGAATTTGATTTTCAATTTCCAGCCAAGCCAAAACCGTTATCGGTTGACGAGCGTGCTCAATACAAAGAGCGAATTAAACAATTATTGAAAGCTAAAAATGCTGTTTTAGTTGCGCACTATTACACAGATCCTGAAATTCAAGCGCTTGCTGAAGAAACTGGTGGCTGTGTTGCCGACTCGCTAGAAATGGCGCGTTTTGGTAATCAACACCCAGCAGAAACTTTATTAGTGGCCGGTGTTAAGTTTATGGGCGAAACCGCCAAAGTGTTAACGCCTGAAAAAACAGTGGTTATGCCAACACTTGAAGCGACCTGTTCATTAGACTTAGGTTGCCCAATTGACGAGTTTTCAGCCTTTTGCGATCAACACCCTGACAGAACGGTTGTCGTATATGCCAATACGTCTACAGCTGTTAAAGCTCGAGCAGATTGGATTGTTACCTCCTCTTGCGCACTAGAAATCGTTGAGCACCTAGACAGCCTAGGTGAAAAGATTTTATGGGGCCCAGATCGTCATCTAGGCGCTTATATCGAAAAGCAAACGGGTGCAGACATGTTAATGTGGCAGGGCGCTTGTATTGTTCATGACGAGTTTAAGACCAAAGCGTTAATCGACATGAAAACCCTTCACCCTGATGCTGCTGTTTTAGTGCATCCAGAATCGCCTGCAGAAGTGATTGAACTTGCTGACTCGGTTGGCTCAACAAGTCAGTTGATCAAAGCGGCGCAAACATTACCTAATAAGAAATTTATTGTGGCAACCGATCGCGGTATTTTTTATAAAATGCAGCAGCTTTGTCCAGAAAAAGAATTTTTTGAAGCGCCAACGGCAGGAGAAGGTGCAACGTGTCGCAGTTGTGCACATTGTCCTTGGATGGCGATGAATGGTTTAAAAGCCATTGAAGAAGCACTTATTGACCCAACAGGCAAAGAAGTCTTTGTTGATATGGCACTTAGAGAAGGTGCGTTAAAGTCTTTAAACCGAATGCTTAACTTTTCAATCTAGTTGTAAATAAGCGAGTGACGTACAAGTAATAACTTGCCTAAATTCTCAGCAAATCAAAGGTTAATTGTTTAATTAAGTAAAATTGCCTTGCAGCTATAACGTTTTTTACCTACCATAGCGCAGCCTTAATTGAGCACAAAATGGTGAAGTGTCCGAGTGGCCGAAGGAGCACGCCTGGAAAGTGTGTATACCGCAAGGTATCGAGGGTTCGAATCCCTCCTTCACCGCCATCATATTATAAAAAACAGCGACTATGTGTCGCTGTTTTTTTATCTCTTATTTTTATAGTGTGTACATTTATCACTAACACGATAAAATGCTGTTAGCTTTTATCCATAGCAAGCAAACTTTATGAATCTAAACGCAAATTCTTTAATTGTTCTCGATTTTGAAACCACAGGACTTTCGCCCAACAGTGGTGACCGAGCCATAGAAATTGGTGCCGTTCGTATTGAAAATGGTGAAGTTGTTGATACGTTTCAAGCATTAATGAACCCCGGACGTCGCATTAGTAGCTTTATCGAACAATATACTGGCATAACAAATGATATGTTGGTTAGCGCGCCGTCTTGTGAAGAGGTTATGGCGCAGTTTGCTGACTTTATTGGTGACTCAAATCTGTTGGCACATAATGCATCGTTCGATAAAAAATTCTTAGATGCAGAGTTAAGCAGAATATCCCGCGATTATAGCGGACAGTTTGCCTGTTCATTATTGGTATCGCGCCGTATAAATCAACAAGCACCTAGTCATAGGTTGGGTAGCTTAGTTGATTATAAAGGTATTGCATCAGATGGCGATTTTCACCGAGCGTTATTTGATGCCCAAATGACCGCTAAATTATGGCTGTGCATGCTTGATGATATTGGCGAGCAAATCTCCGAGCCAGACGTGACTTTTAAACTGGTTCAAAAAATCGCGAAAACAGCCAAAAAAGATATCAATAAATTGCTATCTCAATGGTAATTCTAGCAATAGTTATACGAGCATATGGCAAAACCAAACAGTAAAGCACCTAAAAAGTCGGTCGATATATTTTGTGCGAAGTGTAAAGCTCAGTTATTTAAATATAAGAAAGGTGGCAAAGGCGCTTTGGTGAAGTGTTTTAAATCACGTATTACTAAAGACTTCACTCAAACTCCTTGCACGTGCCCTAGCTGTCAGCAAGTTTTTGCGCGAGAATTTTTAATACGGGGCATGCCTGCTTTTAAAATGATTGGCGGTAAAGTTTGGTTTAAATAGTGCTAAAGGCTATTTACTTTACAACGAACCTCTTTAGGTAAAAAGGCTTAGCCAGACTAATACGGTAAACGCACACTAGGCTATTGTAGTAATGGGTTTATGTCATATATCAATACAAATCTTATCATTTTGCAATGTGTAACAAAGCTTTGATCTAGACAACTTAGGAGCTTCGCCTGTATATGGGTTTACGTATTTATTTAAATTAATAGCACTTCCTAGAGCATCTTTATCTTCATTTATAACCATATTTAGTAATAACAATCGCAGGTCTAGTTTAAATTTTTCTCCATAAAGGCTAAGGAATTTAGGTAAAGCTGTTACTTTTAGGTAAGAGCCAACAATGTTCCTGTAATTTTTGATAGTAAACCAAAACATATTTTTGATTTCACTTCTTAACTTTTCTGAATGCGCATTAGCTTCTCTATCGGCAATTTCAACTAAAGAAATAAGATTTTCTTTCTTAGCATTTTCAGAGATTAACTGTAACCTCTGGTATGCAAATATACTGTTTAGAGTCATGTTTTCTTTGTATTTTATTTGAGCTTGAAAGCCATGAAGGGAGTGCCCCATGCCTTCAGCTCTTTCTGCGATGTACTTAAACTGTAATGCTCTTGTCCCTTGAGCAAACATAATAAGCCACATTCTATTCATTGAAATTTCTTCAAAAGGTAAAGGAGTAAGTGCATCACCAAATACTTCCCAATTAGCAAAACCTTGTTCTTTAAGCTTGAGCAACAGTGGTTGATAATACAGCTCAAAATTAACAATTGGCACCGCATGAAATACGGCTTCCGTAGCGTTTCTAAGGAATTTTCGCTCTACAGATATGAGTTGTGACAATTGAAGCGCAGCTAACTCAAGGTCGTTATCTAATATATGAAAGTACACCTCTAAAAATGCTAGCCTTTGAATTGGAATAAGTGAATCCCAATCAGGCTCGGTGGCGATAGAGTTCAGTGGTTCGAAATTGGTTAATTTAGATAAAGAGCGATACTGCTTTGTAATACTGGTAAGTTTGTTACTCTTTTCTTCAAGAACAACCCTATTTTTAGCTGTTTCTGATAAGCAATTATCTTTATTAAATTCACAAAAGTAAGCTTCATCATCACCAAATATATCTGGTAAAGCGCTAACGTTAGGATATTTTAGTTGTTGAAAATAATCTAACGATCCCTTAGTAATATTACCTAGTTTGGTTTTATATAATTCTTTGGCTTGCTCAGTAGATATATCGTTCGAAGGAGATAGGGCAATTAAACCAATAAAGGCATTTCCTTCTAAATTTGTGGGTTTAGAATAATACTCGATCCACTTTTTGGCCTCAGGATTTAATTCGTCATCTACGTAAAGATGGTATGTGCCAACTACTATGATGATTGATACCAATATCCCTATTTTAATTCTTTTAGTGAATTCCATTTTTATTTTATTAATCAGTCAGTAAAGTACGCTAATAAGACTATACGGCAAATTGATAAATGTTCATAATTAAAGTAACCTGATATCAATAATTTACGTCTTATAAATAAATGGATTTATGCTCAGTTTTTTTAAAACAAAACCACTGCTATCGCAATCAGACATTGAATTTCAGGTGGCTACGTTTAAGTGGCTGTTAAAGAATTTTGGTGGCGATGATTTCTATAAAACAACAGAGTTAGTTTTACCCACCAAGGAGTATTTTCCATCGAAGGTAGATACAGCAGAAGGGGTGGCTAGTGAAACTTTTGAGGCTGTTAAAAAGCATGCGGGGCTTGAGAACTGGGTGTGTAAGTTAGAAATTCAAGAAGAGGATGCTAACCCTGTAGTTGCACCAACTATTGCCATTCAAAATGCACCAACTAGTCCTCATGGAACTTTTCAGGCAACTGAAGAGAATGAAGTTGTAATTACATATAATCCTGCTTTGGCCTCTCAGCCGACTCAACTAGTTGCAACATTTGCCCATGAGCTGGCGCATTATCTTACTGCCACTTCAAAAGAAGAGCCGCCTGGGGGCTGGGAAAACTGGGAATTCGCTACAGATATTGCCGCAACATTTCTTGGGTTTGGTGTATTTATGGCTAATTCTGCGTTTAGCTTTAGCCAGTATACTAATTCTGATTCTCAAGGTTGGAAATCAAGTAGAAATGGCTATTTATCAGAAAGTGAACATATCTATGCTTTAGCCATATTTAATGAATTGAAAGGCATTTCAACTGCGGTGGCATCAGGCCACTTGAAGCCTCACTTAAAGAAACTCTTAAAGAAAGCTCAAAAAGAATTGAACAATTCAGGCATTGTGGAAGAGTTAAGGGCTATAACGTTTGCTCCTTCCTCGCATATTGCAGGTGGTGAACATGTATAAATTTTTAGTAGTACTTCTACTTGCGATATCGGCCGATTCTCTGGCGTGTTCTTTTATGCCTACCAAAATGGCTTTTGAGCCATCATCAACAGAGGAAATTCAACCTATAAAGCCTACCTTTGTGGTGAACCATATTGGACGAGGTGAAGACGATGGTAATCATGGTTCATGTTCAGACGCTGGTGTGATTTCATTAAAATTAATTGAAAAGCCACCGTTAAAACAAGGGTATATATTTGAGATAGTCGAAGGAGAGTTCGAAGATAGTTTATTTGATGGAACACCAGTAATTATCAATGATTTGATAGAGAATAAAAGTACTTATAGTTTTATTTGGTTCGATGGAAATTCTGACGAGCAAGAGCCTATCAATATTAAAGTAAAAATAATAGCTGTCTCAAATTCAGGCCATAAAAGTACACCTCAATATGTTGTGATCAAACATCCTGGAATTAAAAAACCTTGGTGGAAAATATGGTAAAAATTATTCGCAATTTCTTTTTACTGTTTATATTATTTCTTGTTCCGTTATTCGCTTATATTTTTATTGATTTTGGTGATCCTGGACACTCAAACCAAGTAAGCTCAACTGTCGTAAATGATATTACTCAGCTAAACCCCATTGAAGTTACTCGCGTTATTCAACCAACGTCTATTGAAGATATAGTAGGTGCTATCCAATCAAGTACTGGACCTATCTCCATAGGTGGTGGGCGTTATAGTCAAGGTGGGCAAATTGCATACTCAGATAGTATTCATTTAGATATGCGTGCTTTTAATAAAGTATTGGCATTAGATACTGCTAGAAAGAAAATAACTGTGCAAAGTGGTATTACATGGCGTGACCTGCAAGAAGTCATCGACCCTGAAAATCTATCGGTCAAAATAATGCAAACATACGCCAACTTCACTGTAGGTGGCTCCCTTAGTGTAAATGTTCATGGCCGTTATATTGGAGAAGGACCAATTATTAGGTCTGTTGAGTCAATTAAATTAATCAAAGCAAATGGTGAAATTCTCAATGCTTCCCCAACAGAGAATTCATCACTGTTTTATGGAACTATTGGTGGATATGGCGGTATCGCTGTTATTGCTGAAGTTACTTTAAACCTTGTAGATAACGTGAAAGTTAAACGTTATACCGAGCAGATGAGCGTGCAAGACTATAGGCAATACTTTTCGGATAACATACGAGATGATGAAAATGTCGTTTTTCATAACGCTGATATTTATCCACCAAATTTTACCGATGTACGCAGCGTTAGTTGGCTAAATACTACCGAAGCTTTAACCGTTGAACAAAGATTAATCCCCAAACACAAAGAATATACTTGGCAACCTAAAGTGGCAGAGTTTGTAGCCAACTCAAACTTTGGTAAATGGATGCGCCAGCATATTTTAGAGCCAATTCTATACTCCTTTGATGCGGTTCAATGGCGTAACTATGAAGCCAGTTATGATGTTAACGAACTTGAACCTTCTAATCGAACTAATCAGACTTATGCGCTTAGGGAGTACTTTGTTCCTGTAGATAACTTTGATAGCTTTGCAATCAAAATGGGCGATATATTCAAAAAGCATCAGGCTAACATTATCAACGTTTCAATTCGCCATGCTTTACCTGATAGTGGTTCATTATTAGCTTGGGCGAAAACAGAAGTATTTGCGTTTGTTGTCTATTATCGTCAAGGAACCAGTGAAGTAGCACAACAAGAAGTAAAGCTTTGGAGCCGAGAAATAATTGATGCTGTTATTGAAGAAAATGGTGCTTATTATTTGCCATATCAACTCCACGCCACGACAGAACAATTTGTGAAAGCCTACCCTAGAGCGAATGAATTTTTTGAATTAAAAAGAAAAGTAGATCCTGATTACCGTTTCAGAAATAAACTCTGGCAACAACACTACGAAGTGAATAATAAGCAGTATCATGGTTCAGTCGATGAATAAACTGATACATGGCTTTGAATTGGTAAAACAGTTCATTTCACCTGAAGTAGTTCAAACACTTATTGATGAAATAACAATCTCGAATAAATCTAAATCTCCTCATGGTATTCGTAATGCAGAGAAGAAGTTTGATTGTATTGCCAAACTTGCTAATTCAGAGAAGATTTTAGATCAAGCAAGAACTATTTTAGATGAAGAGCCACAATTAGTCAGAGCCATTCTTTTTGATAAGAACCTTGAAAAAAACTGGTTAGTCAGTTGGCATCAAGATAAAACGGTTTCAGTGAATAAAAGACATCACATTGATGGCTGGGGTCCGTGGAGCCTTAAAGACAATACACATCACGTTCAACCTAGTGAATCAGTTTTAAATAAAATGGTTACCTTTCGTATTCATCTTGATGATAGCAACGCAAATAACGGTTGTTTGAAGGTTATCCCTAATAGTCATAATCGTGGTGTATTAAAGCAAGCTGACATTGATAACATTGCCGAAGAATCTGAATTTATTGAATGTGAAGCTAATGCTGGTGACATGTTAATTATGAGGCCCTTAATTTTACATGCTTCCAGTAAAGCTAAATTGCCAAAACATAGACGAGTTATTCATTTGGAATTTAGTGGTTATGATTTACCAAATGACGTTTTTTGGAGTTAGGGGAAAGTATAGCTATGCCATTCACACCTATACACATGGGACCCGGAATTCTGATTAAGTCTTTGCTGCAAGGCAGCTTTAGTTTAATGGTCTTTGGCTGGACTCAAATTATTATGGATATTCAGCCGCTCATTGTTTTGCTCTCTGGCGAAGGCCACTTACATGGTTTTACCCACACCTATGTTGGCGCAATATTAATTGCCATTTTTGCAGCGTTGACTGGTAAATATCTATCAGAACTTGGCTTGAAGATACTTAAAATTTCTAAAACTAACAATTTAATATCTATTGCTTGGTGGGTGGTATTTTTGAGTGCTTTTATCGGCAGTTTCAGTCATGTCTTGCTCGATAGTATTATGCATGCTGATGTTGAACCTTTCTTTCCTTTTACCCTAGATAACAAGTTTTTAGGCTTGATCTCAGTGTCGGTGTTACACAAGTTGTGTTTATATACGGGTCTAGTCGGTGCTGCTATTTATTATGGAATTAACTGGAAAATGAAAATGAAAAGGAAATTATGAAAATATTAAGATCCAGTATGTTGATTTTGAGCTTATTTTCTTATGCCGTTATAGCAGAGGAAAGCACCTGTTATGGAACAACCGCTAAAGGACGTTTAGAAAATGGAATAGAGCTGCCTAGCTCAGGAAAAAACTTTGTAGGTTACAGTGATATTGCTAGATTAGCTGGTAGAACTTATGTCCACTCCCAAGTAAAAAAAATCATCACAAGTGCATATAAATCATTAGAAACCGAACAGCCCAACAAAGTATTTAAGTATGCAGAAACAGGATTTGAAGATGGTGGCCAATTCAAACCGCATAAAACTCATCGCAATGGATTATCAGTAGACTTTATGACACCTGTTAAAGATGAGTCAGGCCAATCAATGCACTTGCCAACTCATCCACTCAACAAGTTTGGCTACAACATTGAATTTAACAGCAAAGGGAAATATGAGGAATACACTATTGATTTCGTTGCATTAGCTGCTCATATAGCTGCTTTGCATAAAGAGGCGAAAGCACAAGGTGTCGATTTATGGCGAGTAATTTTTGATCCTAAGTTACAACCTGAGCTTTTCAAAACATCATACGGACCATACCTTAAAAAGCACATTCAATTTTCTAAAAAACGTTCGTGGGTAAGGCATGATGAACATTATCATGTAGATTTTGATATCCCATGTAAGGAATTGAATTGATGAAAAAAGTAATAGTCCTTGGAGGATATGGAAATTTTGGTAAAAGGATTGTTGAGAACCTTACCAGTATTGAAAATATAACCGTACTCATTACTGGTCGAAACTTAAGTAAGTCGTCAGCACTAGTAGCAAATCTAGAAAATACTTCAGCCGCTAAGTTAGAGCCATTAGTCATAGATATTTTCGCTGATGATTTTAAAGATCAGTTAGCTACACTTTCTCCTTACCTTGTTATTCATACCAGTGGTCCTTTTCAGGGGCAAGACTATCGTGTGCCAAAAGCATGCATTGAGTGTGGCGCTCATTATATTGATTTAGCCGATGACAGAAGGTTTGTTTGTGATATTGCTGAGTTAGACAATGAAGCAAAAGACAAAGGAGTATTAATTGTAAGTGGCGCTAGTTCAGTGCCAGGGTTATCTTCAGCCGTGGTTGAGCGCTATCAAAATCAATTTAATACAATTGACTCTATTAATTTAGCGATTGCTCCGGGGAATAAAGCAGAACGTGGATTAGCAACAGTTGAAGCCATTTTGTCCTACACAGGACATCCTCTAAATGTATTTAAAGAAGGTCGTTGGCAAGATGTTTATGGCTGGATGGATTCTAAGGTAAATGATTTTGGTGGCTTTGTTGGTAAGCGCCACTTGGCTAATGTTGATGTACCTGATTTAGAGTTATTCCCTAGCCGATATGGTGTAACGCAACAAGTTAGCTTTCAAGCAGGCTTAGAGCTTCCAATATTACATAAAACAATGGTCGGTATGGCCTATCTTTCAAAAATAGGGTTAGTAAAAAATTGGGCACCATTATCAAAAGCTATTGTTGGCACCAGTAATGTATTTCTTCCTTTTGGTAGCGATAAAGGTGCGATGGAAGTACTTGTTTGCGGTAAAGGCAATAATGGCAATGCGAAAAAAGTAAAGTGGATCTTGTATGCCCCCAAAGGCAACGGCCCATATATTCCAACGCTTTCAACCATTATTTTAGCAAGAAAGCTTTTGAGTAGTGATAAGCAAAGCTCTCAGCAGGGAACAGGCGCTAAACCGTGTGCAGGTCTGTTTGAATTAAGTGAATTCGATACTTATTTTGATGCGTTAGGTATTCACTATGAAGAACAATGGTTTTCAGAAGGAATAAGGGAGGAAGCATGATGGAGCAATATTTAATTCTTAAGCTGATCCACATTCTTGCTGCTGTTGTTGTAACAGGTACAGGTGCTGGCATTGCCTTTTTTATGTTTATGGCTAACCGCTCTAACAATCCTCAAGCGATTTATATAACGGCCAAGCATGTAATTTTAGGCGATTGGATTTTCACTACACCTGCTGTAATTACCCAAATAATAACAGGGGGGCTTTTGATGAACATGCAAGGATATTCATTTTCAGCACCATGGTTTTATTGGGTTGTGGGACTGTTTGCATTCATCGGAATCTGTTGGTTACCTGTACTTCGTATTCAATACAAATTACGTGAGCTAGCCAAAATATCTGTAGACTCAAATCATGTTACGCCTGAATTTAAGTCACTGATGAAAACATGGACGCTGCTGGGAATTCCTGCTTTTACAGCAATCATAGGTATTTTCTGGCTAATGGTTTTCAAGCCATTCCCTGTTACTTAGGCCATAAGTATGAAACAAAATAACCAAGAAAAATTATATAAATCTGCAATATATGCATTGGCCTTTTTATGGATTTTTACAGGGCTAACCTCCATTTATTTCTCCCCTGAAATTGGTTATGAAATTCTAGCAAGCGCCAATATCACAGGTTCAATGGCAGCCTATTCCGTTTATGCTGGAGGTACTTTAGATATTATACTTGGGCTTTGGCTTCTAACCTCAATAAAAACAAAGGTATGCTGCATTGTACAAGTAGCAACGATAGTGCTCTATACGTTAATTTTAACCGTTATCGATGCGAGTTTTTGGTTGCACCCATTCGGACCAATAACTAAGAATATTCCAATTATTGTGTTGATAATTTTCGTATATAGTAGTTTAAGCAAAACAAAGAGAGTTTAGCTTTATGCGTTTAAAAGGGAAGTTAATTAAGTGGGATGATGAGAAAGCATTTGGTTTTATCGTACCAAACGGTGGTGGTGACCATGTTTTCATTCATAAAAGTGCTTTTTCTAATAGACGAAGAACACCTCAAATTAAAGACATCATCACATTTTCTATCACTAAAGATAAACAAGGACGTTATTGCGCAGATGAGGCAACTTTTTCCGGTGAAAAACTAAAGAAGAAGCAAGCTAAAAGTGTTAGTAAATTTTCGATTTATTTATCTGTAATATTCTTAGTGTTAATGATGGCAGCATTAGTTATAGGTCGCATGCCTATAAACTTGGTATTGCTCTATTTAGGTGGAAGTACACTTACATTCATACTGTATGCGTATGATAAATCCAAAGCGAAGAGAGGCGCTTGGCGCACACCGGAAAGTACTCTGCATTTGTTTGCGCTTGCTGGCGGCTGGCCAGGAGCAGCTATTGCTCAGCAAACACTTAGACATAAATCCCAGAAAAAAGAGTTTAGGTTTGTTTTTTGGTTAACTGTTATCGCTAATTTCTGTGCTCTAGCTTGGTTAATGTCATCAAATGGTGAGCAGTTGATGAATATATTTAAGTAATTAGAAGCTTCGCTTTTATTTATAAGGGAATAAAATGAAATGGATTTTTATTGGTTTAATGATCATTGTGTTGTTAACCCAATGTCTCTTTTCATTGTAAGACATCTCCTACAAGAACGTAGGAAATTAATGCTTTGCTAGTGCTCTACAACCCTTTGCATTTTATTAACTAATTAAAATTTAAAGATATTTTGTTGTTTCTGATGTTTTTAAGTGTAGGTGCTTTGAAAATAAATGTAATTAATGGCTTGGTAAATAATCCGCTTTAGCTAGAATTAACAGTGTCAGGAAGACAAAGGATTTAAGAAGAGCAGGAGCTCTTGAGTAGGATGCTTGATGGATGGCCTAGGAAGGCTTATTAATAGGGATGTTGCTTAGGATAGCGCATCAGGATGATATCAGGACGATAGTTGCTAGGAAGCAAACTCAAGGATTAAATTAAGGACATTACAAGGATAGTAACAAGCTTTAGGAAGAAGTTATCACGGAAGAGGCTAGGAGGCCGCCACCTTAGGGTGAGTAACTGCACGGATGTTTCGGTTGTCAGAATGGATACTCTGCGATAAAAAATACGGCAATAGCCGTATTTTTTATGCCTATCCTTTAATTAAAATATAAATTAAGTATCTGATTGTTAAAGTTTTATCTCTACTTTTGCTTTCGTGTGCTATTTCATTCAGTCGTGTTTTTCTTTAGATCCCGAATTTAAAATATCATCAATTGTTTTTAATTCATTTTCACTAAATGTGGTGTGCTCTAACGCGGCAACTGCGTCTAAAATTTGTTCTTTTTTACTGGCACCAATTAAACAAGATGTTACGGCAGGGTTGTGCAATGTCCATGCGATTGCCATTTGAGCTAGGTTCTGTCCTCTTTCCTTAGCAAGCTCATTCAGTTTAAAAATTTTGTCTCGCTTTTCTGGGGTAATATGGTCTTCATTTAAGTGAACAATGCCTTTGTTGGCAATACGTGAGTCTTTGGGAATACCGTTTAGGTACTTACTGGTCAACAACCCTTGCGCTAATGGCGAAAAAACAATCGAACCTACGCCTTGGTCGATTAAAACATTGGTTAAGCCTCTTTCTATCCAACGGTCAAACAAGTTGTATCTTGGTTGATGAATTAATAACGGAGTACCTAAGCGCTGCATAATTTTTATCGCTTTCTCGGTATTATCTGCATCATAGTTTGAAATGCCTGCATAAAGCGCCTTACCTGAGCGAACAATATGATCGAGTGCTTGCATAGTTTCTTCAAGTGGTGTGTCAGTATCTAATCGGTGATGATAAAAGACATCAAAATAGTTGAGGTTAGTGCGAGCTAAGCTTTGATCACAACTTGCGATTAAATATTTGCGTGAACCACCATCTCCGTATGGCCCCGGCCACATGTCATAACCTGCTTTACTTGAAATAAATAGCTCATCACGATAGTGGCGTAAATCTTGTTTTAGCATTTTGCCAAAGGTAGTCTCGGCAGCCCCATAACTTGGGCCATAATTGTTTGCTAAATCAAAATGAGTTATTCCAGCATCAAATGCTGTATGCACTAGCGTTCTGGCATTTTCATAAGAATCGTTTGAGCCAAAATTTTGCCATAAACCCAATGAAAGACGAGACAGTAATACACCACTATTACCACAACGTTGGTAAGGCATGTTTTTATATCTAGATTCAGATGGAACGTAAACTTCGGTGGGGGAGTGAGTGATCATTTTTTATCTTATTTAACCAAGTTATTATTATATTAAGTGCTAGCTATACTAATCTGCATTTACTAGCGAAGGCAATTATAAAACCACAACTGCAATATTTATCAATGAACACGGTTATATTTTTATTACATATTTACTCAAACCCATACTGTGATTACTATATGGCGCCATCTGAAGAGTTAAACGATTAAAGATATGAAGAAGCAAAGTGAACTTAACTGTTTTTATCCAGCGGGTGCTAAAAGTGCTACTGAAATTGCAATCAGTAACGTTGAGCAAACTTCACGTGAAGATGTTTTCATTGGCTATGCTGTTTTGCCGTCGAGTACAACAACTGAAAAAGTTGTTATTTATCAGCTGTTGTTAGATGACAATAGTGAAGACTTAAGGCTTATTTCTGCGCGTTGTCCGCACAAAGGCGCTGATATCAGCCAAGATCCCCTCAAAGCAGATGGTAATGTTTATTGTTCTATCCATCGCCGTCCTATTTGTATTTATAGTGAATACAATCAAGCGTACTCAGTGAGTAAAAGAGGGCAAAGCTTCTTTATTGATAAAACTAATAGCTCTTAATTATCGGGTCCGCTTTAGGAAAAATAAACATTTCTGCTAAGCTATATAAGTACCGATACTAAAGGAGCAGATTATGGTTTCTTCTATTTCCTCGAATACAGGTCAGTCACCTTCTGTCGTTGAAACATTGCGTCAACAAAGCCAGCGTAACGAAGCGCTTAGAGAACAAGAGCAAGAACGTTTGGCTAGGCAAGAGAAAACTCAAGAAGAGCAGCGTGAAAAAATAGAAAACGTGAATAGTTCTCTTGGTCAAAATGTGGATATTAACGTATAAAATGTCGTTGCTTCGATAAAGGAATTCTCGCCTATTATCTTGTCTTTATATTTGCGCGCAAAAGCTAAAAAATAACGTGCGTGATGCGTTTAGTGATATCAATTTACAAACGCAAATGTCATTGGGCTTTATCGTTTTTCTCCGACTTCGGTAAATCTACTTATTTTCTCCTCATTCCTAAGCATTGCTTTGATGCTACAATTTATATAAAGTTGACCTATATAAATTATTGTTATTAAAGGTAATAGTTTATGGCACTAAACTTGGTTACATTCAAAAATAGAAAAATTATTCGAGGCCTGAAATGCTAGATTATATTGCATTGTTTATTTTGATCATTGCCGCATTAATTCTGTTTTACGGCATTATTGTTATTCACGACATCCCTTATGAGATTGCTGAAAAAAGGCAACATCCGCATGCTGATGCAATTCATATTGCCGGCTGGGTAAGTTTATTAACCTTACATGTGCTTTGGCCATTTTTATGGATTTGGTCAACCTTGTATCGTAAAGACCGTGGTTGGGGCTTTTCCAATAAGTCTCAAGCTGTAGCACCAATGCAAAGTGCTGACGGTGACAATGCTGAGCTAGCAAATGATAAAGTTGACGAGCTAAGCCAGCAAGTAAGTGACTTGCTTGAACGTGTTGCAACGTTAGAAACCCAGTTATCCAAGCAGCAAGCAACGAACGTACAAGCGGAGAATAACTAATGGATTTATTATTAATACTCACCTACGGTGCGCTGTGCATTGCCATATTCAAGATATTTAATATTCCCTTAAACAAATGGACGGTACCAACGGCTGTGTTAGGCGGCGTTGTATTGATTGGCACGCTTATTTTTACCATGAATTATAATCACCCTTATTCAGAGTTAAGCCGTGAATATTTTGTTACCACGCCAATTGTACCTTCGGTTACGGGGCGAGTCGTGGAAGTGGCGGTTGATGAAAATAGTGGCGAATTAAAACAAGGCGATGTGCTATTTAAAATTGACCCTGTACCGTTTGAAAACAAAGTTACCTCATTAAAAAGCCGTGTGTTAGTCGCTGAAGAAGATTTAAAACGTGCTAAATCGTTAATACAAAAAGGTGTCGGTAGCAGAAGAGATCGCGATTTAGCGCAAGGTCAGGTTGATGATTTAAAAGCTCAGCTTTCCAGTGCCGAGTATGATTTAAGACGCACTGTTGTTAGAGCACCAACTGATGGCTTTGTCACACAAGTAGCGTTGAGAAAAGGCGCTATTGCCGTGCAAATGCCGCTAAGACCATCGCTTGTTTTTGTGCATAAAGAAAATAACTACTTAATTGGCTGGTATCGCCAAAATAGCACTTTACGTTTAAAAGCAGGCTATGAAGCAGAGGTCGCGTATGATGCGATCCCTGGTACTGTTTTTAGCGCAAAAGTTGTTAAAGTTTTGCCTGTACTCGCAGAAGGGCAAGTTCAGCCTACGGGGAATTTAATCAACCCAATGCAAGCGCGTTATCCGGGACGAGTGCCTGTTTTAATCGCTATTGACGATGAACGTTTTGAACAATATCGCGATGCAGTGCCTGGCGGCGCTTTTGCGCAAACGGCCATTTACAGCGATCACTTTCACCATGTTTCAATTATGCGAAAAATATTATTGCGCATGTCGTCATGGATGAATTACTTGTTTCCATTTCACTAACAATTAAATATTAAGAGTTAGAGCGTGTTGATCTTTGTGGTATGAATTTTGTCCAATTTAAACGCTTTCTGATCGCGGCACTAACTTGAAGGCATAGTGGTTCTACGTCTAAAGTTAGTAACAAAGAGCAGGAAGCGTTTAAATGGATCCTTCGGACAGCGTTTGTTTGCCATTTCTACTGCGTTATCACTCATTTATGTAGAATAACTACACGACAATCGCTCTATCTTGTATAGATGGTAAATAATTCGCTGCAAAAACATACACCAAAGGTCAACACGCTCTAATAATAAAAAGGATATTTTATGCATAGTCACCCAGGAATCGTTTTAATCGTTCTGCTTATTTTGTTGTTTGGTTTAATATCGCAGTTAACGGAAAAGAAACCATTTACCGGGCCTATGTTCTTCATGTTCGCCGGCATATTAGTCGGCTCGTTTGGCTTAAATTTATTTGAGCTAAATATAGAAAGTGAAGGGGTAAAACTGCTTGCCGAATTAACCTTAATTATTATTTTGTTTGTTGATGCGACTTTAATTAATGTTAAAGATATTTTGGGTGAAAAACCTAAATATTCTATCCGGCTGTTAGGTATTGGTCTGCCACTTTGTATGATAATTGGTAGCATTACCGCTTGGTTTTTCTTTCCTGAAATTGGTATTTGGGGGGTATTACTTATTGCGTTTATATTGTCACCTACCGATGCAGCGCTCGGCCAAGCGGTAATTAAAAGCGAGAAAGTACCATTACATATTCGCCGAGTGATAAGTGTTGAAAGTGGCTTAAACGACGGCATTGCACTCCCCCCCATTTTGCTATGCCTTGCGGTACTCTCTCTTGGCACAAGTCAGGCGTTAGCGCCAGAGCAGCATTGGGGAATATTTTTTGCCAAGCAACTAATATTTGGTCCGTTAGTGGGCATTGCTGTTGGTTTAATTGGCGGTATGTTGATTGAAAAGGCAGTTGAAAAAAATTGGATGGAACCTACCTTTCAACGTTTGTCTTGCTTGTCATTAGCTATTTTATGTTATGTGTTAGCCGAATATATTCATGGTAATGGTTTTATTGCCGCTTTTTGCGGCGGTCTGTTTTTAGGCACACGCTCACTCATGATAAAAGAGCGCATGCAAGAATTTGGTGAAGCTGAAGGAACCTTCTTAATTTTATCGGTTTTTCTCATTTTTGGCATGTTAGGTATGCCGATAATTCTCGATAATTGGCATTGGAATATTTTAATTTACAGCGTGTTAAGTTTAACCTTAATTCGCGGCATTAGCGTTGCTATCGCTTTAATTGGCTCACAAGAAAAATGGCAAACCGTTGCTTTTATTAGCTGGTTCGGGCCAAGAGGTATTGCCTCTTTATTGTATGTATTAATGGTGGTTAACGAAATTGGTATTGATGGCAATGAGCAACTACTTGCTATTGTTATGACAACGGTATTTCTTAGCGTGGTTTTACATGGTATTTCCGCGGTGCCATTGGCAGCTAAGTTTGGTAAATGGTTTGATCAAAATCGCATTAAATAAGCGTTAAACGATTTACGCAAGCCACAATAAAAATCCCGATTTATAGCGCTATAAATCGGGATTTTTTGTTATCACTATTATTTCACAGAGATTGTTTCAAAAGCTTATTTTGCCAATAAATTGCTAAGTTCCTTGTTAGCAAGATAGCTATCCATTGTTGAACGTAATAATTTATAAAGTAAAATTGAACCGTCAATTTCTTCTTTGCGGTTGGTTAAACTTTCAATGTTCAAACCAAGTGGCAAGTTATACGGTAATATTGCATCTAAAATCTGCGTTAAACTATTACTGCAAATGCGAATAGATTCAAACAATGGGTTATCTGCATTGAGTATGCGCAAGCTAGTAGCTTCAGGTACGCTTACGCCTAACCAGTCAATAAATTCTAAGGTTTTTTC
The DNA here is from genome assembly GCF_052030545.1 of Thalassotalea sp. PLHSN55. Taxonomy (NCBI): domain Bacteria; kingdom Pseudomonadati; phylum Pseudomonadota; class Gammaproteobacteria; order Alteromonadales; family Colwelliaceae; genus Thalassotalea; species Thalassotalea sp. PLHSN55. The sequence continues at coordinate 48,663 of NZ_JBPDIH010000004.1, read as the reverse complement.
ACTACCACAAGGTGAGAAGGTTAATATAATTCGTTGTGGTTTAATGTTCTGTTTTTGACACTCAATAGCATAGCGCGTTAATTGATCGATCGTCGCTTGTGGATTGTAAATAGCTTGCGAAATAAAGAAGTTACACCCTTGTTGATGCTTTTCAATTAAACGCAGATGTTCGTTACCTTTTCTCGCATGTCGCTCTGCGATGGTGACGCCACCAATAAAAAAGTTATTGTTATTATCAACCAAGGTTTTATAAGCATCAGCCAAAGGTAAACTGATAGAATTTTTGGTTGAAGGGCTGCCCACTAAAACGATATCGCGTACGCCAAATTCTTGCCACGCTTCATTGGCCCATTGGTCAAAATCGTCGCCGTTAGACTGAACCACGCTTTTATAGGTGATCACCGGACGAGATGACTTTTTATTTAATAACGACGAATACAGTCGCGGGTCGTGGGTGGTTTTAAAAGGAAAGGGTCTAGGTTTGCTTGTTCTAGAGTTTTCATCTTGAATATCGTAAACAATTAATCCGTCAAAATCGATGTCGCTCACTCGCTCTAAAAGTTTTTCGGCGATAGTTTCAACTTGCTCGATTGGCGTATCGCTTTTCGGAGGCGTAGTGCCAATGAAGTATACACCGCGGTTAATGTCGTTATATCGTATTCTTAGTTCTGATTCGTTATTCAAAATGATGACTTCTTGTTAGTAGCTGAGTTAAGTAAGTGATTTTTAATTTTAGACGTTTAGCCGTCTATATGATGATGCGAGCACAAATTAAAGTCAACTAACAATTCCTTCTTTCTTGTGCTTTCACGCTATATGATATTCTAACCTTGCACGATGTCAGTGAAATACAGCAAAACACTACTCTATTTGAATGGTTAATCTTGATGATTTTTGCTTAATTTTATTGAGCTGTTTTTCAATGGTTTTGGCAGTAAAAGGTTTAACAATAAAGCCGGTAACTTTTGAAGCGATGATTGATTGGATTTTTTCTTTACTTGCTTCGCATGAAATCATTAATACTGGAAGTCGTGCGAGCTTGGCGTGATTGCGGACACGCTCTAATAGTTGGTGTCCGTCTAATTTTGGCATATGAAAATCGGTAATGAGTACGTCGTAGCGCTTTTTTTGGAGCATCTCAAATGCTTGAATGCCGTCAATCGCTTCGTCGATATCGGTGTAGTCCAAACTGCGCAGAATATGTATGAGCACATGCCTCATTGAGATCATGTCGTCTGCAACGAGTATTTTCATTTTCCAAATCCTTTTGTTTTATTTGTCTAATTAACTATAAATATAGAGTAATTATTGAGTTAACAGCAAATGCATGTGCGATAAACACTAAATAAATTGTTTATGTAAATAAATAGCGTTAGTCTAACTCAGTGTCGCTATTGCCCTAAGTTAAGGCTGGCGTTTGAAGAACTAACGATCTTTGGTGGAGAAGTTATATGGAACATAAAGAGTTAACCACAGTGACGATAATTTTTTATGACAATGGTTCGTTAGAGCTTAAACATGAAATTAAAGACTATCCCAAAAATGGCGCTGGACGCATTATAATCCCTGCTGAATTTAAAGAAGATAAGTCGATTATTGCTGTTTGCTTAGGTGAAGTGACAATTATCAATAAAGTTGGCGACCGAGTGATCGCCGTTGATGTTGCCGAAGAATAACAAGTTAACTAAACAAATCTGCTAATTCATACAACTCAAAAGCGCCATTATTATGATGGCTAATGCTGACCATTTTTCTCGCCACTTTATCACCGCTAATCGGTTGATATTTATTAAGCCCCGGCATTAACGTTAACATTGTAAGTAATGGCGCAGCTAAAGACTCCCCTAATCGAAAGTTCTTTCTTATTCCTGTTAACAGTGACGGGCGAAAAATACTCACTCTTGCAAAAGAGAGCTTAGCAATTTTATCTTCCAACTCACCTTTCATCTGCAAATATTGATTTCGGCTATTACTGTTAGCGCCATTTGACGAAACTAGCAGGTAGTGATGAACACCATTTTCCGCGGCCAATTTAGCGGCTTGATATTGATAGTCTACGTCTATAACTCGTTGTTTTTCTCGGCTGCCGGCAACTTTTTTAGTGGTGCCTAAACATGAAAAAAGCATATCGCCCATAAGGCTTGCTGAATGTTGAGTTAGGTTTTCAAAATCGACGACATGATTATCAACTTTGTTATGGTGAAAGCTTGCCGGTGAACGGGTGATCGCAATCACTTTTTTAATATGTTTTGCCTGTGAAAGCTGCTCAACTACTGCGCGGCCAACTAAGCCTGTTGCGCCAATAACAATGGCAACCTTGCCTGCTTGTTCTATCATTATTTGCTCTTTTGCGTGAAAAAGGGGGCTTGTCTTGAACCATGAGCTAATGTATCAAAATAACTTGGTTAAGTTCGGTTTACTTTGTTATGGATAGGTACAATAAATATAATGAATAACCACAAGCTCGCATGCTATATTACGCTCAATTATTCCTCTTTTTATTGACATAGGTCTCCATTATGCTGTGTGCGGTTTATAAAAGCCTTAAAAAACAACAAACCTACTTGTTTGTTAAAAAACGTGACGATTTTTCTGATGTGCCAGAAGCACTAAAAACTATTTTTGGTACACCTAGTTTGGTGACGATTGTTAATCTCGCCACCAAAGACAAACTTGCCATGGCAGACATTGATAAAGTGAAAGTAAGCCTAGCAAGCGATGGTTATTATTTGCAACTGCCACCTCCTGAAGAAGACATGCTAAAAACCCATAAAGCGCAAATGGATAAATTGGTGAAAAGCAAGGAGCAGCTAGATGAGAAATAAATTGGCGAAAGGCAAGTTACTACTTTGCAGTGGATGTTTATTGGTGAGTGCTCAAGTATTGGCAAAAGATAAAGCGCAAAGCTTTGACCAGTACATCGCAGAAATTAAAACTGAAGCACAGGCAAAAGGTTTTGACGAAAGCTTAATTGAGCAGGCTTTTGCTAAGGTTGAATTTCATCAACGTGCGGTAGTTGCAGACAAAAACCAGCCAGAAAAAGTTGAAACCTTAGATACTTATTTACCTAAACGCGTACCTGATTGGAAAATTAATCGTGCGCGTGAATTGTATAAAAAACATAGCGACTTGCTAACACAAGTTGGCGAAAAGTATGGTGTTCAACCGCGTTTTATTGTTGCTTTATGGGGCTTAGAAACCAATTTTGGCAAGTACATGGGCAACTATAATGTAATTTCTGCACTATCAACCTTAGCTTATGAAGGTCGCCGTGAAGCGTTTTTTAAAAAGCAGTTGTGGGCGGCGCTTGAAATACTTGAACAAGGACATATAAGCGTTGACGATATGAAAGGCTCGTGGGCTGGCGCTATGGGGCAAAACCAGTTTATGCCAACGTCTTTTATCAGCTATGCTGTTGATGGTGATGGCGATGGCAAAAAAGATATTTGGGGCAACCAGGCCGATGTGTTTTCGTCGATGGCGAATTACTTAAAGCAAGAAGGTTGGAGTGATGAGTTAACTTGGGGGCGCCAAGTTAAGCTTCCTGAAGGTTTTGATCTGTCATTGGCTATTCCCAAAAATACCGGTAGTCGAAAAAATTGGTTAGCGGCTTGGTCGCGTACTGAAAAAACTTTAGCTCAGTGGCAAGCATTAGGCGTTCGTCGCGTTGACGGCACAGACTTACCGAATGTTGATATTACTGCGGCACTTGTTTTTCCAGATGATGAAAATGGCCGAGTATATCTTGCGTATGACAACTACAAAAGTTTAATGCATTGGAATTTATCCTACTACTTTGTGAGTTCAGTAGGGCATTTATCTGATCGCATTAAGTTTCCACCGATAAAGTAATTAACACATGACAAAAAGTTCACCAGCGCCGTTTTGGCAAACAAAATCATTAGCAGAAATGACACGCCCAGAGTGGGAGTCGCTTTGCGACGGTTGTGCTAAGTGTTGTTTGCATAAGTTTATTGATGATGAAAGCACACGTGATGACGAAGACTTATTGCCAACAGATCATTTAAAAGAAGGTGAGCAGGTCGTTTATTCTAATATAGTTTGCTCACTACTAAATGATAAAACGTGTCAGTGTACGCAATATCAAAAACGTACTAAATTGGTGCCTGATTGTGTGCAGCTAACTCAGAAAAATTTAGACGACGTGTTTTTTATGCCGCCAAGTTGTACTTACCGCCGTTTGCAAGAAGGTAAGGGCATTCCTTCGTGGCATCCGCTGCTGCATAAAGGAAAAAAATCAGCCATGCATAAAGCGGGTATGTCGGTGCGCGGCAAAGTGATTAAAGACGATGATGTTGACTTGGAAGACTTTGAAGATCACATTGTTGTTTGGCCGTTAAATGAAATTGATTAAACCAAGCTCAGGTTAATTAAAGCTAAGGTTTATCAAAGTTAGTCAAAGTTAAGCCCGGTTTAAATACCTAAATACTGAAAGCGCCCAAAATAATCCCGGTTATTTTGGGCGTTTTTTCTTTTAGTAAAGCAAGTGCAGGTTTATTTACTCAGACATAGCAAATTGTCGCTGTTGAACTATAGTCAATTGATAATCACTAACGACTGCAGAGGCTACAATGTCAGATCATCACACCTACAAAAAACTCGAATTAGTTGGCTCTTCAAAAACCAGTATTGAAGATGCTATTCAAAATGCAATTACCGAATGTGGTAAAACCATTAAGCACATGGATTGGTTTGAAGTGACCGAAACGCGCGGCCATATTGTTGACGGCAAAGTTGGCCACTTTCAAGTGACCTTAAAAATAGGCTTTCGACTGGCAGGCAGTTAATAAACATTAATTCGAGCGCATTAGTTTAAGTGTCTAAGAGATTAAGGGATTAAAGGTTTAAGCGTTTTATTGTAATGCTGGCCGTTATCAACATAGTGCTCGGCAGATTGTTTGAACATGGCAAATGCTTTGTCATCGAGTGTCTTAACAATTTTTGCTGGTGAACCGAGTACAAGGTGACCATCGGGCACTACCATATTTTCAGTAACTAAAGCATTGGCACCGATCAAACAGTTTTTACCTATTTGTGCACCGTTAAGAATGACAGCGTTCATGCCAATTAAACTGTTATCACCAACAGTACAGCCGTGAAGCATGGCTTTATGACCTACAGTAACGCCTTCGCCTAACGATAATGGGAAGCCTTGGTCAACATGTAATATGCTGCCATCTTGAATATTGGTATCTTTGCCAACGGTGACTTTATCCATATCCGCTCTAATTACAACATTAAACCAAATACTTACATTTTCAGCGATTTCAATGTTGCCTATCAAGGTAGCATTTGGAGCAATAAAGCAATTTTCGGCAAGGTTAGGTTTTAAAGTATCTAATTGGTAAATCATTATTTTATTCCTGTAAATCAATGGATTGAAATATAGTGTTTGCTTTATTTATAACGGAAAACGTATAGCAAGCGTTCGACTATTTTTTTCTTTTATGATCTTTATTATTAAATATTCCATTTCTATTTAAGTTAGATGTGTAAAAATCATGCTATTAGTGTTAAAACAGTTGTTTAATAATTACACTGATTCAATAAAAAAAATAGTTAAATTAAAAACATAATACGCAAAAACAACAAAGGGGTGTTAAGTCAGTCTTAACATTCTTCAATTACTTTAATTAAGGGTAACTTATGATTATTGGTATTCCTAAGGAGTCATTGTCGGGGGAAAATCGTGTTTCCGGCTCTCCGTCTTCAGTGAGTGCGTTAATTAAATTAGGCTTTGAAGTACAAGTGCAAAAAGGTGCGGGTATCAAAGCAAGTTTTACTGACGAAGAATTTGTACAAGCAGGCGCTACTATTGTGGCTAAAAAAGCTTGTTGGCATTCAGATATTATTTTTAAGGTAAATGCGCCAACATTAGAAGAAGCGGAACAAATGAAAGACGCTTCTTATCTTGTAAGTTTTATCGCGCCCGCGCAAAGCCCTGAATTATTAGAACTCTTGCGCACTAAGTCGATTACCACGCTTGCCATGGAAATGGTGCCGCGCATGACGCGTTCTCAGTCAATGGACGCGTTAAGCTCAATGGCAAATATTGCTGGCTATCGTGCGGTTATTGAAGCGACTCATCATTTTGGCCGATTCTTAACTGGGCAAATTACCGCCGCAGGTAAAATGCCGCCAGCGAAAGTGATGATCATTGGTGCCGGTGTTGCAGGTCTAGCGGCTATCGGCACTGCTGGTAGTTTAGGTGCTATTGTTCGCGCTTTTGATACACGCCCTGAAGTGAAAGAGCAAATCGAAAGTATGGGCGCTGAATTTCTTGAGCTAGATTACGAAGAGCCTGAAGATACCGGCTCTGGTGATGGTTACGCAAAAGAAATGAGTAAAGCTTTTATCGATGCAGAAATGGCGCTTTTTGCAGAGCAAGCTAAAGATGTCGACATTATTATCACCACAGCAATGATCCCAGGCAAACCAGCGCCAAAATTGATCACCGAAGAAATGGTGCGCTCAATGAAGTCGGGTTCGGTTATTGTTGATTTGGCTGCCGCAGGTGGCGGTAACTGTGAACTAACTGTTGCCGGTAAAGTTAACAATGTTGAAGGTGTTAAAATTATTGGCTACACCGATTTAGTCTCTCGTTTACCAAATCAGTCATCGCAGCTTTACTCAAATAATTTAGTGAATTTAACCAAGTTATTATGTAAAGAAAAAGATGGCACGTTAACCATCGATTTTGACGATCAAGTCGTTCGCAACATGACGGTAGTGAAAGACGATGAAGTCACTTTCCCACCGCCACCAATTCAAGTTAGTGCCGCCCCAGCTGCGCCAAAAGTTGCTGCCGTTGAACCGGTAAAAACGGAAGAAGAGCCTAAGAGTCAAAAGAAAAAACATATTGCGATGGGTGTTGGCGCCTTATTATTTGGCTGGGTTGCAAGCGTTGCCCCGGCAGATTTTCTTCAACATTTTACCGTTTTTGTCTTGTCATGTGTCATTGGCTACTACGTAGTATGGAACGTAAGTCACTCGCTTCATACACCATTAATGAGCGTAACTAATGCTATTTCAGGCATTATCATTGTTGGCGCCTTGCTGCAAATAGGCAGCGACGATCTCGTGATACAAGTGCTCGCTGCAATTGCAGTGTTAATTGCAACCATTAATATCGTTGGTGGCTTTGTTGTTACCAATCGCATGTTAAAAATGTTTAGAAAATAAGGAGTACTTTGATGGCGTTTTCTACAGGATTTATCAGTGCGGCCTACGTGGTTGCGGCACTACTTTTCATCTTTAGTCTATCAGGGTTAAGTCAGCAAAAAACAGCTGAAAATGGTAACTGGTACGGCATTGCGGGTATGACCATAGCGTTAGTCGCAACTATCTTAAACCCAGACGTTTCAAACATCGCAATCATCATCATTATGATGTTAATTGGTGGTTTTATTGGTTTGCATTTAGCCAAAAAAGTTGAAATGACTGAAATGCCTGAGTTAGTGGCAATTTTGCACAGTTTTGTTGGTTTAGCTGCGGTACTTGTTGGTTTCAACAGTTACTTTAAAATGACACCAGATACCTTGCATACCACTGCCCATAACATTCATTTAGTTGAAGTTTTCTTGGGTGTATTTATCGGTGCGGTAACCTTTACGGGTTCAATCGTTGCCTTTGCGAAATTACGTGGTTTAATTAGTTCGTCAGCATTAATGTTGCCACATCGTCATAAAATGAACTTAACGGCAGGTGTCTTTTCTTTCATGTTAATGGTGAGCTTTGTTGAACATGGCGGCCTAGAAACTTGGCAGTTGTATCTAATGACGACCATCGCGTTAGTCTTTGGTTGGCATTTAGTGGCATCGATTGGTGGTGCCGACATGCCTGTTGTGGTTTCAATGTTAAATTCATATTCTGGTTGGGCAGCAGCCGCAGCGGGTTTCATGTTAAGCAATGACTTATTAATTGTTACCGGTGCGTTAGTGGGTTCGTCAGGGGCGATTTTATCTTACATTATGTGTAAAGCGATGAACCGCTCATTTATTAGTGTTATCGCCGGTGGTTTTGGTACCGATGTTGTTGTTGATTCTGATGTTGATTACGGCGAGCATGTTGAAACTAACGCAGAAGCGGTAGCTGATATGCTTAAAGGCGCCAAGTCGGTGATCATCACTCCAGGTTACGGTATGGCAGTTGCTCAAGCGCAATATCCAGTATACGAAATGACCCAAGCATTAAAAGACAAGGGTGTTAACGTACGATTTGGTATTCACCCTGTGGCAGGGCGTTTACCGGGGCATATGAACGTACTTTTAGCTGAAGCTAAAGTGCCGTATGACATCGTATTGGGTATGGAAGAAATTAATGATGATTTTGCTGAAACTGATGTGGTATTAGTTATTGGTGCCAACGACACGGTTAATCCAGCAGCCGCTGAAGATCCAACAAGCCCGATTGCGGGTATGCCAGTACTTGAAGTGTGGAATGCAAAAAATGTAATTGTATTTAAGCGCTCTATGAACACAGGTTATGCCGGTGTGCAAAATCCGTTATTCTTTAAAGACAATAGCCAAATGTTATTTGGTGATGCTAAAGAGTCGGTAGAAAAAATTTATAAAGCACTTTAATGCGTTTTTAAGATAAATTTTGTTTTATTAAAAGCTTCCAAGAGGAAGCTTTTTTTATGGGCGCTGATGACAAAATCCTACTTTTGTTGTGATTTACTACGATATAATGTGGCAACTTTTATGATGAGATAAAGCTTATGTTCGACAAAACAATCGTAGACAATTTTTTAGCTGACGTTAAACCTAGTCAAACGTTATGGGCGCTGCAAGACAAAACAAGTGAAGATTGGGTGGTATTAGACTCGATTAATTTTGAAAATAGTGAGGTTATGCCGTTATGGTCTAGTGCTGAACTTGCACAGCAGCATTGTGTAGATGAATGGAAGAATTATCAACCAAGTGAAATTTCATTAGCAGAATGGTTTGAGTTTTGGCTTGAAGATTTAAATGAAGATAACGTGATTGTTGGTATTAATTGGCAAGAAGATGATAACTGCGTTGAAATGGAATTGTCTGACTTTAGCCAAGCATTAGCGGCAATTGAATCACTTAAATAATTATTCACCAAAGGCAGTGAAGCTAACCATTATTCGCCGCTTATATTGTTGATTGTATTGTTGCTAATAAACAGCTGCAGATGCGGCTGTTTTTTTTGGTAGCTATTAAAACGAGGCAATAAATACGGGTTGAGTACTTCGGTTTGCTGGCGTTGATTGGCAATGGTGAACTGGTTTTTTAGATAAAATGGGCTTAATGACGTGTTGGCAAAACAAATCATTGATGGGGTTTGCTCAAGAGCATGTTTAATTAGCTTACTTGCCAAGCCTTGATGATAAAACGCTTTATTGGTAACAAGGGCATGAAGCAGGGCATGCGGGTTATCTGGATGGATATTAGAGATAATGACCGAGGCGACAATTTCTTGTTGATGCCATATCACATAGCACTTGTCGTAGCCGATAAAGCGGGCTGAATAATGTTGCTGGCGATAAAACCGTAACACCGTTTTTTTGTCGCTTTTATCAATACTAGTTAGTGTGAATTTGCTCAATTTAGGGCACTTCTTTTGTTGAGAATAAAAAGCCAAGCGTTAGCTTGGCTTTCCCGTTTTTATATAGCTTACAACCGTAGCCTAAACGCTGGCAGTAGCATTGACAATAAGCTAAGGATTAAACGCGCAACGCCTTTTCACCACGGGCAATACCAACACAGCCTGAACGCACTACTTCAACAATTTCAGTTTCATAAGAAAGTGTTTTAATACAGGCGTTGATTTTATCGGTGTCGCCGGTGAGCTCAATGGTATAAATTTGTTTACCAATATCAATAATTGCACCACGGAAAATATCGGTAATACGTTTCACTTCGGTGCGAGACTTGTCATTCATCGCAAGCACTTTAATTAATACCAATTCACGCTCAACATGAGCACGCTCGGTTAAGTCAGTAATTTTTATTACATCGATCAGCTTGTTAACCTGTTTAACGATTTGCTCAAGAACTTTGTCATCGCCTTTGGTCGCGATGGTAATACGTGACAAGCTTGGGTCGTCGGTGGGTGCTACGGTTAAACTTTCAATGTTAAAGGCTCGCTGTGAAAACAAACCAACAATGCGTGATAAAGAACCAGGTTCATTTTCTAATAAAATTGCTAAGATACGGCGCATTATGCTTTCTCCCCTTTTTTAACCCACATTTCATCAACCGCTCCATGGCGAATTTGCATTGGATATACATGTTCGAGTTCGTCAACTAATACATCAACAAAAACCAAACGGTCTTTCATGGCAAACGCTTGTTCAAGTTTAGGCGTTAGCTCTTCTTGGGTATTTATTTGAATGCCAACGTGCCCGTACGATTCAGCTAATTTAACAAAGTCGGGTAGCGACTCCATATAAGAAGATGAATGACGGCCACCGTAAATCATATCTTGCCATTGGCGTACCATGCCAAGTGAGCGATTGTTTAATGAAATAATTTTTACCGGAATGCCATATTGCATGCAGGTTGATAACTCTTGAATATTCATTTGAATCGAGCCATCGCCAGTAATACAGATAACATGGCTATCAGGAAAGGCCATTTTTACGCCCATTGCCGCAGGAAAACCAAAGCCCATGGTGCCTAATCCGCCTGAATTAATCCACTGACGAGGTTTCGCAAATGGGTAGTACTGCGCCGCAAACATTTGATGCTGTCCTACGTCTGAACAGACATAAGCTTCGCCATCGGTTATTTGATACATGGCTTCAACAACTTGCTGAGGTTTAATTTTCGCGCCCGGTGCTGGCAATTCATAGCTAACACTGTTTACACTGCGCCATTGTTCAATTTGCTGCCACCACTGACTTAATGCTTGTTCATCTTTTTGATACCCGCTTTCTTTTAGCTCCGCTAATAATTGTTCAATAACGGTATCTACTAAGCCAACAACGGGTACATGAGCATTAATGGTTTTAGAAATAGAGGTTGGGTCAATATCAACGTGAATAATCGTTGCATTCGGGCAGAATTTTTTCACATTGTTCGTTACTCTATCGTCGAAGCGAGCACCTAGGGCAAGAATAACATCAGCATTAGCCATACTTTTGTTTGCTTCTAAGCTGCCATGCATACCCAACATGCCGATAAAGTTTGGATGCGTGCCTGAAATTCCGCCTAAGCCCATTAAGGTATTGGTGATTGGCGCGCCTAAGGTTTCAACGAGTTCAGTTAATAACTCTGCAGCATTGGCAAGTACAATGCCGCCACCAGAATATACAACTAAACGTTTCGCTTCAGAAATGGTTTTAACGGCTTTGCGAATTTGCTTCGGGTGACCCTTAACTGTTGGATTATACGAGCGCATTTGCACGTCTAAATCGATACTGTATTCACCTTTATTGTCAGGAATTAATAAGTCTTTTGGCAACTCAACAACAACTGGGCCTGGGCGACCTGTTTTGGCAATATAAGCCGCTTTGGCAATAATATTAGGAATATCTTCTAATTTTCGGCAATTAAAACTGTGTTTAACAATAGGGCGCGAACAACCAACAATATCGGTTTCTTGGAAAGCATCATCACCAATTAACCCCGTAGGTACTTGGCCAGATAACACCACCATAGGAATCGAGTCCATATAGGCAGTAGCAATACCAGTAATACAGTTAGTAGCACCTGGGCCAGATGTGGCTAGAACATAACCGACTTCACCTGTCGCACGAGCATAACCGTCAGCCATATGCGTTGCTGCTTGCTCATGACGAACTAAGACATGTTTTACATCGTCTTGCTGAAAGAGTGCATCGTAAATATCTAATACCGTGCCACCGGGATAACCAAATAAATATTTTACCTCTAACGCTGACAAGGCTTTTACTACCATTTCAGCGCCAGTATATAACTGAGTTGTCATATTATTGCCCTTTTAATTTATGTTGCCAAAAATATAAAAAAACCTCCGGTCTATACAGAGCGGAGGTTTTTTGTTGTTCGTTTACTTGTTATTTCGACACAACATCAACTCCGCGATGGTTTTACAACCACTACGACAGAGAGCAAGACATTGAGTACTAGAGTTAAAGCCATGGCTTATGCGATTCAACAAGTTAAATAATGACCCTATTTTTAAGGGGAATGACGGTGGTGTCAACTAGAAAATACAAATAATGACTATTTGTTTGAAATATAATTGGTTAAAGAATATTGACATGGTCTTTGTTTATTTATGAATTTATCCATTTGTGCCGAGTTACAATAAATCGAGTGGAACTTTAAAGATTATTTTTTGTCGATATTAATTCATAAATCATCATGTTAGTATGCGTTTACTCAATATTTCGAATGAACGAGATAACGATTAGTTACAGAATGTTATGGCTAAGCCATATATTGTGTCATTACTCGCTTTTATTAAAAGAAACGGAAGGCAGTCATGTATAAATTTAAATTATTTTTAGTGTCAATGTTGGTAGTAGTCGTTTCAGGCTGTGCATCAAGTTCAATGGCGAAAGTTGATTTTGATATTAATCCTGAAGTGGATATGAGTACTTACAAAACATTTGCTTGGATGAAAGAAAGCAAAATCTTGGTCATGTCAGAAGATCTTAATCCTGTGATGAAGGTGAGAATCGATAAAGAAATTGAAAACGCGTTCATTGCTAAAGGCTATCAATTAAGCGAAGACCCTGAAAGCGCAGATTTTGTTATTTCATATACTGTTGGCAGTCGCGACAAGATTAAAGTTGACTCTTACCCAGCATCTTATCACGGTGGTTTTGGTTGGGGACGTCGCTATCACGGCATGCATTATGGTATGTCTATGGGCACCGAAACTCGCGTACGTAACTATACCGAAGGTAAGTTGGCTTTAGATATTTATGATGTCAAAACTCATCAGCCAGCGTGGCATGGTTCAGCGACTAAACGCATCACCACAAGTGATAAAGAAAATTATGAATTAACGATAACAACTATCGTTAATCAGGTAATTGACCAAATTAAATAATTAGCCGAAATTATTTTATAATTTTAGTAGTTTAAAACACGACTTAGGTCGTGTTTTTTTATGGGCAGATATTAACTATGCGGCTATTTTAAAAGGGCAAAAGTGAAATTAATTTCCACGTATAGAACAATGAATTAAAAACATAATTAGTTTTTATTCAACAAATTACGCAAAAAAAATAATATTAGGTTACACTCGATATTAACCATTAACTTTTTTGTTTATAACTTCATGTCGCAATTTATATTTAAAGATGAAAACGAGCAAGATGAGCAACCACCTAAAGCATCAAGTAAGAAAAAATGGCGTATTTTAGTTGTTGATGATGACGATTCAGTTCATCAAGTCACAAAACTTGTTTTATCAAATACTGAGATTGAAAATAGACAGCTAGAAATCACTTCAGTGTATTCTTCTGAAGAAGCGCAAAAGGTGTTAAGTAATGACAGCAGCTATTGTATGGCGTTTGTTGATGTTGTTATGGAAACCGATCACGCTGGTTTAGAGTTAGTTGAATGGATCCGTAAAGATTTAAAAAATCAGGCGATACGTTTAGTATTGCGCACAGGTCAAGCAGGAACCGCACCTGAATCTAAGGTCATTCGCGAATTTGATATTAATGACTACAAAGAAAAAACGGATTTTACCTCAGGTAAAATGATCACCACAGTGTACGCAAGTATTCGCGCCTATCGCGATATTATGACGATACAGCGCAGCCTTGATGCCTTTAAACAACTGATCAAAGCAACCCACGATTTATTAAAAATAGAGCAATTTAAACCTTTTGCTTCTGCCGCGTTAAATCACTTACTGACCTTAATGGATGTAGAAAGTTCTGCATTGTATATTGCGCGCTCGCAAGTAGACTTCGAACTTGAACGCAGTGATATGATTATCGCGTGTACAGGTAAATATTTCTCAGAATCCTCTAGTTTAGAAAGCTCAGATATTAGCCAGAGCGTAAAAGATATTATTACCCAAGTGTTTCATTCGCAAAGCCACTTTTTAGGTGACGATTGCTTTGTTGGCTATTACGAAACAGGAGCTAACGTTGCCTCAGTACTTTATATTGAATTTGAAGACGACGCAGAACACTTTCGTGCCAACCTTGCCGAACTTTACGCCTCTAATGTTGCACTAATTTTAGAGAAAATCACCAAGCAACAAGAGGTTGAACGTACCCAGAAAGAATTATTGTATGTCGTAAGTGAATCGATTGAAGCTCGCAGCAAAGAAACTGGCGCTCACGTGCGTAGAGTTGCTGATATTTGTGAATTATTAGCGCTGAAACTGAATTTATCTACGTCATTTATTGACGCGATTAAATTGGCGGCACCTTTGCATGACCTTGGTAAAATAGGCATTCCTGAAAGCATTCTTCACAAACCCGGCAAGTTAAACGATGAAGAATGGGAAACGATGAAAAAACACGCCGAAATTGGTGGAGAACTGCTTGCAAAATCGAATTCAAGTATTTCCAAACTTGGCTCACGTTTAGCGCGCTATCACCATGAAAACTGGGACGGCAGTGGTTATCCTGAGGGCTTATCTGGTCTCGATATTCCGATAGAAGCTCGAATTATGGCGATTTCAGATGTGTTTGATGCACTAGGTTCGAATCGTTGTTACAAAAGTAAATGGGACAATGACGCGATTAAACAATTCTTAATCGAGGAGAAAGGTAAAAAGTTTGATCCGACCATGATTGAACTGTTTATAGAATCGTTTGACGAATTTGCCGCGATCAGGGCTAACTACCCTGATGAAGACTAAGCGATAAGTTAAAAGAGCTTTATCACGATGGAACTTTTAATCAAAGACATTGTTAAGGGCATATCTCGAAGCTACGGTGAAGCTTTTTTTAAAGTTATTGCGCAAAAATTAGATAAGGTCATTCATTCAGACTATACCTTTATTGCTCGTATCGATGAGCAAAAATTAGTGGCTAATACCGTCGTGCTTGTTGCCGATGGTAAATTAGCTGACAATTTTAGCTATGATTTAGCTGAAACACCTTGTCAGAAAGTCACAGAAAATAGTACCTGCATTTACCCCCGTTCAGTCGCCAAATTATTTCCTCATGATTATCTATTAGCAGATATGCAAATTGAAGCCTATTTAGGTGCACCGTTAATAAATTCTTCACAAGAAGTTATTGGCATAGTGGTGGCTCTTTATAAAGGTGAAATTACTGACGCTAAGCTCACGAAAACCTTGTTTGAGTTATTCTCTGGTCGAATTGCGGTTGAATTTGAACGACTTGACAAAGAAAATGAACTGCAACAACTCAATAACTCATTAGATATTAAAGTACGGGAGCGTACTCAAGAATTAGAAACTGCATTAGCTGATCTGCATAAAACCCAAGATAAACTCGTTGAAGCAGAAAAAATGGCGGCATTGGGTGATTTAGTCGCGGGTGTTGCTCATGAAGTAAATACGCCACTGGGGGTTGCGATAACTGCTGAAAGTCATCTTTGTGAATATTTTCAAAAGTTTAAAGCAAAATTTGAGCAACAACATTTGTCGATAAAAGACATGCAAGACTTTGTAGAAACTAATGAACAATCTCTACCTATGATCTCTCGTAATTTAGAACGGGCGAAAGAGTTGGTCATCAATTTCAAAGCGTTAGCAACTGAACAAGCTGATATTAAATTTGAACAAGTAGCGATAACCGCTTATTACCGAAGAGTTATTTCTACATTAACGCCGCTATTAAAGCGTAAAAAAGCGGTGATAAACTTTACCGGTTGTGACAATGATGTGATAAATACGTTTCCTGGCTGCCATGCGCAACTGCTGACTAATTTAGTGACCAATAGCATCCAACATGGATTTAGTAATGTTGCCAATGACAATATAATCACGATAACTCTTAGCCATGAAAACGACAGCTTTGTTGTAAATTATCAAGATAACGGGCAGGGCATAAATAGTGAAAATCAGTCTCGAATTTTTGAACCTTTCTATACCGCATCCACAGATCCAACCAGTACAGGATTAGGTTTATCAGTAGCTTATAATCTAGCCTCTCATCATTTAAAAGGCAGCCTTGAATTTATACCTACTCAGCATGGTGTGCATTTTAAATATTGCTTTACATCATTAAGCGGCCAATCTTGTTGAGATAAGCTTGCAACTCGTTGTGGTTGCTATCACTATAATCATATCGATAATTCATCTTAATAGGATAGCCGATGTTCCATCATAAAAAAGGCAGTTTTACCGCATGGATGTTACGTTTAAGAAAAATTATTCGTTGGCCATTAATGACCTTTCGCGAAGCAGAAACTTGTTCACAGCATTCATTTGAAGTTGCCTTGATCAGTCATCAAATTGCCTTAATTGGCCAAATCAAATTTGCGCGTCAATACGACCCTTCAAAAATCGCCATTTCAGCCCTTTACCATGAAGCGGCAGAGTCAGGAGGTGTTGGCGATTTACCTAGCCCGTTAAAATACTATAATCCTGAATTTACAGCCCAAATTAAAAAAATAGAAAGTGAAGTAGAACAATCTATGGTTTACGAAGGGTTACCTGATTATTTGCAAACGGCTATGGCGGACTTTGTTATTCAAAGCAATATCGATACTGAGGTTAAAGCAATCGTTAAAGCGGCAGATGATCTAGCCGCCTATCACTATAGTTTGGCTGAGCTAAGTGGTGGTAATAAAGAATTTACGGTTGCCAGTAAGGTATTAAAAGACAGAGTAAATAAGCATTGTCAGAATTGGCCTGAAGTTAATGAGTTTTATCAATCGCAATTTCCTGCCTGTATGCAAACCTTAGATGAGTTATCTAAACCAGATTAAGTTAATAGGCTAAGGTAAGCTTAAAGGCGCTAACAGCTAAAATTCCTGCCATTGTTCAAATCGAGGGTGATACATTTTAGCTTGTTGATAATATTTTTTGATGGTGCCATTTTCATGCAGAATACGAATACCCTTTGTTAAAGCTTGGCTGACTTTTTCACTGTCAGCATGGTTTCGTGAAATCATAAAATGCCGGCTGTTTGGTAAAGTAATAATGATATTGGGAACAGGAGCCAGTTCAATACCTTGATAATACTTCAGCATGTTTTCCCTACTTGGTAAATCTAACAGGGTAAAGTCGATATCGCGGTGTTTAATTAATTTAAAAATAGTTGGGTAATTGTAGGTAGTAATAATATGTTTGAATCCCAATTGAGTTAATTTTTCTTTGTCATACTTCCATCCAGACGCCAGAACAGCCCTTAGCTCTTTTAAATCATCGAGATTATTGGCAGACATTAATTTTTGATTGCTTTTTAAGCCATACATTAATTTTTTAAAATTCCCTTTTTTAATGATCGCGGTAGATAGTTTTACGTCATCGGACACTGAGCCCTCAGAAATTATGCGCGGCGACGCAACAATTT
Source organism: Thalassotalea sp. PLHSN55 (assembly GCF_052030545.1). NCBI lineage: Bacteria > Pseudomonadati > Pseudomonadota > Gammaproteobacteria > Alteromonadales > Colwelliaceae > Thalassotalea > Thalassotalea sp. PLHSN55. The sequence goes on along the minus strand of NZ_JBPDIH010000004.1, from coordinate 31,226 downwards.
CACCGTGTTTTAATAGCAAAAACTCGCGCTTTAAGTTTGGAACAATAAGGTAGTTTAGTTTTGCGGTGATCCCTCCTGCGATCAACGCTTGCTGAAAAATAAGTAAATCGGCCACAGTACGCTTTAAGAAAGCTTGCTCTTTTTTTACCTTAAATTCTTGTTGATATGCGTGATATTCCGACAGTAAGGTTTGTGTTATTGGAATATCAATAACCTCATTTGCCTGCCCGTTAAAGCTAAGCAGTAAAAAGATGAAAAAACCTATGAAATTGTTGTTCATAAATGAATAGATGCTTGTACCAAACTCAATTTATTATTACTTTAATTGTAGCGGGTTAAATGAAATTAGATTGCTTTTTAGCGCTTTAATCTCATTACATTTTTAACTTTTCTTGAGTTAATAAAAAAGCCCAACAAATTTGAAATTGTTGAGCTTTAATAATGGTGTTACTTACTGACTCTTAGTTTACTGACTCTTAGTTTACTGGCGATAGGTGGCAAAAAAGTTTTTCAAACGCTCTAAAGCCGGTATTAGTTCATCACTGTGCGGTAAAAATACTAAGCGGAAGTAATTTTTTTCTTTCACATTAAAAGCACTACCGTGTACGAGCAAAATCTTTTCCTGCTTAAGCAAGTCAAGGATCATTTTTTCGTCATCTTTTAGGTTGAACTTTTTCGGATCAACTCTCACAAATAAATACAACGCGCCCATCGCAGGATTACAAGATAAACCGTCAATGTCGTTGATCATTTCATAGGCAATATTACGCTGCTTAATTAAACGACCATCACCACTAATTAATTCGTTAATACTCTGATATCCACCTAATGCTGTTTGAATGGCATGTTGGCAGGGCACATTGGCACATAAACGCATCGACGATAGCGTATTTAAACCACTAATGTAATCTTCAGCATGTAACTTAGGGCCTGTTATCACCATCCATCCCGCACGAAAGCCAGCTATACGGTAATTTTTTGATAAACCACCCATGGTGATCACTAGCACATCATCGCATAAACGCGCTGTTGGAATGTGTGTCGCGCCATCGTACAAAATTTTGTCGTAAATTTCGTCGCTGAAAATAATCAATTGATGTTTGCGAGCCAAAGCAATTATGCCTTGTAAAATTTCTTCTGAATAAACTGCACCCGTTGGATTGTTTGGATTAATCAATACAATCGCTTTGGTTTTACTGTTTATTTTTTTCTCCATGTCTTCCAAATTTGGAAACCATGCATTTTTTTCATCACACTGATAATGCACGGGCTTACCGCCAGAAAGCGCCACCGCGGCTGTCCAAAGTGGGTAGTCAGGTGCTGGGATCAACACTTCATCTTCATTATCTAGCAATACTTGCATCGCCATGACGATGAGTTCACTGACACCATTACCGATATAAATATCGTCAACACTGACATTTTTAATGTCTTGTTGTTGAAAATACTGCATAACTGCAACACGAGCAGAATAAATGCCTTTTGAATCACTATAGCCTTGTGAACGAGGCAAGTTATGGATCACATCTTTTAAAATATCATCAGGTGCCTCAAAACCAAATGGGGCTGGGTTACCAATATTAAGCTTAAGAATTTTATGGCCTTCGTCTTCTAAACGACGCGCTTCTGCGGCTATTTGTCCACGAATTTCGTAGCAAACATTTTTAAGCTTTGATGATTTTTTTATCTCTTTCATGAGTAATTTCTTTTCTTAGTGATCATAGTGAGTGTGTTTATACCTAAGCCTTTTGGTAAATCCCGTTAACTGAAATAGCTAACGGTTTAATTAAGTTGGTACATCTTCTATTGTTGCCAAAAACAACAAATATTGAAATAGTTACTTGTAATTATTTTACCGATTTAACTATTTTTTATTGCTGCATTTACTTTTTGCGGAAATGTTTTCAAAATAAGCTAACTTTAATGCCGTGATTGAGAGTTGTGTGAAAGGATTTGTTAAATGGATATCAATGCTGATCTTGATTGTTTGTTCACTTTTTACCTTATTTTTATACCTGATCATTGATGATCACCCACAAGTATCGCAAGTAAGTAGCCTAGATATTGCATCTGCTCAACATACCAAGCAGTCGCTTAAGCGTATTTATCGGTCATTAAAGTCATCAAATAATGCGCCAATTATATTAACGACACAAGAAATTAACAGTTTATTGTCGCTAGGCCATCGCGCGGTTCCACAAATAAAAGCCAATAGCGCCCTGTCAACGGATGTTGCAAGGCTGACAGTATCGATAGAATTGCCAATAACGGGTTATTATATTAATGCATCGACTTTATTGTATTCTTCAAAAAATGGCATTGAGCTTGGTGATACTTCGCTTGGCTCGGTGTCTTTTTCAGGAAACTACTTACTGAAAATTTTCGAGTTTTTGCTGAATTTTTATGGTGAAGGAAATTTAGGCACTGAATTATTTTCAACAGTGAGCCGTGTTAACATTTCACCGTCAGGGTTAACTTTACATTATCAATTGCCAGATACAGCGCTTGCCAGCTCTGGTAATGGTTTACTCAGTTTAATGAAATTAAGAGATCAGTGGCAAATTTTTGGCAAAGCCAATCAGGTGCAATTTTATTTTAAACAGCTCGCAGAGTTTGCTGAACAGAATAAAAGCATGACACTCATCGACTATATCGCGTTTGTGATTGAGCAAGCCAAGCTTAAAAGCGATGCGCGTTATCTGACCATGGTAAAAACTGAGCACAGTCCGCAAGCTTTTGCTCAACAAGAAAATAGTGCGGCACTTACCGCGTTAGTTTTATATTTTGGTGACGATAAATTTGAATGGTTAATTGGCAACATATCAAAGCTTTCGAGTAAAGCGCGCAAAAACCAGCAAATGTTACGAGCAAAGGTGACGCTAAATGATCGTGTAGATTTGCAAAAACATTTTGTTTACTCGATGGCGTTGCAGTTATTTGCAAATGTTGCTGCAAGTGATGCGATAGGGGAATTTAAAGAGCTAATCGATGCCAATGTTGGCGGCAGTGGTTTTAGCTTTGCTGATTTACTTGCTGATAGGGCAGGTACGCGTTTTGCGCTTTATGCGACTAAAAGTGAGCAGCATGCCCAAAAGGTACAACAACATTTCTCACTATTTTTTACTGAACAAGACCTTATGCCGGTGCATTTAGGCTTACCGGAAGGTATTCGTCAACAAGACTTTAATCGTTTGTATTTAAATACCGGCTCGGCAGCTTATCGCAATATGGTTGAAAATATTGACCAACGTCTGATGGCTTTGAATCTTTATCAATAAGGTTTTCTATTAAAAATAAGCGTAAAAAAAGGATAAAAACCTAAGGTTTTTATCCTTTTACCGTATCGCGTTAAAATTAATACCGCGCTAAATTTAATTCTGTGTTAAATCTACCGCTGCGCCTAAAATCGCGTTAACGCGAGGTACGATTAAAACAAGTTAGCAATTTCGCTAATATCAATCAGTGATTTTTCACCTGTTTGACGATTTTTTAATTCAACTTGTTGTGCATCTAGGTTGCGTTCACCAACGATTAACAATAACGGCGTGCCCATTAATTCATGATCAGCAAACATAACGCCCGGGCGCTCTTTACGATCATCAAATAAGACTTCGATGCCAGCATCAGATAACTCTTGATAAAGTTTTTCAGCCGTTTCTTTTACTCGTGCAGACTTTGCCATATTCATCGGTACAATCGCTACTTGAAATGGCGCAATCGCTGTTGGCCATTTAATACCGTATTTGTCATGGTTTTGCTCAATCGCAGCAGCAACAATACGCGACACACCAATGCCGTAACAACCCATGGTTAATATTTGATGTTTACCAGCTTCGGTCAATACACCACAGTTCATCGCTTGTGCATATTTTTCACCTAGTTGGAAAATGTGACCAACTTCAATCCCACGCTTGATAACAATGTTACCTTGGCCACATGGGCTTGGGTCGCCTTCAACCACATTGCGGATATCTTCAACTTGATAATTTTGACAATCACGATCCCAGTTTACACCAGTAAAGTGAACGTCGTTTTCATTGGCGCCACAAACAAAATCAGCTAAGTGTGCGGCGCTGCGGTCGACAATGGTTTGAATTGTGAGTGCTACCGGACCAATTGAGCCGATATTACACCCTAATACTTCTTCAACTTGCTCGTCGCTTGCTAATGTTAATGGACTAGCAACACCGGCAATTTTTTCAGCTTTTATTTCATTTAACTGATGATCGCCTCGTAACACTAATGCCACTAATGGCGCTTTTTCGCCTTCCGCACTTTCACCTAAGACGATAAGCGTTTTAACAATTTCTTGCTCTGAGGCACTTAAAAACTTAGCCACTTCAGCAATGGTTTTCACATTAGGCGTAGCAACTTGCGCTTTTTCTTTACTTGGCGCTGGGCGTTCGCCTGCTGGCGCTAAGGCTTCGGCTTTTTCAATATTCGCAGCAAAGTCGCTAGCGTCGCTAAAGGCAATATCATCTTCACCTGAGTCTGCAAGTACATGGAACTCGTGCGATGCTTCACCACCAATAGAACCGGTGTCAGCAATAACTGGGCGGTAATCTAAACCTAAACGTTCAAAAATACGACAATAAGCGTCGTACATGGTTTGATAGGTTTTTTCTAAACACTCATCACTTAAATGAAATGAGTATGCATCTTTCATTAAAAATTCACGACCGCGCATTACACCAAAACGAGGACGAATTTCATCTCTAAATTTAGTTTGAATTTGGAATAAGTTAAGCGGCAACTGTTTGTAGCTGCTAAGTTCATTCGCCACTAATTTGGTGATCACTTCTTCGTGTGTTGGCCCTAAAACAAAAGGCCTGTGGTGACGATCTTTTAATCGTAACAGCTCAGGGCCGTAGTCTTCCCAACGACCAGACTCTTCCCACAAATCAGCCGGTTGAACCATCGGCATTAACACTTCAATAGAGTGAGCTTTTTCCATTTCTTCACGAACAATGTTTTCTACTTTTCTTAATACTTTTAAGCCAGTGGGTAGCCAAGTATATAAACCTGAAGCGACGTTACGCACAAGACCTGCTCGTAACATTAATTGATGACTGATAACTTCAGCACTTGCTGGAGTTTCTTTTAAAGTAGAAAGTAAATATTGGCTAGTACGCATTAGGAAATGGTTCCGTCAAAAGCATGAAAATAAAATTGCCGCTATTCTAGCAGGGCGCTAGAGAAGGAAAAAGCACTAAATAGCTAAGATAGGTGTTATCTTGTCATTTTTTTTACAAATACCACCACAAAGAGGGCAATGGTAAAGCTGCCAGTAAACGCTTCCATGGCGGCAATAGCCCTTGAAAAGCCAATTGGCGTAAAATCGCCATAACCTAAGGTAGTAAAAGTCACTACTGAATAATAAAGGCATGATAAGAAAATATGGCAGTTTTCAGCAACGCTTTTTTCAAAAGACATGACGTATAGTTGATCTTGATAATTGAGGCCTGACAACGCATACAACACCGCACAAATAATGATCAAGATAATCGATAATAAAATAATGCGTACAGGGTTTTCACCATAACCACAAAATAAATCAATAATTTTTGACGTTAATCGTTTTAGGCTAAGTGGCGGCAATTGCATGCGCCGCATGGTGAGTTCGCGATGAATGAATTGCCCCGCTAAACTAAATATACCTTCGCGTTCCGCATGTTTGCGCAGATCGCGATATATTTCTTCTGCTTGCTCGAAATAGTCGATAGCGCTGGCATGATCGTGATCGCGCAAGGCTTGTTTGGCTTGGTCTTCTTGTTTTAGCTTTTTGCCAAACTGGATGTTTTCAATCTTGGTTTGTGTCCATTTAGCGCCTAATAAATTGGTTTTTTCTAACGTTGCGCAATTTAAATTAGCATTGGCTAAATTGGCTTTCATTAAGCTGGCACCAGAGAGGTTAATATTAAATAGATGACCATTAGATAAATCAGCACGATAAAAGTCGGCATAGCTAAAATCGTAGCCGGTTTTACTGCCGTGATTAACTAAATCAATACCACTTAAGTTAGCGCGCTGTAAAATAATGCCGCGCAGTAAACCGCCTTTTTTAGCATAGGTTTCAAGCGCCACTTTAACTGATGAACTTGATTTATCGACGGTTTTATCGTGCCAATAGCAAAATCCTGACGCGTTACTTTGCTCTAAGCAGGTCGCGCCATCAGGGTCTTGGTATTTGCAGTTTTTAGTTTGTTCGCTCATTTGTATCAGTATAGAATAAAGTGATAAATATCACCCAGTCATGTTGAAAAACATAAGCTTTAATATTTAGTAAGTGAAATATTAAAGCTGTGTAAATCTAAGCATTCAAACCTAAAGGGACTCCAATGAAGATTACTTGTATCCAAGCCGACTACCACAACGATAAGCATGGTGAAGATTTACTTTTTCTCCTCAATGCTTACGCGCAAGATCCAATGGGCGGTGGCGAGCCATTAGCTCAATATACCCAAGAGCATTTAATCAGCGCACTACAAAAAGCAAACATGGCGTTTAGCGTAATTTGCTATGTGGGTGATCAACCAGCGGGGTTAATTAACTGTATGGAAGGTTTTTCAACATTTGCCGCCAAACCTTTAGTTAATATTCATGACGTTGTTGTTGCGCCTAAGTTTCGAGGGCAGAGTATTTCAACCATAATGCTGGCGGAAGTTGAAAAAATTGCCAAAAACAAAGGCTGCTGCAAGTTAACTTTGGAAGTTTTACAGGGAAATGAGGTCGCACAAAAAGCCTATCAAAAAGTCGGTTTTAGTGGTTATGAACTTGATCCGACCATGGGCCAAGCGGTATTTTGGCAAAAAAAATTGTAAATAATAAGTTAAAGCATAATCGCTAAATTATACTTAAAGTCGTCACTGAGTCTGGTTAATAATTTATAACGAAGCAATCATAGTATGCGCGGTTAAAACTGTTATAATCCGCGCAATTTTATTTTGGTTATTGTTGGGTGTGTAAATGAGTGTTGATGCAATTGGATTATCGGCTGAATTATTAAAGGCAGTAAAAGGTTGTGGTTATAAGAATTTAACACCAATACAGCAGCAAGCGATCCCTTTGATCCGCTCGGGTCACGACTTGTTAGCGAGTGCGCAAACGGGAACAGGAAAAACAGCAGCCTTTACTTTACCCATTCTAGATGCACTTGCTAAAAACACTACCAGCGTGCCGGGCTCTTCATTACGTGCCTTAATTTTAACGCCAACACGAGAATTAGCAGCACAAGTGGCTGAAAACGTAAGTACTTACAGTGAGTTTTTACCGTTAAAGTCTGGCGTAATTTATGGTGGTGTTAATATGCCAGGACAAACTAATATGCTTAAAGCTGGGCTTGACGTATTAGTGGCGACGCCGGGTCGCTTGTTAGAGCATGTCGAATTAAGAAATCTCGATTTATCTCATATTAAATACCTTGTGTTAGATGAAGCCGATCGCATGTTAGATATGGGCTTTTTAAAAGACATTGAAAAACTGATGTTGCTGATGAAACAAAAACATCAAACTTTAATGTTTTCAGCGACTTTTTCAAATAAAGTCAAAACGCTTGCCAAACAAATATTAGTGACCCCTAAAACCCTAGAAGTGGCTAAGCAAAATGCGACTTCAGGTAAAGTAAAACAATCGGTTTATTGGGTATCAGAGCAACGCAAACGTGAGCTATTGTCTGAGATCATTGGTGTTAATAACTGGCAACAAGTTATGGTTTTTGCAGGCACTAAAGAAAGTGCAAACGAGCTGGCAAAAGGTCTAGAGCTTGACGGCATAAAAACCGCTTTGTGCCACGGTGATAAAAGCCAAGGGGCGCGCAACAAAGCCCTTGAAAAGTTTGTTAATGGCAGTGTTAGAGTGCTTGTGGCAACCGATGTTGCTGCGCGTGGTATTGATATTGACAACTTACCTTATGTGGTAAACTTTCATTTACCGTTTCTTGCTGAAGATTATGTCCACCGCATTGGTCGAACAGGCCGCGCCGGAAAAAATGGCACCGCAATTTCTTTAGTGAGTCCAAAAGATGAAAAGTTTTTAGGTAATATTGAAGCATTAATTGGCAGAACGTTTGAGCGCATTATTGTGCCAGGTTACGAGTTAGACCGTCCATTACCAGCGCAATACCAAGACGAAGCGCCAAAGGCTGAAAAGAAAAACCGTTATCAAGCGACGAAAGAAAAAAATCAACGAATTGCTAAGAAAAATAGTCAAACTAAAACGGCAACGACTGTTAACAAAAAGACTAAAAAATTAAGCAAGAAGAAAAAGCTCGCCAAGAAGAATAAACGTTAGTTTTACGTTGTGTACACATGAACGAGCTAGTTGATATTGAGATCCCATTTGATAAGCGCCATCACTGTTGGTTTTGTGGTGAGCCTTCGTCAACTTGCTTTGTTTTTCCCAATCAAGTCAGTAATGCATTGGGGGCATTGCATCAACAGATAAATGTACCAAGCTGTGTGGAATGTCATCGTTGGGCAGTACAGGCGGAGGCGAAATCGATTTTTGCCGTTAAACATCTCGTCAAACAAAAATTGATGTACAAATATCGAAAAGATCTCGCCATCGGGTTAAATTGGACTAAACAAGAACTTGCTAACAGTGGTTTTGAAGGGGGCAATTTTGCCAGTTTTCAAAAAAGTGCTTGGTTTATGTTCGAGGTGGCTCAAGGACGTGTTAACTACTTAGGTTGGCCTATTGTGGTTAACGGCGTTGCATTGGAACTCGATGAAGATGCCACACAGTTTATTTTTGATGGCGTGACTTACCCGTCAATTGACGATGCCATAGCGCACTATTGCCACGTATTTTATTTAGATAAAAAATATTTTATTAAAGTTTTATATTTATTGGGGCAAGGGCAATTTGCCAAGGCGGTAAGATTTTGCCGCTTGCTTATTGACGCATCTGCAAATGAAAAGCAACAAGCTTTTGTCGAACTACTGAATGAACAAGCATAAAAAGTTCGACTAGCTTTTTGATGAAAGTAAATTTATGCCATGCTCATTTTTGCACGATATAACGCTTTGTCTGCGCGCTCGAATAAACTTTTTTCTGAGTCTGAACGGTTCATAAATGTATGGCCTAAACTGCAAGTGACCTTGTATTTTCTTAACGTTAGGTTGTTTTTTAACGCGATATTTATACGTTGTTCAATCGCTGAAAGCGACTTTTCACAGGCATCTTCAACAATGATTGAAAACTCGTCTCCGCCAAACCTAAATATACTGTCTGAGTCTCGCACAGACGCTTTTAAAGCCGATGAAAACTGTATTAGCACGTCATCACCAACTTTATGACCAAAGTTATCGTTAATGGCTTTAAATTTGTTCAAATCGCAGACAATTAGCCCCAATTGTTGATGCTGACGCTTTGCATGATGCATCGCGCGTTTTAGTTGTTCGTCAAAATAGCGACGGTTACCTAACGCGGTTAAACCGTCTTGCATCGCTAATGATAAAGCGCGTTGATATTGTAAGGCGTTACGTAATGGATAAAGTAAACATTTATGCAATGCATTTAAGCGACTAATATCACTAATATTAATCGGCTTTTTAGCGCTATATGACAACACACCTAAGAATTCATTATTTACTTTTAAATCAAAGTCGTGCTGATGCTTAGCTTTTTTTCCACCACGAATAGAGGCGAAGGCAATTTCATTTTTAAAGCAAAGGCTTGAAAAATCTACCGTTTTTGTTGCTTCCATCGCAAAAATATTGAGCAACTTGTCAATCTCAAGAGTAATTTGTAATTGTTCAATAAGTTCACTACGACGCTTAGACTCGTGATCAGAACTATTAGCAAAAAGCCTAAAAGCATTGAAATCAGCATATTGTGCATTGTCTATATCTAGTGTTTGCATACAGTCACCTTAACTTTTGTTGTCACACTGTCGAAAGCAAGAACTATTCCTATTTTGTAATTTTGTCTGTTACATTTTTAACCTTTTGAAAATTGGCAAAAATTATATCGCTAAAAAATCGTCTAAAATTAAAACTAAATACGATGACAAGTTTTTGGCGGCAGAGGATTGCCGATTAACGTAACTATCTAATGCATATTCACTTTGGTTTATATATCATAATGTTAAACCTATAGTGACTCAGCTATACTTATTCAGCAGTAGCAAAAGGAATTTATGTGTCTCATTTTGTAGAAATTCTTGCAATTTTAACCAGTGCGGTAGTCATTGTTTGGCTATTTCGCCGCTTGCACTTGCCTGCCATTCTTGCCTATTTAGTTGCCGGAATGTTGGTGGGAGAGCATGGTTTTTCGTTTGTTGTTGATCAAGATAACTATGAGCACTTTGCCGAACTCGGCATTGTATTTTTACTGTTTACCTTAGGGTTAGAGTTTTCTGTTCCTAAATTAATGGCTATGCGGCATTTAGTGGTGTCGGTCGGAAGTTTGCAGGTCGGCATTTCATTAGCTATTTTTACACTGTTTGCTTGGTTTTTGGGGCAAAGTTTCGCAAGCTCTTTAACCATAGGTAGTATTCTAGCGCTTTCTTCTACCGCCATTGTTATCAGGCAACTTAGTGAAACTGGCGCAATGAAACGAAAAGCCGGGCAGATTTCTGTGGCGATTTTACTGTTTCAAGATGTCGCTGTTGTTCCCTTTCTTATTATCATTCCTATGCTTGCGCTTGACGGGCAATCTTCAATGTTTTTGGAGTTACTTTTTGCTTTAGTCAAAGGGGTCTTTGTTGTTGGCCTTCTTTTATTTACCGGCAAATGGTTACTGCCACGGTTATTTAATTTGGTCGCACAGGTGCGCACAGACGAACTTTTTGTGCTTACAACCTTGTTGGTAACTTTAGTCGCTGCAGCGCTTACCCAGTGGTTTGGTTTATCTATGGCATTAGGGGCATTTCTGGCTGGTATGATGTTAGGAGAGAGCCAATACAAACATCAATTAGAAGCTGATATCAGGCCATATAGAGACATCTTGCTTGGTCTGTTTTTTGTTACCGTTGGCATGAAACTCGATATTAGTATTTTGTTATCTTCACCTTTAATGGTGTTATTTGTCATGGTTGCCTTTATGGCAATAAAAGTGCTGGTAATTAAAAGCCTGGCAGTAAAAGCCGGAGAGTCTGCAAAGGATGGCTGGGCCTCTGGTTTTATGTTGGCACAAATGGGCGAATTTGGTTTTGTACTTATTGCGTTAGCTAATCAATTTAAGATCATACCGGTTGATGTTGCCTCAATATTGCTGGTATCTGGTGTAATTAGCATGGCAATAACACCTTATATGATTGATAACGCGAGAAAGTGGGCACTTTGGCTTAATCAAGAAAAACCTGAAGATACAGAGTCGTTAGAGCAGCTTCCTGATAATAAAGATTTAAAAGACCATGTAATTATTTGTGGTTTTGGCCGGATAGGGCAAACAGTAAGTCGATTTCTAAAACAAGAAAAAATACCTTTTGTCGCGATTGATATTGACCCACTAAGAACAACTAAAGCACGTGAAGCGGGTGAAAATGTATTGTTTGGCTCATCAAGGCAAGCTGAGCTATTACATGCTGCGCATTTGTCTGAGGCGAAACTGGTTGTTATTGCGTTTGGTGAAGATCAGCAATCGATAGAGATCATAAAAAAAATTAGAAGTTTGTCGCCAGATGTTCCAATTTTGGTTAGAACACGAAATGATGATCAGCTTGATAACTTGCAGGCTGCTGGCGCGAATGAAGTGGTACCAGAGAGTTTAGAAGGCAGCTTAATGTTAGTGTCGCAAGTGTTATCATTGACCGGTGTGCCATTTTCCCGAATTCTAAGACGCGTGCAAAAAGAGCGTAAGAATCACTACAACCACCTACATGGATTTTTCCAAGGTGAGCATACCGATATGAGCCCAGAGGCTATAGATCGCATTGAATTTGCTCACGCTATTTTGCTCACCGAAGATTCGTATGCATGTGGTTACTCAATTCGTTCACTGAATATGGCAAACTCAAAAGTCGCACTTATTGCAATGCGCCGAGATGGAATTGAATGTGAAGAGCCTGAATTAGATACCGTATTGCAATCGCAAGATACCATTGTTGTAAGAGGCAAGCCGTATCGTGTTGAGTGTTTTGAACGTCTTGTTCATGAAGGGCATTAAAACGTTTTTAAGTACAAGTTAAATGCGAAGAAAATCGCGAATTTGCACTTCTTGCTCCATTGCATCTTCGAAGCCGAGTTTAATGAGTTGTCGACAGTAGTTTTTCTCAAATAATAGATAACTGACAATACTTGATTCAGCATCGTTAGTAATACCCGCTGAGCGAAGTAACAGTTTTATCGATAAAGGCAGTTCTTGAAAATAATCAACTGCCATCGCATTAAAGTCATGGCTGGGGTTGATCATTAAACTATTGATATGAGTAAGCCCCGATTGCCTTTTTTCAGGCGGGATTAACGCCACGGTTTGGTTAATACGTTCCATGCGTTCTAAATCACTTTGCAAGGTATCAGAAAAAATCGTATCTAATAAATGACCCGCTATTGTTGATGTCGTTGGCGGATGCGGATTATTCTCTTTAGCATGAATCGGCTCTTTCGGCTGCTCTACACCGACCACTAATAAATTCTTTGCGCCTAAATGAATTGCTGGGCTTAGCGGCGAAAGCTGATGTATTGAACCATCACCAAAGTGTTCTTGCCCAATTTTAACTGAAGGAAAAACCAGTGGAATGGCAGAAGACGCCATTAAGTGCTCGCTATTTATTTGACTAGGCTGTCCTCGACGTTTTGCTCTAAACCAAGGGGCAATGTTGGCTTCTGACTGATAGAAACTAATTGAGTCACCGCTGCTATAGCTTGATGCTGTAACAGATACCGCTGATAAGTAACCGCGTAATATATTATTGTCAATACGATTAAAATCGATAACCTTATTGAGTAGGTCTCGAAGTGGCGCATTGTTTAATAAACTGCGTGATTTTTTATTGGCGTAGTCTGCTTGGAAACTTGCCAACATACCGCTAAAAATATGACCAAAAACATTGTTAGCATTACTATGATAAATTTTATTGGTATCGAGGTTTTTCCAAACCCACTCTAGCTTTTTCACGCCTAAATGAAAGCACGATGCATAACAGGCTAATGCCGTGGTATTAATAGCGCCAGCAGACGTGCCACAAATAATAGGGAATGGAATACCGTGGTTCCTTGGTACAAACTTGGCGATGGCTGAAAGCACACCAACTTGGTAAGAAGCTCGAGCGCCGCCGCCAGTAAGTACTAGGGCATTTTGACTGTCTTTGTAGTTTCTTTTAGTCGACATAAGCGATAGTTTATTACCTAAGATGCTGATTTAATATAGTGAAACCAAATGGCGGTATTATTGAAACAGATAAATGTCCGTGAATTTATTTTTAAAATTGAGTTTATTAAAAAACCTAATGTTCTTCTTTGAGTTTAATCAGTTTTTGGCTAGCTTGCTAGGTAGAGTTGAAGTTTAAAATGAGAATTTTCGATATTTTTTATTTTACTAATCAATAGGTAATTAAAAAGAAGAGTTTAATTACTAATACCAATTTGGAATGACTATACCTGCAAAAATTTAGCATAAAAAAAAAGCCAACATAAGTTGGCTTTTTTAAATGACAGAGAATTATTAAAATGAAAACATTACTTGTAACGTCTACCTTTTAATAATGTTTAGCTGCTAACGCGTTTGTTAGCGGCGTCTATCAATGGTTGCGATCCGTTCTGAATAAGTGCCAAGTTCTCTGAAACAACTTTCTTTGGTAATTTACTAATCATCAAAGAACCCGTTTTAACTGAACCTTTAGTAGCAGCGAATTCTAACAAGTTTTTCCCATTACACTGTATACCGTCGAAGATACTACGAATTTTTAATTTGTTCGTCTTTAAAAAAGAACGCATGCGTTTCTTATCGTCAGCAGCTACGTATTCACAAACGCTTTGAGCGATGTTTGCAGCCGATGCCTGAGGAGCTGATACAACAGACGTTAATGTTAAAGCAGTCATGGTTGAAACTAGTAATAATTTTTTCATTTTAATAACCTTAAATATTTTTAAATTAGTTAATAAAAGAAAAAACCACTGGATGTACCTATTAACTCGGTAACTCCGCTGCCATGGGTTTCCTAGAAACCTGTAGGCCGGTGGTTTTGCGTAGCACGTTTTCGCGTGCCTTGCCTTTTCTTTGTCACCTTTAGTATTACCAATTTGTAGTTGAAATGCAATAATCTGTAACAATTATATGCGTCTCGTATGGTATTTTGTGTTTATAGCTATAAAAATCAAAAGGTTAGCTGTATAAGTATCTCGCCTGTTTTTTAACAAATCCTGTAGGAATTCTAGCTACAGGGCGTGTTAACTTATTAAATTAAAAAACAATTGTTAATGTTTTGTAAATCAAACATTCATCTCTGGAACAAGTTCAGGGATCACCAATTCACCTTCGGTTAGTTTTTGTATTTCTTCAACACTTACGCCAGGTGCCCGTTCCAATAAATGAAACTTATTGTCTTTGATTTCAATAAAGGCTAAATCGGTTAAAACGCGTTTTATACAACCTTTGCCTGTTAAAGGTAGGGAACATGTTTTAAGCAATTTAGATTGACCATGTTTTGAAGCATGGGTCATGGTCACTATAATATTGTCAGCCCCTGCAACTAAATCCATTGCACCGCCCATGCCTTTAATTAATTTACCTGGGATCATGTAAGAAGCAATGTTACCGCTAATATCAACTTCAAATGCGCCTAGTACCGTTAAGTCGACATGTCCGCCACGGATCATCGCAAATGACTCTGCTGAGTCAAAAATAGAAGCGCCTTTTGCCATAGTGACAGTTTGTTTGCCTGCATTGATAAGATCAGCGTCGATTTCGTCTTCTGTTGGAAATTGGCCCATGCCAAGTAAACCATTTTCAGACTGCAACATCACTTCCATGCCTTTAGGTACATAATTAGCGACTAACGTTGGAATACCAATGCCAAGGTTTACGTAATAGCCGTCTTGCAGTTCTTGGGCAACACGTTTTGCAATTTGTTCGCGAGATAAAGCCATGTGGTACTCCTTATGCAGATTGTTCAGCTGATGGTTGGGTAGTGCGTTGTTCGATGCGTTTTTCGAAACTGCCTTGAATAAGACGATTAACATAGATACCGGGTGTGTGGATCTCGTCCGGGTCTAAATCACCCACTTCAACAATTTCTTCAACTTCAACGACGGTAATTTTTCCCGCGGTTGCTGCCAATGGGTTAAAATTTCGAGCGGTTTTTCGATAAACTAAGTTTCCGTATCTATCGGCTTTCCACGCTTTTACTATGGCAAAGTCACCAGTAATTGCGGGCTCTAAAATATACTGCCTGCCATTAAATTCGCGCTCTTCTTTACCTTCAGCAACCGGCGTTCCGTAACCTGTGGCAGTATAAAAAGCGGGAATGCCAGCACCGCCAGCACGCATTTTTTCAGCTAATGTGCCTTGAGGGGTGAGTTCTACTTCTAATTCGCCGCTCATCATTTGACGTTCAAATTCAGCGTTTTCGCCAACGTATGACGCGATAATTTTTTTGATTTGGCGATCAGGTAGTAATACGCCTAAACCAAAATCATCAACACCACAGTTGTTTGAAACGAGTGTTAAACCACGGGTGCTTTTGCGTTTTATTTCAGCGATCAAATTTTCTGGAATACCACACAAACCAAAACCGCCTGCAAGCACGGTCATGTTATCTTCTAAGCCAGCGAGGGCTTCTTCATAGCTAGTAACTACTTTGTCAAATCCTGCCATTATTGTCTCCCATTCTTGTTTTATTGCACTTGTGCTCTAAATGCTTGCGATACTTTTGAAACGGGCTTTTTACCCAGTAGATCGCTGATGAACCAGCCGGCTGTAAGTGCTTTGTTAAAATTTATATTGGTTTGAATATTTAAACCGTTAAGTAGGTATAAAACATCTTCTGTAGCAACATTCCCCGAAGCCCCTTTGGCGTATGGGCAGCCACCTAAACCTGCAATTGCGCTATCAATGGTGCTAACACCAAATTGTAATGACGCGTAGATATTGGCTAGTGCTTGGCCATAAGTGTCGTGAAAGTGCACAGCAAGTTTGTTCAGTGGTACTTTTTTGCTAACTGCCGTTAGCATTTTTGTGACTTTTTCTGGGGTTCCGACTCCCACGGTATCGCCAAGCGATATTTCCGCGCAGCCCATTAATAATAATTGCTCAGCGACCTCGGCAACTTTTTCTGCAGAAATATCGCCTTCATATGGACAGCCGAGTACACACGACACATAGCCGCGTACGGGGAGATTGTGTTTTTTGGCTGCAGCCATAATCGGTTTAAAACGCGCAAGGCTTTCTTCAATAGAGCAGTTAATATTTTTTTGGCTAAAACTTTCAGAGGCGGCGCCAAAAATGGCGACTTGCTTTGCATTTACACTAACGGCTGCTTCAAATCCCTGCATGTTTGGCGTAAGTGCTGAATAACATACCTTTGCTTGGCGATTAATTTGTTCAAACACTTCGCCAGAATTGGCCATTTGTGGCACCCATTTGGGCGAGACAAAACTGCCGCTTTCAATTTCAGCAAACCCTGCATCAGCAAGCTGTTCAATTAAAGCGACTTTGTCGGCAACGCTGATCAACTGTGCTTCATTTTGCAGGCCATCTCGTGGGCCAACTTCAACAATTTTTACAAATTTAGGTAAGTGCATCTTTATTGCCTACTTTGATTATTCATCGACGCTGACGGTGAGTAACTGTGCGCCGCCGTCAACCATTTCACCGGCTTGAAAAAATATTGCTTCTACAGTGCCGCTTGTTGTGGCTCGAATAGTGTGCTCCATTTTCATCGCTTCCATGATCATCAATGGCTGATCTTTTTCGACTTTATCGCCGACATTAATCAGTACACTGACCATAGTGCCGTTCATTGGCGCAGCAAAATCATTATTACCTTGGTTATCTTCTGCGTCGCCACAATCAGGCAACACATGAACAAAGTTAAAGACACCATTTTGATGAAACAAACTAATATGACTATTTTTCTGATCAATTCGCTCGGTAATTGTCGCTGAACTTCGGTAACCATCAATACTGGTATAAAGCACATTGCCTTCAATATTGCCTTGGCAATCCAGCGTTTGTCCGTCGACGGTAATTAAGTAATAGCTGCTACTACCTTGACGTTTTTGCTCAACTTGCACCTGATATTCGACATCGTTGTGCGCTAACGTGATTGGGTAGATATGCGCTTCGTTTAATCGCCACGCATAAGTAGTATTCCAAGGGGAGAACGGGTCGTTGGTATTTTTTGCTTGCGCTTTTGCTTGTTGTTCCATCGACAATACTAAATACAAAGCTGCCATTGGCAATTCACCGGCAAGTGCTTGTTCATTATCGTGAAAAATAATACGTTGGTTGTTTTCAATAAAGCTCGTGTCAATTTCTTCGTTAATAAAAGGCTGACAAGTCGCAAGGTTATAAAGAAAATCGATGTTAGTGGTAACACCGTTAATGCGGTATTCCGATAACGCTTTTGCTAAACGCTGCAATGCTTTTTCGCGATTTTCATCCCAGACGATAAGCTTAGCGATCATCGGATCATAAAAAACACTGACCTCGTCGCCTTGGCGCACTCCGGTATCGACACGTACAAACTTACTTTCAATAGGCGGCTGTAAAAAGCTTAATTTACCGGTTGCCGGTAAAAAGTCATTATTAGGATCTTCGGCATAAATTCGTGCTTCAAAAGCATGGCCAATCAACTTTAATTGGTGTTGTTTTTTCGGTAAGGTTTCGCCAGCGGCTACACGGAATTGCCATTCGACCAAATCTTCTCTGGTGATCATTTCAGTAACCGGATGCTCTACCTGCAAGCGGGTATTCATTTCCATAAAGTAAAATGATCCGTCAGCGTCCAGTAAAAACTCAACGGTACCGGCGCCTTGATAACCGATAGCTTGCGCAGACTTTATGGCAGACTCACCCATTTTTTGACGTAACGATTCGCTCATGGAAAATGCGGGGGCTTCTTCAATCACTTTTTGATGGCGACGTTGAACCGAGCAATCGCGTTCAAATAGGTACACTGCATTGCCGTGGTTATCGCAAAATACTTGGATCTCAACATGGCGTGGCTTGATCAGGTATTTTTCAACCAACATGGTGTCGTCGCCAAATGAAGATTTAGCTTCTCGTTTAGCGGCGGCAAGCCCTTGATCAAATTCATCTGCCGACCACACTTGGCGCATGCCTTTACCACCACCACCTGCCGTTGCTTTAAGCAGTACGGGGTAGCCCATATCGTCGGCTGCTTTTTTAATGATCGCAGGCGATTGGTCGTCGCCATGGTAGCCAGGCACCAGAGGAACCTGTGCTTTTTCCATGATGTTTTTAGCTGCTGATTTTGAACCCATCGCTTCAATAGCGCCCACTGGCGGGCCAATAAAGACAAGGCTGTGTTTTTGGCATAGTCGACAAAATTCAGCGTTTTCTGATAAAAAACCATACCCAGGGTGGATCGCTTGAGCGCCGGTTCTTAGCGCCGCATCAACGACTTTTTCTGCCAGTAAATAACTTTCTCTTGACGGCGACGGCCCTAAATAAATGGCTTCGTCTGCCATGTTCACATGCAAGGCATTGGCGTCTGCATCTGAATATACTGCAACCGTTAAAATACCCATTTTGCGGGCGGTTTTTATGATACGGCAGGCTATTTCACCACGATTAGCAATGAGAATTTTAGTAAACATGGTGTTTATCCTTTAGTGTTGTTTGCAGGTATTGAAGCATTTGTATTATCAAGCCAAGCCGCTTGTCTTTTTTCAAAAAAGCTCGTTAAGCCTTCTTGGCCTTCTTCACCAACTCGAATGGCGGCGATACGTTCACAGGTATCGTTAACTAATTCGTTATCTATTTCTTTGTCTGCGACATCAAATGCTAATTGCTTCGCTGCTTTAACTGCGTGTGGTCCGTTGGCAAGTAGGGTTGAAATCATCTGCTCAACACTCGCGTCTAATTCAGTTAATTCAACGACTTCATCCACTAGACCTATTTGCTGAGCTTTTTGAACATCAAATCGTTCGGCAGTTTGAAAATAGCGTCTCGCTGCTTTTAAGCCAATGGCAGCAACAACATAAGGGCTGATGGTGGCAGGAATTAGCCCTAGCTTTACTTCGCTTAAGCAAAAGCTTGCTTTGTGGCTGGCAAGGGCAATATCACAGCAGCTCGTTAAACCAACCGCGCCACCAAAAGCTGCGCCTTGGATTTTTGCGATAGTTGTTTGTGGTAAATAATTAAGCGCTTTTAGCATTTGCGCTAAGGCGTTCGCGTCACTTAAATTTTCTTGATAAGAGTAAGTGGCCATGCGCTTCATCCACGCTAAATCAGCACCGGCTGAAAAACTTTTGCCGTTTGAGGCTAACACCATAACGCGTATGGTGTTGTCTTGCGCTATTTGGTCAAATAACGCGGTCAACTGCGCAATAATATCGTCGTCAAAAGCGTTATGTTTTTCTGGGCAATTTAATGTGACGGTAGCAACACCGCGGCTATCTAAATTAAATAGAACTTTATCAGTACTCATAGATAACTCCTACATTCTAAAGACACCGAACTTGGTGTCATCTATGGTTTTGTTTAATGAAGCTGAAATAGCTAAGCCAAGTACTTGGCGTGTATCGGCAGGATCGATGATGCCATCATCCCAAAGTCTGGCTGAGGCATAATAGGGGTGACCTTGATGTTCATAATCCTCAATAATAGGTTGTTTAAATGCGGCTTCTTCTTGCTCAGACCATTGTTGGCCCAACTTTTCTTTTTGGTCGCGTTTTACTTGCGCTAAAACACCAGCTGCTTGCTCGCCACCCATTACCGAGATACGGGCATTTGGCCACATAAATAGGAACCTTGGGTCGTAAGCGCGGCCACACATACCGTAGTTACCAGCGCCGAAACTGCCACCAATTAAAACGGTAAACTTTGGCACTTGCGCGGTAGCAACGGCAGTCACCATTTTAGCGCCATGTTTGGCAATTCCACCGGCTTCATATTGTTGACCAACCATAAAACCTGTGATGTTTTGTAAAAACACCAACGGAATTTTTCGTTGCGCACAAAGCTCAATAAAGTGCGCGCCTTTTTGTGCAGATTCACCAAATAAAATGCCGTTGTTGGCAACAATGCCCACCGGGTAACCGTAAATATGGGCAAAACCACAGACTAAGGTGGTACCATAAAGTGCTTTAAATTCATCAAAGTGACTTGCGTCAACGATGCGAGCAATAATTTCACGTACATCAAAAGGTTGACGTGAATCCTTTGGCACAATGCCGTAAATTTCATCACAATCGTATGCCGGTTCAACCACACTTTTTATGTTAAGTTGCATCGGTTTAACGCGATTTAGGTTATCAATGGCACTGCGCGCGATTTGCAATGCGTGATGATCGTTTTGAGCATAATGGTCGGCAACGCCAGAGGTGCGACAGTGCACGTCAGCGCCGCCTAAATCTTCAGCACTTACCACTTCACCTGTAGCAGCTTTTACTAGCGGCGGTCCGGCTAAAAAGATGGTGCCTTGTTCTTTAACAATAATTGACTCGTCTGCCATGGCTGGTACATAAGCACCGCCTGCGGTACAAGAGCCCATGACAATCGCAATTTGTGGGATCGCTTGTGCTGACATATTGGCTTGGTTGAAAAATATGCGGCCAAAGTGTTCTTTGTCCGGAAAAACATCATCTTGGTTGGGCAGGTTTGCACCGCCTGAGTCAACCAAGTAAATACACGGCAAATTATTTTCTTGGGCAATAGCTTGTGCGCGTAAGTGTTTTTTAACCGTAAGCGGATAATAGGTACCACCTTTTACGGTGGCATCGTTAGCAACAATAATACATTCTTGCCCTGATACTCGGCCGATGCCGGTGATAATGCCTGCGGCTGGCACATTGTCTGGATAAACGTCGAATGCGGCAAACTGTGACAATTCTAAAAACGGCGAGCCGGGGTCGAGTAGGGCGTTAATACGATCTCGTGGTAACAGCTTGCCGCGAGATAAATGGCGCTCTCTTGATTTTTCTCCGCCGCCTTGTTTGATCGCATCTAGTTTACTTTTTAGATCGTCAACTTGTGCTTGCATATGGGCGCTATTATCAAGAAAATCTTGTGCGCGCGGGTTAATTTTTGAAATTATTTTAGCCACAGGAAACCTTTTTAAAATTAATTGCTAAGCCTGGTTAATTAAGCTGACTCGGTAAAGAGTTCACGACCAATTAACATGCGACGAATTTCTGAGGTGCCGGCGCCAATTTCATACAATTTTGCGTCACGTAATAATCGCCCAACCGGAAATTCATTGATGTAACCATTACCACCTAAAATTTGGATGGCATCTAGTGCCATTTTGGTCGCTAGTTCTGCACTGTATAAAATAACGCCAGCAGCGTCTTTTCGTGTTGTTTCACCGCGGTCACAGGCTTGAGCTACGTTATAAACGTATGAACGGGCAGCATTCATTTGAGTATACATATCGGCTACTTTGCCTTGAATTAATTGAAATTCGCCGATAGATTGACCAAATTGTTTGCGGTCATGAATGTAAGGTACTACGTTATCCATACAAGCGGTCATAATGCCCAAAGGTCCGCCAGATAAAACTACACGTTCGTAATCTAAACCGCTCATTAATACGGCAACGCCTTTGCCTTCTTCGCCAAGAATATTTTCAGCAGGCACTTCACAGTCTTGAAATACTAATTCACAAGTATTTGAACCACGCATACCAAGCTTGTCGAGTTTTTGATGTCGTGAAAAACCAGGGTAATCACGCTCAACGATAAATGCAGTAATGCCTTTTGAGCCCGCATTAACATCAGTTTTTGCGTAGATAACATAAGTATTGGCGTCTGGACCATTGGTGATCCACATTTTGTTGCCATTTAAAATGTACTTATCGCCTTTTTTGTCGGCGCGAATTTTCATGCTAACAACATCTGAACCCGCATTAGGTTCACTCATGGCCAACGCGCCAATATGCTCGCCTGAACAAAGCTTAGGTAAGTATTTGAGTTTTTGTTCGTGACTACCATTACGGTTGATTTGATTAACGCATAAATTAGAGTGAGCACCGTAACTTAAACCGACTGACGCTGAAGCGCGACTGATTTCTTCCATGGCAATAACGTGTTCGATATAACCTAAGCCACTACCACCATATTGCTCAGGAACCGTTAAGCCTAATAGCCCCATATCGCCAAACTTTTGCCACAAATCGTTTGGAAATTCGTTATCAATATCGATTTGTTCAGCACGAGGTGCTATTTCATCGCGAGCGAAAGCATTGACTTGGTCGCGGATCATATCGACCGTTTCGCCTAAGTTAAAATTTAATGTTGAATAACGTGAAATCATGGTGGTTCCTAATCTATTTAATTATTGCTGTTCGTTTTCTTTAATAGCTTTAAGTGTGCTTTTACAATTATCTTCTAAATTGGTTAGCTCCATTAAAACCACTTCTATATCATCAAGTTGCTGATTTAAATCTGCTTTTTTCTGCTCGATAATATTCATCATTAATTCAAGCTGACTAACGCTACTTTTATCCGCGTCGTACAGTTCAAAGATTTTTCCAGTTTCTGCTAAAGAAAAACCTAAACGCTTACCACGTAAAATTAACTTTAGACGAACTCTATCTCTTTGGTTGTAAATTCGCGTTTGGCCTTTGCGCGTAGGATTAATCAAACCTTGGTCTTCATAAAAGCGAATGCTACGCGTGGTAATGTCGAACTCTTTTGCGAGTTGACCAATAGAGAATGTTAGTGGGTTAGTCTTTGCCATAGTTTTATCAATTATAATTTTGAATAAAATCACTTTACCGTAAGTTTACGTAAACGTAAAGTTTTTGTGGTGTTCTAAAATATTTGCGGTAAGATAAGGACAAATGTTTAGCTATTAACCGAGCTGGACTAGAATAATTATCAGTGACTATTAAAAGTATCTTCAAGGAGAATCACATGTCTAGCAACGATCCTATTGTTATTGTTTCAGCAGTTCGCACCCCAATGGGGGGCTTTATGGGCGGATTGTCATCAGTAACGGCACCTGAACTTGGCGCAACGGCAATAAAAGCTGCCGTTGAGCAAGCAAGCATAGTGGGTGAAGATATAGACGAAGTGATCATGGGTTGTGTATTGCCGGCTGGCTTAAAGCAAGCGCCAGCAAGGCAAGCGGCATTAAGTGCTGGCTTAGGCTTGTCAACGGTTTGTACCACGATTAATAAAGTGTGTGGTTCAGGCATGAAAGCTGCGATGCAAGCGCACGATGCAATTATTGCGGGTTCTATTGAAGTTGCGGTTGCAGGCGGTATGGAAAGTATGAGTAATGCGCCATATATGTTACCAAAATCTCGCATGGGTATGCGTATGGGACACGGTGAGGTGCTCGATCACATGATGCTTGACGGATTAGAAAATGCTTACGACGGTATTTCGATGGGATGTTTTGCGCAACAAACTGCCGATGAAAATGATTTTAGTCGTGAAGAAATGGATAATTTTGCCCTTCGTTCGTTAAAGCGTGCTAACGAAGCGATTAACAATGGCGACTTCCATCAAGAAATAAGCCCGGTTGCTGTTAAGAGTCGCCGTGGTGAAATTATTTTTGATACCGATGAACAACCTGCTAATGCGCGCCCTGATAAAATTCCTTCATTACGCCCTGCATTTAAAAAAGACGGTACTATTACTGCGGCAAACTCAAGTTCAATTTCAGATGGTGCTGCGGCCTTAGTGATGATGAAGTTATCTGAAGCGCAAGCACGTGGTTTAACACCTTTATGTAAAGTTGTCGCTCATGCAACGCATGCGCAAAAACCTGAAGAATTTACCGTAGCACCCGTTGGCGCTATTAATAAAGTGCTAGACAAAGCGCAATGGTCGACGACTGACGTTGATTTGTTTGAAATTAATGAAGCATTTGCCATGGTGACTATGCTAGCCGTGAAATCGTTAGACTTAGATGAAGAAAAAGTGAATGTAAATGGTGGTGCTTGTGCGTTAGGTCATCCTTTAGGCGCTAGTGGTGCCCGCATTATGGTAACTCTAATTCATGCGCTAAAAAACAAAGGCTTAACTAAAGGTCTTGCGTCACTTTGTATTGGTGGTGGCGAAGCTACCGCAATTGCGGTTGAGATGTTTTAACGCGACATTTTAAGTTTTACATATTTTCAAAATAAAAAGGCTGCTGTTAAAGCAGCCTTTTTGGTCTGTGCACACCAAGCATTCCAGTACAACAGGTATAAATAGAAGGTGATTTTTTACTGATGTCGCGAGTCTCTGTATTGCTTGGGCGACAAACCGATCATCTTCTTAAACAAACGAGAAAAATAATACGGATCGTTATAGCCTAATTCACTGGCGATAACTTTTACCGCCAGATCCGAGTTATCTAATTTATTACAAGCATATTGAATTTTCATATTAATAAAGTGCTGAATTGGCGAACTGTCGGTGAGCTCTTTAAATTTTTTTGAAAAATGAAATTTAGATAATTGCGCATGTTCCGCTAAGGTCGATAGGTTCAGCTCTTGATGTATATTATTGCGCATCAATTCCTCAATAGCGGCAAGATTGAATTTTGAGCTACGGTTAAAAATAACCAATCTAAGCTGTAATGCCAAATAGCTGAGCGCTTGTTGCAGTACATGTACTGCGTGAATAACATTGGTTGCGGTGTAACCACGTCGACCCAATTCAAGCAGGTTGTCAAAGTCGGTAACAACATTGGGCAATGTGCCTACCTGCGCTAGCCCGTCATCCATTTTCATCAATAGTCGCTGCGCAAAATTTTCAGCCAAATTTCCTGAAAAATTGAGCCAATAAATAGCCGCGTTACTTTGCATTGAATTATTGTGCGTCTTGTTTGATTTTTCACTAAAAAAGGTGAAGTGATGATTTGGTTCGATAATAACAAGATCGCCATGTTTTACTTTTCTAGTTTTATTTTTATAAAACAACTTTCCGTTGGTGTGATGGCAATAAAAAAGCCAGTAGTCTTTGCTGATACTTTTACTAAATGCGTCATTTTTAAAATGTGGCTGCTTACCAAGAGATATTGGATATAAGCCATTTGTTAACGGATGAACCTTTAGCTTGTCTAATAAAAACATCGGAATAAGCAAGCGAATATCGGTAATGTTGTTCAAATTTTCAGACATATCTTTAGACATAACGTATCTGCGGTAATGGTTAATGTTAATAGATTTATAAAATAACAATTTAGTCCATCATTATGGCAATAAAATCAATGTTAAGCCACAGCCTGCTGTGTTTAAATTTGACTAATAATTTAATGTAAATAGCAATGTTGCACTAGTATTGGTTGATGTAGGATTTTTTTGTCTTGAAAATTGCCAAAACCCCCAACTGCAGTGCTTAACGTTTGTTATTAACCAAGAACAACATGAGTATGACTAATGAATAGCCCAAAGTATCAGTTAAAAAATAAAATTCGCATTGTAACGGCCGCGTCACTTTTTGACGGTCATGATGCCGCGATTAATATTATGCGTCGAATTTTGCAATCAAGTGGTGCTGAAGTGATCCATTTAGGTCACGACCGTAGTGTTGAAGAAGTGGTTAATACGGCGATTCAAGAAGATGCCAATGCCATTGCGATGACCTCATATCAAGGTGGTCATAACGAATACTTTAAATACATGTACGATCTTTTAAAAGAGCGTGGTTGTGAGCATATTCGCATTGTTGGCGGCGGTGGCGGCGTAATTTTACCCGATGAAATTGCCATGCTACAAGACTACGGCATTACACGTATTTATTCGCCAGATGACGGACGAGCACTCGGTTTGCAAGGCATGATCGACGACATGCTTAAACGCTGTGATTTCAAAACGGGCTTAAATGTTGAAAAAGATGATGTTCAAAGTTTGCGAAATAATGAAAATCAGGCAGAGCAAAAGCAAATTATTGCGCGCTTAATCTCTGCAGCTGAAAATGCCCGAGATAAATATCCAACAGAATTTTCAGAAATCGAAGCACTAGCTGCTTCAAGCGCCACGCCAGTATTAGGCATAACTGGCACAGGTGGTGCGGGTAAATCATCATTAGTTGATGAACTTATTCGACGTTTTTTGATGGCAGATGAAACCAGCAAAATTGCGATTGTTTCGGTTGATCCCTCAAAACGAAAAACGGGCGGTGCATTATTAGGCGATAGAATACGCATGAACGCGGTGAACAATGATCGTGTTTATATGCGTTCACTTGCCACGCGCCAGTCAAATTTAGCCTTGTCGGTTTATGTAAATGATACTCTGCAAATTTTAAAGGCGTCTGACTTTGATTTAATTATTTTAGAAACGTCAGGCATAGGTCAGTCGGATACTGAAATTGAAGAGCATTCAGACGTATCGTTATATGTCATGACACCAGAATACGGTGCGGCAACCCAGTTAGAAAAAATCGATATGCTTGATTTTGCCGATATTATAGCGGTGAACAAGTCTGACAAACGTGGCGCACTTGATGCGTTGCGTGATGTGAAAAAACAATACAAACGAAATCGCGGCTTGTTTGAAGCAGGTGATGATGAAGTGCCTGTGTTTGGCACAATTGCGTCACAATTTAATGATCGCGGTATGACCGAGTTATATAACGCGGTAATTACCGAGCTGAATGAAAAAACACAATCTCAAGTTGGCCAGTTACTGAGTTTAGCGAATACTTTAGCCGATAAATCGAGCGTTATTCCAAGTTCACGTGTACGTTATTTATCTGAAATTTCTGAAAATAATAGAAGTTATGATGCTTGGGTAGAAAAACAAGCTAAGGTCGCGCAGAAACTTTATGGTTTGCATAAGGCGATTGAAGTTGCGCAAGAAAATTCAGAACACAGTTCAACAGAAGGTTCAGCACAAGATGACAACGGTGCATCGCTTGTCGAACAACTTCAAGGTTTATATCAGCAAGTTGAGCTAGATTTTGATCCGAAAAATAAAGTGATTTTAGATAAGTGGCCTGAAAAAGTTAAACGTTATCAAGATCCTGTTTTTAAATTTAAAGTGCGAAATAAAGAACTTGCTATCGAAACCCACAGCAAATCTTTATCTCATACCGATATTCCTAAAGTGTGTTTACCTAAATACCAAGCATGGGGCGACTTACTTAAGTGGAATTTACAAGAAAATGTGCCGGGCGAATTCCCTTATACGGCAGGTCTTTTCCAGTTTAAACGTGAAGGTGAAGATCCAACGCGTATGTTTGCAGGTGAGGGCGGCCCAGAGCGAACAAATCGCCGTTTCCATTACGTTTCTAAAGGCATGCCTGCTAAGCGCTTATCGACAGCATTCGACTCGGTAACTTTATATGGTAATGACCCCGATATTCGCCCTGATATTTACGGGAAAATTGGTAATGCAGGTGTATCCATCTGCTGTTTAGACGACGCTAAAAAATTGTATTCTGGTTTTAACTTAGCTGATCCTATGACCTCAGTGTCAATGACCATTAACGGGCCTGCGCCAATTTTATTAGGTTTTTTCTTAAACGCAGCAATTGATCAACAATGTGAACTGTATATCAAAGAACACAAATTGGAGAAAAAGGTAGAAGCAAAAATCGTTCAACTATATAAAGGTAATGAAAATGCCCGTCCACGTTACCAAGGGGAATTACCTGAAGGAAATGATGGTTTAGGTTTAATGCTGCTTGGCGTAACAGGCGACCAAGTATTGCCGGCTGATATTTATCAAGATCTAAAAGCACGTACGTTAATGGCAGTGCGTGGCACAGTTCAGGCTGATATTTTAAAAGAAGACCAAGCGCAAAATACGTGTATATTCTCAACCGAGTTTGCCTTACGTTTAATGGGCGACGTGCAAGAGTACTTTATTGATAAAGGTGTGCGAAACTTTTACTCCGTATCTATTTCGGGCTATCACATTGCAGAAGCTGGTGCGAATCCGATTACGCAATTAGCATTGACGCTAGCCAATGGTTTCACTTTTGTTGAGTACTATTTAAGTCGCGGTATGGACATTAACGATTTTGGCCCAAATTTATCGTTTTTCTTCTCAAATGGTATCGATCCTGAATATGCGGTTATTGGTCGTGTTGCTCGTCGTATTTGGGCAAAGGCAATGAAAAATAAATATAACGCCAATGCACGTGCGCAAATGCTTAAATACCATATTCAAACCTCAGGTCGTTCACTGCATGCGCAAGAAATCGACTTTAATGATATTCGCACAACCTTACAGGCACTTTACGCGATATATGATAACTGTAATTCGTTGCATACCAATGCTTATGATGAAGCTATCACCACGCCTACAGAGGAAAGCGTGCGCCGCGCCATGGCAATTCAATTGATCATTAACCGTGAGTTAGGTTTGGCAAAAAATGAAAATCCGATTCAAGGCTCTTTCATTATTGAAGAGCTAACCGATTTGGTTGAAGAAGCGGTATTAACCGAGTTTGACCGCATTAGTGAACGTGGTGGTGTACTTGGTGCAATGGAAACCATGTATCAGCGTAGCAAAATTCAAGAAGAAAGCCTGTATTACGAAAACTTAAAGCATACTGGTGAATTCCCTATTATCGGTGTAAACACCTTCTTAAGTTCAAAAGGATCTCCTACGGTATTGCCGCAAGAAGTTATTCGCGCAACCGAAACTGAAAAAAATTATCAAATTGAAATGTTGGCTAACTTACACGGTGCGAATGAGCAACAAGTGGCACAGCAACTTGCACAACTGCAACAAGCGGCAATTAATCATGAGAACATTTTTGAGTTGATGATGGACGCGTGTAAAGTCTGCTCGCTCGGTCAAATTGTTCATGCATTGTTTAACGTTGGTGGTCAATATCGCCGCAATATGTAGTGATATTTGAAATGAAGGTTTGATAACGATTCACATCATTACGGAATAAAATTTAGTGACTGACAATAAAACTGATAATCAGCAAGTGCTTTTTAAAACCGTCTCCTGTCAAAACGGGAGCGAAATTGCCATCGCCACGTTAAATGATCCTACTTCGCTAAATGCACTTAACCTGTCGATGGTTAAGTGTTTGTTCGAAAAATTGTCGAATTGGCAACAGGATGACAATATTGCCGTAGTGATAATCGACGGGGCAGGAGATAAGTCGTTTTGCGCGGGTGGTGACGTGGTCAGTTTGTACCATGATTTAGTCGCTAAACAAGAAAGTGGTGTATCTGAAGTTGATGAAAATATTGCAATAAGCGATAAAAATATCGCTAAAAGTCTGGCTGCTGAATTTTTTACTCAGGAATATCAGCTTAACTTACTCATTCATCAATTTACCAAACCGCTTTTAGTGTGGGGGAATGGTTATGTTATTGGTGGCGGTATGGGATTGTTTGCGGGAGCAAGTCACCGCATAGTCACTGAACGTACATTAATTGCGATGCCAGAAATCACCATAGGTCTATATCCCGATGTTGGCGCCAGTTATTTTTTAAATAATATTCCTGAGCCTTTTGGTTTATTTATCGGTTTAACCGGTACGATGATTAATTCTGCTGATGCACTTTACCTAGAACTTTCAAATGGGTTTATTTGTCAAAATGAAAAACACGCTTTTATCGAACAGTTGTGTTTGCAGCCGTGGCAAAATAATCAACATGACTATGTTCGTTTAACAGAAATAGTGAGCCAGTTTAGTGGCAGCTCTATCACTGCTTTGCCAATAAGTGACATAAAAGAGCATCAAAGCGCGATTAATCAGCTGATGTCAGGAAAAAATATTAATGAAATAGACTTAGTATTCGAGAGCGCGGTATTTACCAGTAAATTTTTAACCACGGCACAAAAAAAATACCAACAAGGTAGCGCGTTAAGTGCAGCGATAATTTTTCAGCAGCTGAAAAATTGCAAAAATGCCGCGTTGGCAACATCATTGACTAAAGAGCTTCATTTATCACTGCGTTGTTGTCAATTTACCGAGTTTACTGAAGGGGTAAGGGCATTATTAGTAGACAAGGATAAGCACCCAAAATGGGCTTATAGATCAGTTGTTGATGTCCCTCCCCATTTATTATCTTGGTTTTTTAGTGAGTTAAATTCAATTACCACTAGCTATGATGCATAAATTATTAGAATTTTAGAATAGGAATAAATATGAACTTAACAGACAAAGTGATTGTTATTACGGGTGGCGGTCAAGGCTTAGGTCGAGCAATGGCAGTTAGTTTGGCAAATTCAGGCGCAAAGTTAGCCTTGGTCGATTTAAATGAGCAGCTATTGGAAGAAACAGTCCAACTAGTGCAAGACGCCGGGGCTATGGCAAAGTACTATATTGCTAATGTCACCAATGAGCAGGAAGTAGAATCGACTTTTAATCACATTAAAAATGATTTTAAAGTGATTGATGGTTTGATCAATAATGCCGGAATTTTACGAGATGGCATGTTAATCAAAGCGAAAGACGGGCAAGTTGTTAAAAAAATGTCATTAGAGCAATTTCAATCGGTAATTGATGTCAATTTAAGTGGCGTTTTTCTTTGTGGCCGAGAAGCAGCTAGTCATATGGTTGAATCTGGAACTAAAGGTGTGATCATCAATATGTCATCTATTGCACGAGGCGGAAATATCGGTCAAACAAATTATGCTGCATCTAAAGCAGGAGTTGTCGCTATGACAACTACTTGGGCTAGAGAACTTGGTAGGTTTGGTATACGTGTTGGCGCTATTGCCCCTGGGGTTATACGCACCGCTATGACCGATGCCATGAAACCTGAAATGCGAGACAGGTTAGAAAAAATGAAAGCCGTTGGTCGATTAGGTGAAGCTGATGAAATAGCTCACACTGTTAAATATATTTTTGAAAATGAATTCTTCACAGGCCGTGTTGTTGAAATAGACGGTGGTCTATCAATGTAGTTTTGTTAATAGTCTATCGCTTTCTTTTTTGCTCATAACAATTTGCGAAACTAAAACCAACTAAAATAAGCTTAACTGAAATAAATAAGATACTCGCTGTAGGAATTTCAGCGAGTATTAAATGTAAGTATATGCGCTAAATGTGCCTAACCGTCACATCTAATTTGGCTGTTTTTATCTTAAAACCCCTAACATGAATAAAAAATAAGTTATTACTGTGTGTTATTTGAGCGTATGAACTATAATTGCTAATTCTTTTAAAAAAAGAGTTGACGCCAAGATGAAAATGTCTAAAATGCGCATCCAGTTTCCAGGGGCAACCTAAGAGACGGAAGTA
>NZ_JBPDIH010000041.1:0-537 GCF_052030545.1 Thalassotalea sp. PLHSN55 | reverse complement strand
TAGACATAATGACTCCCCACGAGGCTAGCCTCCATTCGTGGGTTAACTTAAAAAGACAGAGCCATAATTAGTTTGTTAATGAACTAAAGCGGAGGCTAGCATGAATAACTGTAGCATAATTTTTATCGGATTAGATACTCATAAAACATTTACTCAACTTGCTGTTTTAAAAGACGAACGAGGAGCTAAACCTGAACCATTAGGCCGTATAAATACCAATAAATCAGCATTTATTAAACTCGCAAGGCAACTACAGTCTAAATACCCGAAGGCAACACTCCATTTCATTTATGAAGCCGGCCCATGTGGATATTGGATTTACAGGCTGCTAACCAGCCTAGGGCATTGCTGTTATATCGTAGCACCTTCACTCATCCCCAAAAAGACAGGTGACCGAGTTAAAACTGACAAACGGGATGCGGCTAAACTGGCGCTACTTTTTAAGGCGGAAACGCTCACCACTATTTATGTGCCTGAAGCAGAAGATGAAGCCATACGTGATTTATCTCGTGCCCGTGAAACCGCCATGAAAGATTT
>NZ_JBPDIH010000040.1:0-542 GCF_052030545.1 Thalassotalea sp. PLHSN55 | reverse complement strand
GCGTTAGCCATACATAAGGATCTGCATGAGCGTTGTTGCAAGCATCAAGAAAAAAATCTGGAATCTTGGAGCTATTATATTTTTTATTTGGTTCAGCTTTAAAGCTATAGGCTATGGAATGGATTTGTTAAATGTTGAACTACCCTCAATATGCAGTCATACCGACGTAGCGGAATTTCCCTCCCCAAATGGTAAAAAAATTGCAAAACTTGGTTATTCGGATTGCGGTGCAACAACAAATTGGCAAACTGGTATAAATATCGTGGATGTAGAAACTGGTAAAGTATTTAATGGTTTCTTTGGTTTAGACGGAAAACCAGACGACTTGGAAGTAGTATGGGAATCAGATATAAAGCTAACCTTTTTTAACTTCCCAATAGAAAACTTATTGTGGTTCAATCAGGATTATAATTCGGGGGTAGCTGTTACGATCAAGTCAAGTATGGCTAACAAGTCGTTAAAGCAGGACAAATAACAGTTGGCTTTTGCTCCTGCGTCGCTTATTTTAGCCAACATATTATTTGCCTCTTAACGAGGCGTTA
>NZ_JBPDIH010000003.1:631657-641820 GCF_052030545.1 Thalassotalea sp. PLHSN55 | reverse complement strand
CCGCTTACCGCTTACCGCTTACCGCTTACCGCTTACCGCTTACCGCTTACCGCTTACCGCTTACCGCTTACCGCTTATTTGGTGGTTTGGGTATAAAACTCACTAATGTACTGGCCGCCTTTGATATTGGCAATTAACCTAAGTTTATACTTGTCGCCTCTATTGCTAATTAAGGTACGTAGTGGTGTATTACGTTTCCAATAATAAGGGCTGTCTAACATGCCTAATCGATAGGCGGTTGGGTTGTCTTGTTTATCCACTAAAAATAACGTCGCACTATCGAGCGGAAACGTTGAGTTAACGGTAGTCACCCCTTTTTCATCGTAAATATTAACCTGAAAATCACCCGATTTTAAAATACATTGCTGATTAATAATGTCGCAATGACCAAATGATGCTAGCTCAATTACTTTCGATTCCTGGGCTTTATATTCCATATAGAAATCTGAGGCGATATACCCACCAAGTATTAAAAAGGGCGCAACAAACAAAGCAATTTTGGTATGTCGATTCATAAAGATTCCATTAACAATAAAAATTTTACTTATTGTAATTTATAGTTTTTATTAGAAAAGTCCATCAAAACAGACGGTTTACTTTAAATAACTGACGTTGGATAAAAAAGGCTCCAACAAGAGGAGCCTTTTTTGGTAACTAAACCTTAATCATTCGGGCTTAGTGATCGTGAGCTTCTGCAATTTTGCCATGTGGCGTGCGGAAGTTCTCAACTAATTGCTGAATTTCAGCTGGTGCTGGACCTGTAGCTTTACATACTGCAAATGCTACTGCAAAGTTAACTAGTGCACCGATTGAGCCGAATGCGTTAGGTGAAATACCTAAGAACCAGTTAGCTTCCATATCACCTAAGAACGAAGTACCAGGAATAAACATAATCCCTTTGTGTTGGAATACGTATAACATCGTTACACCGATACCAGAACACATACCCGCAATGGCTGCTTTGCTGCTCATTTTCTTAGAGAATATACCCATCATTAGTGCCGGGAAGATTGATGATGCTGCCAAACCAAAGGCGAGCGCCACCGTCCCTGCGGCAAATCCAGGCGGATTGAGCCCCAGATAACCAGCAAGTAATATCGACAAGGTCATGACAATACGGCTTGCAAGTAGCTCGTTCTTCTCACTCATATCCGGTATCAGCACCCCTTTCATTAAATCGTGGGATACGGCGGAGGATATTGCTAATAATAAACCTGCTGCGGTTGACAGTGCTGCTGCTAAACCACCGGCCGCAACAAGTGCGATAACCCAGTTTGGTAAGTTAGCAATAGACGGGTTAGCTAGTACCATAATGTCACGGTCAACTTTCACCATTTCGTTGGTTTCTTTGTCCGCTACGTATTGGATTTTGCCATCGCCATTTTTATCTTCAAACTTCAACAGACCTGTTCTTTCCCAATCTTTAAACCATTGTGGACGCTCGTCATACACTAAGTTTTGACCAGCTACCGGCTCAATGGTATTCATTAGGTTGAAACGTGCCATTGCACCAACAGCCGGAGCTACAGTGTAAAGTAACGCGATAAATACTAAGGCATAACCTGCTGATTGACGTGCTGCTTTAACTGAAGGAACAGTGAAGAAGCGCATGATTACATGTGGTAAACCTGCAGTACCAATCATAAGAGACATAGTATAAGCAATCATCTCAACCGAGCCTAAGGAGGAGGTGTGTACTCTTTAAAGCCGAGGTCACTGACCACCATATCAAGCTTATCAAGTAGATAAACACCACTACCATCGGCAAGGGTTGAACCTAAACCAAGTTGTGGAATTGGGTTACCTGTTAACTGTAAAGAGATAAAGATAGCTGGAATAGTATATGCTGTGATTAATACAACATATTGTGCAATTTGCGTGTAAGTAATGCCTTTCATGCCACCTAAGGTTGCATAAACAAATACCACACCCATACCAATGTATAGACCAACATCATACTCAACTTCTAAGAAGCGAGAGAAAGCTACACCAACACCTTTCATTTGACCGATGATGTAAGTAACAGACGCAATAATTAAACAGACTACCGCAACAATACGGGCAGTTTTAGAATAGAATCGGTCACCAATAAATTCGGGTACCGTAAACTTACCATGCTTACGCATGTAAGGGGCTAGACACATTGCCAGTAGTACATAACCACCGGTCCAACCCATTAAGAATACCGAGCCACCGTAACCTAGGAAAGCAATTAAACCGGCCATTGAAATGAATGACGCAGCACTCATCCAGTCAGCACCAATTGCCATACCGTTTTGTAATGGTGTAATACCACCACCAGCAGCGTAGAACTCACTGGTTGAACCCGCGCGAGCCCACCATGCGATAAAGAAATATAAACCGAAGGTACCGCCAACGGCGATCCAGGTATAGAGTCTTAACTCATCCATTATTGGTCCTCCACGTTATATTTCTTATCAAGTGCGTTCATTTTTGATGAATACCAAAAAATTAAACCCACAAAAGTATAAATCGAGCCTTGTTGTGCAAACCAGAAACCTAGTTTGTACCCACCTAATCGTATGGTATTTAGCGGTTCTACGAACAGTAGACCTAAACCAAATGACACCACGAACCAGATGACGAGGCAGATAAAGATTAATCGCAGGTTTTCCTGCCAATATGATGTTCTCTCTTCCATTACCTTCTCCTAGCGAATGAGCGCTTGTTGTTGTTATACGCTTGTTTATCAGCTTGTTATGTTGAGAAAGATTTAATATTCATTCCTGATACTTAGTAGATTTTGACTAAACTCAAAAATAGATACTGAACCTATCTGTACTACACACTAGCAATCTTTTTTTGGCGGGAGTATTAAACTTTAGTCTAGATCGTGATCAATTCTTGGTTTTGCACTTGATATTTACATCACGCTTGCTGACTAGCTTGTCGGTTGTTTTTAGGGAGTATTTACATCGATATTAACAATTGTTAATTACTTTAGGTGTCAAAAGTTAATCTTAGATAAGCTGACTTAATGTCTGAATGAACCGGCAAAAATTACGGTAATGCTGTTTAAGTGAGTTTTGGGTTTAAACTTTAGTCGTAACTTGCGTGAATATCATTGACTTGTATAGCAAACAGGCTCTAAATAGTAGCATAGTTAGCGTTATGGAATTGTTATATGGACACGGCTCTATCTGAAATTTGCGCGTTTATTGAGGCGATCCCGCCGTTTGATTTGTTAGATAATCAAACGCTTGAAAACGTTATCAAAGAAATTGATATTTGTTATTTGCGTAATCAAAATAATCTACCACCAGACGAATATGCTGCTGAAACGTTATTTATTTTGCGCAAAGGAGCGTTAAGCTATTATTCAAGTGAAGAAGAATTGTTGGGCATGTATGGTGAAGGTGATATATGCACTATTTATTGTCACAAACAAAATACCACCAATATTCAAGTACGCACTCACGAAGACACCTTACTTTATGCCATTCCCTACCCTGCGCTACAGGAAATATTAAAAGACTCTCCCGATGTTATCGGTTTTTTTGAAAACAGCGCCGAGCAACGTTTACAGAAAAAAATGGCAACGGTTAATGAAGAAGCCATTATTGCCTCTTCATTAATGAACACCAGTATTGCCGATTTTTATCACACGCCAGTTGCTAGCATAAATCACAAATGCACCATTCAAGATGCAGCCATTAAAATGACCGAACTAGGTTATTCTTGTTTAATGGTACTTGATGGTGATATTACCGTTGGTATTGTTACTGACAAAGATATTCGTCGTCGGTGTGTCGCCGCCGGGTTAGCAATTAGTGAACCGATCACCACAATAATTACTGATAACCTGACCACTATTGATGTTAAAAGCAGTGCCTATGAAGCGTTAATGATAATGACCAGTAAACATATTCATCATCTGCCTGTAACTGATCAAGGCCAGTTAGCTGGCATGGTTACCGTAACTGATTTGATGAATCATGAAGGGCAAAATGCCGTTAACCTTACCAGTATTATTCATAAAGCCAATTCCGTTAGTGAGCTCGCAGAAATTAGTAAAATGCTGCCTAAGCTGCAAATTCGCATGGCCAAGCTGGGCACTACCGCCGATCATGTTGGTAAAAGTATTAGTGCGATCACTATGGCGTTTACCATTCGTTTAATTGAAATGGCGGAAAAGTTACTTGGACCAGCACCTGTGCCTTACGCTTGGCTTGCGGCAGGATCACAAGCGCGACAAGAGCAATTTGCTCATTCAGATCAAGACAATGCCCTTATTATTTCCAACGACATGAAGGCGGAAGATAATTACTGGTTTTTTGACTTGGCGACCTTTGTTAGCGACGGTTTAGCCGCGTGCGGTTTTATTTATTGTCCAGGCGATATCATGGCGACCAATACCAAGTGGCGGCAACCACAAAAAGTATGGAGTCGATATTTTGATAAATGGGTCGATACGCCAAGCCCGAAAGCGCTATTAAACAGTAGCGTCTTTTTTGATTTAACCACAGTGCATGGCGACGCGTCTTTATTAGAAAGCGTTCGCCAACAAATGCTCGAAAAAACCAAACGTAGTTCGGTATTTATTGCGCATTTATCAAAAAACGCCTTACAGTTAAGACCACCGCTAGGCTTTTTTAGAGATTTTGTATTGGTGCAAGATGGCGAAAATAAAAAGGTACTCGACTTAAAGCACAATGGCATTGCACCTATTGTTGATTTAGCGCGAATTTATGCCCTGTCTGAAGGTATTTCAGCGACCAATACCATCGACCGGCTCAAGCAAGTTGCCGGAACACGCTCACTCACTAAATCGTCGGCGGCCAATTTAATTGATGCTTACGAGTTCTTATCTATGCTGCGTATGCAGCATCAATCAAAACGTATGCAAAGTGGTAAAAGCCCTAATAACTTTTTATCACCAAAAGACTTATCTAAATTAGAGCGAGAGCATTTAAAAGACGCATTTAAGGTGATTAAAACCATGCAAGATGCACGACAGTCGGCGTTTTAATGTGATGAATATTTTTGATCATTTTTTTGGCTATGAAGCAAAAAGAAAAAGGTTGCTAAAAAAAGTGCCTGAAGGGGCGCTACGTGACTTTCTTTCGGTGCCATTTCCCGACAAACACCAGCTTTTTGTTGATACGCCAATTCTGTCGGTTGATTTCGAAACTACTGGCTTACATGCAAAAAATGATAAATTACTGAGCATTGGCTGTGTCGATTTATTTGCCAATCGTATTCCGCTGCGTACCAGTTATCACCAAATAATTCGCACTAAAGGGCAACTCAAAGCTGACAATGTCACCATTCATCAAATCACCGATAGCCAAAAAGACCAAGGCCAATCGCTACAAGAAGTAGT
Source organism: Thalassotalea sp. PLHSN55 (assembly GCF_052030545.1). Classification (NCBI taxonomy): domain Bacteria; kingdom Pseudomonadati; phylum Pseudomonadota; class Gammaproteobacteria; order Alteromonadales; family Colwelliaceae; genus Thalassotalea; species Thalassotalea sp. PLHSN55. The sequence continues at coordinate 636,476 of NZ_JBPDIH010000003.1, read as the reverse complement.
GGAGGCGTTGCTAAAAGCGCTAACGGGAAAAGTGATGTTAGTACATTTTGCTCGCATTGAACGTGAATTTTTAAAACAAGCCTGTGTTGAGCTTTATGGTATTGCCCCTGTTTTTCCGATGATAGATACCTTAATGGTGGCAAAAAAGCGTTTAGACAATCGAGATGTTTCCTACGATCCGTCAGAGCTTCGCCTTTCTTCTTTACGCCATAACTATGAATTGCCTGAACATTTTGCCCATAATGCCCTAAACGATGCGATTGCCACTGCAGAGCTGTTAATGGCGCAGGTCAGTCGTATGCGTCAGCCGCATAAAGTGCGACTGGCGGATTTATTGTTGTAATTGAATAGCAAAAAAATCAGCAAGTGGGGGCTTTGCTGATTTTAATGTTTGCTGTGTGGTGAGTGTTAGGCTGATGCGGCTTCTTTTTTCAACATTACAAATAATTGGTCTTTTAAATTTAACCGTTTTAATTTGACACTTTCCAAATATTCGTCAGTGGTATTTTCTACTCCTTGCTCAATACGAAGCACTTCATGATCAACTTCATGGTATTGCTTGAATAATTTTGCAAAATGATTGTTATTCATTTTTAGGTGATGAATTTCATCATTAAACTCTGGAAACTCGTGGTGTAAATCATGCTTTTCTAATGCCATGTTGTAGCTCCTAAGATGCGCAATTAATGCAAATGTTGGTATAAGGTAAAACGTTCAAACGTTTTGGATCGATCATTTCTGCACAGCCAGTGCAAATGCCATACTGATCGTTCTCAAGTCGGTGTAACGCTTCTATAACTTGTTGTAATTCGACTTTCGCCTCATGATGAATCTCGTCAAGCACTTCATCATTTTCACTTTCGGTTGTTTGCTCGGAGAAGTCAGCTGAACGGCCTTTTTTAAAGTCAGCTTCTATTGCAGAAATGCGTTTTGATAACTGCAATTTCTTTTCGGTGAGTGTCGCTAAAATTTCTTCGTTGTGCATGTCTTCTTCCTTAATTCTTTTGTCCACAACTTCATTCTATGCCCCTTGTCTAGGAATACTTTGATCTAGCTTAAAAAAGCGAATTGAACTTTAAAATAACCCTTAGCCGTTATATGTGGTTACTACTGAACCTTGTTTGCAAGTATTGGCTTTATTTTTGATACAGACAATAGATACAAATAATGGGCAGTATTTTTATTGAACGAATATCATGGGGTGCAACAAAATTTGTCGTTAAGCTGTGTCATTATTTTAGTGATACAGCAAGGCGTTAAGCTTTTTTTGCAGTCTTAGACTTAGGTCTAATTCCCAGCTGTACAAATTTTGATTATTTTATTAGGTAATTTCAAAAAACTATTTATGAGCTGTAGTTTTTAGCAGCGGAGATGCAAATTATGAGTGAATCAGGTAAGTCTGATATTTTTTATCCAAGTGAAGAAGTAATCGCCCAAGCTAATGTGAGTGATTATGAAGCTATGTACAATTATTCAGTGAATGACCGTGAAGGTTTTTGGGCTGAACAAGCAGAAACATTAAGCTGGTATAAAAAATGGGACAGTGTGTTAGATGACAGCAACGCCCCATTTTATAAGTGGTTTGATGGTGGTGAAATCAATATTGTTCATAACGCAATTGACCGTCACTTAGAAAATGCTAATCGCAACAAAATGGCGATTATCTGGGAAGGCGAAAATGGTCAGGTTCGCAACTACTCATACAATGGTTTAAACCGTGAAGTTTGCCAATTTGCCAACGTATTAAAAAGCATGGGTGTTGAAAAAGGCGACATCGTTACCATTTACATGCCGCAAATTCCAGAATTGGTATTCGCTATGCTAGCTTGTGCCAAAATTGGTGCAATTCACTCGGTTGTTTATGGTGGTTTTAGTACAGAAGCACTTGCTTCACGTATTGACGATGCGCACTCTCGCGTTTTAATTACCGCTGATGGTGGCTGGCGCCGCGGTAAGCAAGTTGATTTAAAAGGCATTGCCGACGATGCTATGAAGCGTACGCCGTCAATTGAAGTGTGTATTTGTGTTAAAAATAACGGCTTAGACGTTGAAATGGAGCCGGCACGTGATTTTTGGTTACACGACTTAACAGCATTACCCATTGCTAGTTCAAAGTGTGATACCGAAAAAACTGAAGCTGAAGATCCACTATTTATTCTCTACACCTCAGGTACCACAGGTAAGCCAAAAGGTATGTTACATACCCATGGCGGTTACTCAGTTTATACTTCAACCACACACCGTATGGCGTTTGATATTAAACCGCAAGACAGATGGTGGTGTGCGGCTGATCCAGGTTGGATCACCGGTCACAGTTATATTGTTTACGGGCCACTAATTAATGGTGCAACTATCATGTTATATGAAGGTGCTCCTAACTACCCTTACCCGAACCGTTGGTGGCAAATTGTTGAAAAATACGGCATTAACATTTTATACACTTCGCCTACGGCGATCCGTGGCTTAATGCGCTTTGGTGACCGTTGGCCGAAGAAACACGACCTTTCAAGCTTGCGTTTATTAGGTAGTGTTGGTGAGCCAATTAACCCAGAAGCGTGGCGTTGGTACCATCATGTTATTGGTCAAGATAAGTGTCCGATTATTGATACTTGGTGGCAAACCGAAACCGGTGGTTTCATGATTTGTCCACTGCCTATCACGCCATTAAAACCAGGTTCGGCAACTAAGCCATTCTTTGGTAATGAAATGTCGATTATTGATGATGACGGTAACGAAGTTGGCACCGATGAAGAAGGTAAGCTAATTGTTAAAAACCCATGGCCGGGTATGGCGCGAACTATCTTCAAAGATAACGAGCGTTACGCAGACCTGTATTGGAGCCAAAAAGAAAATGGCGAGTGGCATTATTTAGCTGGCGACAGTGCAAAAATTGATGAAGACGGCTACATTTGGGTTATTGGCCGTATGGATGAAGTATTGAAAGTAAGTGGTTATCGCTTAGGTACTTCTGAAGTGGAAAGCGCCTTAGTAAGCCACCCGAAAGTAAGTGAAGCTGCGGCCGTTGGTTTGCCACACGAACTTAAAGGTAACGCCATTCATACTTACGTTATTTTGCAAGCGGGTGTTGAAGGTGATAAAGCGCTTGAGTCGGAATTACGTGCTCATGTTGGTAATGAAATGGGTAAAATCGCCATGCCAGAAGTGGTTGAGTTTGTTGATTCACTACCAAAAACACGCTCAGGTAAAATCATGCGCCGTGTATTAAAAGCACGTGCACTTGGTCAAGATGAAGGTGATTTAAGTACTTTAGAAGAGTAAGTAAATCATTAACGCTGAGGACGAAAGTCCTCAGCTAATTAATGAAATGTAAGCAAAGAAAAATAATAAATATATAAAGTAATACAACAAATTTTTAATAAAAATCAATAATAAAAGAGCGGTGCAAAGCACTTGCGATAACAATAAATAATAAAAAGCTATTCCAATAGCAGATAACGCAGACCGAATTAATACTTAGCAGTATTAGTACACACGAAATAACAGAAAACATAACAAGAAAAGCAAACAAGCCAAAAGGTATGGTGTGGTTTCCTGCGGCCAAAATTGAGGATATAACATGTTTACAGCAAAGAAAACTCTATTAGCGTGTAGTTTAATGGCATTAACGGGTGCAGCAAATGCTGGCTATACGATAAAAACAGGGGAAGATAGCGCCATCACTTTTGGTGGTTATATTAAAGTCGATACTCGTTATGTTGACGGAAATATACAAGCAACTGATTATTGGTATGGTGGTGGCACTGTGCTTTCTGAAGATGCTTCAAACTTTGGCATTGCCGCCAACGAAACGCGTTTTAATACTAAATATGTTCACGGTGACGTGACAGGTTTTATTGAAATGGATTTTTATGGTAGTGCGGTTTCTGGTGGTGGTAACGAGATCATTTCAAACTCTTCAAAACCTCGTTTACGTCACGCATTTATCAAATATAAAGATGTATTAGTGGGCCAATACTGGACCACGTTCCAAAACACCAGTGCACTTGCTGAAGCCGCAGATTTTGGTGGTCCGCTAGTTGCTTCTGCGTTTATTCGTCAAACACAAATCCGTTATACCAACGGTGGTTTGCAATTAGCTCTAGAAAACCCTGAAACGTATGGCGGTAATAATGTCGTTCAAGGTGGTTACCACAACGATAGTATGCCTGACGTTATTGGTAAATATACCTTTAGTGGTGACTGGGGTAACGTATCTGTTGCTGGTGTTGTTCGTCGTTTAGAGTCTATGACGGGCAATGAAGAAACAGCAGTTGGTTACGGTGTTTCAGGTCGCATTAAAACTTTCGGTAAAGATGATTTCCGTTTCCAACTTCACGGCGGTGAAGTGGGTCGTTATGTTGGCGTAACAGCATCTACAGATATGGTTGGTGAAGAAGTCGAAGACACTACATCAATTATGGTTGCTTACCGTCATTTCTGGACTGAAGATATGCGTACTAACGTATTCTACGGTAATACCGAAACAGATGCGTCAGATCGCGATCGCACACATTGGGGTGTGAACTTGTTTAAAAACTTCACCAAAGAATTATCGTTTGGTGTTGAACTTGGTAACTTTGAAATGGCTGAAGCAGATGCTGATTCAAACTACTTCCAGTTCTCTGCGAAATACGTACTTTAGTTAATATTTCGCATAACGCTCTTGCGTTAGTTAACCTCTTTTTGAGGTTGCTTTTGGGGAAGCTCACGCTTCCCCTTTTTTATGTACAGGAAGTACGGTATGGCGCGGTTGCATGGATGCAAAGGAGCGGCGATGTACAGGAAGTACGGTCAGTTTGTCTGTTCCTGACACAAACTA
>NZ_JBPDIH010000003.1:514648-631560 GCF_052030545.1 Thalassotalea sp. PLHSN55 | reverse complement strand
AAAGGAGCGGCGATGTACAGGAAGTACGGTCAGTTTGTCTGTTCCTGACACAAACTAAGTACCTACATCCTTGTAGGCAATGGCGCGGTTGCATGGATGCAAAGAAGCGACGATGTACAGGAAGTACGGTCAGTTTGTCTGTTCCTGACACAAACTAAGTACCTACATCCTTGTAGGCACAGGTTTTATGTTCCTGACACAAACTAAGTACCTACATCCTTGTAGGCAATGGCGCGGTTGCATGGATGCAAAGGAGCGGCGATGTACAGGAAGTACGGTCAGTTTGTCTGTTCCTGACACAAACTAAGTACCTACATCCTTGTAGGCACAGGTTTTACGTTCCAGACAAAACCTAAGTCCCTACACCTCTAATTATTTATTGCTTGCAGAGTTAATATTTATCATCAAAACCTTGCCCCAAATAACCAACAAAATACCACTAAAAATTAACAGAGAAGACTCGATTAGCCTTTGTGTTATGGTTTCCTCAGCAAAAATGACACCGCCAATGGCTGCGATTATCGGAACTAAAAGCTGATAAACAGCAGCTTGTATTGATGAAATAAATCTAAGTGCAATATACCAAATAAAATAACCAATACCTGATGCGATAGCGCCAGATAATATGGCGAGTAAAATGCCTTCGTCAGTAAGTTGCCTAAACTCTATTGCTATTAGCATTAGTAACAAAGTAAAAGGTAAGGTACGCAAAAAATTATAATAGGTATCGGCTAATGGATTTTTTGAACCTTGTCCGAGGCGCGTATAAAGTCCCCATGCGATGCCGGCGATGGTCATTAATACAAAGCCAGAAAACGAGGGTGTGGTCAGCTTGGGCAGTGTTAAATAGATAAAACCTGAAAATGCGAGCATAAGCCCTAGCCACTCAGCGATTAAAAGTTTGCGCCCCGTATATATTGTGCTGCCAATTAGGGTAAGTTGCACGGCAGCAAATAATACTAATGCGCCAGTGCCTGTTTCTAAAGAGATATAGCCGTATGAGAAGGCAAGCGCATAAATAAATAGCATCATGGCAGCTAACCAACTGCCGGTGCTGTTAGCTGTATTTTGTTTAGCGTTACTATCCGCCTTTTTGCTAGCAAAGCGTTTCGAAATGCTTATCAGTGCCAGTAAAACCACCACGCCAGAAAATAACCGGATACTAGTAAAACTTGCCGCATCTATGGCGTTGTTTTCAAGCGCTAAACGACAGAGCACTGAATTAGCCGCAAAAGCGATTAAGGCAAAAAAGGTGCTAATAAAAGCGGTGATCACTGGCTGGTTCAAGGAATTGTCCGGTTAATTAAGCGTGTTGAACAATATTTTATTGTGACAACATAAATTTAAGGTGCGGATGTATTATACACGTTATCAATAATGACCTGATTAGTGCATATTTAATTTCTGTTTTATCCTGAGCACGTACGGAAATTATTACTCAAAATTGTTCAGAAAACCGTTCACCCTGAGCTTGTCGAAGGGAGCGCGAAGCAACCGAAGGAAGTTTGTCATGGTCGACAGGCTCACCACGTACGGGCGCAAATAAGAAAAAAGGGTCGGTGACATAGGTAAAATGGTTAATCTCGCTTACTTTTTCCTTTTTTGTCACCGACCCTAGTGTTTAATAATTTCCTATACTTCGACAAGCTCAGCATGAACGGAAATTTTGGAGGTTTAGCAGTATTACCACCAAGCCGTTCGCCCTGAGCTTGTCGAAGGGAGCATGAAGCAACCGAAGGAAGTTTGTTATGGTTCGACAGGCTCACCACGTGCGGGCGCAAATACGGAAATGGGGTCGGTGACATAGGTAAAATGGTTAATCTCGCTTACTTTTTCCTTTTTTGTCTCCGTCCCTAGTGTTTAATAATTTCCTATACTTCGACAAGCTCAGCATGAACGGAAATTTTGGAGATTTAGCAGTATTACCACCAAGCCGTTCGCCCTGAGCTTGTCGAAGGGAGCATGAAGCAACCGAAGGAAGTTTGTTATGGTTCGACAGACTCACCACGTGCGGGCGCAAATAAGAAAAAAGGGTCGGTGACATAGGTAAGGAAATGGGGTCGGTGACATAGGTAAAATGGTTAATATCGCTTACTTTTTCCTTTTTTGTCACCGACCCTAGTGTTTAATAATTTCCTATACTTCGACAAGCTCAGCATGAACGGAAATTTTGGAGGTTTAGCAGTATTACCACCCAGCCGTTCGCCCTGAGCTTGTCGAAGGGAGGTACCGTATGTCCTGCACATCGACACTCATTCACATCCATGTGATCGTGTCATTGCCTACAAGGATGTAGGTACTTAGGTTTTGTCTGGAACATAAAACCTGACCGTACATCCTGTACATCGACACTCTTTCACATCCATGTGATCGTGTCATACCGTACATCCTGTACATAAAAAAGGCCGCAAATGCGGCCTGCTTCAAAATCAAAGCTAATCCAGGAAATTTTAATCGAGCTGTATAACTAACGCGCAGCAATCTCAGTGTCGGTTGCTGTCGTAACTTGGCGACCACGTGTTAATAGGTAGTTTATTTTTTCTGAATTTTTGCCGTGCTGGTCAATAAAAGATAAAAATGATTGCTCGTTACATTTTACATTTTCTAAAACAAACTTAGTTGTTAAGCGTGACTGTTTAATTTCTTTGCGTAGTGCATGGCTGTTGCCTCTTGCGGCGGTCATACAAAGTTTAGTGGTTACGCTATCGTCGGTAGGAATTAAATGGCTAGTCTTTGCGCTTACGGTTGCGGTGGTAAGTGTTAATACTGTGGCGGTAATTACGGTAGTAAATGTGTTCATAACAAGCTCCTTTGTTTTTGCTTGTTATCGATATTGCAACCCAAGTGCCAACTTTATTTGTATATAATTTACAATGACTTACTTTGATTTGTTTGGATGGGATAATTGGTGTTGAGTAAATTAGCCATGCTATTTAATCTAATTGACCAACTTTTGGTAAATTTCACAGGCCAAAAAAAACCGACCATAAAAGGTCGGTTGGGAAAACACAAAAAGTAGTTCTACCTAATTTTAACATCAGAGATTATTATCTAGCTAACCTGCGTCCTGTAACAGGTAGCTAAATAATAAGCATGTCGAGTTCGGTGATTAAAACGAGTATGACGATCGCTTAAACTCAACGATGCAAATGATAATTGTTATCATTTGCATCGTCAATAGTTTTTTTGAAAAAAAGTGCTTATTTTTTCAACTTAGCAAACGCGTCGGCAAATGCGTTACCCATTGCAGCATTATTAACAGGTTTTGGTTTCTGTGCTTTTTTATGTTGCCCTTGATTATTTTTAGCGATAGGTTTTTTGTTCGCTGCAGGTTTTTGCTGGGCTTTGTTGGTATTGGGTTGCTCATCTAAACGCATGGTTAGGCTAATACGTTTACGCTCGGGTTCAACTTCTAATACTTTTACTTTAACCACTTCGCCGGTTTTAACCACTTTACGTGGGTCATCGACAAAACTATTGGTTAATGACGAAATATGTACCAAGCCGTCTTGGTGTACACCAATATCAACAAAGGCGCCAAAATTAGCGACGTTTGAAATTACGCCTTCTAATACCATGCCTACTTCAAGATCCGTTATTTTGTTAACACCTTCAGTAAAGGTCGCTGTTTTAAATTCTGGACGAGGATCTCGGCCCGGCTTGTCTAACTCTGCAATAATATCGGTTAGGGTAAGTTCGCCAACATCGTTGCTGATTAAGGCACTTTTATCGATTTTAGCTAATTGCTCACTACTACCAATCAGTGATGAAATATCAACAGACAATTGTTTGATGATTTGTTCAACCACAGGGTAAGATTCTGGATGAACACCTGATTGATCAAGCGGATTTTCGCCATTATTGATCCGTAAAAAGCCAGCGGCTTGTTCAAAAGCTTTAGGGCCAAGACGGGCAACCTTTTTTAACTGCTTACGGTTGCTGAAACTGCCATGTTCATCGCGATAATTAATGATGTTGGCCGCCATGGTTTTATTTAAGCCAGACACGCGTGTTAATAACGCCGCTGAGGCGCTGTTTAAGTCAACACCTACTGCGTTTACACAATCTTCAATAACATCATCAAGGGTTTTACTTAACTGACTTTGACTAACGTCGTGCTGATATTGACCAACGCCAATCGCTTTCGGATCTATTTTTACCAACTCTGCCAGCGGATCTTGTAGGCGACGGGCAATAGATACTGCGCCACGTATAGAAACATCTAATTCAGGAAATTCGTTAGCAGCAAGTTCAGAAGCGGAATAAACCGAGGCCCCTGCCTCACTGACAATCACTTTTGCTGGCGTTTTATGTTCAAGCTGTGTTTGTACTTCGGCCACAAGCTTATCGCTTTCGCGTGATGCGGTGCCGTTGCCAATCGCAATAAGTTCTACTTTATGTTGTTTGCATAAATTAACTAAGGTACGTACTGATTTGTCCCAATGGTTTTGCGGTGCGTGTGGAAAAATGGTTGCGGTTTGCAACAGCTTGCCGGTGGCATCAACAATGGCAATTTTACAACCGGTACGAAGACCGGGATCTAAGCCTAAGGTGGTTTTAGGGCCCGCGGGCGCAGCCATTAATAAGTCGCTTAAATTTGTTGAAAAAACTTTAATTGCTTCAGTTTCCGCTTCTTCGCGCAGCTTACCTAATAACTCAGTTTCAAGGGATACACTTAGCTTGGTTTTCCATGCTAAACGAACTACCTTGGTTAAATAGCTTGCGCCGGGTTGTTGCGCCAGTCTTAAGGTAAAGTGTTCTTTAATGATGTCTTCTGCTGAACAATAGCTGTTGTTGTCGCTGCTAGGGTCAACATTGATCGCTAACTGCAAAAAACCTTCATTTCTACCACGAAACATTGCTAATGCACGATGAGAAGGTACTTTGCTTAGTTTCTCACTGTGGTCAAAGTAATCGCGATACTTTGCGCCTTCTTTTTCTTTGCCCTTGGCAACCTTGCTGGTGAGATGTGCTTGTTTAAGCAGATGGCGACGCAGTTTTTGCAATAAGTTAGCTTGTTCGGCAAAGCGTTCAATTAATATTGAGCTGGCGCCATCAAGGGCGGCTTTTATGTCAGCGACATTTTTTTCGACATTAACAAACGCAGTCGCTTCTTCTTCGGGTGACAGCTGCCAATTATTAAAGAGCTTATCAGCCAGTGGCTCTAAACCTGCTTCAATGGCAATTTGCCCTTTAGTACGACGCTTAGGTTTGTACGGTAAATATAAATCTTCTAAGCGAGTTTTGTTATCTGCTTGCTCGATAGCTTTCGCTAGCGCTGGTGTTAACTTACCTTGTTGTTCGATGTTACTTAATACTAGCTGGCGACGGTCGTTCAATTCGCGCAAATAGGTTAATCGTTGCGCCAAGTGTCGTAAATGATTGTCGGTTAAGCCTTGGGTGACTTCTTTACGATATCGAGCAATAAACGGCACGGTAGCGCCGTCATCTAACAGCGTAATTGCGGCATTAATTTGGGTTGTGGTTACTTGCAATTCTTGTGCGATTTGCTCAGCAATTTGCGTCATAGGTCAAACATTCCAAAAGGTCATTGGGGAAACTGGCGCTAGTATAACCTCTATCTGCCAAAAAATGCAGATGGTGAGCTTAAGAGAATTGTAGCGAAAAAATTTTATGACATAATATGTCGACATTTGAAAATTTGCTGTTATATTAAATCTAAGCTGATAGTCATATTGGCTTGGTTAATCGTACTTACAGGAGGTTGTATGTCTTTATCAAATCCGGTCGCTATTTGGCTCACACTCGGCATTATATTGATGTGCGCAGAGCTGATTATTCCAGGCGGCATTGTCGTCTTTATTGGCTTAGGTGCGGTATTAACAGGTGTATTGTGGTTTTTAGGCATCACCACCACTTGGACAAGTGCTCTGGTCTTTTTCTTTATCGCGACCATGGTACTCGTGATGGCATTTCGCGGCGTTTCACAAAAGCTGGTTGGCGGCGATTCTCATATTGCCAATACCGATGAAAATTTAGATATTTATGGCAAAACGGCTCAAGTACTCGAAACCATCGGCCCAGGCGAGCATGTCGGTCGAATTGAATTTCAAGGCACACAATGGCCGGCCTTAGGTGATGGTCAAGAGATCCCTTCCGGTAGTGAAGTCACCATAGTGTGTCACGAGAATATTTCACTATTAGTTGAGCCTAAAAAGCACGTCAGCTAAGCGCTCCACTATTTCAACTTCATACTAATTTTAAAAATTACTCATTTATAAAAACAAGGAAAAACATATGGCATTTTTTACCATAGTTGCACTGTTTATCATGTTTATCGTGTATAAACTTTTGCTGGTTGTACCGATGCGCGAAGTCGCAGTGATTGAACGTTTAGGAAAATTCCGCGCGGTATTACAACCGGGATTTCACTTTCTTATTCCATTTTTTGATCGTGTTGCTTATGCACATGACACTCGTGAACAAGTACTTGATGTACCGCCGCAAAGTTGTATTTCAAAAGATAATATTCAAATTGAAGTAGACGGCTTGGTTTACATTAAAGTGATGGACGGCACCAAAGCCAGTTACGGCATTGAAGATTACCGTATTGCCAGTGTTAACTTAGCGCAAACAACAATGCGTAGTGAAATTGGTAAGCTGAATTTAAGCCAAACTTTTTCTGAGCGTGAAAAGCTCAATGAATCGATTGTGCGTGAAATTGATATCGCCTCTAATCCTTGGGGCATTAAAGTACTCCGTTACGAAATTAAAAATATTACCCCGTCAGAACATGTTGTTCATACCCTTGAAAAGCAAATGGAAGCCGAGCGTAGAAAACGTGCTGAAATTACCTTGGCGACTGCCGATAAAGCTGCGCGTATTAACCTTTCTGAAGGCGACCGCCAAGAGGCGATTAACTACTCTGAAGGTGAAAAAATTAAACGTATTAACGAAGCCAAAGGTAAGGCTAAAGAAATTGAAATTATTGCCAATGCCAAAGCGCAAGGCATGGCGCGTATTACTGAAGCGGTTAATATTAACGGCGGTTTAGATGCGATGAATATGCAATTAATGGAGCAGTTTATTAAGGAAATGGGCGGCATTTTAGCCAACTCAGACGTGTCAGTACTGCCAACAGAAATCGCCAAATTAGAAGGCTTTTTTAATGGCATGGAACAAGTGACAACTACAGTAAAAGGAGCGAAATAATGCCAATTGATTTAAATGAAGATATGTTTGTTTTAGGCGTATGGGGCATTATATTTATTATTTTTATCTATAATGTGTTTCGCTCTATTCGTCTTGTGCCGACTAAATCGGCCTATATTGTTGAGCGTTTAGGTAAATACCATTCAACCTTAGATGCTGGCTTTCATGCCTTAATCCCGTTTATCGACAAAGTTGCCTACATTCACGATTTAAAAGAAGAGTCGATCGACGTACCGCCGCAAGAGTGTTTTTCTTGTGACGAAGTCAATATTACCGTTGATGGCGTTATTTATATCTCAGTAGTTGATCCGGTTAAAGCAAGTTATGGCATTGTCGATTATCGATTTGCTGCCATGCAACTTGCGCAAACGACCACTCGTTCGGTTATCGGTACGTTAGAATTGGACCGTACCTTTGAAGAGCGCGACTTGATCAGTGCTAAGGTGGTAGACGTGCTCGATCAAGCGGGTGAAATATGGGGCATTCGTGTGCACCGTTATGAAATTAAAAACCTAGCGCCACCGTATACGGTGAAAAATGCGATGGAAATGCAAGTAAATGCCGAGCGTGAACGTCGTGCGGTTTTAGCCAAAAGTGAAGGTGACAAACAAGCGAAAATTAATCGTTCTGAAGGGGTGAAAATGGAAATGATCAACCTTTCAGAAGGTGAAATGCAGAAACAAATTAACGAAGCAGAAGGTAAAGCCGAAGAAATTCTCACCATCGCCAACGCGACTGCCGAGTCAATTGAAAAGCTGGCGGAGGTGATCAAAGCTCCCGGTGGTGAAAATGCGTTAAAAATGCAGCTAGGTGAACAATATGTACGCCAACTGCGCGGTCTAAATAAAGAATCGACTAAAATTGTACTGCCGGGCAATATGGCTGATTATAACCAATGGATCAATAACATAGGCATTAACAGTAAGGCATAGTTAAGCTGTATTAGTTTAGCCTCAATGGTAAAACTTCCTTAACAATAAAGCCTGAGCTTAGCTCAGGCTTTTTTTGTTAATATGGTAAGCAAACCAGTGAATACGTATGCAGCAACTTGTGATCATTCTCACCATATGAGTATGATGAAAGTGAAGACCGAGCCCCTATTGGTTTTCTTTGTTGTTTTTCCCTTAGCGAACAATGCAAAGCACACAACACCATTGTTGTGTGCCTTTTTTTTAAAATGATAAGAGTGACTTATGACGCACCACAAACCACAACTTAGTTTTTGGCAAATATGGAATGTAAGCTTTGGCTTTCTTGGCGTGCAATTTGGTTTTGCATTACAAAATGCGAATGTAAGCCGCATTCTGTCTGACTTAGGTGCAGACCTTCATTCACTTTCTCTTTTTTGGTTAGTTGCCCCAATTATGGGTTTGTTGATCCAGCCGATTGTTGGTTCTGCCTCTGATCGCACGTGGAATCGCTTTGGTCGCCGCAACCCTTATATTTTAATTGGTGCATTTTCAGCAACTATCGGTATGTTGCTAATGCCAAATGCACCATCGTTTGTCTTATTTCTTAGTCCGATGTTATTTGGCGCTATGATGCTTGCCTTAATGGACGCCTCGTTTAACATTGCCTTTCAACCGTTTCGCGCGTTAGTGTCAGACATGGTGCCCGACAAACAAATGAACTCGGGTTATGCCATTCAGTCGTTTCTCATTAATATTGGCGCTGTGGTTGGTTCAATTTTACCTTTTGTATTAACCAATGTTGTTGGCTTAGAAAACACTTCTAAAGCTGGCTCGATAGCGCCTTCTGTAGTTTGGGCATTTTATATTGGCGCAACGGTGTTACTAGGCTCGGTATTGTGGACGGTTTACCGCACCAAAGAATATGCACCAAAAGAATATTATCAATACAAAGGCATGGACGCAGAGCAAGTAGCACTTGAGCAAGCGCAAACTAAAAATGACAGCCTTTGGAAAAAACTATCGGCCTTTTTGGGGTTGATGAAAACTATGCCGCAAGTGATGAAGCGTTTAGCCTTGGTACAATTTTTCTCGTGGTTTGCGTTATTTATTATGTGGGTTTATACCATGCCGGCAATTGCTCAGCATATTTGGGGCATTGACGCTAAATGGTTTGATCCTACTTATTTAGCCAGTGTTGGCGGTGTTCCTGCCGACATAGCTGCTGCAAAAGGCGCTGCAGGTGATTGGGTCGGTATTTTATTTGCTGCTTACTCTTTATTTGCGGCGATATTCTCAGTATTTTTAGCAAAACTTGCCAATACCTTTGGTCGTAAATTGGTGTACGGCTTGTCATTACTGGCGGGTGGTTTTGGCTATTTAAGTTTTATGATGATAGGTCAAGGCGAACCGACCTTAGTGAATTTATTCATTACCGAAGTTACTGTGCCAGCGGGTGCGGTGTGGTTATTATTGCCGATGATAGGTATTGGTATCGCATGGTCTGCAATTTTGGCAATGCCTTATGCGATATTAGCCGGTTCACTTCCTGCTAATAAAACCGGTGTCTATATGGGCATATTTAACTTTACCATTGCCGCACCACAAATTGTTTCCGGTATTTTTGCTGGTTGGATTTTAAGTGCTGCTTTTCAAAACCAAGCGATTAATATTATTTTATTAGCGGGTACGTCGATGGTACTGGGTGGTTTGTCGGTCTATTTTGTTAAAGAAGATAATAGCTTGCCTGAAAGTAGCAAGGCAGTCGAAGCGTAAAGGTTATACCAAGCTGAGTGATTATTTAATAAAACTGGTATTAAAAGTCAGATACAAAAAAACGGTCGCACATTGCGACCGTTTTTTTGTAGAAATCTACTATTACCCAGCACCATGCTTTATAGCTTTTAACTTACCGCTTGCTACTTGTCTTTTTCACTTGCTACTTGTCTCTTGCTACTTATTTCTTCTAGCTTGCCACTTGTTTCTTACCGCTTTTCACTTGCAGCTTGCCATTTGTTTCTTACCGCTTTTCACTTGCAGCTTGCCACTTATTTCTTACCGCTTATAGCTTGCAGCTGCTTTCACAGCTTAACTACCGCAGGATTTTCTGATCACTAATTCTGTGGTCATTAATTTTGTTTCAGCTACTTCGCCGTTCACTAATTGCAGGAGTTTTTCTACCAATAATTCGCCGGCACGTAAGGTGTCTTGTTTGGCGGTGGTTAGTGGTGGAAAGGTATAACTGGCAATCGGAATATCGTCAAAGCCGATCACGGCAACATCTTCTGGTACGCGATAACCGTTATCCTGTAGTGCTCTCATAGCGCCTAAGGCAATTAAGTCACTTGCTCCCATTAAGGCATCGAATTTTTTACCTTGTTCGATTAATCTTAGTACCGCTTGGTAACCCGAGTCTTCGGTAGACACCGCATCAACCTGCAAACTTTTATCAACCACTAAGTGATGATTTTCTATCGCTTTGCAATGTCCTAAATAGCGATCTAAAAACTCAGGCGAACCGCTGGTTACGCCGCCAATAAAAGCAAAGTTTTTACGACCATTGTTGATCACATGTTCGGTAAGCTGGTAACCACCATGTAAGTTATTACAACCAACTGAGGTAACCGGTAGTTCTTTTACTTCGGCGCCCCAGCGGACAAAACACGTGTCTTGTTCAATCAGTTGAATGAGTTTTTCTTCATAGTCAGTGTAATCGCCGTAGCCTAATAAAATAATACCGTCGGCTTTACGGGTGTCTTCAAAGTCAGCATGCCAGTCGTCGCTCATTTGCTGAAAAGAGACTAATAAATCGTAGCCTTTATTAGCACATGCGCGGGTAATACTGCCTAGCATCGACATAAAAAATGGATTGATTAACGAGTCGTCATTGGTTGGGTCTTCGAACAGTAATAATGCCAAAGTACCACTTTGTTGAGTGCGTAAGCTGCTAGCATTTTTATCAACTTTATAGTTGAGCTCTTTTGCGATGGCTTGCACACGACGACGTGTTTCTTCGTTTACTAGCGGACTATTTCGCAAGGCGCGTGAAACGGTCGATTGCGAAACACCAGCCCGATAGGCAATGTCAAAAGATGTTTGTTTAGACTTCACATAAAACTCATTTATAGCAACTTCTTAGTTGATAGTAACCGAGGTCAATTCTTATGTACAACTTTTAATGTGTCTCAAGTTTGTACAGCAAAATTTTAACGAACAAATAACTTAGCTCGAATTTGGCGAAGTTGAATTTTAGTGACAAATCTCACCGATTTGCATACGTATGCATGGCAATTTAGCCCTTTTTACTACGATGCATACGTATGTAGAACATTGCCCTTAATACTGACATCGGCATAATTTAGTAAAGGATATATAACAAACAACTGTCATGAATTAGCAGTTGATAAAGCCAACGTGTTGGCAATAAAAGTTTTCGCAAGAAAAAGAAATTTACCGGTAATCAGGTTACCGAAAAACAAGAGTTAGAAGTCTCATGGTTACAAAAATGAAAAAACAAAATAAAGTTAGCGCAACCTCTCCTAGCAGCTCTGAGTTGAAAAAGCTCATCGAGCATCATTTGCAGTTTACCTTAGGTGACGGCTCTCATGTTGAAAACCACCAAGCCATGTGGAAAGCAACGTCGCTTGCGTTAAATGACATTATTGTTAAAAAGCTCGAAGCAACGAAACAGCAGCAACAAAAAGACGATCATAAAAGTGTTAACTACTTGTCACTTGAATATTTAATGGGTCGCCTGCTATCAAACAATTTACACAATTTGGGGTTGTATCAAAATACCGAACAAGCCTTAAAAGACATGGGTTATGAGTTAGCCGACTTATGCGAACAAGGTGCAGACCTTGCGCTAGGTAATGGCGGTTTAGGCCGACTAGCGGCATGTTTTTTAGACTCGCTAGCAACCTTAGATTACAACGCCATGGGTTATGGTATTCATTATCAACACGGCTTATTTGAGCAGTCGTTTGATAACGGTCGTCAAATCGAAGCTCCAGATATGTGGCGTGAATTTGGTAGCCCGTGGGAAGTGTGTCGTCCGCAGTCTAGCCAATTAGTGCCGCTTTATGGTCATGTTGAGCAAGTATTTCAAGCCGACGGCAGCAGTGAAATGGTGTGGCATGAAGGTAAACATTTAAAAGGTGTACCTTGGGATGTGCCAATTGTTGGCTACCACAGCGATACCGTTAATGTCTTACGTTTATGGGAATGTCGTGCTGATCACGCGCTTGATTGGGACTTATTCAATCAGGGTAATTATCTGCAAGCCCTCGATCAACAAGTACAAGCAGAAACCGTCTCTAAATTATTGTACCCCAATGACGAGCACCCTGCCGGTCAAGAATTACGTTTTATCCAGCAGTATTTTTTCTGTGCGTGTTCAATTAAAGACATTATTGCTCGATTTGAAATTAACCATGGCAAACTTGCGGAACTTGACAGTGAATTGTTTGCCTCCAAAGTGGCAATTCAATTAAACGATACTCACCCAACTATTGCCATTTTAGAATTGATGCGCGTTTTGGTCGATGAGCACCATTTTGCTTGGGACAATGCATGGGCGTTATGTCAGCAAGTGTTTGCGTATACCAACCATACGCTGTTACCAGAAGCGTTAGAAAAATGGTCGGTAGCGTTATTTGAGCGCGTATTACCACGCCATTTAACGATTTTGTACCGTATTAACGAAGCGTTTTTAAATGATGAAGTTTCAAAACAGTGGCCGGGCGATGATGAAATGCGTCGTAAACTGTCATTAATTGAAGAAGCTGATGAGCACAATGGTTATCAGCGTAAAGTTCGCATGGCGCACTTATGTGTTGTTACCGCTCATAAAGTGAATGGTGTTGCACAAATTCACTCTGATTTAGTGAAAAAAGATTTATTCCCAGAATTTCACCAGTTATGGCCAACCAAATTAACCAACGTCACCAATGGTATTACGCCACGTCGTTGGTTAAAAGCGTGTAACCCGCTGCTGGCTGATTTGCTTGATAAAAATATCAGTGGTGATTGGGCAAAAGAATTAACCTCGCTGTCTGCACTGGCGGCACAAGCTGATGATGCCAAATTCCAACAAGAATTCATGGCAATAAAGCGCAAAAACAAAGAAGTACTCACTGCTGAAATTAAAAAGTTAACTGGCGTGACCGTCAGCCCAGACGCAATTTTTGACGTGCAAATTAAACGCCTGCATGAATACAAACGCCAGCACTTAAACTTATTGCATATTTTAGCCTTGTACCGCCGTTTATTGGCAAATCCTGAATTGCCAATGCAGCCGCGCGTATTTATCTTCGGCGCTAAAGCCGCACCTGGCTATAAGTTGGCGAAAGAAATTATTTACGCCACCAATAAAATTGCTGAAAAAATTAACAACGACGCCCGTATTCAAGACAAGCTTAAAGTGGTGTTTTTACCTAACTATCGCGTCAGTCTTGCGGAAAAAATTATTCCAGCAGCAGATGTATCAGAGCAAATCTCAACTGCAGGTAAAGAAGCGTCGGGTACCGGTAATATGAAGCTCGCACTTAACGGCGCGGTAACGATTGGTACGCTTGACGGTGCCAATATCGAAATTGCCGAAGAAGTGGGCGACGACAATATCTTTATTTTTGGTTTAACCGTTGATGAAGTTAAAGCACTTAACGCTAATGGCTACGACTCGCATCAGTATTATCAAAACAATGAAGAAATTAAAGCGTGTTTAGATTGGTTAGATAGCGATTACTTTACTCCAGGTCATGCTGGTGAATTATCAGCGCTTAAAGAAAGCTTGTTAGCGGGCGGCGACCCATACAAAGTATTGGCTGATTTTCAGTCGTACTCTGACGCGCATCAAGCATTAGACCTTGCTTATCAGCAACCGAAAAAATGGGCGCGTATGGCGATACTCAATACAGCATTAATGGGTAAATTTAACTCAGATCGCTCGATTGAAGACTACGTTAATAATATTTGGCAGCTTAATGCTGGCCAAATAGCGAAGTAGTTACCACATGAGCCGCGCTAAACGCAACGACAAGCAGCTGGTATCAGCAACGCCTTTATTGAGCGTGGCTGATATTGGGCTGTTGAGTCAAGGTAAGCATACTAAGCCTTATCAGTGTTTGGGCGCGCATTTAACAAGTGCTGTAATTAACGGTAAAACGCAATCAGGTTGCACCTTTTCAGTGTGGGCGCCAAATGCCCGTTCGGTTGCTGTTATCGGCGACTTTAATCACTGGCAAGGTGAACAGCATTGTCTTAATAATATTGGCGATAGCGGCTATTGGTCGCTGTTTGTTGCCGGTGTTAAGCAAGGCGCGTTATATAAATTTCAAATTATCACACTACAAGGCGAGCAACTTGCTGATAAAGCAGATCCGTTTGCCGTGCAAATGCAGTATCGCCCAGATACCGCCAGTGTGGTTTCAAGCGAACCTGATTTTGCTTGGCAAGATCAAGCCTGGCTAGCAAAACGCGGTGAACGGAACCGTCGAGACGCAGCCATTTCAATTTACGAAGTGCATTTAGGCTCGTGGCGACGCGGCGCTGACAATGAATTTCTTAATTATCGCACCATTGCCGATCAGCTTATTCCTTACGTACTCGACATGGGTTTTACTCATATTCAGCTACTTCCCATTAGTGAACATCCATTTGATGGCTCATGGGGTTATCAGCCGGTCGGTTTATTTGCGCCTAGCGCAAGATTTGGTAATGCCAGCGACTTCCAATATTTTATCGACCAATGTCACCAAGCAGAAATTGGCGTTTTGATTGATTGGGTGCCGGGGCACTTTCCTAACGACGCCCATGGTTTAGTGCAATTTGATGGTAGTCATTTATATGAACACCACGATCTGCAAAAAGGCTTTCATCCAGACTGGAATACGTTGATTTATAACTATGAAAGTGTGCAAGTCACTAACTTTTTAAGAGCCAGTGCCATGCATTGGCTTGATCGCTTTCATGTCGACGGCATTCGCGTTGATGCGGTTGCCTCTATGTTGTATCTCGACTACAGCCGCGGTGATGGTCAATGGACGCCAAATATTCATGGCGGTCGTGAAAACCTTGAGGCAGTTGAGTTTTTACAGCACTTTAATGAAGAGCTGTATTTGAATTATCCCGGCACTTTTTCGGTGGCTGAAGAATCAACTTCATGGCCGGGTGTTTCTGCGCCAACGCATGCCGGTGGTTTAGGTTTTGGTTTTAAATGGAACATGGGCTGGATGAACGACAGTTTACGTTATATGCAGCGCGAAGCTGTGCATCGTCAACATCATCATCAAGAACTGACCTTTGGCTTAGTGTACGCCTTTAATGAAAACTTCGTTTTACCGTTAAGTCACGACGAAGTGGTGCATGGCAAAGGTTCGCTTATCGCCAAAATGCCGGGCGATGCATGGCAACAGTTTGCTAATTTGCGCGCTTATTTTGGTTTTATGTGGGCACATCCGGGCAAAAAACTACTCTTTATGGGCGGTGAATTTGCGCAAGGCAAAGAATGGAACCACGACCAAGAACTCGACTGGCATCAGCTTGATATTCATTGGCATAGCGGCGTGCAAAAAACGGTAAAAGCATTAAATAACCTTTATCGCACTACTCCAGCTTTGCATCAAAAAGACTGCCAAAGCGACGGGTTTTTATGGCTCGATCATCAAAATGCACAGCAATCAATTTATAGCTTTATTCGTTTTGGCGAGAGCGGCACCGAACCTGTCATTGTCATCTGTAATTTTACCGAACAATGCCATCATCATTTTGATATTGGCGTGCCAAGCACAGGAGACTATCACGAGATATTTAACTCTGACTTGCAAGCTTATGGCGGCAGTGATCAGCAAAATTTATCGACACTGAGTAGTCAAAATAAACCTTATCAAGGCCAGCCGCATCGATTAACGATTACCGTACCGCCGTTAAGTACCTTGATGTTTGCTTTAAAAGAAACAGATGGCAGGAAACACAAAGAAGAAAACTGATAGCTGAAAACCGATAGCAACATAACCAATTAGAAAATTAAACCAAAAATAGACATTAATAAATAATAAACGCGTGGCTACTAAGCAACGCAAAAAGCAAAGAGAAGAGATAACATGAATTTGATTGAAAAATTAGCAGAACTAGTAGGGTTTCATGCAAGCTACCTAGACTGCTTTGGCCGTGAAGTGTTCGCCAAAGATCAAGCTCGCCAGTCGTTATTAACTGCGATGGGTTATGATTTAAGCTGCGACAATGCATTGCAGGCCAGTATTAGAGATTTACAAGAAAGTTCATGGCGAAATCTATTGCCGCCGGTTCACATTGCGAAATTAGAGCAAAGTCAGCATCACATTTTAGTGAGTTTACCAAGCGAACCTGTAAAGAAAATTGACTGGCAAATTACCACCGAACATGGCGAACAAATTCATGGCAGCTCGTTCATTGCTGATTTAGTTGCCACTGAGCAAACCCATTTAGCCACGGCTGAGTTTACCAAGTACCAAATGCCATTACCTAGCCTTGCGCAAGGCTATCATCAGCTAACCGTGTCTTTTGGTAAGCAAACGGCAACTTGTCCGCTGATTTATGCACCACAAAAATGTTACCGCCCAGAGCAAGCGAGCAAAGAGAAAGTGTGGGGTTATGCCGCGCAACTTTATTCACTGCGCAGCGATAATAATTGGGGCATGGGTGATTTTGGCGATTTAAAAGCCTTAGTGAAAAAATCGGCAGAGCAGCAAGCGTCGGTTATTGGCTTAAATCCGTTGCATCCTTTGTATCAAAATAATCCGGCACATCGCAGCCCGTATTCACCGACAAGTCGTTGTTTTTTGAACACTATGTACATTGACGTTACGCAAGTGCCTAATTATCGCGATTGTCAAAAAGCACAAGAGTTAGTAGCGAGTGACGCATTTCAAGCGAAAGTGAATTTTGCTAAAACGACTGAGCTTATCGATTACCCTGCGGTAGCTGACGTTAAGTACCAAGTGCTCGAATTATTATTTACTGATTTTTCAAGCAATGCAAAAACTGAACTTGCGCAAGAATTTAGCGACTTTAAAGCCCAACAAGGTCAAGACTTACTTAAGCTAACCACTTTCGACGCGCTTTATGAACACTTTCGCTCACTCGATGAACATGCGTTTGGTTGGAGCGCATGGCCACAAGCGTACCAGCAACCGAACAGTGCTGCGGTAAAAGAGTTTCAACAAAGTCATCGTCAGCGCATTGATTATTTTGCGTTTTTACAATGGCTTGCGCATCGTCAACTATCCGATGTGCGTGATACGGCAAAAGCGCAAGGTATGCCAATTGGTTTATACTTAGATTTAGCTGTCGGTTGTGATGGTTCAGGTGTTGATGTTTGGTCAGATAAAGACGTCTATGTTGCTGGTGCTGCCGTTGGCGCGCCGCCTGATGCGATGAATGTTTTAGGTCAAGACTGGGGTTTAACGCCAATCAATCCAGTAGCGCTGCAAGAACAAGGGTTTTTACCTTTAGTTAAAGCGCTGCGTAGCAATATGCAATATGCAGGTGCATTACGCATTGACCACATTTTAGGTTTGATGCGTCAATATTGGGTTGCCCCGGGGATGGCAGCAGACGAAGGGGTTTATATTACCTTTCCGCTAGAAAGTATTTTACGTATTATTGCGCTTGAGTCGCAACGCAGTGAATGTGTCGTTATTGGTGAAGATTTAGGGACAGTGCCAGAAGGTTTTGGCGAGATCATGGAAAGTGCCGGTTTGCTTTCGTACAAAGTCTTGTTTTTTGAAACCTGGGAGTCGGGCTTATTTATGCGCCCAGAATTATATCCTGCCCAATCTATGGTGACAGTATCAACCCACGATTTACCGACTTTATCCGGTTGGTGGCAAGGTCGCGATTTACAATGGCGTCAGAATTTACATTTATACCCAGATAATGAAATGGGTCCAGCAGAGCGTAAAGCGCGTGTTGATGAGCGACAATGCCTATTGGCAGCGTTGACTGATCTCAATGTATTAGCACCAGAAGATGCGCCACAAGCTATGCCAGCAGTCGCCAACAGTGCGTTATCGCTTGCGGTACAAGAATATTTAGCGCTAGCGCCGAGCCATATTCAACTCATTCCATTAGAAGATGCACTTGAGATTAAAGAACAAGTTAATATTCCAGGCACGATTGACGAACACCCGAACTGGCGTCAAAAATTGCCGGTAAACTTAGCCGAATTATGGCAAACCTCTTCAGTTGAAAGTCTTGCACAATTAATGCAAAAAGCTCGACCACGTAACGTATAGGAAAACCAGATGACAACAACAATTAAAACCATCTCAACCTTCGCGACTAGTTTATTAGCCGGTGTACTGTTGTCAGCGTGTCATCCGGCTGAAACTGTCAGCTCTGCACCCGCTGTTGCTCAAGAAAAAACGCGCGCTAATGCGTCTGATTTACCACACTATTTAACGCGTGATATTCAAGATGAAATTTTCTACTTTGTGATGCCAGACCGCTTTTACAATGGCGACGAAAGTAACGATAACGGTTCAACTACCGAGCCTTTATCTGCAGGCGGTTTCGACCCAACACACAAAGGCTATTACCATGGTGGTGACCTAAACGGTTTACAGCAAAAATTGCCTTATTTAAAAGAGCTAGGCATTACCTCGATTTGGATGACGCCAATAATGCGTAACCAAGCGGTACAAGCAAACAGCGCGGGTTATCACGGGTATTGGATTTTAGATTTTACCGAAATTGACCCGCATTTAGGTAGCAATGCCGAGTTAAAAGCCTTTATTGATGCGGCCCACAAAGAAAACATTAAGATCTTTTTTGATATTATTACTAACCATACTGCTGATGTAATTAAGTACCCGGCATGTCATGGGGAAGATGGCTTACAGTGGTTAATGGAACAAGGTAGCGACTGTCCTTACAAAACTATTGCAGAAACGGAAGCTGGACAAGGTTATCAAGCTATTATTCCTAAAGGGCAAGAAAACGTGAAAACCCCTGCCTGGTTAAACGATCCAAAATATTATCACAATCAAGGTGATAGCTTTTGGGAAGGCGAAAGTGCCGTATATGGTGACTTCTCTGGCCTTGACGATGTTAATACCGATGACCCGTTTGTGGTTAAAGGCATGACCGATATTTTCAAAAATGTCATCAGTGAATTTAAACCTGACGGCTTTCGCATTGATACTGTTAAGCATGTCAATATGGAGTTTTGGCAAGAGTTTGCGCCGGCATTAGTAGAGCATGCAAAAAGTGAAGGCATTCCTCAGTTTTTCATGTTTGGTGAAGTGTACGACCCAAGTAGCGCTTTTCTTAGCCAGTTTACCACCGTTGGTAAAATGCAGTCGGTATTAGACTTTGGCTTTCAAAGTGCTGCCCAGCAAGCCTTGGTTGACCAAAAAGGCACAAATGTTTTAGCAGAGCTTTTTGCTAACGATAAAGATTATTTAGATGAAGACAGCAGCGCTGATCAGCTAGTCACCTTTGTTGGTAACCACGACATGGGCCGCTTTGCTCATATGCTACAAACAAGTGCGCATAATTATAGTGAAAGTGAGCAAGCTCAGCGCACATTATTAGCGCATGCGTTAATGTACTTTAGTCGCGGAATTCCGGTAATTTATTACGGCGCCGAGCAAGGTTTTGTTGGTGAAGGTGGCGATCAAGCGAGCCGCCAAGACATGATGCCGTCAAAAGTTAAAAGCTATAACGACAACTATTTATTAGCGACTGATAAAACCACAGCTGATGATAACTTTGATACTAGTCACTCGTTTTATAAAACCTTTGCCGACTTTGCTGATGTTTACATCAAAAATCACGCGTTAAGATACGGAAAAACCGAAACTTTATACGCACAAGACAGTGCCGGTATGTTTGCTTTTTCACGCACTAGCGAGCAGCAAAACATTGTTGTGGTATTAAACACGGCAACAACTGAGCAAAAGGTTGAACTCGACGTAAACGCTAAAGCAATCACCTCGCTTTACCAAAGCGAAAATAGCCAGCAAAACGCTCAACTTCAACAGAACAAATTAGCAGTAACTCTGCCAGCACTAAGCATTGCTGTGTATCAAATCGATTAGTACATAAGTAAGCGATAAAAAGAAAGGGGTCACCGATTTCGTTTTTGATTGTCGTAGTGAAAGCGGCAGGCTCCCTTCGACTGCTTCGTGCTTCCTTCGACAAGCTCAGGACGAACGGGTGGGTGGAAATAGAGCTAAACCTCCAAAATTTCCGTTCATGCTGAGCTTGTCGAAGTATAGGAAAATATTGAAATTTTTGATGAATCAAAAGGGGTCGGTGACAAACTTGTCACCGACCCCTTTTTAGTCTTTGTTGTACTGTTTTACGTAACGGTTCAGTATTTATTTTTCAAAATAGAACTTGGCGCGTTTGTTATCGTAGTTACCAATTTCATCCATGGTTTGTGCGTTGTATAAACGACCATTGACCATAGTATGAGTAACGCGATCAGATAAACGAATGTCTTTAGTAACATCGCCGTCAACCACGATCATATCCGCCAGTTTTCCTACCGTTAACGAGCCTAAGTCTTTGCTAAGGCCTAACGTTTCAGCTGGGTTCATGGTGGCGGTTCTAATGGCTTCAAGTGGTGTCATGCCACCTTGCGCCATCATCCACATTTCCCAATGCATCGCTAAACCTTCACGTTGGCCGTGGCCGCCCGAGTTAACTTTCACGCCAATATCATTCATTTCTTTCGCCACTTTGGCAACATTAATGTGGTTGTAATGATGATGTGGTGCTTTTGGTCTGCGCATTGAACGCGGGTCTAAAAATTCACTCGGTACATATTTGCTTAATCGTGGATGCTGCCAAACATTGGTGGTGTCGTACCAGAAATTTTCCCCAGATATACCGCCATAAGCAACGCCCATGGTTGGCGTGTAGGCCATGTCAGACTGCGACCATAACTGCTTAATATCGTCGTAAACTTTTGCTGTTGAAATAGAGTGCTCTAAGGTTGTGTGACCATCCACTATCATCGACAGGTTATGTTGTAGTAACGAGCCACCTTCTGGCACTACCATAATGCCCAATTCGCGTGACGCTTGAATGAATTGCTGGCGCTGATTACGACGTGGTTGGTTATAACTTTTGACACTAAATGCACCGGCAGCTTGTAAACGTTCAACGTGAAATTTAGCATCCTCTAAATTATCAACATGTGAGGTGTAACCCGGTACGGTTGCTCCGTATAAAATCGTGCCAGTTGAGAATAAACGTGCGCCAACAATTTTACCGGCTTTTTGCATTTCACTCGCGGCAAAAAATTCAGTGGTGTCGTTTGATGGATCGTGAATACTGGTAACACCTAAGGCTAAGCCTGCGTAGTTTTTCCAGTTTTGCTGAGGAATAATTTCATTACTGCCTTGCGGGCCATGAGCATGAGCATCAATTAAGCCCGGCATCAAGGTTTTACCCGTAATATCAATTACCTTGGCGTCTTCTGGAATAGTGATATCGCCTTTTGTGCCAACCGCGGTAATTTTATTGGCTTTAACAATAACCACACCGTTGTTGATCACGTTATCGCCTTCCATGGTGATCACTTTACCACCAACAAAGGCCACGGTGCCTGATGGAATATCAACTTTTCTCTCAAACGCCAGTGAGGTAACTTTTGGTTCAATTTTGTCGGCTTTGCTGTCGTCAGCTTTGTTTTCAATATCAAACAAGGTGGCGATTGATGCTTGGTAAAGGTTTGCGCCTAAGCTCCAATAAATTTCACTCGACTTACCATTCCAGTTAATGCCTTCGCCTGCTCTTACTGATAGTTGCTTAACAGGTAAGTTTTTAGCGCTTGGACCAATGTTAATCACATCACCCGTTTCAACTAGTGGCGTAACAAATACTTTAAAACGTTCGGCAAATGCTAAGCTTTTTCCGTCAGGGGATACGCGGTATTCGGTGGCAAATTTACCTTGATACAGTTTTTTGTCGTGTTGGCCGTCAATATCAATACGTGAAATGCTTGGGGTTTCACCACTGCGGATCACATAAATGCGATCGTTTCTGGCACCAAAATGCGGTTGTACGCCGCTTTCGGTGATAAGACTTGGCGTACCACCCTTGGCTGATACTTGATAAACACCTGGGTTTAAATCCCACTCTGGCGCCGTAATAAAGCCGCCTTGAGTTTTGCGATAAACAACGGTTTTTCCGTCAGGTGAGAAGCTCGGCTCTATGTATTTGCCCGGCTCTTTTAACAAGGCTTTGCCTTTACCGCCACGCGCTGAAACTACACGGATTTGGCCTTGTTTTTCATCGTTCCATGTGGCGTAAACGATTTTTTTACCGTCGCGTGAAAAGCTTGGGTTAAGTTCAAAATGGTCTTTTTGTTTGGTTAATCGACGCACTTTGCCATCAGGTAATGAACGGGTATAAATATGTCCCATCGACTCAAAAACGACACGCTTGCCGTCTGGCGATACTTTCACGTCGCGTAACATTTTAGTATCGAAACTTTGCTGATCTAAGTTTTGTTCAAAATGTAATGCCGTTTGAATTTGTTTAGTCGTTTTTACGTGAAAAGGAATATCGGTTTTTTTCTTGGTGGCTAAATCAAGTTTGTTGATTTTACCGTCAGCCCAAAATATTAAATTTTCACTGTCTGGCGTCCACGCCATTGTGGTGTATACACCGTGAATCGCCCATGTTTCTTGCATGTCGCGTTCAAGGTTTTCGTAAACTTTGGTTTCTTTACCGCTTTTTAAGTCGTACAAATACAGGTTTGATTGAAAATCGTCTCGCGAAATAAAGGCTAAATATTTGCCATCAGGCGATGGCGTTGGACGAATAGCGCCACCTTTACCTGAAATTACCACGTCAATTTCGCCAGTTTCTAGCTCAAGGCGCTTAATTTTATAAATGCCTTTTTCTGAATCTTTTGAATAATGGAAGGTTTTGCCAGGTGTTGCATCTTGTGAGAAATAAACATACTTGCCGTCATGCGAAAATGCGGGTTCGCCTAAATCTTTTTGCTCATTCGGGCGTTTGGTTAACATCACGCCGCTGCCACCGGTTTTATGATAAAGCCACACTTCACCAGCACCTAAAGAGCGAGAACCTGTGTAGTGCTTACGACCTACTAAGTAGTTACTGTCGGGCGACCATGCAGGGCTATTTAATAAACGAAAGGTTTCTGTGGTTACTGCTTTGGCATTGCTACCATCAACATTCATTATCCATAAGTTATCGCCGCCATTTTCATCAGAGGTATAGGCAATGTATTTACCGTCGGGGCTAAAACGTGGTTGCATTTGCCAAGCAATATCGGTCATTAATGCTGTGGCTTCGCCGCCACTTACCGGCATAGTGTAAATATCACCGAGTAAATCAAATACCAGAGTTTCGCCATCAGGGCTAATATCAACGTTCATCCATGTACCTTGGCGAACATCAATGGCGGCTTCGGTAAATTCACCTTGCGGCGCGTTTACCGACCATTTTGCCGGTTCTTCTGTGTTATCTGCGCTCGCTTTTGCAAATGCTGAGCTGGCAGGTAGCGTCATCAAGGTTGCTAAAACAACGCTTGATAAGGCTGAAAATTTTATTGGCATACTCGAGTACCTTATTAAAATAATGTGAGTGGTTGTTATCTAGATCGTATTGACCTTTGCGGTATAAATTTTGTTCGAATTAAACACGCTTTAGTAAATAAATCATAGAAGTGTAATAAAAGGTAGCCGTTTGCGATAAGTCGTAAAGATTGAGCGTGCGATAACTGTCAAGCAATGTTCACAAGGGGTATTGCAGCAAAGAAAAACAAGTCCTGTCATTTTTATCTCTATGGACGATATGTCTGGTTGAATATTCAGGCTTTGACTAGTTTGAGCGGATGATTGATTTTTAATAAATCCAAGCGGTGAAATAATGATCGCCAATAATATTTTTTAAGTGTGATTGGTTATAGCTTATCTGAAATTCAAGGAAAGCATCATCGCATGTTTTGTCGACAAGAAGTAGAAAAGGCTTGATGAGATTTAGAAAGATGGCAACTCCCTTACTTCGTACCTTCTTTTTTGTCATCGCCCCTGATTTTTTGTTCGATAAGTATTACCGTTCATGGTGAGCCTGTCGAACCACGACAAGCTTCCTTCGACAAGCTCAATACGAGCGGTTAGAATACCGGCATAAATAATTTTGATTAAATTCTTATGTTAGTACTACGTTCATTATTCTATATCTTGCTTAAATTTCCGGTTCGATTGTTGGTACGCTGCAAGGTTATTCCAGATAAATTGCAAGAGTCTATCGTTACTGATGATAAGCAACCTACGTTTTACGTAGTACGTCATCAATCAGCAAGCGACTTACTCGCACTGCAAGCAGTGTGTAAAAAAATGAACCTACCCGACCCGCTTTCTAAGGTCACCGTAGGCGATGAAGCCTTTCCGCGCATTTTTTGTTTAGAAAAACCGACGTCATTATTCTCTCGTCGTAAAGGGAGAAAAACAGTTGCTATTGAACAAGGCTTAGCGGTATTAGAGCAGCATAAAAAATACAATGACATTGACGCGCAGTTGATTCCGGTTAATTTAACCTGGGGACGCGCACCGACGAAAGAAAAAAATAATGCCAACGTAGGTACTATTTTGGCTGATCAAGAATCACCAACGTGGTTACGAAAATTTTTCATCGTTTTGTTTTTAGGGCGCAATACACTAATGCGTTTTAGTGAGCCGTTATCGTTTCGCTATATGGCCGACAAACATGGCAGCGATTTAGCGGGCGCGCAAAAAGTGATGCGTGTTGCACGTTTTCATTTTCATCGCCAAACAATTGCCGCAACGGGCCCTAGGTTGATGCATCGTCAGCAAATGTTTACCGCCCTACTTGCCAATCCATCAATAAAACGTTTATTAGCAGACGAAGCAAAAAGCAAAGGCATTTCTCCAGAGAAAGTGAAAAAACAAGCACTTGCCATTATGGATGAAATAGCCGGTGATTACCGCGACTCTATGGTACGTGTTGGCGAACGTATTTTGCATCGTTTATGGAAACGTTTATACAGCGGTTTGAAGATTAATAACGCCGACGTATTACGTAAAGTTGCCGAAGATGGCCACGAAATTATTTATGTACCTTGTCACCGCAGCCATATGGACTATTTGCTACTGACTTATGTTATTTATCATCAAGGATTAGTGACGCCGCGTATTGCTGCGGGCATTAATTTAAGCTTCTGGCCTGCAGGTCCTATTTTTAGAAAAGCCGGTGCGTTTTTTATACGTCGTACTTTTAAAGGTAATCGCCTTTATTCAACTATTTTTAGAGAATACTTAGGCCTACTATTTGAACGTGGTTATTCGGTTAAATACTATACCGAAGGTGGCCGCAGCCGCACTGGGCGTTTATTACCGCCTAAAACCGGTATGCTAGCCATGACCATTCAAAGTTTATTACGTGGCATAGATAGGCCGCTCACCTTAGTCCCTGTGTATATTGGTTATGAACATGTCATGGAAGTGGGCACCTATCGTAAAGAATTAAGTGGCAGCCAAAAGAAAAATGAGTCTATTTTAGGGGTCTTTAAAGCCATTAAAAATTTACGAAACTATGGTAACGGTTATATCAACTTTGGTGAGCCGATTAATATCAATCAGTTTCTCAATTGCAACGTACCTAACTGGAAGCAAGATATTGACCCTATCGACCCACAAAAACCAACGTGGTTAACCCCTAATGTAAATAAACTTGCTGATCAAGTGATGACCTCGGTTAACGAAGCCGCAGCCCTTAATGCCGTTGCCTTAATCGCCCTTATTTTGCATGCTTCTGAAAATAAAGCCTTACCGCAGGCAGAACTAGAAGCTGAGCTTGATTTTTTCTTGATGATCCAGCGACAAGCGCCATACAGTAAACAACTAACCGTACCTGAAGAGTCTGGTAAAGAACTACTTGCTCATGTTATTGCTTTGAAAAAAGTCACCGTAGACTCAGACAGCTTTGGCACCTTTATTTCACTTAGTCATTCGGCAGCGTTAGAAATGCGCTATTACCGCAATAATATTTTGCATACTTACGTGGTGCCGGCACTTGTTTGTCGTATTTTGTCGCGTAATGCTAAAGTGGCCGAAATTGACTTAGTCACACAAGTACAGCGCATTGTTGCATTGCTGAAAAATGATTTGTTTTTATGGCAAAACGCTGACGATATTGAAACACAAGTTAAACAAGTTACCGCAGCGTTAGCTGACCACGACTATGCCAAAATCAGTAAAGCAGGCTTTTGGTCTATTACCGACAATATGCAGCGTAAAGCTAATATTCGCTCTATGGGTGAATGTATTGACGAAACCATGCAACGTATCGCTATTATCAGCTCGTTAGTGTCTCGCCTTGCCCCTGTTGGTAAAGGCGCGCTTGAGGAAAAAGTGGTTGCTATAGCGAAACGTTTGTCGGTACTAAATAATATTGATGCACCTGAATTTATTGATAAAAAAGCGCAAGCGGGCTTAATTAATACCATGAAAGAACATGCCTATATCGGCGTTGATGAGCAAGGCTTATATGTTGCAAATTCAACCTTAGCCAATGTTAAAGATGTGGTCACTAATTTAGTCGACATTGAAGTATTACAAAGCATCGCACGCTGATTTTATTAGGGCTAGGTTCAGAATAAATTTGGGGTTAGCTTTTAAGCTATCCCCATAAGTAAGCTATTCTCATAAGTAATTTAGCCCTTATCATTTGTTTATTACAATTTTCTAAGTAAACATTCTGTGCCTTCTATTCGCGATTGTTAGTAATTTCGACGATTTTCCCCTTCCCTGTTTGCTCGGTTTTTCATCATAGCTGTTTGGCTGATGTTTTAAATTAGCATGCCGTACGTGCATTTTTGATATCTGCAGTCTAAGTTTTAGTCTTAAATTTTTAAACAACATCAACACACTCTTGCACCTAAGGGGATTTACCTCGTCTTTTCAATTTGACTAACACAGCATTTAAAAAATGTTGGTATATACTTAAAAGACCGTGTTGTTATGAAGATAACAAGGTTGAGCGAAGATAAATAATCGTATCGGCAGAAAATAGCGTGTTACCTTTTTTGCGTTTTTACAATTCACTTAGATATTCAGAATAATTAAATGTTATTGCAATTTTATTATTGAAAGGGAAGTCGTTTCGCTCACGAGACTCTATCAATAAATCACGCAATAACGTTACCTTCTTCTAGGTCGTGCTTTAAGGTTTTTTTATGACAGTGACAGATGGAAAATATATCGACCAGCAGCAAGAAATTGAGCAATTACGCTCTGAACTCGCATTAGCACGAAAAGGCAAAGAAGTCAGCACCCTAGAACTTTATAACAGTGAAGAGCGTTTTGCGTTGGCAATGCGTGGCGCTAGTGATGGTTTGTGGGATTGGAATTTAGAAACAGATGAGGTTTACTACTCGCCGCGTTGGAAGAGTATGCTGGGTTATAAAGAGCATGAGCTGGAAGATCAATTAAGTACATGGGCTGCTATGGTTCACCCAGATGACAAAGACTTTGTATTAGATAAAGCGCAAAAATTTTTATCCAACGAATCTGACTTTTTTGAAGTTGAAATGCGCATGCGACATAAAAAAGGGCATGACATTTTTGTTCGCTCGCGTGCATTTAAAGTTACTCGAGGTTCTAACAACGAAACCGTGCGTTTAATTGGTACACATGTTGATATTACCTGCCAAAAAAAAGCGGAATTATTCGATAAAAGGCATACTCACATTCTAGAAATGATCGCTAAAGGACAACCTGTTGGCGATATTTATAATGAAATTGCCTTAATGTATGAAGAGCGTCACCAAGGTTTACGTTGCTCAATGTTAGAGTTAAATGGCACTCAATTATTGCATGGCGGTGCGCCTAGTCTGCCTGATGAATATTGTAAAGCAGTTCACGGGCTTGAATATGGCCCTGAAATTGGCTCTTGTGGTACATCGACCTACACAGGTAAACGTGTACTGGTTGAAAATATTGCCACGGATCCTAAATGGAAAAACCTAAAAGCAATCGCGCTTCCTTATGGCATGCGAAGTTGTTGGTCTGAACCAATAAAAAGCTCTTCTGGTAAGGTCTTAGGGGCATTTGGTATGTATTACAATCATCCTGCATTGCCTAATGAAGAAGAGTCTAAAGATCTCATTTCAGCAGCGCGCCTTGCTGGTATTGTCATGGAGCGCGAACATAACCAAAAACGTATTCAAGATCTTGCTTATACTGACGAGTTAACACAGCTTTCTAGCCGCACGCATTTTTATTTAAATATTGATGATTTAATCAAAGTTTGTACGCGGAATAAACGTAAGTTTGGCTTGTTATATATTGATTTAGATAACTTTAAAAACGTTAATGACAGCTTAGGGCATGATATTGGTGACTTTTTACTTCAGATTGTCGCACAACGTTTGCAACAAACATGCCGTGAAATTGACTATATTGCAAGGCTTAGTGGTGACGAGTTTTGCATTGCGGTAAATGATGTTGAAAGTGAATACGACACTACTCACGTTGCACAGCGTTGCCTAGCATTAATATCTGAGCCAATTGAATTGGCTGGCAGGAAATTTACCCCTGCTTGTAGCATTGGCATCGCCCATTACCCAGAGAACGGTAATAGTTTACAAAAAATATTAAAAGCTGCTGATACTGCTTTATATGCAGCAAAAGAACTCGGTAAAAATCGATATGCATACTACAACAATGCGTTAACGAAAAAAGCTGAATATCGTTTTAAATTAGAACATGATTTACGGGAAGCAATAGAAAAGCAACAACTGACATTGGTTTACCAACCTAAAGTTGATATTTTAACGGGGAAAATTATTGGTGTTGAAGCGTTATCTCGGTGGAAAAACCCCGATCTTGGTCATATCGAGCCATGCGATTTTATATGTACGGCAGAGCAAATAGGCATGATAAAACCATTAACGGAATGGGTTTTATATACGGCTTGTCATCAAGCGATGTTATGGAAAAAAGCGGGCTTAGCTAGCCTAAGAATGGCCGTGAATATTTCTCCAAGCCATTTTCTTGATAACGACTTAATCCCCTTGGTTGAAAAAGTGATTGCTCAAACAGGAATTTTACCTGCCGATCTTGAATTAGAAGTTACCGAAGGCGTTGTACAAACCAAGCAAGAGAATCTGAAAATTTTTGAACAACTAAAAGCACTTGGTATATTACTAGCAATAGATGATTTTGGTGTCGGTTACTCTTCATTTGCATCACTTAAGCACCTCAATGTGGATTTTCTCAAAATTGATAAATATTTTATTGACGACATGATGGTTGATGAAAAATCAAAATTGTTAGTGAGCTCCATGATAGAAATGGCGCATAACCTCGAACATAAAGTGACTGCCGAGGGCGTTGAAAATGCTGAGCAGTTAGCAGTGCTTACGGCACTTGGTTGCGATACGGTGCAAGGTTATTATTTTGCTAAACCTGTTCCTGCCGAGCAGATTTCGCAATTATTAATTGAGAATTCACTTGGCTGAAAATAACCATAGTGTGACACTCAATTTGTGCGATTTTTATTATAGATTTTGGATGGAATGGCATGGTTAACTGTCATATTTTATGTCTGCTTTATACTGAACCAACTACAACTCTGTTGCGGCCATTATGTTTGGCTTTATATAAGTTCTGATCACACGTTTTCATCCATACTTGCCAGTCTTTCTCGACACCTATACCCGAGACACCAATGCTGACGGTAACCGTGCGATCGGGGATGATTGACAGATTTTCGATATCTTTTCTCATCTTTTCTGCGATCTCGGCACTTTCAGCTTCATTGCTATTACAGATCAAAATTAAAAACTCTTCACCGCCGGTTCTAAAGACTTTGTCTGATTCTCGAAAGTAGCCTTTTAAGAAGGCGCCTAATTGCACTAAAACATTATCGCCAACGTCGTGACCTAATTCGTCATTGATCTGCTTGAAAAAATCAATATCCATACCGATTAGCGTGAAAGCAGTGCCTGTTCTATCCGCTTGGTGAATGGCCTGTGTTAGTGAGTCTTGCAACGATGCTCTATTGTAAAGTCGTGTTAGCGGATCCGTATTAGCTTGTCGACATCGTGCATCATAGAGCTGAGTGATAACGCGAAGGAAGATGGCAGCATAAGCACTGACTAAAATTAGCGTGACGGTAAAGCGTGCGGCTTCATTGGCTTCAAGTAGGTTCCATGCTAGTGGAAGAATGCATACGATCAAGACAATATTTGATATCCATGCTTGGCGCTCAGAGATAACAAAATAAAATAATAATATGGTTGGATAACACCAATAAGTGCCACTGATGCCGACGGTATTGGTTAAGTAAAGTAGGAAAAAAGTCGAGAAAGGACTAAGCAATAAAAATGTATAAATCGGCTTATAGGTTTTTTTGTAGCAGCACCAACTACCTAAAAATAGCGCAAATGCAATGATCAAAGCACCTAAGCCTATTTGCCATTTACCTTGAGAGATATCATAAAGTGCAAAAGGTAAGATCAGGCTGCCGGCGGCGGTAAAAAGCCACAATGTCGATTTAAGTTGAAATTCTGTTTGTTCCGGCGAGATTAATTTATTCGGCATAAAAATTAACGCCTTACATCCTTGAATTGTGGCAATAGAATAATAATTATACGTAGGGTTGTCCAGAACTTAGAGCGCTTTTAAAGCAAGGGAAGTTGAAAAATCAAGCGATGAAAGTATAACCTTGAAAGTAGTTTTTACAGTAAGTGAATGATAGTCTTAACAATGTCTTATTATTTAGATACAAAATCATAATCAATAACCACTCCAAGGACTCAGGAACCGTTATGCCTCAGCTCGATAAAAGCACCGAACAATCTACTGCTATTCCTAACTTTGAACAAGAAGTCCTAAACAGCGAAATTCAAGAAATTCAAAAACGACGCCTGCTCAATAAAGCAGGAGAAGTGATTTGCCGCAATGATTTTGACTGTGTAGATGTTGAACAGTTTTTTGATGATAAAACGCAGCGTTCAGACGCACTTAATAACGCACTTGATGATTTATACAGCGAAGAAAACAATGCCGCTTGGGATAAATGGCAAGCTGAGCTAGACCCAAAAACTACCGCAAACGACCCTATTCGCAAAGGCTTTATCGGCGTAGCCTTCTCCGGCGGCGGCATCCGTTCAGCCACATTTAACTTAGGGGTATTGCAGGCATTAAACTCGATTGGCATCTTCAAATGTGTCGATTACTTATCTACGGTTTCAGGTGGTGGATATATCGGCTCTTGTGTGAGCGCCTTGTATGCCTCAATTGATCAACAAAGCCAACAAATTCAAGACACTAAAAAAGGCGATGGAAGCCAAAAAAATCAGCAAAAGAGCGCAGATAAATCGAGTGATGATGAGCAGTTAGACATAAATAATGACCCGAATAACCTAAGCGTATTTCCATTTGAACATAAACAAGGTGAGCGAGAATCAAGCGTATTTCGCTACCTTAGAAACCATGCTAACTACCTCGCCCCCGGAGGTTTTACTGACACTTTACGCATTCCTGCTATTTTACTTAGAGGCATTATCGTTAATTTCTTGGTTTTACTGCCTTATCTTCTTTTAGCAGCAATTTTAACTGTGTGGTTAATGCCCACGGCTAACCATATCGCGGGTACCGAAATGGTCAATATCTTTGGCCTGTTTGAACTCAGCAGTCGATTCATATTAACCAAATGCCTGATTGGCTTTTTTATCATGGTTATGGCGTTATTCCCGCTGTTTTGGCGCTTTATTGCCTTGAAAAACTCCCAGCGAAGCATGGCTGGCTGGAATCGAAGGGAAAAGATTGGCAAATTCATGTCGGGCTATGTTGTACTTACCGCGATTGTTGCTTTTATTGAACTACAGCCTATCGCTATAAAGTTCATTCATGACCTTGAAACAGAAACTTTTTCTAGTGCCAATATGAGCATGTTAAGCGGCACAATCAGCGCGTTATTAGCGATGTTCTCTAACCATTTACTCCCTAAAATGAACAAGTTTATTGGCGTGTTTTGGGTGTATGTTATTGGCGCGTTAGGATTTGCTACCATGTGGTTAGTGTATCTTGCCTTATGCAGTGCCGCTGTTGATTGGGATGTGGCAAGTCATGAGCTTGTGATTGATAACGCTAATCGTTTTTTTAACGACTATGAACGCCTGCAATTAATTATTATTGCCGCTATTGGTCTTATTATGCTCTATCAATGGCTTAAAAGACGATGCGCTTGTATTAACTTTCAAACCAGTATAGCTTTTACCTGTGCTTTTGCTATGTGTGGCGTGGCGGCATTTGGCTATCATCATTTTATTAATGAAATTCCTATTGCTAAGTTATCTACGGTTGATTTAACTGCCGAGAAGTTAGCGTTATTAGCGCATTATTCAACTATTGGTTTTCTTTTATGGTTGTATGGCCTTGTTTGTGTAGATGTTAACTTTACCAGCATTCACCGTTTTTACCGCGACAAGTTAAGCAATGCTTATATCATTGGCATGAAAAGGAAAAGTGGTAATAAACCTGCGGAGCATTCAAATGACGTTGTGCGCACAGAAGGCGTTAAACTTTCCCAGTTAAATTCATACCGTGCGCCATATCATCTTATCAATAGTTTACTTAATTTAGAGAAAACTACCGAGAGCCATCAAAATGGGCGTCGTGGTGATTTTTTTATTTTCAGTAAAAATTATATCGGTGGTGAAATCACCGGTTACTGCCCCACTAAAAAAATGGAAGCGGTAAGCCGCCATATTGATCTGGCTACCGCTATGGCCATTTCTGGTGCTGCGGCGGCACCAAACGCCGGAAAAGTTACGGTGAAGCCGTTAATATTTATCATGGCGATGCTTAATATTCGATTGAATTACTGGTTGGTGAACCCGGGCAATCTTAATGATAAAAATAGCCGGTTTTATAACTGCATACTGACCCGTGTTGGGCCCGCTTATTTATTTAGAGAACTCTTTGGTAAACCTGATGCTAAACACCACTTTGTTGACTTGTCTGACGGTGGGCATATTGAGAACTTAGGCGTTTATGAATTATTGCGTCGTCAATGTCGCTTGATTATTGCCGGTGATGGTGAAGCGGATAAACAACTGACTTTTCAAGGTTTGTCTGAGTTAATTCGCATGGCGCAAATCGACATGGGCATTAAAATTGAAATGCAGGGCTTAGATGAAATTCGCCGTGGTGAGCAGCATCATGCCATTGGCACCATTCATTATGGTGGCGGACGAATCGGCAAATTAATTTACCTTAAATCATCTTTACTCGGTGACAACAACTTACAAGCGACACTTGGCAAAGAGCAATACACAACATCTGCCGACCGAGATGATAACTCAATGTTCAACAATAATGCCTATATCGCGCATTATAAGGCCAATAATCCCGATTTTCCGCACCAATCTACCGCAGATCAGTTTTTTGATGAAGCACAGTTTGAGTGTTATCGCGCGTTAGGGTATCAAGTGGCGATGAGCTCGTTATCAAAGTCGTCTAATATCAAGCAAGAATAATAATTTTAGTCTCTTAATATAAAAAGCAAAAAAGTCTTAACAAGGAATTTTACATGACAGGTAATTTCAACAAGGTTATCGCCGCTAAAAAAGCAGGCATTGAAAATAAACGCGCTTATCTTGTCGGTGGTGGTATTGCATCGCTAGCGGCGGCAGCGTATTTGATCAGAGATGGCCATATGAAAGGCGATCAAATTACCATTTTAGAACAGCTTGATGTGAATGGCGGTTGTTTAGATGGCAGTGGTAATGCGATTGACGGCTACATTATGCGTGGTGGTCGAGAAATGGAGGCGCACTATGAGTGCACCTGGGATCTGTTCTCCTTCATTCCTGATCTTAAACGTAAAAATACCGATGAAACTTTGACTAACCCAAAACCGGAACTTGTTTCCGACCCTAATAGAACGGTGTTAAAACGCATTCGCGATGTAAACCAGTGGGATCCAAATTCGGCTAAATGTCGACTGATGAGTAACTGCGGTGAACCTGATCGCGACCCTTCATTAGGACTGTCAACACTGCATGTGCTTGAGCTGACTAAATTAACCTTAAAAACCGAAGAAGAATTAGGGGCAACAACCGTTAAAGAATTTTTTTCAGACTCTTATTTTGAAACTAATATGTGGTACTTCTGGACCTCAATGTTTGCGATGGAAACATGGCACTCGGTGGTTGAAATGCGACGTTACATGCAGCGTTTTATGCACTTAATGCCGACGATGAGCAAACTCGAAGATATTTTATTTACTACCTACAACCAATATGAATCTATGGTTTTGCCGCTGCAAATTTGGCTAAAAAATGAAGGTGTTAACTTCGACATGAAAACGCAAGTTAACGACTTAGATATCGATATCGTTAATGGTGAAAAAACGGTAACCGCTATTCACTTGCTACGCGGCACTGCACAAACGAAAGAAACCATCACTACAACAAGCGATGATCTGGTGTTTGTCACTAACGGCTCGATGACGGAAAATTCAAGCCTAGGTAATACCCATGAACCTGCCATTTTGAATCGTGAAGTTGGCGCTTGTTGGAATTTATGGAAAAATATCGCGGCTAAAGATCCGGCCTTTGGCAAGCCTGATGTTTTTTGCTCACAAGTCGATAAAAGTAAATTTCTCTCTTTTACCATTACCGCAACAGACTCACCCATTGCTGATTTATTAAAGCAGTTTACAGGCGTCGACCCATACTCACACCGAGGCGTCACTGGCGGTATTATGACCATTAAAGATTCTAGCTGGCTGATGAGTGCAACCTGTAATCGCCAGCCTCAGTATCGAAGTCAACCGGTGGGTGATTATCAACCTAAACATGACAAAGATGACCCAGACAAAAATGTATTGGCTATTTGGGTATACGGCTTATTCCCTGACAATATTGGTGATTATGTGCAAAAGAAAATGAGTGATTGCACCGGCGAAGAACTACTTACCGAACTACTTTATCATTGGGGCGCAAAAGATCAGATCGACGCTATTATGAAAACGGTGAAAGTTATTCCTTGTATGATGCCGTATATCACCAGTCAGTTTTTACCGCGCGTAAAAGGCGATCGTCCAGAGGTTGTGCCAGAAGGAAGTACCAATCTTGCATTTTTAGGCCAGTTTACTGAAATTCCTGATGATTGTGTTTTTACCGTTGAGTACTCGGTGCGCTCTGCCATTATGGCGGTGTACAAATTGTTGGGCATCACCGACAAATCTGTGCCAGATGTATACGATTCCAAAGACAATGTGAATACCATTATCAAAGCCAGTGAAACCATGTATAACGGCAGTATTCCCGGCGAGCATTTATTAAGCCATTTACTCAAAGGCACAAGTTTGAGTGGTTTGTTTAAATAACACTAGGTAGCAAATAATAGTGTAAAAGAGCTTAAAAGGGTCGGTGACATTGTGAAAAGTTGCGAATATCGCGATTTTGTTGCTTCTTTTTTGTCACCGACCCCGGTTTTCTTGTTTTCATCGCAAACTCCCTTTGACTGCTTCTCGCTTCCTTCGACAGGCTTCCTTCGACTGCTTCGCGCTCAGGACGAACGGGTTTGTGTAGTGCTGAGTTTAGATGAAATAATTTCCGTTCGTGCTGAGCTTGTCGAAGTATAGGAAATTATTGCTATTTTTTTTAATGAAAAAAGAGGGGCAAAAGCAAAGAGGCGGTCACATTTAGAAAAGTAGCCATCTCCGCATACGTAGTTCCTGCTTTTGTGTCATCGACCCGGTTTTCTTGTTTTCATCACAGGCTCCCTTCGACTGCTTTGCGCTTCCTTCGAGAGGCTTCCTTCGACTGCTTCGCGCTCAGGACGAACGGGTTTGTGTTGTGCTGCGTTTAATTGAAATAATTTCTGTTCGTGCTGAGCTTGTCGAAGTATAGGAAATTATTGATATTTTTCTTTTTTGTCACCGACTCTGGTTTTGTTAAATGACTCTTTTTGTGCAAGCGCCTTGTCTGTTTATTTTAATTTAAAGCTGTCGACTACCGACATTAATTGTTGCTTATTCGATTCCCAGTTCTGTTCGATATCTGTTGCGGTAACTAGGTAAACAAAATCACCAGATTTTACTGCTTTTGCGTACCAATGAAGATTTTGACCTTGTAAAGCACCTTTATACTCAAAAAAAGACGTATCACCTTCTTCTCGGCTCGCTATTTTTGTTATGCCCATTTGTTCAAATTGACCAAACGATAACGCCATGTATTCAGCCATAGTGCCAGGGTACGGCTGAATTTGAACATTTACATTGGCTGAAAAACCATTTTGAGCCGGCAATAACATTTGCAGAGGCTGACCTCCTGCGGCTGTCGCGGGTGCATCTAAACTATCAATGGTAAAACCTGCATTTGAAAAATCTAAAGTACCAGCCTGAGCTGATGTAAATGCTAATATCGATGAAAGGAGTAATCCTTGTAATGTTTTCATATCGTTTCCTGTAAAAATAACGCCCAATACTGAGCAAATAATTGTTTGGTTACGCATCAAAATAGAACGCTTATGTATCTTTAGAGCGCTTTTTAAGTGAGTTTTATTCGTGATATTTACGAATTACGGCGACCTTACCGTTCTCAATTTCTAAGACTTCCATTATGGTTTGAGAATATTCGATTGGTTGATTATTTTGAGGGTGAATACCTTTAGCGTATTTTTTATATCTGATAGCTATTGCAGAGTTGTTAAAGGTAAATACGTCTAATAACTCTGCTTGGTATTTTGTATGAGCCCCTAAATAAAAAGTCATGCCTTTTCGCATATCCTGTTTACCGCTAGGCAAGCGGGAGTCATCTGTAACCCAAGGTAAGTGAGAATGTCCAACATCGTCAGTTAATAATGCTAGATATGCTTCCAACTCTTTTGAGGTGGCGTGAGGTCGTTGGGTTGAAACCATTTTATCGAAATACAGGCTGGCAAACGCGTTAAGGTCTATTTTTGAATCATTTGCTAATATCGAATGAGAAAATAAAATAGTAAATAACAGTATTATAACGTTTTTCATAAAAACTCCTTTTAACATTTCCACAATTTTTTTTCTTGTTCTATTGTCTATCCTAAGGTTTTGGTTTTAGATTCTCAATGACTTCAGCACGAATAGACAAGGGGTCGGTGACATTTAAAAAAATTGCGAACCCCACTCACTTTTTTCCTCTTCTTTGTCACCGACCCCACTTTCATCACAATCTCACAACAAGTAGGGCTTTCGGCTATTTTTAAGAGAGTTTTGAAGTTATAGGTACTCTATAAAAATACCAATAAAGATGATCATGCCTACCCAGTGGTTGTGTAAAAAGGCTTTAAAACATGGGTCTCGTTCTCGACCTGCGATTAGTATTTGTTGGTAGGTGAATAAACCTGCCGCAATAACCAAACTAAGTTGATAAGGCCAGCCAAATGCTTGCAGTTCACCAACGGTCCACAATAAACCTAAGCTCAATAGTTGTAACAAGCCGATAATGCGTTTGTCGTGTTCGCCAAATAAAATTGCGGTAGATTTAACGCCAATTTTTATATCGTCGTCTCGGTCAACCATGGCGTACATGGTATCGTAAGCGACGGTCCATAATAGGTTTGCGGCAAATAATAACCAAGCGACTAACGGAATGTCGCCTTTGGCTTGGGCAAATGCCATGATCATGCCCCAGCTAAATGCCATGCCTAAAACAAATTGTGGCATATGCGTATAGCGCTTCATAAATGGATATAACATGGCAAGCGCGACGGCAATAAATGACAGCTGAATGGTAAAAATACTTAAGCTAAGCACTAATACCAAGGCACAGGCAATTAAAGTGAAAAACAACACTAAGGCTTCAGGTACGGTAATCGCACCTGAAACTAATGGTCTTGCGTTGGTGCGCTTAACCAAACCATCTACCTTTCTGTCGGCAAAGTCGTTAATGACACAACCTGCACTGCGCATAATAAATACGCCTAAGGTAAACACTACCAATAAATGCACACTTGGCCAGCCGTCTGCAGCTATCCATAGCGCCCAATAGGTCGGCCATAACAGTAAATAAGTACCAATGGGTTTGTCCATACGAGTAATTTGTATAATGGCTTGCCATTTATTTTGCAGTGTCATTATTGTTCGCTTGAGGTTGAATAGGCAAAGGCATTGGGCAGAAAAATTTCAGCGACCATAACAGGCTTTTGCGCAAGTACAAATACCGAGCGTCGTCCCCATAATGGCTTTTCAACATTTAAATCTAAATAGCGGCTTAAATCTGCGACGCTAGAGCTGCTATCAAAACTGGAAATTTCAATGCATTTACGGGTTAAATCGGGGTGATTAAACAAAACTTGTCCTAACGATTGCGTGCCTAAATGTGCTAACTGTTGCTGCTCGCCAGTTAAGCTGCTCAGTGGCATAAGACTGCGCGCAAACACTTGTGGAATATCGTCGCAATATAATAAGACTTCGCGCACTAATACTTGTTCGCCAGCGTCAATATCGTTATTGGCTTCTTCGGCCGAGCAAGGCTCGATGCTTTGTCCTAATACTTGAACCTTAAATTGCTGACAGTGTGTTTTTAACCGTGCGGTAAGAGAATTAGGATCAAGTAACCAATCAAGCAATGAAGCATCAACACTGCAGTGCTGTGGGTGTTGCCAATGGGTATTCATGGTGACTGGAAAAAGTGGGTGTTGCTGGCTCATGTAAAATCATAGGTTGTTTTAATCCGCTTTATGATACATGACTTTTATTGAAAATTTTTAATAAATTGACGCCTATTACGATTTTGTTTGTTGCTAGAGCGTGTTGACCTTTAGTGTATGTTTTTGCAGTGAATTGTTTGCCATTTATACAAGGCAGAGCGATTGTCGTGTAGTTATTCTACATAAATGAGTGATCACGCAGTAGAAATGGCAAACAAACGCTGTCCGAAGGATCCATTTAAACGCTTCCTGCTCTTTGTTACTAACTTTAGACGTACGACTCAAGGGATTGAGGAGGTAGGGCGACGTTTGGAACCAAAGCCGAGAGCCACTATGCCTTCAAGTTAGTGCCGCGATCAGAAAGCGTTTAAATTGGACAAAATCCATACCACAAAGATCAACACGCTCTAATTATTTTTCACAAAATGTGACTGTTTTTGATGCGCAGCATTTAGTGCTATTGTCGAGCTGTCGTTTGAATTTTGGCTGATTTGGCTCTAATTTATCAACAGCCCGTTTAAAAATAATCAGTTAAAACTACTTTAGAAAACCACTAAATTGTCGATATAAGAGCAGGTTTTAGTTATCAAATTTTGCCATTTCAGGTTATGATTAAGCCAGCTTTGGTTTTTTTCTTTACGTATTTAAGAGTATTTTTTCGATGATCAAAA
Source organism: Thalassotalea sp. PLHSN55 (assembly GCF_052030545.1). NCBI lineage: Bacteria > Pseudomonadati > Pseudomonadota > Gammaproteobacteria > Alteromonadales > Colwelliaceae > Thalassotalea > Thalassotalea sp. PLHSN55. Next base: position 592,113 of record NZ_JBPDIH010000003.1, on the reverse strand, counting down.
AAATAACGTTAATCGTTTTATTCATCTTTTTATCACAAAGCAAAACGTCGCTAGCGGCCGATTACGCTTACTTTGGTTTTGAACCTGAGATCATTACCAATTACGTCGCCGTGAAAAAGAAAATGGGTTATGTGCGTTTAACGGTTGAGTTGATGATTGAAGATGCCAACAATTACGATGTTGTTGAACATCACTCGCCATTATTACGCGATGCCATTATCGATATTATTGGTCAGCAATCGGAAGCGAAAGTGAAATCAATTAATGGCCGTTATGAAATACAACGTTTGTGTGAAGAAAAAGTCAAAAGTTTATTAACCAAAGAAACTGGCCAACCATTGGTTAAAAAGCTGTTATTTACCCAATGGTTAGACAATTAATTTTTGCTATTACTACTTTCCTAGCGGTTATTTTGCGCTAACTGTAGCGTTGTTAGCCAAGCGAGCAAACAGCCGCTAACCAAGCCAAGTAAATGTGCAGTATTTGCCATATTTACTGGTAACAATTCAGCAAAGCCAAGCATCATCCACAACAATAAAATACCGACAATAGGTTTGGTAATGGTTAGCCCAACTTGTGGTCTTAGCCATTGCATCCACCAGACATAACCTACCAAGGCATATACCACGCCAGATAAGCCGCCAAAATTTGGCCCTGACACTAAATACTGGCCAACATTTGACACTATGGCTGAAAAAACAAAGATCAGTAGCAGGGTCTTAGCACCGAGTTTATTTTCTATATTGCCGCCAAGTTGCCACCACCACATGGTGTTAAAGACAATATGTAGCCAAGAAAAGTGAAAAATCGCGGGCCCTAAAATGCGCAGTGGCTCACTCAAAAAACTGCTCATGGAAAAGTGTGGGTAAAACTGCAAGGCATGAAACAAGCTATTGCCCCAACCTAACATGCTGGCAATAAACACCAACCAACAAGCACTAAAAATCACTAAAGTGACAATACCTGCATGGGCGAGAAATTGCTTTTTAAAACTCGTCAGTAATGACGGTGTGTGCTGAGTAACCTCGTTTACTTGCCCATGCTGCCATGCCGCTTGTTGATATTTTTCATGGTAAGGCTGCGCGATAAATTGCTCAAATTCATCTTTTGCTTGGTCAATTTTGTCGCTGTCACAATAAACAATGAATTCGCCGTCAATGGTTTCGGTTTTTGCTTCAATATTAATGCTTTGTAAATAGTCGGCAAAAATTAAGGCGATGTTGTGTTGCCCAACTTTTACCAGTGGCTGTAACGATATATTATTCATTGAAGCCGCCAATTACTTAGCGATATCGTTAGGGTAAAGCGCTTGCCATTGAGTAAAGCCACCGTCGAGCGAATAGACGTCGGTGAAGTCTTGGCTAATTAAAAATTGTGCAGCTTGCTGGCTAGAAATGCCATGATAACAACACACTACAGTTGGTGCGTCGAAATCTGCATCACGTAAAAAATCGCCAATCGAGTCGTTAGATAAATGGTTTGAATGTGGAATGCTGCCTTGTTCAAACGAGTTTGGATCACGAATGTCGACAACAACATATTTCCCTTGCTCTAGACTTTCGTGCAATTGTTCTACTGATAGGTGTTTAAAAGTTACTTCATTGTTTGACATTTAATCGCCCTGCATAGCGCCCTAGCTTTAGGGCGCATAATCGTTTTATTCCCAATTCAGGATAACTTTTCCTGATTGACCAGAACGCATAATATCAAATCCTTGTTGAAAATCATCCACAGAATAATGATGGGTAATAATTGGTGACAAATCTAAGCCAGATTGGATCAAACTTGCCATCTTGTACCAAGTTTCAAACATTTCTCTACCGTAAATGCCTTTAATGGTTAAGCCTTTAAAAATAACTTGGCTCCAGTCGATCGCCATATCGTTACCTGGAATACCTAACATGGCAATTTTTCCGCCGTTGTTCATATTCGCTAACATGTCGGTGAACGCCATCGGTACGCCAGACATTTCCATGCCAACGTCGAACCCTTCGGTCATACCTAGGTCTTTCATTACATCGGCTAAGTTTTCTTGGCTAACATTTACTGCGCGCGTTGCGCCCATTTTTCGGGCGAGATCAAGGCGGTATTCATTGACGTCGGTAACTACAACGTGACGAGCGCCAACATGTTTTGCTACCGCTGCTGCCATAATACCAATGGGACCAGCGCCGGTAATTAATACGTCTTCACCGACTAAATCAAAAGAAAGCGCGGTATGTACCGCATTGCCAAACGGGTCAAATATAGCGGCTAAATCATCTGAAATTTCATCAGGTAATTTAAAGGCGTTATAGGCGGGGATCACCAAGTATTCGGCGAAACTACCCGCACGATCAACGCCAACGCCAACCGTATTGCGACATAAATGCGTACGACCACCACGACAGTTTCGGCAATGACCACAGGTAATGTGCCCTTCACCTGATACCCGATCACCAATTTCAAAACCTTTAACTTCTTGACCAATGCCGACCACTTCACCGGCATATTCATGACCCACGACCATAGGTACTGGAATGGTTTTTTGCGCCCAGTCGTCCCAGTTATAAATATGAATATCGGTACCACAAATGGCGGTTTTTTTAATTTTGATCAGTAAGTCGTTATGACCTAATTCAGGCTTTTCAGTTTCTTGTAGCCAAATGCCCTCTTCGGCTTTTAATTTAACTAATGACTTCATGATAAACCTCTAAATTACGGCCATTTCTTTACCTATACGGGTAAAGGCTTCAATGGCGGTGTCTAGTTGCTCGCGTGTGTGTGCGGCTGAAATTTGAGTACGAATACGTGCTTGGCCTTTTGGCACAACCGGAAATGAGAACCCGATCACATAAATACCTTCAGCTAATAATCGATTCGCCATTTCGCTTGCCACTTTGGCATCGCCTAACATAACTGGCACAATAGCGTGATCGGCACCGGCACAAGTAAAACCTGCCGCTTCCATATTGCTGCGGAAATAACTGGCGTTATCTTTTAATGTTTTGCGTAAGTTGCCGCCATCAGCTAATAACTCAAGTACTTTGATTGACGCGTTTACAATGGCTGGTGCTAGTGAGTTTGAAAATAAATACGGACGTGAACGTTGGCGTAACCATTCAACCACTTCTTTTTTCGCAGCAGTATAACCGCCTGATGCGCCGCCCATGGCTTTACCTAAGGTGCCGGTAATAATATCAATGCGATCGATTACGCCACAGTGCTCGTGCGAGCCACGACCTTGTTCACCAACAAATCCAACGGCGTGAGAATCATCAACCATGACCAGTGCATTGTATTTGTCTGCTAAGTCACAAATGCCTTTAAGGTTGGCGATGACGCCGTCCATTGAAAATACGCCGTCGGTGGCGATAAGTTTGGTTTTTGCGCCTGCTTCATCAGCGGCAATTAAACATTTTTCTAATTCAGCCATATCGTTGTTGGCATAACGGAAACGTTTGGCTTTACATAAACGTACGCCATCGATAATAGAGGCGTGGTTTAGTGCGTCGCTGATAATGGCGTCTTCTGGGCCTAATAACGTTTCAAATAAGCCAGCGTTGGCGTCAAAACATGAAGAGTACAAAATAGTATCTTCCATGCCTAAAAATTCACTTAAACCTTGCTCTAAGGTTTTATGAATATCTTGCGTACCGCAAATAAAACGCACCGACGCCATGCCAAAACCATGCTCGTCTAAGCCTTGTTTTGCCGCGGCAATTAATGCCGGATGATTGGCTAAACCAAGGTAGTTATTGGCACAAAAGTTAACGACTTTGTCGCCAGAGTTAACATCAATTTGTGCTTGTTGTGCACTTGTGATCACACGCTCGGCTTTGTATAAGCCTTCGTTTTTAATTTCTTCGATTTGTGAACGAATATTTTGATAAAAGTTTGACGACATAATCACCTCGTTGGCAGTGAAAGTATAAAATCAAGTGATGTTTTAAATATCAATATTCATCACTTTCCTAGAATTATATCTGTATTAAAGCAGAATTTTCGCATATTGTACGCAAATATCCGATTAGGTACACAGTGTTTTATAAAACCTAGTTAAAAAGTGTACAGTTTAACTTCCAGTTAGCTTTACTGTCGTCCATCTAGCGATTTAGTTTTTAACCAAATGGCAATGTCTTGCGCTATTTCAGGGTAACGTCGCAAAATAGAATAAGCAGAACGGTCACCTTTAATGGATTGAAATTTCGAATTTTTATCACCATTCCACTTAAACAGTTCATCAGCAGTATTGTAACTGTCGGTACTGTGGGTTGAGGCGATAAAGTAAACTGGAAAGTCGAGTAAATTTTTATAACGCTCTTTATCCATTTCACTCATTTGTGGCGTGAGCGCAACTAAGGCATTTATACGCATTCTTTCGGCTAACGCCACAGCTTGTTCAATGGCGCAATCTATTGCGATCACCGAAATTCCCCGATTTTTACTAATTTTGTCAGCCAAATATTGATGAGCGGCAAAAACATCGCCATTCCAAAACATGGTAATTTTCATCATTTCAGCTTGATAGCCAATAATATCTTGCGCTTGTTGTTTAATGCTTCGTTGTGAAAATTTTTCGCTAACACTAGCGCCGTAGCCGCGATAATCAAGTGCTAAAGCGTGCATGTTATGTTGTGCTAAGGTCTTGCCCAAATCAGTGAATACTTGGCGCGAATTGCTACAACCGTGTAATAACAGCACCCCTGCACTTTTGCTGTCGCCAGCAAAATAATCTGCCATTAATGGGAAATTATCTTTAGTGGGAATGGTGACTTCTTGTGGGTCAAGCGCAATGGTTAGTGTTTGTTGAGCGTGCAACGTAAACGATGAAACTGAAACCAAAATGGTGATGACTAATAACATCAAACCTTGCATAGCGACATATTTCCTTAGTGACAAATCTTTGGGCTAAATTTTGTGCTTAATTAATGACCTTAACACGAATTACGCGAAGTTTTTATTAATCTGTTGAGCTTTGCTATACTCGCGATACTCTAATTACGTGCGTACTGCTGTGAAATCATTTCTCTGTTTATTACTTTATCGGCTTATTATTTTTCTTTTGCTGCCCGTGGTATTACTGCTACTGATAGTGCGCTCGAAAAATAACCCGTTATACCGACAAAGATTAGCAGAGCGATTGGGCTTTTTACCAAAACATTTTCAAAAAGGCGGTATTGTTGTGCATGCCGCAAGTGTTGGTGAAGTATTAGCGCTAAAACCTTTTGTTGAAAAGCTACTGGTGGCTATTCCTGAACTGCCGGTCACCTTCACCACTTTTACCCCAACTGGCTCTGCACAGGTTGAAAAACTTTTCGGACAGCGGGTGCAGCATTGTTATTTTCCTCTCGATATTTATTTTTGCAGTAAGTGGTTTTTAAAGGCATTAGCGCCTAAAGCTATGGTGTTTATGGAAACTGAGTTGTGGCCCAATACCATCGCTCTTGCCAAACAACAGCAGTGTCGTTTATTGCTCGTTAATGGTCGCTTGTCGGCTCATTCAATTAAAAGCTATCAAAAACTGGCTTGGTTAATTACACCTGCGGTGCAAAGCTTCGATTATATTTATACTCAAAGCCAAGAGAATTTAGACAACTATTTAGCCTTAGGCGCTAAGCCATTAGCCAGTTCAGTTTCAGGTAATTTGAAATATGATCTAAGCGTTAACGATGAGGTACTGAATAAACAAATGGAGCTGAGTCAGTTTTTGCCGTTTGATCGTAAATTGTGGATGATTGCCAGTACACACAGCGGTGATGAAAAAATTGCGTTGGCAGCGCATCAGCAGTTGTTAAAACAGTATCCGGATTTATTGTTAGTGATTGTGCCTCGTCACCCTGAACGTTTTGAACAAGTGGTTAAACTGGCGAAAAATCAACATTTTTCAGTTGGCCAACGAAGCTTAAAACAAAGCGTGACTAGCGATGATCAAGTTTGGGTATTAGACTCGCTTGGGGAATTAATGGCGATGTTTTCGTTAGCGTCTATTGTGGTCATGGGCGGCAGTTTTTCCACTATTGGCGGCCATAACCCGTTAGAGCCAGCGCTGTTTAAAAAACCGATTATAGTCGGTAGCGACATGAGCAACTTTAATGAAATTATGCAGCAGTTAACGCAAGTTGACGGCATTATTGCGCTTAACAATGAGCAGAGCGCAATTGAGCAATTAGTGAGTCATGTTAGTGCGTTAATTGAAAATGAACACCGTGGTGTAACACTTGGTCAAAATGCTTATCAGGTGATCACCGCAAATCAGGGCGCAAGCGATAAAAGTGTTGAAAAATTACAACATTTAGTCAACTCAGCGGTTATTTAAAAGTGATGGTTTTATTTTGACAACAGACAAAAATACAGCGACTAGCCCTATTATTCACACTAAGCACAATAACGTCTTTTGTCTGCATAATCAGCAGCTCATTGAACATTTTGAGCCTGAAATGTTATCTAGCCAATACTGGTTAGCTAAGCAGCAAGTTGTTGGCCAAGCCCATGGTCGAGGCATCACCTATTTTATTGAAACCGCCCAACAAAATCAGTGGGTATTGCGTCATTATTACCGTGGTGGTTTGATCGGTAAGCTTATTAACGACAGTTATTTTTTTAGCTCGCTTGCGGCTACTCGTGCCTTTGCAGAGTTTAATTTATTAACCTTAATGCACGATAAAGGACTGCCAGCGCCTAAACCTGTTGCCTGTCGTGTGGTAAAAAACGGGTTAACTTATCAAGCCGATTTACTGAGCTCACGTATTGAAAACGCACAAGACTTGGTTGGCGTGTTGTCTAAGCAAAGCTTGTCAGCCGAGCAATGGCAAAATGTTGGGCAGGTTATCGCAAGTTTTCACCAACAAGGCATTTACCACCATGATTTGAACGCGCACAATATTCTGCTCGATAGCCAAGATAAAGTTTGGTTAATCGATTTTGATCGTGGTGAGCAACGTAACGTTGATATTAAGTGGCAACAAGCAAATTTAGCACGCTTGTTGCGCTCATTTGAGAAAGAACATGGGAAAATTGCCAATTTTCATTGGCAAAAGAGTCACTGGCAACAGTTAATGGCTGGTTATAATCGCTAAGCTTTAGCGTTTAAGACTTCTGTTCTAACGCCGCTTTAAAACGCTCGCGGTACATTTCACGGGCTTTTAAAAATTCAGGTAAGGCTTGTTCGGTTGCATATGGGTGAATGATCACCAAAATTTTCAATACGCCTTCGTAAAACACCGAGTCATTAATTTCGACTTTACTGGTTTGTGTTTGATAAAAGCTTAGCCAGAATGTATTCACAAGACGCAAAATACTGACAATATCGGGTAAGTCTTCATCTTGGAAATCAACCATACCGGCTGCGCGAAGCGATAGTAATAACTCACTTACACGGTCAGCAATGCATTTTTGTACTTCGACGTACTTTTCGCGCAAACTTGGGTTTTTGGCGAGTAAAACAGGTAAATTGCTGTAGAAAAAACGAAACTTCATCATCGCCTGAAATACCGCATCCATGTATAAAATAATGGCATCTAGGGGTTTAACATCAGGAGAGACAACAGGGAAAATATCAAGCAGTAAGCTGCGAGCATATTCTTCATAAATCGACAAAATAATGTCTTCTTTATTGCGAAAATGGTAATACAAATTACCCGGGCTAATACCTAAGTGGGCAGCAATATGATTGGTAGTGACATTTCGCTCTCCTTGCTCATTAAATAATGAAATACTAGCATGGATTATTTTATCACGGGTTTTCATATACTGTCGTTCTTCCCAGTTAAAAAATGAATTCAACCATCATACTATCAAAAAACGGCAAAAATAAAGTATTTTGAGTAAATACTTTAATAAAATTGCCTTTCTTTGTTGTTATTTTACAAACTGGCAATTTACAATAATGGCCACTTTATACTGAATAAGTTAACCACATGAGCGTTAAAGCAATTTATCCGGGCACTTTTGACCCAGTTACCAATGGTCATAGCGATCTAATCGAACGTGCCAGTCGTTTATTTAATGAAGTGATTGTTGGCGTAGCGGCAAGTCCAAGTAAAAAGCCTTTGTTTGATTTGCAAAAGCGCGTTGCTATGATCGAAGAAGTTACTAAAGATTTAGACAATGTTAGCGTGGTGGGCTTTAGTGGTTTGTTGGTGGATTTTGCTAAGAATAATCAGGCGAATGTCTTAATTCGGGGTTTACGCGCGGTGTCAGACTTTGAGTATGAGTTTCAGTTGGCGAATATGAATCGCCGTTTATCACCCGATTTAGAAAGTGTATTTTTAACACCTGCCGAAGAAAATTCCTTTATCTCATCGACGTTAGTGAAAGAAGTCGCGATTCACCAAGGCGATGTTAGCCAATTTGTTCATCCGTTTGTAAAAACAGAATTAATTGCGGCAATTAAAACCCGTTAGTTTGGTTAAGCATTGTATTGATAGACTATTAATTTATAGCTACTTTCTTTTTAAAAAATATAGACCTAGTACTTAAGGTAATACTAGGTCTATTGATTAATAGATATCAAACAAAAATAATATTACTTATTAGCAAGCATTATTTTTTTACTAACCCCGATATAATAAAAGCAGATAAGTACATTAACAATTGGTATTATCCCCAGAACAGATGCAACCACTAAGTTTCTTTGCTTATCTTTTGCAAGCATAAAGCAAATTATAGAAACAACTACCATTTCTATTACTATAAAGGCAGAAAAAAAAGAAATTTCACCTTGACGAATCATTTCAAATAAATTCATACAATTTACCTACTATTAAATTGATAATACTATTGAGAGTCATTAACCGTAATGTAACAAACATAACCTGGGGGGCATGTACCACCGCCAGAAGTATTAAAAGAAACCTCTATTCCATATGTAAGTGCAGCATTCACAAATTCATCCATCGCGGCTTGATCATTGAAAATATAGCCACCTGAAATTTCAGTCCCTGCATCGGGAATTCTATTATTATCTATCGAAGCAGAATTATCTAAATAAGTAAACTTAGCAACAGCATTAGCAAGCATAGGAGCTGACATGATAATTTGACTACCATCTGAAAATGTAAACTGTATCTCTATACCAGCCAGTGGTGAAAAAAGAATACTTCCAAAGGATGATGCTGTCCACGTACTCCAATACTTAAAAGAGTGATTTTCTTCAAACCAGGCATCAAATAAATCCCGATTAGCAGGAACTTGAGCAATATCCCATGCTGACTTAAAACCAGAATCGGCAGGAACGTCTATAGCTTTCCTAGACAACACATATAATTGAGATTCACTTAAAGCGGAAAATTCAGCTTGTGCATAAGCATTAACAGGTATCGATACTATATTAATTCCTGAACTTTTTTCACCTTCATCTCCTTTACCGCCAGGTGATACATAAAAGCCATAATTAACGTTGTCTTGTATATTTCCAACAAAGATATTCCCAGAAAATTTGTTGGAAGATTTTAAAACATTGGAAGCTGTATTAACTGCTTGCATATAGGTTTCGCATGAATTGCATACCAAAAGCTTTGCTGCATAGCTAGAATTTATGTTAAAAAGGTTGACCATAAATATAAGTGAAACTAAAAATAATTTTACCATTTATCTTCCTTGAAATAATTGAAAAATATATTGGAAGGATAGATTAGATAGCTTAATTCATCCTTGACCAAAGCTAGATTACAAAATTAGAGAAGTTACGTAACAAAGTAAAATTATAGCTAAAATCTATGATATTTATTTGTAAAGAATTTAGTACGGTTCAAGTGAAAAAGTGGAAAACAGGAAGTTTAATGATAATTTTTACTGGTAACTTTAATTATTTTGACAGTTAGGGCAAAATACCGAGCTGCGATTGCTTTGCCTTACTTCCTCTAATATCGTTTCACAGGCCAAACATTTTTTTCCTGCTCGACCATAAACCTGTAATTTTTGCGCAAAATACCCCGGACGACCGTCTGCTTGGGTAAAATCTTTTAAGGTGGTACCGCCCTGCTTTATCGCATCGCTAAGTACTTGCTTAATGATAGCGGTAAGCTGCTCGAAGCGTTTTTTTGAAATCGTGCCGGTAAGCGCTGTTGGCAAGATGCCTGCTTTAAATAATGCTTCGTTGGCATAAATATTCCCGACGCCAACAACCACCTGATTATTCATTAAAAAAGTTTTAATTGGCACTTTGCGGTTCTTGGCTTTGGCAAATAAATAGTCAGCGTTAAACTCGTCGGTTAATGGCTCAGGACCAAGTTTGGCCAGCAAGCCTTGTTCGTCGATATGCTCAGGGAAAAACAATACCGCACCAAAACGGCGTGGATCGTTTAAGCGCAATGCTTTGTTGTTCTCAAGCACTAAATCAAAGTGGTCATGCTTAGCCACTGCTGTATTTTTATCAATCACTCGAATGGTGCCCGACATGCCCAAGTGTATTAGCAAGGTGCCGGTTTGTAGGCGCAATAACAAATATTTTGAACGTCGCTCTACCGATTCAACCGTTTGCCCAACTAAAGTGCTTACCTCTTCAGGAATGAGCCACCTAAGCTGGCGATTACGTACCGTTACCTTGGCAACTTTTTGCTTAAGTACATGAGGGCTAATGCCTAATCGACATACTTCGACTTCTGGTAATTCAGGCATTTATAATTGCTCCATGCGCTTAACAAACGCTTGCGCGAAACGCTGTGGTGACGCTGGATCCATATTAAAATATAGCGACGGCTCAATAAGCTCCGCTTCCATTAAAACAAAGCTGTTTTGGTAACGAACAAAGTCTACCCTGGCATACAGTGGCATGCCGTTGGTTTGTTCAATCGCCGACATAGCGTTTTCAGCACAGCGGGTTAATTGCGCTTCTGGCGTGATGGTTTTTAACGTGCCACCGTGTTCTTCTTGTACACGAAAATCATTGTTTTTTGGGGTTTTCAAAATGGCATGACTGTACTGACCATTAAAATAAAACAACGAATATTCACCCTCTTTAAGAATATTTTCAATAAAAGGCTGCGCCATAAAGTCTGTGCTATTAAACACCTTGTTTAATTCTGGCAGCTTTGATTGATAACTTTCTTTTTTCAGCCAGTAGGTATTGTCGGCATTGGCGCTGATGCGAGGTTTTAAAATAAGTTGTTCTACACCAAAATGCTTAAAGTACTGACTAAGATCTTGTTCATTAAACGTTTCTGGCCATAACGTTGGCACAATAGCGACGTTGTTTGCTGCAAGTGCTTTTAAATAAGACTTATCAATATTCCAAGCGACTGTCGCTAAGTTGTTTTCTAAATGTGCTGATGACTGCTCGATATTTTTTAATACTTCAAGAAATGCCGGTGCATCGTCTTGATAGTCCCAAGGCGAGCGAATAATGACCGCCTGGTAATCATTCCAGTTTACCGTGCTATCACGCCATGAAACCATGCTTGCTTGCCAGCCGAGTTGCGCAAGCGGTGCGATAATAAGTTCATCATAGGCTTCAAAGTCATCTAAGCAGTCCATGGTTAATATTGCGCATTTATTCATCAGAGATCCTAAAAAATATGGTGAGTCGAGATGTTATTCAAAAAAGATGTTGGCAGGCAACAGTTGTTGGTCGATAACTTTCGGTAATTGTAGCCAAATATCTTGGTTATGGTGATAAACAAGCAATACTTGCTCAGTTAAATATAAACTATAGACAAGCGGTGCTTGTTCGCCGGCCAGTTCAATGGTGACTCTAGTGGCATTTTCAGCAATGACCACTGGCGCTGTTGCTAGCGGTACGCCGCTATTTTGTTGCCAAGCCAGTACCATTTGCTCTATCGCTTGTTCACTGAGCTTTTCCGGCGTTGCTCGCCATGATTTGCCAATGCGTTCAATAAGAAACTCTTGGTTTACCGCTAAGGTGAGAATATGTTGTTGCTCTGTCAGCAGGGCGATTTCACTGGCAGACGCATTATCTTGGGCAGTGTTAGATGTGTCTTGGCTGTTCAGGTTGATCAGTAGAATCATGCCCATAACCGAAAAGATAATGACATTGTTCCATGCTGCTTTTGAAAGTTTCATGACCGCGGTACTGGTTAAAATAATGAATAGCGCTATGATACGAAATTTTAGGCAATAAAAAACCCGGTAAAGACCGGGTTTTTACAAAAGCTATCAATTACTTGATTTTAGCTTCTTTATAAATCACGTGTTTACGTGCTTTAGGATCAAACTTTTTGATTTCCATTTTCTCTGGCATGGTCTTTTTATTCTTATCAGTAGTATAAAAATGACCTGTACCAGCGCTAGAAACTAAACGAATTTTATCACGCATGATGATTCCTTAAACTTTTTCGCCACGGGCACGAATGTCAGTTAAAACTGCATCAATACCTTTTTTATCGATAATACGCATTCCTTTCGGAGTTAAACGTAATTTAACGAAACGGTTTTCACTCTCAACCCAAAAACGGTGAGATTGAAGGTTAGGTAAGAAACGACGACGAGTCGCGTTTCTTGCGTGAGAACGGTTGTTCCCTACGACTGGTTTTTTGCCTGTTACTTGGCAAACTTTAGACATGTGAGTCACTCCAAAATTAATTTCAGCTCGAGCTATATTTCCCCAAGACCGTCGCCTCGGGATCCTGAAAAAGGTGGCATATTATAGTGAAAGTGAAAAGCTAATGCTAGTCTTTATCATATTTATCGCTAAAGTCTTTGCAAAAATATTTAATATCAATAGGTTATCAAGCCAAAAACGAACAAAACATGTGCTTTTTTGCAACTTTTTACGCCGATTTAATGGTCACATTGGCGGATCCTCGTGCAGTTTGCCTGTCACTAGGGATAATTTTTGTCTGATTATTCGCCACTGCGTAGCTTGAAATAGCGACTTAAGTGATAGGTAACGGTGCAAATTTTATCTATTTTGAGGGAAATAAAAAGCCATTACGGATAACTGTAATGGCTTTAATAGCAATTTATTGCGTAATTTTCACGTTGCGAACTAATCTAGTTTATCATCGAGCGATTGTTTTAGCTGTTCAACTTTTTCTTGGTCGTCTAATTCATTAATTAAAATACGGACAATGTGCGATTTAGCTAAGCCCGTTTCGTTGGCTAAAAATTGCAGCTGGGCAATCACTTCTTCGCTTAGGGTAAATGTGGCATGTCGAAATGGCTTTTTCTTGTTTGGATCGCGAGGTTTAGCTGGCGATTTTTTGATCTTAGTGACTTTTTTCGAGCTGATCTTTTTATTACTTGCCTTGATGCCTAAGCGCTCTTGCTCGGCGCGTCGTTCCACTAATGCACGAGCGCCTTCTATTGCTTTGGCTAAGTCGTGTTGTTTGGCAACGTCACTACTGACAATTTCAGGTGAGCCTTTGGCGTAGTTTTCTGAATCTGAAATGAATTCATCGACAGTAAATTTTTTCTTTTTACCTTTATCGTCAGACGATTTTTTTAAATCAGTTAAACTCATGCGAATTGTCCGGTTTCATGGCCAATAATTCTTCAGCAATTGCGATCATTTCCAGTGCCGCTTTACCTTCTGGCTCTATTTCAATTACCGATGAACCTTGCTCTTCGCTATCATCATAAACGTTTCTGTTGTATGTAACCGCATTTAACACGTTAATACCAAATGAACTACAGACTTCTTTTGCTTCAATAATGCGCCCTGCTTGATTAGGTAATGACGGACACTGAGTAATAACAAACGATGCTAACATTTTGGGATTCACCATTTTACAGGTGCTGAGCATGTCTTCCATATGAGGAACAGTTTTTAAATCGCGACGTTTCGGTCTTAGCGGAATAAGTACATGATCGGCAACCGACATCGCGGCACGTAAAGCGAGGTTATCTTGACCGCCACAATCAACTATTACGTAGTCATAATGTTGATTAAGGCTAAGTAAATCGTTGCGAATCTTTCCGTAAAGCTGAATACAGTTAATTGCCGGTAACGATGGGTCACCATTTCTCGCTTGTATCCAGTCAGAGGTAGTGCGTTGTGGGTCACAATCAACCATCAATACAATTGCATTTTTTTTGCTAGCAAAAAAGACAGCTAAGTTTTGGGCGAGGCAACTTTTACCGCTACCACCTTTTTCGCCACCAACTAATATCATCATGTTGTTAATTCCTTCTACTACTCAATTTAGGGTCAACGTTGTTTATAGCAAGTGCTATCAGTATAGTTGAAATATTAATACTAATCGCGATCGACTAATACTAAGGCAATTTCAAACCAGCCACTGTCTTGTTGTATACAACGCAGTACTTTGCCATCTAGCGTTTGGCTTTTGGCTGCGGCTTGCTTAAATACCACAGTTACCGCGGTATTTGCGTCTATTGCTTGGTCGCAATCTAGTCTCAAACCGCCACGAGAGAAGTCTAAACAGGCAATTTTTTTCTGCCGCTGATTGCCATTGCTGTCGGTCCAAACGATATCGACTAACTCTTTTTCCATATCAATGCGAAACGATTTTCTACGTTCAGTTTCATCTATACTACTGTTTGTCATTAGATAATCCTTTTAGGTTCGGTAACACAACAATGGTTAAGGTAAAGTGTGTTTATCTGTAAAACTAACTGTCATTTTGTGTTCTTGCAACTTTTTTAGCGTGAAAAGCCATCTTTTGCTTAGCTAATCAAGACTTACTTGATAACCATTGTTTTACATTGTCAGCTTAATTCGCCGTGTTCAGCAAAAGAATAACACTGGTGACCAGCAACAATTATGTGATCGAGTACACGAATATCAATCAGTTGTAATGCTTTGGTTAAGCGTTGGGTAATTTGTTGATCGGCAATGCTCGACTCCGCTACTCCTGACGGGTGGTTATGGGTGAGAATAACGGCAGCTGCGTGGTGCTCGAGTGCTTTTTCGATAACGATACGTGGATAAACAGCAGCGGCGTCTATGGTGCCAAAAAATAAACGCTCAAAGTGTAGGACTTGATGTTGGTTATCGAGCAGCAACACCGCAAATACTTCGCGTGTTTCATTTCGCAGTTCACTGATCAAATAGTTTTTGGTTGCTTGTGATGAAGTTAATGCACAACCTTGTTGCATCTCTTCAGACAGGTATCGTTTAGACATTTCTAAACAGGCTTGTAGTTGCACATATTTAGCAAGGCCAATGCCGTGTTGTTGGCAAAATGTTTGTTGATTGGCGCGATAAATACCAGCAATGCTACCAAAGTTACTTAGCAACTCTCTGGCAAGCTCTACCACGTTTAAGCCTTTCACTCCGGTACGCAGAAAAATGGCTAATAATTCAGCATCGCTTAGGCTTTGTGCGCCTAGCGTTAGTAGTTTTTCACGTGGGCGTTCGCCACTTGGCCAGTCTTTTAACATAGTCACATCCTTGTGTGGTTTTTATTGATTTAAAATTTGCATTCTCGCAAACGCGTTGCAATTTATTTGCAATATATCAATTGTCCGAATACCTGATCAGGTTTAATCCCCTAAACAATAATGGTATCTTATCGGCAAATATTATTAAGATTAGCAGTTTATGCAGATTCTTCAGGACAAAAATATTGTTCTTGGTATTACCGGGGGCATCGCCGCATATAAAACCCCAGAATTAGTCCGTCGTTTAAAAGATCATGGCGCCAATGTGCGTGTTGTGATGACCGAAGGTGCCAAAGCGTTTATTACGCCATTAACCTTGCAGGCAGTTTCGGCTAACGCGGTATCTGACAGCTTACTCGACCCACAAGCAGAATTAGCGATGGGACATATTGAGTTAGCCAAATGGGCTGATTTACTGTTAATTGCTCCAACCACCGCCGATGTTATTGCCAAACTTGCCGCAGGGCTAGCCAACGATTTGTTAAGCACTTTATGCTTAGCAACGGCTGCACCTATTGTTGTATGCCCGGCAATGAATCAACAAATGTGGCATGCAAAAGCGACTCAAGCCAATATTAATACTATTGCCGCACGCGATATAACCCTTTGGGGGCCCGCCGAAGGTGAGCAAGCTTGTGGTGATATTGGTAAAGGTCGAATGCTTGAAGTTGACGATATTGTCAGTAAAACCTGCGAGTTTTTCTCGGTTAAAAGTTTAGCTAACCAACATTGGGTGATCACCGCAGGGCCTACCCGAGAAGCAATTGATCCGGTACGTTATATTTCTAACCATAGCTCAGGTAAAATGGGTTATGCTATTGCACAGGCCGCGCTGAATGCTGGTGCTAAAGTGACATTAATTAGCGGCCCTGTTGGCATTACTGCGCCAAGTGCTTGTCAGCTAATTAACGTAGAAAGTGCAGTGCAAATGCATCAACAAGCGATGAAAATGGCAGAGTCTGCAACCGTGTTTATTGCCTGCGCGGCGGTTGCTGATTATCGAGTTGAGAATATTGCCGAGCAGAAAATTAAAAAACAAGCTGGCCAAGACTCAATGAAAATTAATTTGGTGAAAAACCCCGATATTGTTGCCGATGTCGCGCAATTGGCAAATAAGCCGTTTACGGTTGGTTTTGCCGCAGAAACCCAAGATGTTGAGCAATATGCGCTTGGTAAATTACGCAACAAAAACTTAGACATGATCGCTGCCAATGATGTCTCTAAAGCTGGTCAAGGCTTTAATAGCTCAGATAATGCCATTACCGTTTTTACTGCCGATGATAAACATGACATTGCTTTAGCCAGCAAACATGAAGTGGCTAAGCAGTTGGTGGCGTTCATTGAGGCAAAAGCTGAGCTAAAAAGTTAAACAATAAACTCAAAATCAAATAGATTTGAGATAAATAAAATAAAAATACTTTGCACTAAATTTTCACTATAAACACGAGTTCGCAAAGTCACGTACACCCTAAACACGAGAACAACATTTATGACGGCCACAGCAAAGCCTAATCGCAAACAACAAATTTTGGAATGTTTAGCACTCATGCTAGAAACTAGCCCGGGGCAACGAATTACTACTGCTAAATTAGCAGCAGAAGTTGGTGTATCTGAGGCGGCGCTTTATCGTCACTTTCCATCGAAAGCTCGCATGTTTGAAGGCTTAATTGAGTTTATTGAAGAGTCTATTTTCTCACGTATCAATTTAATTTTAACCGATCACAAAGAAGCGATTACTCGTTGCCATCATATTTTGCATGTTTTGCTCGTCTTTGCAGAGCGTAACCCTGGCATGTGTCGTATTTTATCTGGTGATGCCTTAATGGGTGAAAATGAGCGTTTACGCGCTAGAATTCACCAGTTTTTTGAAAAACTCGAATCGCAATTTAAGCAGGTATTGCGTGAGCGAAAATTGCGTGAAGGTAAAAATTTCACCATTAATGAACAAGCACTAGCCAATATCTTAGTGTCTTATTCGGAAGGTAAAATTAGCCAATACGTGCGTTCAGGCTTTAGTAAAAAGCCAAGCGAAAGCTTTGCCGACCAATGGCAGTTTTTAATGGCTGGTAAATAGCACAGAAAAATAAATTTAAGAACAAAGCTTGAGTCTAATCACTCAAGCTTTTTTTTAGGAAAAAATTAGCTGTTTACATACTTGATGCGTCAGTTGAGCGATCAATTTTCCTGAATATTTAATATTTTTATTCTTTTGGTCGATAGTAATAAGTAACCTCATTAAGAGTAATGGTTTGGCAAAAGTTACATCACCTTTCTCCTACTTAGCCAGCTAACCGTTAGTAATGGTTGGTAAAAGTGTCGTACAAGACATCGCAAATTTTTGATAATTGCACACCGTCACAATGATCACTTTTAATCGTATATATCAGGGGAAACACTGGCCGAAGCGTTTCTAGTTTGTATATTTGCATGACAAAATATTCAAGCTGTTGCCAAGCAAGTGGATGGCTTAGCATAACAATTATAATGCCGTTAGGGATGAATTCGTTTGACAGTTAATCGTGAAAATAAGGGCAGAGCGCTTTCTCCTCAAGAAAGCCAACATAAGCAATTGCATAAAGCTATGCTCTACCTTATCTTGCTCGATTTTGTCCTCATTTTATTTTGCTATCTACAATTAACGTCTATTTCGTTAATGGGCGGCAGTATTCTGAGCTTTTTTATGGTGGTTTATAATACGTTGGTGGGGCGAATTGTGCTGCAATTTACCCGTCGAGGTAACGACGGTTATATTCTTTATCCGATGATTTTTTGCTATCTCATGCTGACTATATTTATCATCACCTTTTTTGTTATTCAACAATGATATGCGCTTGAACCTACTTCCTTGTAGGTTCATCAATACCTTTGCGTACAGATTTTACGACTAATCGATTTACCCTAGCGTACCGACAACATCAACTTGAATATGTTCAGGTACTTCGTTGTACGACAAAATAGACAAGCCCTTGGCAAACGAGCGCGCGTAGCGGGCGAGTAATGGTCTAAGTTGTGGCACCACTAACAATACCGCGGGATGACCTTCTTGTTGCAGCTTTTCTTTTACGCTTGGCATACGCTGTTGCAATTGACTTAATAAGGTGGGATCGATAGGGAAGCTGTCGAGCGAGACTTTGCTTTCTTGTTGCGATTGCTGCAAGGCGGCTAACAGGGTTTGCTCTAAACTATCAGCTAAGGTAAAGGTGGTTAACGAGGTGCGATCGCCAATGGCTTGTTCAACAATAATGCGTTTAAGGGTGCAGCGTACATCCGCGCAAAGTAAAATCGGATCTTTAGTGGTTTCAGCGGAATCCACTAAAGTGGTGACAATATTAGTGAGATCAACCAAAGGTATTTTTTCACGTAATAATTGACGAAAGACTTTTAGTTGTTCGCTACTGGTCAGTGCTTTGTCAAAGTGTTCGGCTAGGCTAGGTGAAATCGCTTTTAAGCGCGAAATTAGCGCTTCGTTTTCAATAAAACTGTAGATGTCGGCCAAGTTGTCGAGCATGACTTTACTGACATGGGTCGCAATTACCGTTGGGCAATCAACCACGGAATACCCTAAATTCAACGCTTTTGCTTTGTGTTCGATAGTGATCCACACCGACTCCATGTTGTAAGCGGGATCTCGTACAATTTCACCGTCGAGGGTGCCAAATACTTCCCCCGATTTAATCGCTAATAAATGGTCTTTTTTAACAAAACCGGTTGCCACTTTTGCGCCACTGAGTTTTATACTGTATTCATTGGCTTTTAGGGTTAAGTTATCTTTGATGCGCACTTCAGGCAGTAAAAAGCCCATCTTCTCTGATAAGGTTTTACGTACCCCTTTAATGCGTGCGATAAGTTCAGCGTCTTTTGTGTGATCAACCATAGAAACTAGCTGGTAACCCAACTCTACCGATAAGGTATCAACAATCGGCAAATCGTCCCATTTTAGTGGGCTAGGATTTTTAACTAACTCCGCGACCATTTCTTCGGCTTGTTCTAATGGAGCATCGAGCTTTTGTCGTTTTTGCTGTTGCCAGCCACCAAAGGCGAGTGCTGCTGAAAATGATAAAAACGCTAAGGTTGGCATACCCGGCACTAAGCCTAAAATCAGCATAATAATGGCGGCGGTATAAATGGTTTTTGGCGTGGCGAGCAATTGTTTGCCAATTTGATTAGAGATATCGCCGTCATCACCATCGTTAATGCGAGTAACAATAATCGCTGCTGCGGTTGCTAGTAATAGTGATGGAATTTGCGCAACTAAACCGTCACCTATGGTTAATAACGCAAAACGCTCGAATGCATCGCCTGCGTCAAGCCCATGCTGAAATACGCCTATGGTTAAACCACCTAACAGGTTGATCATTAGAATAAGTAAACTGGCAACCGCATCACCGCGAACAAACTTCGAAGCGCCGTCCATCGCACCATAAAAATCTGACTCGGCGGAAACATCAGCACGACGTTTTTTAGCTTGTTGTTGATCGATTGCACCTGCGTTTAAGTCGGCATCAATCGCCATTTGTTTACCGGGTAGGGCGTCTAAAGTAAAGCGTGCCGCAACTTCAGAAATACGCTCGCCACCTTTGGTGATCACGACAAAGTTAATGATCATCAAAATAACAAAAACCACCATACCAACAACGTAATTGCCGCCGATCACCACTTCACCAAATGCTTGAATTACTTTACCGGCAACATCGCCACCTTCGTGACCATTTAAAAGCACAATACGAGTAGAGGCGATATTGAGCGTTAAGCGCATTAATGTTGCGATTAACAACACCGTGGGAAATACCGAAAAATCTAACGGCCTTTTTGTTGATACTGCTACCAACAATACAATGACCGATAGCACAATATTGAAGGTAAATAAGCTATCGAGTAACCAAGCAGGCAAGGGCAGTATTACCATTGCCAAAATGGCCAGTAGTAAAATCGGGATGCTAATATAGCTGCTTCTTAAAATGTTCCAGTTCACGTTTACCTCTACAATTAACGTTTTAATGAGTCAGGGATGGAAAAAGTTGGCATTGCTTGCGGTTTTTGGCCGCGGCCATCTCGATAGGCTTTAAGTTTCATAATATGAGTTAGTACATAGGCGACTGCGGTATACAGTGCGCCCGGTATTTCTTGTTCAACTTGGGTGGAATAATAAACCGCGCGGGTTAACTCGGGCGATGCCACCACTTCAACCTGATGTTTTTTTGCCAATTCTTTAATGCGGGCAGCCATGTTATCAACGCCTTTTGCCACCACGAATGGCGCACTTGCGCGGCTGGCTTGATATTTTATTGCCACAGCGTAATGGGTCGGGTTAACCAAAACCACATCGGCATTGGGCACTTGTTGCTCGAGTCTTGATTCGCTTAATTGGCGCTGAATTTGTTTAATGCGTTGTTTTATCTCAGGACGACCTTCGGCATTTTTATGCTCTTCTTTGACTTCTTGCTTGGTCATTTTGAGTTTTTTCAACATGGCAAAACGTTGATAGGGAATATCAATCAGGGCAACCGTGATCAGTGAACTGCCCATAATGATAAAAGCCAAGGAAACGATTTTAAGCCCTTTTTCAATCGCTTCAACAAACGGCATTTGCGCCATTAGAAACAGTTCATGCCAGTAATAATGCAAAATGATGAATAAGGTGGCGGTGATCAAACTAATTTTAAGTATCGACTTGATCAGCTCAACCAAAGCTTCGCTTGAAACCATGCGCTTTAAGCCCTTTAACGGATTAAGTTTGCTTAATTTAGGCTGCACCGCCTTTAAGGCAAAGACATAACCGCCGGGGATCAAACTAAGAAATAATAACAGCAGGTTTAAAAAGGCGATGAATGGCACGATCACCATTAACATATCAATAATGGCCTGAGTGAAATATTGCGCCATTACTCCGGTTTCTCGAGTCGCGTAGCGATCTAACTGAAATTGCCGCGTGGTTAATTTGGTTAGCATTTCGCTAAATTTTGGCGCGAACCATAAAAATGCAATGCCGCCCATTAATAACAAGCCGGCGGTGTTAAGCTCTTTGGAACGGGCTAATTGTCCTTCTTTCCTCGCTTTATCTATTTTTTGTTGCGAGGCATTTTCAGTTTTTTCTTGGCTGCTGTTTTCTGACATTTACCCTCCGATAATGGCGCGCATTTGCGCCAACACATAAACGGTAAAGTCTAAAAACCGACTCGGAATGGCACTAAATACTAGGCTTAAACAAATTAGCCCCATCATCATGCCCATTGGAAAGCCTAACGAAAAAACATTCAGCGATGGCGCACTGCGGTTCATAACACCAAAAGTAATATTAACGAGTAACATGGCAATAATGGCTGGCATCGACAACATTAACGCCGCGCCAAACATCCAACCATAAAGCATAATGGCTTTGTGTAAATCTAATTGAAAAACACTGCTGCCAACCGGCCAAGTGCGAAAGCTTTCAATAATAATATCGATGGCGATCAGATGACCGTTTAACGCCAAAAACAGCAAGGTGGCAAATATCATCATGATCTGAGAAATAATCGGTGCGCTTCCGCCATTGGCGGGGTCGTTCATAATCGCCATGGAAAGTCCCATTTGCATTGAAACAAATTGCCCCACCATGATCATCACAGTAAACAGCATGTTCAGGCTTAGCCCTAATACAACACCAAAGACAATTTGTTCAACCGCCAAGGTAACGCTCGCGAGTGAAAAGGGGTCCACTGCGGGCATCGCTGGCATGATTGGCGCAATAATAATGGCAATAATTAAGGCAAATAAAATACGTACGGTTGGCGTAATTCGCGGGTCGCCAAAAAAAGGCATTAACCAGAGTACGGCGGCAATGCGAATAAATGGCCACCATAGTTTGCCCATTATCATCATCAACTCAGGTGTGCTAATGGTCATCGCTAGCCAATGAGGTTAGGAATGTTATGAAAGAGCTCATTAAACAAATCTTGCAGTTGTTTCAACAGCCAATGCCCTGAGAAAATAAGCATAAATAAGGTGACAATTAAGCGCGGTAAAAAGCTTAACGTTTGCTCTTGAATTTGGGTGGCTGCTTGAAAAATACTGACAATTAAACCAACGATAAGGCCAGGAATAATAAGCACTGCCACCATAACGATAATGGTATTAATACCTTGGCTCATAATGGTGACAATTTGCTCTGGCGACATCAGACTCCTCCAAAACTGGCGGTTAGCGTGCCTACGGTCATTGCCCAGCCGTCTACCAACACAAACACCATCAGTTTAAACGGTAAGGAAATGATGAGCGGCGACAACATCATCATACCCATCGCCATTAACACGCTGGCAACGACAAGGTCGATCACTAAAAATGGAATAAATAACATAAAGCCAATTTGAAAGGCGGTTTTTAGCTCGCTTAAAACAAATGCCGGCATTAACACTACAAACGGAATTTCTTGACCGGGCGCTAGTGCAGGTTCGTTGGCAATTTTAAGCATTTGCTCAAGATCGGTTTCGCGTGTTTGTGCCAACATGAAATTTTGCAGAGGTACTTTTGCAATATTAACCGCTTGATTTAAGCTGATCTCTTCATTGTCGTATGGGATAAATGCATTTTGATGAATATCGGTCCACACCGGTTTCATGATCAAAATGGTTAAGGTTAACGCTATGCCAATAAGGACTTTATTTGGCGGTGTTTGTTGTAAACCTAAGGCTTGTCTTAATATGGCTAATACCACAATGATACGGGTAAAACTGGTGAGCATTAGCAGCATTGCTGGCAATAAACTGAGGGCAGTCATCATCAGCAATATTTGCAGCTTTACACTGTACTCTTGTTTTACCCCACCTTCGCTCATCGAGAACAAGGTTAAGTCTGCATAGGCAGGCGCGGTAAAACCAATCAGTAAAGTGACTAGCAACAATAACTTGCTTTTCATTGAGTAAAACCTGTTAGCACATCATCAACAATATCGATTAACTTAATACCGTATTTACCGTTAACCACAACAACTTCGGCGCTTGCTAACAGCTGGCCATTCACTTTTACATCTAGTGCTTCATCGGCGAGTTTGTCTAATTCAATCACTGCGCCTGAGGTTAGCTCCATTAAATCGCCGAGCACTAATTTAGTGCTAGCCACTTCCAAGGTAACATCGACAGGAATGTTGTGAAAAAAACTTAAATCTCTTTTGGGCGCTGGTTTTTCTTGTGGCTCGGTTACCTCGATATCGTCTAGGCCGTCGAGTTCATCAACATTTAAATCGAGGTTATCTACATTAAAATCGTTCATTTTTATTCCTTAGACATTAAGCGGTTGAACTTGGGTAACTTGCATCACTAAATTGCCGTTGCGATCGACAATTTTGCCTTGTGCAATGGCTTGTTCGCCAGCATAGGCGTCAACAATTTCGGGCAGCTCTATTGGTAATAAATCCCCTTCAATTAGCTCAGTTAACTGGGCGAGGGATACTTGGGTTTTGGCTAACACCACATTCAGCTTTGTTGGAATACATTGCGCAGCGGTGGCGAGTTTTTCAGAAAGATTGACGGGTTCGGCTAATTTTGCGGTAATTTTTGCGGGAATAGTGACCAGATCATGCGGTAACCAAAGTTGCCACAGCGCCTGAAATTCCGCGACGCTAAAGCAGGCGCAAGTACTCAGTTGCGCAGGCATTGCCTTTGGCGGGTCGATAATGCGTGTTTGCCATGCATTGGTCATGGTAAAGCAATTATCTAACGCGTTTAAGTGAATGAAAAGTATGCGTTCGAGCAAGCGTAATTCTGACTCGCTAATGTCACTCACTGGCGTGTGTTTAACGACATTGGATTGCTGACCGCCCAAATAGAGCTCGGTTAAACTGTACAGTGTGGAATAGCTAACCGCTAAAAAAACCTTTTGTTTTAATTGGTTACTCGCTTGAATCCAAATCAACTTATTGTTGTTAGTACTGTTTTGTTGTTCTGATTGTTCTTGAGTATCTGTTGATAGGTCGATGTCAGTGACCAGTTCTTGCTCGCTAAATTTACTGAGCTCAAGCTTACAATCGTGATCATTGAAAATACGAATGCACTCAAATGCGACGCCTTTTAAAATGGCTTTTTGCTGGCGGTTAAGGCTTGCTAAATGTTCAAGCTGTTGGCGCTTTTCACCAAACAAATCATAAGCTTGAATGTTTTTACTGGCGTCCGCACTATAAATCTTCGATTGACTAGGCGAACGTTTGAAGGTGGACATGACAACTTCTCCAAAAAATACGTTATTTGCGACATTAACTCACTAAGCTGTTGGCTTGCGTTGAGGCGTTGCGCAGATAAAAAATGCTAATAACAAATAAAGCGACCGATACAAATAGAAACTAAAATACTGAGGGAAATGACTAAGTATTTTGAGCTTTCTTGGCTCACTTTTGTATTTTTTGGGGGTAATTGCTTATTAGTTTAAACCTAGTAATCTTTCAAAAGCAACAAGTTTTATACGGGCTTACAAACATTCTTGGTGTAAATCGGCGCATTGATAAAGTTGCTTAAATGTTCAACAAAAAATAAGCATAGCTAAAAAGTAAAATGTTACAGATTTGTAATCTCTTTTTTTGATGTAGGAAAGTTTCAGCAAACACTTATCGCAGCGAATTATCCGCGATAAATGTCGTGAAGTTATCTTGAAGCGAAAGGGGAGTTTTTGTAATTAAACTACGGCACTGCCAAGTGAGAACTATTGTTATTTAATGTAATTTGATGTTAAATCCGCTGCAACAAGTTAAAGGCAAACTGATCGTGAGGTCAGGACGCAAAGCCACCAGTCTGAACGCCAGATAGTGGGGTTACCAAGGTTAATTGTGCTTGAGTTCACACTCACTGCACTTCACGGGGGTGATCTGCCCTGGTATCTCCTATCTCATTTTTTACTGCGCTTTTTTTCTTGTTTTATTTCATTTTTGTAACTTTTTGGTCGCTATTAGCTTTTTAAGCTGACGTTATGTCGCTGCGTCACTGGCTTAGTGAGTCTTTGTTGATCATGAAGTTGCAAAATGAATGCGTCACTTGCTGGTAATGGCTTATGGGTTTGAATGCCCATAAGCCTTATATCTCGCGGGTTTTAGTAGATGTTGGTAATCACCAATGAGAGGACTGCTTTTGAAAACTGCTTTTTTCAACATCAGGAAATTAACGACGACTACGTTAGTATTTTTTTCAGTATTTAGTCAGGCAATGCCATTAATGACGCCACTAGACCAAGTCACGTGGCAGCAACAGGGCAGTTCATTTTCTTGTAAATTAACGACAAATGTTAGTGATTTTGGTGAAGTTAGTTTAATTAAAAATGCCGGTTATGCTATGGAAATAGTATTTGATTCAGTGCTTTATAGCCAAGCTATTGACCAAGTGGCTGTTGGGTTTTCTCCGGCGCCGTGGAGCCAAAAGCAACTTCCTCAACCAACTTGGTATTCTGTCTCACAACAAAATAATGTCGAGCAGTTATTGCAGCAACTACAACGCGGTAACTGGGGGCGAATTCAACTTAATTATCAGCCCAATAACAGCCACGAAACTCTGGTGCAGCTGGTCTTGCCAACAGTGCAGCGCGGTGAAAATTTTCAGCAGTACTTTCAATGTTTAAGTGAGCTGTCGCCACTGTCGTATGACCAAGTACGTGACCGTAACTTCTATTTTGCGGTCAATGAATTATTGTTAAATCAACAGCAACAACAACAACTTACAGATATTGTTCGCTTCATTGAACTTGAGCCTAAGGTTAGCCGAATATTGGTTGACGGCCATGCTGATAGTTCCGGCCATGCCAGCGAGAATTTACGTTTATCCCAATTACGAGCTGATGATGTATACGCTTATTTATTAGAAGCAGGTGTTGACCCAGCCATTATTGAAGTGCGCTCCCACGGCGATAGATACCCAGTTAACAATAATGCCGATGCAGCGCAGCGCGAAAAAAACAGACGCGTGAATTTGCGCATCATTTTGAACAAGGGCAGCTGATCGTGACTTCACCAATCACTCATAGCCGTCAAAAGACATCAGATGCGGTTTCGCTACTTATTGTTGAATCGCCTAGCGTTACTCGTGCCAATGACCAGATAATGACGGCAAATAATGTTGTTGTGCATCGCTGTTTTTCCGCCGAAAGTGCCTTTGATATGGCGTCAACGTTAGCGCCAACCGTGGTGCTTGTTTCAGCTAGTCTTGCGGGCATGACGTTACTCGATTTTGTCAAATGTTTTGCGCGTCAATATCCGCAAAGCATTATTTTGGTGATGGTCGAAAGCCAGCAATGCCAATTAGCGGGTGATGCTATTCGTTTAGGCGCCGCCGATTATTTACTAAAACCTTTTACTGAACAGCAATTATTGGCAGCGATGGATCAAGCGATATGTTTACGTAAACCATTGGCCAATATTGTCGCTTGTTCCGCCAATTCTCGCCAAGTGATCCAACTGGCCCATCGCGCAGCACAAACCGATGCGACCGTTTTGATCAGCGGCGAGTCAGGCACAGGTAAAGAATGCTTAGCGCAATATATTCATGATAATTCACCGCGTCGCAATGGGCCTTTTGTTGCCATTAATTGTGCCGCTATTCCTGAAAATATGATCGAAGCGGTATTATTTGGTCATAGCAAAGGTGCCTTTACTGGCGCAACCGCTAGTCAAGTGGGTAAATTTGAATTGGCTAACGGTGGCACTTTATTGCTCGACGAAATTTCAGAAATGCCACTGGTGTTACAAACGAAATTATTGCGAGTTTTACAAGAGCGCGAAGTAGAAGCACTTGGCAGTCACAAACGGGTAAAACTTGATATACGTGTTATTGCCGCCAGTAATAAAAACTTACCCGAGCAAGTCGCACAAGGGCTATTTCGCCAAGATTTATATTACCGCCTCGACGTATTGCCACTCAGTTGGCCAGCGCTGCAAGCGCGTAAAGACGACATTATTCCACTGACCGAACATTTTCTCAAAAAATATCAGAGCAGTGCCGAATACAGCATTAGTGTTAGCGCAAAGTATGCACTGCAGAATTATTCATGGCCGGGCAATGTGCGCGAACTTGAAAATGTGATTCAACGGGCGCTTATTTTAGCGCGCGGTACGGAATTGCAAATAGACGACTTAATGCTTCCCGTGCAAGTGCCAGCAGCTAAAGCCACCATTAGCGCTACGCCTTTAGTTAATGCGCACCCTGCTGATGATATGCCAACGGCAAGCGGCTTAGAAATCAGCAAAAAACAAGCGGAATATCAATATGTACTTGATGCACTAGCACAGTTTAATGGACACAAAGCAAAAACAGCAGCAGCGCTTGGCGTTACACCACGAGCACTAAGATACAAAATGGCAGCAATGCGCGAACAGGGCATTCAAGTTTAACGAATCTTGAGAATACTTATGAAAATTGACACAAATATTCAGGCGATTGCCCTGCAAAATAAAATGGAATTAATGAAGTTACAAGCCAGTAGCGACATTAAAAGTAATCCGATCATCAATACACAAGCGGTATCGTTTAGCGACACCATGAACAACATGGTTAATGGCATTAATCAGCAACAACTTGCTGCTGGCGCGAAAATGGCGGCGGTAGATGCCGGTCGTAGTGATGATTTAGTTGGCGCTATGGTGATGAGCCAAAAAGCAGGATTAAGTTTTTCAGTGTTAATGCAAGTGCGCAATAAATTAATGTCGGGTTTTGATGACATTATGCGCATGCCATTGTAAGGAGTAAATTGTGGAACTTGTTTCTCAACCGGATGTTCAGCCAGGGTCAGTGTCGAAAGTTGACAATGCGAAAGTTAAAGCGCAATCAATTTTTAGCCAGTGGCGTTCAATGTCGTCTGACAATCGTTCAGTGCTACAAATTGCTTTATTAGCGGGCATTATTGCTACCATCATTGTTGTTATTTTGTGGACCTCAAGCCAAAACTTTGTCCCGCTTTATGGTAACCAAGAGCTTTATGACAAAGCCAACATTCTTGAATTGCTCGAACAAGAAGAAACCGTTTATAAATTAGATGCTAGCTCTGGCCAAATTTTAGTACCCGAAAATAGCTTAGCCGCCGTGCGCATGGCATTAGCGGCACGTGGCGTAAAAGTTAACTTACCAACGGGTATGGAAAACCTCAACGCTAATTCAGGTTTAGGCACCAGTCAGTTTATGGAATCAATGCGCTATCGCCATGCGCTTGAAGGGGAGCTTGCCCGTTCGATTATTACCATGCAAAGTATCCGTAGTGCGCGAGTTCATTTAGCGATTCCTAAACGCACGTTATTTATTGGTCGCAATGAAGAAAAGCCAACGGCGTCGGTGATGTTAGATCTTAAAGCCGGACAAAGCCTAGAAGACGGTCAAGTGGAAGCGATTGTTAATCTTGTCGCGGGCAGTTTATCAGGCATGAAACCTGAAAACGTTACTGTGGTTGATCAATCAGGCCGCTTGCTCAGTTTAAGTATTAGTGATGCCAGCAATGGCGCACGTATGTCGATGCAACAAGCTGACTATCGAAAAGCGGTGGAAGAGCGCATTCGAGAACGCGCCAGCGATATTATTTATCCGCTCGTTGGCATGGACAACTTCCGTATTCAAGTTACTGCAGATTTAGATTTTAACGAAGTAGAAGAAACGTTAGAAAACTTTAATCCTAATACCGTTATCGCCAAAGAAAATGGTCAAGAACAAACCTCGAGTGACTTTATGGCGCTAGGCGTGCCAGGCTCATTAACCAATCAACCGCCAGTAAAACCAGCGCTAGGGGATGAAGAAGAAGCAGCGGCAGCTGCTCAAGACAATAAAACCTTATCTAAGCGTAATCAATTTAATCGTGAATATTCGGTGGGTCGTTCAATTATTCATAAAAAATATCAGCAAGGGCGCATTAGCCAGCTGAGTGTCTCGGTCATTCTTAACAACAAGGCGGCCAGTGGCGAAAATGGTTGGAGCCAAACAGAGCTTGCGCAAATTGGTGCCAGTATTAAAAATGCAGTTGGCATTAAAGAGCAACGTGGCGACGCGTTTAATATCAGTGGTTTCAACTTTATTGTAGCGCCTCAGGTGATCAACGCACCTGAAGTAAAATGGTGGCAAGAACCAGTTTGGCAAGAATACTTACGTTACATTGTTGGCGCGTTACTGGGTCTTGCGTTAATTCTGTTTGGTGTGCGCCCATTGGTGAAACATTTGATCAGCTTGCAAAGCCATAACAGCAATGATGAGCAGCTTAATATTGCGCATGACCCAATTGCTGAAAACTCTGCAACAGAAGCTGCGCTAGCCCATGAAAATACCGTGTTAAGCGAGGCTGAAATTGCGGCTGAAGAATTAGCCGCTAAGCAAAAAGCCGCCAGTAAAATTCCTGATTTACCGGCACCGGGCAGCGAATTTAGTGTTCAGTTAACACATCTACAATTATTAGCCGACAAAGAAACCGTGCGTGTTGCACAAGTACTGAAAAACTGGGTTAACAATAGCGAGCGGAGCAAACGATGAGCGAACCATTAGTGAAAACGATTAATCCTGAACCCGTTAATGCCTTAAGTTCATTTTCAGACTGTGACAAAGCGGCGGTATTGCTGTTAAGCATGGGTGAAGACTTTGCCGCGAAAATTTTGCAGCGCATGGATCGCACCGAAGTGCAAAAAATTTCAGATGCTATGGCGCATTTATCAAGTGTTGCCACTAATGAAGCAGAAATTATCCTTGAGCAGTTTTTTGAGCAATACACCCAGCAAAGTGGCATTAGTGGCGCATCGCGTGACTACTTAGAAAATTCATTGGAAAAAGCACTCGGCAATAAGCTTGCCAGAGGCATGTTAGATTCAATTTATGGCGATGTTGTCTCGAAAGAAATTCAACGCCTGCAATGGTTGCCACCGGAAATTCTTGCCCGTTTTTTCCGCCATGAACATCAGCAAATGCAGGCGGTTATGTTGGCGTTTTTGCCGCCAGACACCGCCAATGCGGTATTAATGCATTTGCCTGAAGACAGTCATGATGAACTATTGTATCGCATCGCTAACTTGCAAGAGATCAGCGAAGCAGTGATCAACGATTTGAAGGTGACTTTAGAGCGTTGTATTGAATTTGTTGCCCAACAGTCAGGTGCTCGCGTTGATGGCACACGCCAAGCGGCAGACATTTTAAATCGTTACAGTGGCGATAAAGTTAACATCATGGAAATGGTGAAATTGCACAGTGAAGATACCGCTGAAGCGATAAAAGACAACATGTTCGACTTTATGATTTTAGCCAGACAGTCGCTCGAAGTATTACAAGATTTCTTAGCCGATGTACCTGAAGACTTGTTAGCGGTTGCACTAAAAGGTGCCGATCACAGTGTTAAATCGGCATTATTTGCTGCGCTGCCAAAACGCATGGTGCAATCATTAGAAGACCAAATTACCGACTTAGGTCCACAGCCGTTAAGCCAAATTGAAAAAGCACGTGCTGAAGTTATGCAAATTGCCCGCAAGCAATATGAAGCCGGCGAGCTTGCATTGCAATTGTTTGAAGAGCAGGTAGTAAATTAATGACCAAGGCAAGCGTGAATCAAACGACAACACAATGGCGACGCCATCGTTTTCCTCCCTTTCGTGAATACAACGAGTTTGCGCTAGAGGATAGTATTGATAGCCAAGCTGAGCACAATGCAAAATTTGAAGATGGCTTTCAACAAGGGGTGGAACTTGGTCACCAAGAAGGCTTAAAGCAAGGTTATCAACAAGGGTTAGCCCAAGGTGAAGAAGACGGACGACAGCAAGGCTTTAGCCAAGGAAAAGTGCAAGGGCAACAGCTCTTTAATAACAGCTTAGCTTTACTTGCTAAGAGCCAAGAAAAAGTTGAGCAATTATCTCATCATAAATTAGTTGAGCAGCAAAAATTGATTGCCGACATTGTTGCCCAAGTTGCCCAACGGGTAGTGCGCGCCGAGCTCACCTTAAACCCACGACAAGTGTTGTCTTTGGTTGAAGAAGCAATGCAATCATTGACCGACGAAGTGGATAAAGTGCGTATTTTTCTTAATCACGAAGATAAAAAGCGCTTAAACGAACTTGGCATTGAAACCCTGCAAGGTTGGCCGTTAGAAGAAGATAGTGAACTCGCTGTTGGCGACTGTTTTATTCGTTCGAAACAAATGGAAATCGCCGTTGATACCCAAGACAGATTTGCCGAATGCATGGCAAATGTTGAGCAAAGTTTGCTGGCGAACAATCACTCACTCGCAGCTGATGTTGTCACTGACGAAACTGCTAGCGACGAGGCTGTTAGCGATGATGCTGTTAGCGATGATGCTGCAAAAGATACTGACGCTGAATCGACACGCTCATCAGATCCCGTCGACAACTAGGTCATGCACATGAAACAAGCCCTGCAAGATAAGCTACAGCTATTATTGGCAGAGTTTATCGACGACAAAGTCGATTCTTTGGCGGATTCAGAGCCGCTGCAAACCAATAAACTTGGCGCAGTCGCCAAAGTTTATGGTCGTTTAGTACGTTTAAACGGCTTAGCCCTTGAGGTGACCGGTTGTCGATTGATCATGGGGCAGCGCTGTTTAGTCGATTGCGCGGCAGGTAAACCTATCCCTGCGGAAGTGATAGGCTTTAATCGCGACATCACTTATTTAATGCCGTTGCAACCCCCTTCGGGTTTGTATGCCGGCGCTCGGGTAACCCCACAAAAAGGCATTGAAAAAATTGTCGTTGGCGAGCAATTATTGGGTCGTGTGCTTGATGGTTTATTGCAGCCGCTTGACAATTTAGGGCCGATCACCGGCAGTGAAATTCCACTTTTTTCCTTGCCGCCCAACCCGTTATCTCGTCATCCTATTCAAGCCACTATTGATGTTGGTGTACGCGCGATTAATGCCGTATTAACCCCAGGTAAAGGCCAACGATTAGGATTGTTTGCCGGCTCTGGGGTGGGGAAAAGTGTCTTGCTCGGCATGATGACGCGTCATACCGAAGCCGATGTCGTTATTGTTGGTTTAATTGGCGAACGTGGTCGAGAAGTATTGGAATTTATTCAGCACAGCTTAGGTGAAAAAGGTCGTCAACGCGCAGTTGTAATTGCAGCGCCCGCCGATGCTACGCCGCTAATGCGTTTACGTGCGGCTCAGGTGTGTCATCGTCTGGCGGAATATTATCGCGACCAAGGTAAACATGTTTTGCTGTTAATGGACTCATTAACGCGTTACGCGCAAGCGCAACGAGAAATTGGCTTAGCGACTGGCGAGCTGCCTGCTACTAAAGGTTATCCGCCGTCCGTATTTAGTATGTTAACGCGCTTAGTCGAAAGTGCCGGTAATGGCGAAAGCAAACAAGGCAGCATGACGGCAATTTACACGGTATTGGTTGAAGGCGACAACCAACAAGAGCCGATTGCAGATGCGGTGCGCGCGATATTAGACGGTCATATCGTGTTAAGCCGTGATATTGCAGAAGAAGGTCATTATCCTGCGATCGACATTAGCGCCTCTGTCAGCCGTGTTATGCCGCAAGTGGTAGATAAAAAACATTTAAACAAAGCGAAAAATTTAAAGAAATTTTACAGTAAATATCAACACATCAAAGAGCTTATTCCCTTAGGTGGTTATCAACCGGGTAAAGATCATGAAATGGACTTTGCTGTGCAAATTTATCCTCAAATTGCAGCGTTTTTACAGCAAGATATGGATGAAAAAAGCGACATCAACGCAAGCGTTGAACAGTTATTTCAATTGATGCCAGACTAAGCTCGCACGCTCACTTTATGTTATCTCAATACCACACTATTGAAGAGCAGAAGCTCACTGAACTTGTTCGTGTGCGCGATGAACTCAATGCTAAATTAACGCAAGCTCAGCAACAGCAGCAACAATTAAAGCACTATCAACATCAGCTTATTAGTGAAGCAAATGCCTGTGGTGCACTTGGTATGGCGAATAATTTAGCAATGCGTGCTCAAATTAGCACGATGTGCGAAACACTAGAGCAGCAAATTATTTTACAGCAATTGGAGCTCACTAATGCTGGTCAACAATTACAACAGCAGCTAGCAAAAGTTAAAGGTATTGAAAGACTTAAGAGGAAAGAAACACTAGCGCAGCGTTGGCAACAAGATGTTGAAGAACAAGCGCAATTAGACGATTTAGCCGCGCAATCGCATGCCTATAAATCGATTTGAGCGCACTGAATTTAACATTACTAAATTTAACAGTACTGAGTTGAAAAGCACTTAAGGTGTGGCGGGGAATGAGAAAAGGCTAAGCCGATTAAGTCGGATAAGCAGGCTAGGCGAGGTTAGGGCAATATTCGTTTTGGCTATCTGGGCGCAGCATTTTATTTAATAGCTGCTGCTGGCTGGCTAACAGTTCACCATTACGCTGATTTTGTTGCTGACATTGTGCAACCAAGTTTTTTAATGCATGCCACATTTGCTGAACTTGCGCTGCAGGTTTTGCGCTTAATGCACTGATCACCGCGTCCATACCCGCATCATCAGCTGACAAACCTAATTCGAGTAATAGCTTTTTGCGTTTATTGCTTTGTTGCAATAAAGCGTGATGGTATTTCTCATGGCGCTTATTCAGTAGCATCAGCTGTTCACTGTTGTGCTGCTGCATCAGTGATTGTTGTTCAATTAACAATTGATGATAGCGCTGAAAATGAGTGAGATCTTCCTTGATCCCCGCAACTAGCAACTGAATGGTTTGCTTAATTTGGCTCATCGGCGATGCATCGCCAAAATTGCATCGCTTAACTTATCGATATCAAGTGTTAATGTACCGGCTTTAAGCTGATCACGTATTTCATTAACCTTTGCTAAATCAACATCTGAGGTTGCGGCAAGTTTACTGTTTATATCTATATAATTATCAACCATAACATCTTTTTTTGTGCTGATTTGCGCTTCACTTTTACTGACCGGTGCTTGGGCAGTAGCGGTAATTTTGGGTGTCGGTGTATAACCGACGCTATTGGTTATTTTCATTTTGGGGGCTCTGATTTTTTAATTAGCTAAGGAGATAAGTGACACTCCTTAATGGCTTGTAATTAATAAGCGACCATGGAAATTATAAACTTTAATGGTGTTGAGTTTAAAAAATTGTTTCAACCACGCCCGATTCAGTAACAATGGCTTGAATACGTTTGTTTGATGATAAGTTTTCCACTTGAATTTTATCGCCACGTTGACCACTTTGCAGTGCCTTGCCTTTCATCGTCGCGCTAAAGTTATCTACCTTGGCGCGAATTATCACAGTATCACCAGCACTCACTAAATAGGCTGCCTGTAACTGGTATGGCGAAATAGCTTTGCCTGCGCGAATACGTTTTTTACTAATCACTTGCTGCCAAAGGCGAGGTAAAAAATGCTCGCTGTTGTTTGGCTTAGCGATAAAACCTTGGCTAAGGCGACTGACATCAACGGTTTTATAAAAACTATTACTGGCTGACAACGTTTGCTGGCGTGCGATCTCCGTTTTGGCATGTAAAACCGGCAGATACACTTTTACTTTAGCAACGGCTCTTAATTGCCATTTAGGTTGCGGGCATTGAATTAAATAATTGACCCGTCCGAGCGGTGCTTTACTTGGGTTACTGCGACTAATGGAATGGGTGTTGTCACACGCTGGCAAGTCAGTGGCTTTATTAGGCAACCAGAGTTCAATGTCGTGCTTAAATGCTGGCCACTGCATATCGAAAGCGTGGCTTGTTAGATCTTGTTCAACTTGCGCTAAAAAAGGCTCGGCAAAGCTTGGCGACGAAATAATAAAACTTATCAGTAGTAATTGCCTCAAGCGTTTCCTTAAGGGAAATTCCGCTTCCGTTTGTACTTTCCTTTTGAACATCTGTTTTTTGTAAGTCATTGAATAATATAGATTGTTACTAGTGGCACAGCTTTTGTTTAACTGTACATGGATTCTTAACACAACACCATAGGACAAGTGAGCAAATGGCGATAAATTTTGACAA
This sequence comes from Thalassotalea sp. PLHSN55, assembly GCF_052030545.1. Taxonomy (NCBI): domain Bacteria; kingdom Pseudomonadati; phylum Pseudomonadota; class Gammaproteobacteria; order Alteromonadales; family Colwelliaceae; genus Thalassotalea; species Thalassotalea sp. PLHSN55. The sequence goes on along the minus strand of NZ_JBPDIH010000003.1, from coordinate 556,913 downwards.
AGCGCTTGGTATTCATCCTTATGCATTACAGGCACGTGTTCAGCGCAGTGAAATATTAGCCAGTAATTTGGCAAATGTTGATACACCGGGTTATTTAGCACGTGATTATGACTTTCAAGCGGCAATGACCGAAGTAGAAAGCCATTTTTCACAAGCGAACAATTACCACTTTTCACAAAACGCGATGGAAAGCTTATACCGCGTGCCTTATCAACCGGCTAAAGATGGCAATACTGCTGAACTTGGTGTTGAACAAGCGCACTTTAACAACAACGCCATGGACTTTCAAAGCAGCTTAACGTTTCTGAATATGAAGATCAGTGGCTTACAAAAAGTAATTGATGGAAGGTAATGAATGTCTTTTAGTAATATTTATGAAATTGCCGGCAGCGCCATGCGCAGCCAAACATTACGCTTGAACACGGTTGCTTCTAACCTTGCCAATGCCGACTCTGCAGCGAGTACGGAGAAAGACGCCTATAAAGCGTTAAAACCCGTATTTTCAACAATTTATCAAACCAACCAAGAAACCATGCAAGTCACGGGTGCTAATGTCAACATGCTGGGCGTTACCCAGTCTCAACAAGCGGTTGAACGTCGCTACGAGCCGCAAAACCCATTGGCGAATCAAGACGGGTTTGTTTTTTATTCCAATGTAAATGCTGTTGATGAAATGGCTGACATGATGTCGGCATCGCGCAGTTTTGAAAGCTCGGTTGAAGTGATGCGCCGCGTCAATAGCATGCAGCAAAGCTTATTACGTTTAGGACAAGGTTAATTATGTCGATTGCAATCACAAATCAAACTACACAAGCAAACACTGCATTAGCAAACGCTGGACAAGTTAGCGCCAATAGCTCGGCGTTTGGGTTAAAAAATGAATTTTTAACCATGATGGTCGCGCAAATTCAAAACCAAGATCCGTTAGAACCACTCGACGGAACTGAATATGTGGGTCAATTAGCGCAATTTTCTATGGTGGAAGGCCAAGAATATATTCGTGCGGGTCAAGCGGAAAATGCTGAACTTTTGTATACCCAGCAAGTCCTGCAAAGTACCTCGTTGATCGGTAAAAGTGTGCTTGTTCCTGCTGACAGTTTAGCCATTAGCGAAGGAGAAATCGCCGCGGGTGTTATTCCTATGGGCGCAAGTGCAGACTCGGTTGAACTAGCCGTTAAAGATTTACAAGGCAATGTGGTGAGTACGCAAAATTGGAGCAATGTTAACAGTGACGACATTCGCTTTGAATTAGATGAATTACCGCAAGGTAGCTATACCTTTGAAGTTAACGTCGTGCGTGATGAAAATGTTTTCACTACCACGCCATTGTTATCACGCGATGTCGAACGTGTCATGTTGCCAGCCAGTGGCGGCGATATCCAACTTAAATTAGCCGGTATGGGAAGTGTTTCCTTGTTCTCGGTAAGCGAATTTAGCCAAAATAACAGCTAAGGAAAAAAGATGTCTTATAGTATTGGTTTATCAGGTTTACGCGCCACAAATGAACAGTTAGGCGTAATTTCACAAAATATTGCCAACGTAAATACCGCAGGTTTTAAATCAGGACGTGCTGAATTTGCGGCCATTTACAGTGGCGGTGCACCAGGTGGTGTTGAAGTAGGTTCAGTATCAAGTAATTTTGAGCGCAACGGTGATGTTGTTAATACTGGTCGTTCGATGGATCTGGCTATTTCTGGTCGTGGTTTTTTTGTTTTAGAAGATAATGGCGAAACCGCTTATACCCGCGCCGGTACGTTTAATCGCGACGCACAAAATTATATTGTCACTAACAGTGGTGCAAATTTACAAGGTTACCCGGTTGATGCCAATGGCGTTTTACTTGGTGGTGTGGTGCAAAACTTACAAGTGGCAACGGGTAATTTACCGGCTAATGCATCGACTATGGTCAATTTTGCCGCCAATTTAAAAGCCGATGCGTCAGTGCCAACCAATACCCCGTTTGACCCGGCTAATATTCAAGCCGATATGTATAACTATTCTCAGTCAGGCACTGTGTTTGATTCACTTGGCAGTGAACACGTGCTAACGCAATATTTTGTTAAAACTTCAACACCAAACGAGTGGCAGGCGCATTATTTTATCGATGGTGCTTCGGTAGGTCCTACGCCGCAAACAATCACCTTTGATACCAACGGTAATTTAACTGCGCCAACGGCTGCAATTAACTTGGCGTATACACCAACGGGTGCAACACCTATGTCGGTTGACTTAAATATTGCCGATATGAGCCAAAACGCGGCGGCATTTAGTTTAAGTAAAAATGAAACAGACGGTTACGGTGCAGGTGAGTTAAAAACGATCCGCATCGATGACGATGGCTCACTTTATGGCGTATATACCAATGGCTTAGATAAGTTACAAGGCAAGGTAGTGCTGGCTGATTTTAATAACCCCGACGGTTTACGCAAAGGCAACAATACCACGTGGAGCCAAAGTTATGCCTCTGGTACACCAATGATTGGTGCGCCTGATAGCGGCACCTTAGGTGTGCTAAGTGCTGGTGCTTATGAAGGCTCTAATGTCGACTTAACAGGCGAACTGGTTAATTTGATGACAGCACAACGAAATTATCAAGCTAATGCCAAAACAATTAGCGCCGCCGAGCAAATGACCAAGGTGTTATTTAGCTCGTTCTAAGCGCTATTTATGCTCACCGCACGTTCGGTGAGCATGTTTTTTTATTCGATCACGAGAACTTCAATGCAATTATTATATACCGCGCTCTCTGGTGCCAAACAAAATCAAAACGCGATGCAAATTCGCGCCAATAATTTAGCCAACGTCAGTACCACTGGCTTTAAAGCCGATTTAGAGCGCACGGTAGCGTTTCAGTTAGAAGGTTATGGTTTTGAAACGCGTCAAATGAGTCAATCGCAAAAAGCCGGTACTAATTTTGAACAAGGTCAATTGCAAGCGACCGGTCGCAGTTTAGATGTTGCGATTAATGGCGCTGGCTTTTTAACGGTAGCAGCGCCAGACGGACAGCCAGCATATACTCGCTCGGGTAATTTAATGGTTGGCGCCGAAGGTGAAGTTACCATTAATGGCAATCCAGTGCTAACCACTGCTGGCCCTTTAGTATTGCCTGAATATCAACACGTTGAATTTGGTCAAGACGGCACTGTCAATATCATCCCACAAGGGGGAGGCGGACAAGTCGAAGTGGCGCAATTGCAATTAGTCTCGCCAGAAATTGCCAATTTAAGCAAAGGTCAGGACGGACTGTTTCGTTTAGCGGATAACGCTATTGCCGCGCAAGACGAGCAAGTTCAGCTGGTATCAGGATTTTTAGAAAGCTCTAACGTCAATGCTGTGCATGAATTGGTTTCGTCGATGGCGGTTAATCGCCAATTTGAATTGCAAATAAAAATGATGAAAACCGCCGATAACCTAGCTCAAGTCGGCAATAAATTGGTCAGTGGTTCATAACGAATTAGCCCCAACACCGTTAACAGATAAATAACGCGCATTATAAAAAGCATTAATAAAGGAAAATCACCATGAGTTCAGCATTGTGGGTAAGTAAAACAGGTTTAGCAGCACAAGATGTAAAAATGACGGCAATTGCTAACAACTTAGCAAACGTTAATACCACCGGGTTTAAACGTGACCGCGTCGCCTTTTCTGACTTGTTTTATGATATTCAACGTCAACCAGGCGCTCAAGCCGATCAGCAAAACGAAGTACCCAGCGGTATTCAATTAGGTAATGGTGTACGTGTTTTAGGTACGCAAAAAGTCTTTACTACAGGTAATTTTGCTAATACCGGACAAGAGTTAGATATTGCAATTGTTGGTAAAGGTTTTTTTCAAGTTGAGCAGCCAACCGGTGAAATTGCCTATACCCGAAATGGTCAGTTTTCACTAAATTCCAATGCCGAAATTGTTAATGGCGACGGTTTACCGTTAGTGCCAAATATGCAGTTACCTGAAAATACCTTAAGTTTAACTGTCGGCTCAGACGGGGTGGTCAGCGTGACTTTAGCTGGCGATGCAAACCCAGTCGAAATTGGTCAAATCTCTTTGGTCAATTTTGCCAACCCAGCGGGGCTTGAAGCAAAAGGCGGTAACTTGTATTTAGCGACAGGTTCATCTGGTGAGCCGTTAGAAGGTGTCGCCGGTGAAGACTCGTTAGGCGTTTTAAAACAAGGTACGTTAGAAGGTTCTAATGTCAGTGTGGTTGAAGAAATGGTTGATATGATCTCAACTCAGCGCGCCTATGAAATGAACGCGAAAGTGGTTTCAGCGTCAGATCAAATGCTGAAGTTTATCAGCCAATCGTTATAACTTGCGATTATTGGAGAACAACCATGTTGGCTAAATACCTCGTCACTTTGCAAGCGTTATTATTACTCAGTGCTTGTTCATCAACCTATCAACCGTTTGAGGCTGAACCTGGCGAAGATGAATGGGCGCCAACGGTGACAAATCAACCGGTTATGTTACCGCAAACAACCGCGGCACAAGATGGTAGTTTATTGCAAAAGGCGGAACTGTTGACCTTGTTTCAAGACCGCCGCGCATACGATGTTGGTGATATTTTAACGGTGATCTTAGAAGAAGAAACACAGTCAAATAAACGTGCCAATACTGGGGTAAAAAAACAAAGTGATTTTGCCGCCAATTACAATGGTAATTTCACCAACAGCACGCTAAATGGCAGCTTAGGCATAGGCGGCGATCGTAATTTTTCTGGCAGTGCAAATTCTAGCCAACAAAATACCTTAACCGGTGCAATTACCGTCACTGTTGCTGAAGTTTTGCCAACAGGTGCACTAAGGGTAAAAGGTGAAAAGTGGATCAAGCTTAATCAAGGCGATGAATATGTGCGTTTAACTGGCTTAATTCGTGTTGAAGATGTTGACCAAGCTAACCGTATTAGTTCACGCCGAATCGCCGATGCCCGCATAGCGTATGCCGGTCGAGGTGTCTTGGCACAGTCGAACGAACAAGGCTGGTTGTCAAACTTTTTTAATAGCTCGTGGTTTCCATTTTAATAATGCAAGAGAGAACTTTAATGACTTGGATTAAAAAACACGCATTAAGCATTACCATTGTCACCTTAGTATTAATGCAAGTGATCAGCGATGCCGCCTTTGCTAGTGGTCAGCGTATGTTGCTTGATATTGCCGACGTGCAGGGCTTACGTAAAAATCAGCTAGTCGGTTATGGTTTAGTGGTTGGCTTAGATGGCTCAGGCGATAAACGCCAAGTGCTATTTACCAATCAATCGATGGTGAATATGTTGCAGCAATTTGGTGTGCAGCTTGGTGAACGTGCCAATCCAAATTTAAAAAACGTCGCTGCGGTCACAGTAACAGCCGATATTTTGCCGCAAGCGGGTAAAGGCCAGTTAATTAACGTGACGGTTTCGTCTATTGGCGACGCCAAAAGTTTGCGCGGCGGCACACTATTGTTGACGCCGTTAAAAGGCATGGATGGTCAGGTGTATGCAACGGCACAAGGCAATGTGGTTGTTGGCGGCATGAAAGCGACGGGCGCAACGGGTTCATCAGTAACGGTTAATACACCAACGGCGGGTAACATTCCTAACGGCGGTATCGTTGAACGGGAAATCAGTTCAGACTTTCTTGAGCAAGACAACATTATTCTTAACCTTAAAAAACCTAATTTTAAAACCGCGCGCAATATCGAAGTGGCGATTAATCGTTTATTTGGCTCAGACGTTGCCTTTGCTAAAGGTCAACACCGAGTAGAGGTTGCCGCCCCTTTAGACGTGCGCCAACGCGTAACGTTTATGTCGATGCTCGAAGAAATTAGCATTGAAATGGGACGAGAGCGACCACGCATTGTCTTTAATAGTCGTACTGGCACTGTGGTGATGGGCGCAAATATTAAAGTGCATAAAGCGGCGGTAAGCCATGGCAATTTAACCATTACCATTAATGAAAATTTCCAAGTGAGCCAACCCGGCGCCTTTGCTAATGGCGAGACGGTGGTGACACCAGAAAGTGATATTTATGTTGAACAAGCGACTAACCCGATGTTTGTTTGGCCACCGGGCACGACATTGGATGTGATCGTAAAAGCCGTCAACAGTTTGGGCGCAAGTCCTGATGATTTAATGGCAATTTTACAAGCGTTGGATGAAGCGGGTTCGTTAGAAGCTGAATTGGTGGTGATTTAATCACTTAACTGACGCTTTGCTCGCGCTGCTGAGCGTTTTTCCTGAATTTTTGGCTAGAAAAAATGGGCAGAAAATACAGCAATACACCCTTTAAGATAGTAAATAAATTGGCTAGTAATAATGACAAATTCACTGACTAACAAGATAAATTCGATGGTTGAACAAGGGCTAGTGACCGACCCTAAAAATGTTGACGCCATCAAGCAAAACACCAACAAAATGGAAGGCTTACAACAGGCATCACAGCAATTTGAGACTTTGTTTTTGCAAATGGTGTTGAAAAGCATGCGCTCAGCGAGTGATGCCATGGCCGATGAAGACTCGTTAGTCTCGAGTAATCAAACTCGCATGTACCGTGATATGCACGATAGTCAGCTGACCATGGCAATGGCTAACAAAGGTAATTTAGGCATTGCCGATGCTATGGTTAAGCAGCTTTCGCCATTAGTGAGTCCAGCTGAACTTTCATCTTCAGCTGTTAGTTCATCAGCGCCAGCTCAGCCAATTTCGAGTAATGAGACAACTGCCGTTGATGAAAAGCCGATAAATACTAACGAGCCATTAAAGTCTGCCACGGATTTGGTCGCTGATAAAAACATGAGCCAGTCTGCATTTAGTCAGTCGTTATTGTCGGTATCGTCATTAAAGATAAATCGCAACTAATACCGCAACTAATACCGTAATAATCTAGGTTCATTAACAATATTTTTTATCTGTGCATCTTCACAGCCACCACGTTTTTTGGAGTAGAAATAAATGAGTATGTTAAGTAATGGCTTATCTGGGCTAAATGCTTCACAAATTGCCTTAAACGTGGTCAGTAATAACGTTGCCAATAGCAATGTTGCCGGTTTTACTCGCCTTGAAGCCTCGTTTAGTTCACGCATCGACAATGGCAGTGGTTGGTTAAATGCTGGCAACGGCGCGCAAGTCGATTCGGTTAGGCGTATTACCGATGACTATTTAAATAACAGCTTATGGCGTAGTACTTCTTCTTATGGCTATAACAGCGCTTACAGTGAATATTTGATGACCACAGAGCAGTTGGTCGCCAATGAAAACTTAAGTATTTCCGCAGGCCTTGACGGCTTATTTAGTGCCTTTAATTCGGCAGCCGTAGAGCCAAGTTCGATTGCACCGCGTCAGCTGGTTATTTCGTCTTCTCAAGCACTTGCTGATCGCTTCAATGCACTGTCGGCTAATTTAGATATTCAACGTACCCAAATTGGCGAACAAGTTGATGGCATGATAGCTAACGCCAATACCTTGTTTGCCGAAGTTTCAAATCTTAACGGCAAAATTGTTGAAGGCATCGCCAATGGCGGCAATGTCTCAGCGCTACAAGATCAACGTGACGAAACCGTTAAACAGTTATCACAGCTAATGGAAGTAGATGTGACTCGTCAGCAAGACGGTTCAATGACCATTTCAATGAGTGGCGGTCAGCCATTAGTGCTTGGCACCAGTCATGCCACTTTGTCGAGTTCAGGTGGTAGTTATCAAGTGAATATTGCCGGTCAGTCGTTTGATTTTAATGGCAACATTGGCGGTAAAATGGGTGGTATTTTATCTTACAGCGCTAATGTTTTAGATGTTACCGAAGCTAGTTTAAATACCATAGCACAGCAGTTTGCTGACGATATTAATAACCAATTGGCCGCCGGGCAAGACATTAACAATCCGCCGGGTGCTGGTCAGCCATTGTTTAGTTACGACCCATTAGATCCTGCCGGTTCAATTCGTGTTGCCGCAGGTTTTGAACCAGAAGATCTCGCCTTTGGTGCGATGGGGGCAGGCCCGGGTGATAACAGTAATCTTAATGCCGTGATCGCACTGAAAAATGTGCATTATGATGATTACAACGCGATGACCGGAAAATTGGCGATTGAAAGTAGCCAAGCGATCGCAGAAATGAACGCAAGTAAAAGCATTAGCGATAACGCACTGGCGCAGCGTGATTCAGTCAGCGCAGTAAACTTAGACGAAGAAGCGATGTCGTTGATGAAATACCAGCAATCGTATCAAGCCAATGCCAAAGTCGTTACCGCCGCGGATCAGTTGTTTGATACCTTGTTATCAATGTTTTAAGCCGCGCAAACCAAGGATTTATGATGAGAGTAAGTACTAGCCAATTACAGCAGTTAATGATGAACAGTTTGCAGCGCGGTGCGGTTGATTTTTCGACCATCAGTCAGCAAATGGCGACTGGCAAGCGCATTTTAAAACCGTCAGACGATGCCATGGGCACTGTGCAACTAATGGCGCTGAAAAAAGAGCAGGCCAATTTATCGCAATATAACGCCAATATTGGTAATGCGCGTAGCCATTTAGGCAGTGCTGAAACCTATATGACCAGCTTTTCAGATACCTTATTGCAATTGCGTGATCTCACCTTAAAAGCGGGTAATGCAAGTTATGGTTTGGCAGAGCGCCAAGCACTCGCAAGCGAAATTAGTGCGCTAAAAGAAGCATTAGTTGATACCGCCAATGCCAAAGGCAGCGATGGTAAATATTTGTTTTCAGGTTCACACGTTGATACGCCACCGGTATCAGCCGCCAATAGTTTTCAAGGTGACAATCTTAACCGAGAAGTGAATATTTCTGCTGGCGTGCAAGTCGCAACCAATGTTGATATTGAAAATGTACTCTTTGGCAGTAATAACTTACTCGATGATTTAGACACTTTTGTTAATGTACTCAATACTAACTCTGGTGATGTTGGCACAGAGGTGACTGCTATGCTCGACAGTGTTGATGTTAGTTTAGACGCTAACTTAGAGCTGATAACTGAAATTGGCGCACGTATCAATGTGCTCGACAATGTTTTGGCGACAAACGACGATATTAGCTTGTATAGTAAAACCTTACAGTTAAAATTAGAGTCGCTTGATTATGCACAAGCGTCGATGGAATTAAGCCAAGCGGAATTAGCATTGCAAACCACGCAACTGGTGTATACCAAAGTTAATCAAATCAATTTATTTGGCCACATGTAAGCTGTTTTTATGATCAAAGTTAGCAATCCCAATCTTGATAGTGTCAGTAAAAGCAATAACTCGAACAAGGTTATCGCCACTGATGTTAATCAACTCAGTGCTGCTGGTGGTAATGAGAAAAAAGTCGCCAATTATTCAAGTGCTCAGGTAAATGCTGCGCGGTTTGAGCGTTGGGCGAATTGGGGTGTGGTTCAGCAAAAAAATGCCCAAGCGCAAAGTGCTGAACGCAGTTTAACCAATGTTTATCGAGAGCTAGTAAGTATAGAGCGTTCACTTAACCTGCACGTTAAACAACCACAAAAAACTGTCGATAGTCTAAAACAATTGCAACATAAGGTTAGCGACGATTTAAGCAGTAATTTACAGCCGAAAGTATTATCGAAACATGCTCAGCAAAGTCAGTTTGTTTTAAACAGTGTTGATTTATTTTCGGTTAAGCCTGCTGAAACCATCAACATGGTCTTGCCAACGGCAGGTAAGTCAGTGAGTTTTCATTTACCTGAAGGCGCCGGCAATAATGAAGTGGTTGGTTTAGTGGCTAAAGCACTGGCACCACTTAATATTGGTGTTGCTAAGCATGGCGATAAGCAACTGAGTTTTAGTATCAATCAAGGGCAAAGCCGACAGCTTGCAGAACCGGTACTATTTTCCGGTGAAGGTATTCGCATTCCCGCGGGCAACCCAGTTCCAGTGCAGCTTCAAGAGCAAAAACCGCAACTAGAACAATTAGCTAAAAGCATTGAACAAGATCCTGTTACTGAGATCAAAGCAAAAATCACCGCCATGCAAAATGACGTAAAACGTAGCATTGCCGCATTACGTTATATTATGAGCCAAATTCAGCAAGAAACTGCACAAGTTGCTTACAGCGGAAATATTGAAGAAGTGCAAACAGAATTGAGCCAATTGTTACGCCAAGGTGATTTTGGCAGCCGTTTAACTGGCTTATTGGCACAAGCGAATATTTCACGCGATACCGCAGTATCACTGCTGCAAAATAATAACGCACGCTAAGCGTGTTTTAACCGTAAGCGGATATCATTTTTCCTTTCCAGCTTCTCTTCCTCGCTATTCATCTTTTAATCCTATTCAACACATTGCAGATGTAATTTGTGCGCCATTTGGCAACTAGGGTTTGATGCGAAGTGAATTGTCATTACTGCGTAGTTTTCGCAAAAAAATCAAAATTTATTAAAAAGATATTTAAGTTATTTTCAAACCTGGTCGCTTATTTAAAGGGCAACACAAATCAATGATACATATTCAACTATTTGAATCTATTGCTGATTTGATAATTAAAAGTACTTAGGTACAGTAGGAGAATAACAATGTCTTTATCAATTCATACTAACTATTCATCACTAGTTACACAAAACCAACTAGGTAAAACTAACAGCATGCTTTCAAGTGCTATGGAACGCCTAGGTACTGGTCTACGCATTAACTCAGCAGCAGATGATGCAGCGGGTTTACAAATTGCAGTACGTTTACAATCGCAATCAAACGGTTTAAAAACAGCACAACGTAATGCTCAAGACGGTATTTCAATGTTACAAACGGCTGAAGGTGCGTTTGATGAAATTACTAACATTGGCCACCGTATGAAAGACCTTGCAACGCAAGCGGCTAACGACACGAACGGTGTTGATGAGCGTGCTGCAATGCAGTCAGAGTTTGACGAATTAGCTAAAGAATTAACTAGCATTATGAGCAATACTGAGTACGGTTCAGGCAACAAGCTATTAACGGGTGGTAAATTTGCTAGTGCGGTAACTTTGCAAATTGGTGCTTCAGCAGCAGAGAAGCTTACTGTTGATGTTTCGACAAATATTACAGCGGTTGAAGGTGCAATTACTGCTATTACAGCGGGTACGTTAGATACTTCAGCAAATGCCACTGCAGCAATGGGGTTAGCAGACGCATTGACTGGTGAGGTTGGTACTATTCGTGGTCAATTTGGTGCTAACATCAACCGTTTAGATCACACTATCAACAACCTTGGCAATATGGACCAAAACGTTGAATTGTCTAAAGGTCGCATTATGGATGCAGATTTTGCTTCTGAGTCGTCAAACATGACGAAGAACCAAATGTTAATGCAATCAGGTATGTCGGTACTTAGCAACGCAAACCAAATTAGCGGCATGGTAACTAGCTTACTTCGTTAATCTTAACTTGGTATAGCTTCAGTGTTGATGGGTATCCCCTTACCTATCAGCACTTTTTTCATTAGCGCTTATTCTTACGTGATAAACGTTAATGAAAGAAGTGTTGTTAATGCAACGTGATTATTTAGTAACTTCAAAGGTGATGCAATGATAGATCCGGCTACGTTTGCTGCTCAATTAGTTTCTGCAGAGCGCTCAGGGTTAGACTACCAATTAAATCTACAAAGCAGGTTAGCACAAGCTAAAATCGACGCGTATCAAGCGATTGATGGTAAAGCTCAAGCGTTGTCTGATGTACTTGATGGCCTGTTAGATAGCAGCAGTTTAAATGCTACTGAGCCAAGTTTTTCGCAAGAAGGCTTTGTGCAAGTGACGAGTAGTGCAGGCGCTGCCGAAGGTGATTACACCATTGAAGTAGACCAACTTGCTCAAGCCCATCGTGTTGGTTTGAGTTTTAATGATGCAAATTGGCAAGCGCCAACCAGTGGTATTTTAGATGTTGGCGTTAATGGCACTACTATGTCGCTCGATTTAAGCACGCTACCTGCGGGTGCTTCGTTAAATGATCTGCGAGATGCCATTAATGGCGCGGCCGATAACCCAGGCGTGAATGCGATTATTTTACAAACCGGCAGTGATGTTAAATTGGTACTGACCAGTGAAGAAACCGGCGCAGCGAACACCGTTTCGATGAATTTAATGGCCGGTGCTGGCGCGGCATATGATGAATTAACAGCCGCGATTGGCGCTCAAACTGAACTCACCACAGCACAAGATGCCGAGTTTACCTTCAGTGGTGTTGATATTACGTCGAGCAGCAATGCTATTGATAATATTATTGGCGGCTTAAGTATTGAACTTAGCCAAGTTAACAGTGGCAATCCGACGACATTAAGTATTGCCCGTGACGATGAAAGCATTAGCGACAGTTTGTCGAGTTTAGTCGATGGCTACAACGCTCTTCATCAACAGATTAAGTCGTCTTCGTTTGGTGAAAATGGTGAGCGAGCGATCCTTTCAGGCGATGGCACTGCGCGCAGTTTAAGTAGTGCGATGCGCAGCGTTTTTAATCAATTACCCGCGGGCACGTATTTAGGTGATTTAGGTTTATCTTTTGACCGTGACGGCAAGCTCTCGCTTGATAAAACCGAACTGGCAGATTCACTTAATGCCAACAGCAATATTTTGAATGAAGTGCTGCTTGGCGATAATGGCATTGTTGCCTCACTTGCCAATGTGATTGAACCATTTTCTGAGTCAAAAGGTTTTCTTGCTAATCGCATCGACAGCTTAAATGGTCAGGTTGATCGGGTAAATGACAAAGTTGAGCAACTTGATAAGCGCATGGAAAATACTTACCAACGTTATTTAGCGCAATTTACGCAAATGAACCAATTACAAGCACAAATGGAACAAACGGCAAGCTTGTTTATGTTCCCAACAAGCTAAGCGATTATCTACACTAATTTACATTTTTCGTTACCTATTCGCGGCATGATAAAACGATAGCAAGCGCAAACTTAACACCGAATAATGGGAGAAAGACAGATGCAGGAATTTGATGTTGGCCTAGCAGCCTATCAACAAACAACAACGCACGCACAAGCAGCAACGGCAGATCCACATAAATTAGTGGTTATGCTAATCGATGGTTTTTTAGATGAAATGGCGCGTGTTGAAGGCCATATGAAAGCTGAGCGTTATATGCATAAAGGCAAGTCTATTAGCAAGTGCATTGAAATACTGTCGGGCTTAGACTCTGCGCTTGATTTACAACAAGGTGGTCAGGTTGCTGATAACCTTCATAATCTTTACGACTATTGTGCACAAACTTTATTTCAAGCCAGTGTCGATAACGACCCGAGCCAATTACCTGCAATAACCAACGTGATGGAAAACTTGCGTGAAGGTTGGTTAATGATTGGCAGCAAAGCCAGTTAATTCTTTAATAGTTCACCGAGCTTAATTTAGCTTAGCTTGGCTTAACTGGGCATAATTGCTCGGTGTTTTTCCTCACTTCTCTCGCTATTTTTAGCAGTTCTTCTTCGATCTTGTATGCTCGTTTTTTGCCAGTCATACGGCAGCACATGGATGTGCACTTTTTTATTTTTTCGTTCTTGATGTCCTGATCACACGCCAATATTAACGGTTATTTTTGTCACAAATTTAACGCGAATAATGCATCCTGTTTTCTTTTCCGCTTAAGGGGAAGTGCGATTTCCTTTATATCTGCAGAGTGTTGTTATCTTATTGTTTTTAATCGCTTTTATAGTTGGCGCGCGCATTGCAATTAGCTAGTCGACACACACAACAAAAAGAAAAAATGTGATGAGAACGCCCGTTAATTATTTATCTGCTTATCGAAAAAAAATAGCGCAACTCAATATTGCCATACAAATGGCCGATGAAAATTTTCATTTAGGCACGGTGACCGAGCTCAATAATCGGCTAACCGAGCTGCTGATAAAAATTAATGCTGATGAGGCCTTGTTGGCTGAGTTAGCACCAGAGCTAAGAACCTTGTACATCTCCCATCAAACATTAATGAAACAGTGTCAGGCGGTGAATGAGGATCTTAAAGAAAAAATGACCAATACCCAGCAAAACAAGGAAGGCTTACTTGCCTACCAAAGCGCAGGAGCACAAAGCTAATGTTAATTACCGCGTTGCCAAAACAAGCAAACGATAATGCCACGAACACTAAAGAGGCGGTCGCTACGCAACCAGATACTGAGACCGCTGAACAATTCGCCTCATCAAGTGATTATCAGCAAGTGCTTGCAGAAGTTAAGCAACAAGCAGATACGCCAATGGCTAGCGTTTTAGCAGCGCCAGTAAACGGGTTAGTGGCTAATGAGCACCTGGCTAATCAAGCCCCAACAGCACAGGAGCCAACCGTGCAAGGCAACACGGCAATAACCGAACAAATGGCGATTGTGGCGAATAGTGCCAACAATTCAACTGCAGTTGCTAGCGAGCAAAATTTATCGATGAAAGGCAATGTTAAACAAGCCCAGCAAGTTGGCGCCATTGGCGTTGAACGCGCAAATGTTAGCTTAGCTACTGTAAACTTATCGGTAAATTTGGCGGCGCTAAGTACAAGTTCTGCGCACAGCTATAATGCGGTACAAGCGCAAGTTAGCTCACAAAAAAGTGCCATTGGCGCAAATGTTCAGTCATCGCTAAATTTGCCTGAACAAGTATTACTAAAAAACGGTTTTGCTAACCCAGGTTTAAAAGCAGCGGATATCGCTCAGCTAAGTACGCACAGCAGAACCTTTATTGAACCGGTTACCAGTCGCAGCGAACATGCATTAACAGACTTTAGCTTTAGCGAGCGGGTGCAAACACATACTGGACGTTATGAATGGTCAGCGGTGAAATTAGAAGCACAGCAACAAAACTGGTCAAAGCAATTAGTGACGGTGCTGCAAGATCGCATTCAAATGCAAGCGAGCCAGCAAATTAAACAAGTCAATATTCGTTTAGATCCCCCTGATTTAGGTCGTTTAGAAGTGAATATTAGAACGGAGGGTGATCGCATGCTGGTCAACCTATCCGCCAATAATAGCGCAGTAAGAGATGCCTTGTTAGACAGTAGCTCGCGCTTAGGTGCCGGCCTTGAACAACAGTTTAGCGGCGGTGTCGATGTTAATGTTTCTGACGATTCTTTGCCTGAACAATTAAAGGAAAGCGAAGAAGAGGTCGCTTTATCTAATTATCAAGAAAGTCATCACCAATCAGCCGAATCGTCAACGTCGACCGGCTGGCTAAATACCTTTGCTTAAAAAGGAGTTATCCAAATTTGAAAACTGCGACCAACCACTATCCTCAGAGCCACAATTTCCGTTACATCAATGGTTCAAGCAAAGTTGTGTTTCTTACGTTTATTGCGACATTAGCGCTTATCGCTTCTGCGGCGATATATGGAAAAAAACATATTCAGGCGTTTTTATTAACTGATACTCCGCAGGCAACAGAGGTTAACCAAGCACCTAAGTACTTATCACTAGAAAAGTTTGTCATTAGCGTCGAAAGCGACACCGTGATTTATTACATGATGATTGAAATGTCATTAGTCACCTCAAGCGATAAAAACTTAAC
Source organism: Thalassotalea sp. PLHSN55 (assembly GCF_052030545.1). Taxonomy (NCBI): domain Bacteria; kingdom Pseudomonadati; phylum Pseudomonadota; class Gammaproteobacteria; order Alteromonadales; family Colwelliaceae; genus Thalassotalea; species Thalassotalea sp. PLHSN55. The sequence continues at coordinate 541,477 of NZ_JBPDIH010000003.1, read as the reverse complement.
TGACCTTAATTATTATCTGCCCGCGATTCGAAACGCGGTAGTGAAAAATTTAAGCCAGCGCGACTTTGACAGCATGCGCGTCTATTTAAAAGATTTAACGTCACTGCAAACGCAATTGCACGCTGACGTAAAAGCGAGCTTAGCGCAATACGATGTTGCCGAGGCAATAGACAATGTTTTGATTACTAAACTTGTGATCCAATAGGAGTTATAAGTGGCGCAACCTTTAGCAATATCTCAACCTTTTTCTCAAGATGCTGAAACGACTGCTAAGTTTCAGCATTCAGGCAATAACGCAGCGAATAATGAACAACAATATTTGCTGCAATATTTATATTTAGTTAAGCGAGTTGTTACGCATTTACGTAGCCAACTTAGCAGCATACATGCCTATGAAGATTTAATTCAAATTGGTTCGCTTGGTTTATTAGAAGCGATTCGTCGCTACGGTGCTGCGCCTGATGATGCCTTTGAAGGCTACGCGTTTCAGCGTATCAGAGGCGCTATTTTAGATGAGCTGAGACGACTCGATTGGCGACCACGTCAAGCAAGACAACAAGGCAATAAACTGAACCAACATCGCCGCGCGCTAACCAAAAAATTGGGTCGTGATGTTTCAAATTCCGAACTGGCTGCTGCGATGGAAATTTCAATAGAGCAACTTTTAGAAATGCAGTTAGACAGTGTTGCCGAAGAAATGTATAGCATGGACGAAATGCTCGAAAACGGCAGCAGTTTTGATGGTGAAAGCGGTAACGGTGAGTACGCAGATCTAAAACAAAGTGTCATGCAGGCACTAAGCCAGCTGCCCGAGCGCGAACAATTACTGCTCACCCTTTACTACCAACACGAATTGAATATGAAAGAAATAGCATTGACCTTAGATGTTACCGAGTCGAGAGTTTGTCAATTACATAAGTTAGCGGTGAAGCAATTAAAAGATCAGTTAGCTGATTTATTGTAAGGAAAGAATTATGCAGAAATTTTTAGGCTTAGGTATTGTATTCTTGTGCGTTTTTGGTGGCTTTGTTATGGCCAATGGTCGATTATTATCGCTGTGGCAACCGGCCGAATTAGTGATTATTCTTGGCGCGGGCCTTGGTTCTATGGTGATAGCTAATTCTCGCCAAGTACTGGTTGCCATTAAAAGCCAAGTGGTTGCCTTGTTTGGCGCTCAGCCCGACCATAGTCAAACTGCGCAAGAGCTATTGTGTGTGATGCATGCCTTATTAGAAAGTGTTCGCCAAAAGGGCTTAAAATCACTTGATGAGCATATTGAATTTTGGCAGGAAAGCTCGCTGTTTCTGCAATACCCAAAAATCCACTCTGACCCAATTCTAATGCAATTTATTACCGACAATTTCAGAATGTTGTCGATGGGAAAAATGACCGCGCACGAGCTTGAGTCGTTACTAGAACAAGAAATTGCCGCCATTGAAGAAGACATGTTAAAACCGTCGAGCGCGCTGCACACCACAGGTGAAGCTATGCCTGGCTTTGGTATTTTGGCTGCGGTGATGGGCATTATTATTACCATGTCGAAACTCGATGGTCCGTTATTGTCGATAGGCTTGCATGTTGGTGCAGCATTGGTCGGCACCTTTATTGGTATTTTCATGTGTTACTGTATTTTTGAGCCGTTAAGTCACGCCTTAGCCACACGGGTCGATAAAAAAATTGGTTTGCTTGAATGTATTAAGTCGATTTTAGTGTCGCACAATACCGGAAAAACCCCTTTACTGGCAGTTGATGCCGGACGAAAACTTATTGATAAAGACGCAAAACCTAGCTTTATCCAAATGGAAGAGTGGCTAAATAAGAAGGCGGCTTAATGAGCGGAAATATTATTGTAAAGCGCCATAAACAGCGACGCAGTCGTCCAAAGTCTAGTGGTGCTTGGAAAGTGGCGTTTGCCGACTTTACCTTAGCCATGATGGCGTTTTTCATGGTGTTATGGATATTAGCCGTTTCGAACGTTGAAGAGCGTAAACAATTTTCTGAAAACTTGCGCACTTATTCAGTATTCGACGGTGAAAATAATCCCTTTGATTTAAGTAATAGTCCGCACCCCGTTGATTTTGGCCAAGACTTTTCGGTGCTCGACAGTAAAAACCGATTAGACCCAGAAGCGATTAGAAAATCTCATAAAACCGCGCGTTCGTTAAATCAACGTACTGCCGATGAAGAAGGTGAGAATGGTTATAGTGATAAGCCGCAATTAACCTCGCGTTTGAAAGGGCGCTTAAATACCGTTGAAGAGCTTGCTTTATTAGCTGCTGAAATGGAGGCAGTTGCTGATGCCGTTGGCGCAGACAAAAATATTGCCGTCGAAATTGTGCCGCAGGGTTTGCGCATTATCATTAAAGATAACGACAATACCAGTATGTTCAAACGAGGTAGCCCACAAATGACGTACTTTTTTCAAGACGTTTTACGCTCGCTTGCGCCGGTATTTACGCGCATTGATAATCGCTTAATGATTTCAGGTCATACTGATGCTGCGCAATTTCACAATGCCGCATTTACCAATTGGGAGCTTTCTAGCCAACGTGCGTTGCAAGCAAGGCAAATGTTAGAAATTGGTGGCATGCCTAAGAATCGTGTTGCCCAAGTGGTTGCTATGTCTGATACGGCATTACTTGATCCGCTTAAACCTAAATCGAGCAGTAATCGACGCATTGAATTGTTGCTATTAACCGAAAAAGCAGAAGCTGAGTTAACCGAGTTATTTGGCCAACAGCCTAATAATGAAATGGAAAAAGCGGTGACGAAAGCAAAAGCTAATAATCCGATGATGCGCTCTGCAGTGATGTTAGAGCAAATGACAGATTAAGATGTTAGAGAAAAAACCAACACCTGATCAAGACAAAGGCATGGAGCGTAAGTTTCATCGCTGGCAATTTCAGTCAAATGACATTCCGTTGTTTTTGCAAAGCCGCGGTGTGCCGATAAAAATTTATCGCTCGTGGCTGTTTTATCATCACGGCTTAGGCAATGGCGTGATCAAAGATATTAGCCTTGCCGGCGCGGGCTTTTTAAGCAGCCGACGATTACCAGATAAACTGGTGATTGAACTACCCAATGGCAAGCGCATTAAATGCACAAAGCAACACCATTTTGCCGTTAATGAGCAGCTGATTTTTTATGGTGTAAGTTGGGGAGAAGAAGTGTATCAGCAAGTTTTGCCTTACTTAAAAAGCTACAGCCGAAAAGCCTATCGCGGGCGTGAGAAAAAAATTGGCAAATAGTGTTAAATAAAATATCAGCATATATGGTTCGTGCTTATAATTTCAAAAAGTCCGCTTGCCAGTAAACCTAAATTTACATACATCTGTCGTAAAAAAGCGCTAGGGTTATAGCAATAAAGCGCATAACCCCTTCTAATACCCTCATTAATGCAACACCACGTTCGCTGTTTGTTCGTTTGAGGAAAAATTATGAGCCAATTATCACAACTTCAACCTAATCTTTTGTGGCAGTTATTCGAAAAGATTTGCAGTATTCCACACCCTTCAAAACACGAGCAGAAAATATCTGCTTGGATCCAATCGTGGGCAACAGAGCAAGGCTTGTCGGTGAAAGAAGACAAGGTCGGCAATTTATTTATTAAAAAGCCAGCAACTGCGGGCATGGAAAATCGCCCTGGTGTTATCTTGCAAGCGCATATGGACATGGTGCCGCAAAAAAATGCCGAAACCCAGCATGACTTTTTAACTGACCCAATTCAGCCTTACATTGTGACTGAAGCTGATGGTGACTGGGTTACCGCCAAAGATACTACGCTAGGCGCTGATAATGGCATTGGTTTATGTTCAGCATTAGCGGTTTTAGCTAGCGATGACATAGCTCATGGTCCACTTGAAGTTTTAGTGACGATAGATGAAGAAGCGGGCATGACAGGCGCATTTGGCTTAGAAGCCGGTTGGTTAGATGGTGATATTTTAATTAATACCGACTCTGAGCAAGAAGGCGAAGTGTACATGGGTTGTGCCGGCGGTATTGATGGTCAAGCAACTTTTGCGTTAGCGTTTGAAGACGTCGCTAGCGGTGCACAATCATTTAATTTATCAATTTCTGGCTTAAAAGGTGGTCACTCAGGCGTTGATATTCACACTGGTCGTGCTAATGCCAATAAATTATTAGTGCGCTTTTTATTAATGGCTAGCGAGCAATTTGGTATTCGTTTAACTGAATTAAATGGTGGCAGTTTACGTAATGCCATTCCACGTGAAGCGGATGCCAGCTTTGTGATTGCTGCTGAGCAAGTCGACGACTTTAAAGCAGCATTAGCGACGTACTTAAAAACGATTCAAACTAACCTTGGTAGCATTGAAACCGACATCGATATGTTGTTGATTTCACCAGAAACCTTTGACCAGCAATGGACTGAGCAAAGCCAAAATAGCATTTTAAAAGCACTAAATGCTTGCCCTAACGGGGTAATGCGTATGAGCGATGATATTGAAGGCATCGTCGAAAGCTCGCTTAATTTAGGCGTAATGCGCACTAAAGGGAACAAGTTTGTCGCTATGACGTTAATTCGTAGCTTACATGACGATGGTCGCTTAGAAACGCAAACTACGGTGCAGTCAGTTTTTGAACTAGCAGGTGCCAATATTGAATTCTCGGGTGCCTACCCTGGTTGGAAACCTGACACCAGTTCAGCGGTAATGAAAACCGTGCGCGACACCTATCATCAGTTGTTTGATAAAACGCCAGAAATCATGGTAATTCATGCAGGTCTTGAGTGCGGCTTGTTTAAAACAGCCTATCCGCACTGGGATATGGTCTCGTTTGGACCAACAATTAAGTTCCCGCATTCGCCGGATGAAAAGGTCAATATCGCCACTGTTGAGCAATATTGGCAGTTGTTAGTGGCGGTACTGAAAAACATTTAATTACCGATACCTTTGATTTATCACGATAAACTAGCTGTGAGGTTGCGCAAGGCAGTGACTAATACTTGCTCAACCGTAACAGCTATGTAATATTACATAGGTTAAACTGTTACAGAAAAGTTACCGTTAAATGATTAATTTAAGCTAACTTTTCTGCGTTTTAAACTTATTTAATACCGTGATACGTTAAGGGTTACATTATGATTCAGCCAGACAAAATAATAATAGCTGATGACCATCCTTTATTTAGACAAGCCTTATTGGGCACATTAACGTCTAAATTTACCGAAACTACTTGGTTAGAAGCACAAACTATCGCCGAGCTAGAAACGCAATTAAGCGGGCATAGCGACAGTGATTTAGTCTTGCTTGATCTTAATATTCCAGGTGCTCATGGTTTTAATACCCTCATTCATATTCGTAATCATTACCCACAAATACCCGTAGTGATTGTTTCTGCTCATGAAGATACCGATACCATTGCTAAAGCGATGGAATATGGCGCTGCCGGATTTATTCCTAAATCAACCCCAGTTGACCTGATTGTTGAAGGCATTGGCCAAGTATTAATGGGCAATGTTTGGGTGCCTGCGTCTTTTCAAGCATTTGAAGCAGATAATGATAATTCTGATATTGCCGAGCGTGTTGCCAGTTTAACGCAGCAACAATACAAAATTTTGATGATGTTTGCCCAAGGCATGTTGAACAAACAAATTGCCTATGATTTGCATGTATCAGAAGCAACCATTAAAGCGCATGCAACGGCAATTTTTCGCAAACTTAATGTTCGCAATCGTACCCAAGCGGTGATCGCTATTTCACAACTTGATGTTTCAGAGCCTGATCTACAGGAATAAGCTTGGTTTATTTATCGTTTTATCATTTAAATCTGTATTGTCTATAAAGAGTTGTACGCTAGTCTAAACTTATATTAGCGCAATGTCGCAGAGCAATGTGTCGCGCTATTTTCTAAAAAGTTAAACCGCCTTTATTTTCTTTAGTATTCTCTTTGGTAAGTACGCTTTACTCAGTAAGTTTTACTGACCTTAACTGTTTTACTCTCAATTGTGCAACTGAAAAAAATTAACCTATCGACTGATTTTATATCGTTTGCTGGCCGCGATTAAACTATTTAAATTAGCTCCGAATTTGTTGAAAAACCATAGGAGCACATCATGAAACGCATCATTAATACCTTAGCAAAAGTTGCTATCTTTACTCTTTTTTGTAGCCATGCAGCGCATGCTGAAACAACAGAGAAAAAATTCAAAATAGCTAAAATTGATAATTATCAATTAGCGAGTATGTTAGAAAACGATCGCTTAAAAAGCTTAATTGTCTCGTTTGAGCAGCATAATAATTTATGCATTGAAAATTTAGTCAATGGAGAGTTTGCTTTAGCTAAGCCTGACTGTAACTTAGCAATCAAAAACATTGAAAGTATGCCGCTACATGATCAGCATTATAAGTATTTAAAAGCGCTCGCTTATAGTAATCGCGCCATTGTTAACTACTTTATGAATGAAATGACGTTAGCTCAAGCTGACTTTACCAAAGCCAAGCGTTTAAAAAATAATAGCGTGATTCGTCACAACAGAGCGTACTTTTATTCGTTGGCTAATCGTGAAGCTGAGCAGCAGGAAACAATAGCTATGTTGGCGGACTAATATTTATGGTGAAAAAAATAAAAGTTAAACAGAGAAAACACGCCAACGTTAGACTAACGATGGCGTGTATCTCATTAACCAAATAGTTGCTTTAAGCAATTTGAGTCATTTCATTTAATACAAATGATGCCACGGCTCCTTCGGTTGCCTGCATATAATCTTTTAAATGTTGGTTGTTCATATGGGTTTGCCATAACTCACGGGATTGCCAGTTTTCATAAAAAACAAAATGAGCAGGATTCTCGTTATCTTGGTGTAAGTCATAGTTAATACAACCCGCTTCTGAGCGCGTGATATCAATAAGCTTTAATAATTCACTTTTTACTAAGTCAACTTTATCGCTTTCAGCGATAATATTGGCAACAATCGTTAAGGTAGTCATATTCATTCTCTCTTATGTTGATTAAATTTTCATGGTTTCTTGCTTAGCCGTAAGGTGGCTAGCATAGGTGACAAAATGTGCGCTTAAAACCCTTCTAACACGATTTTGCCGATTGAACTTCCAGACTCGAGCGCTTGATGTGCAGCTTTTAAGTTACTGGCATTGATAGTACCTAAGTGTTGACCCACCGTTGTTTTGATATAGCCTTGGTCAATAAGCTTAGCGACTTGATTAAGTAATTTGCCTTGCTCATCCATGTCGTCAGCTTGATGCATTGCACGGGCAAACATAAACTCCCAATGTACCGACAAGCTTTTCGGCTTAATCTTGTTCATGTCAAAATTATCTAACTCATCGATCACTGCGATTTTGCCAAATGGGCGTAATAAATCGACATAGCTGTCTAGATATGAAGAACTACTATTTAAACTGGCAACATGGCTTATTTGACCAATATTAAGCGCGTCAATTTGCGCTTTAAGTGGCTTGCTGTGATCAACAACATAATCAGCGCCTAATTGTTTTACCCAAGCTTTTGAGCTTTCACGTGAGGCTGTGGCAATCACTGTTGCGCCGGTAATGGCTTTAACTAATTGGATCAAAATTGAACCAACGCCACCAGCCGCGCCGGTGACTAAAATAATCTCGTTTGACTTAGCGGGTGATTCAGGCGCTTGCTGCTTTATGGCAAGGTGCTCAAAAAGTAATTCCCACGCGGTGATCGCCGTTAAAGGTAAAGCTGCTGCTTCAGCATTCGATAAGCTTGTGGGTTTTGCGCCTACAATGCGCTCGTCGACTAATTGAAACTGGGCATTGCTACCACTGCGGGTGATATCACCGGCATAAAAGACTTTATCGCCAGGTTTAAATTGACTGGTTTTGTCGCCACAGGCAACTACTTCGCCAACCGCATCATAGCCAATAACTTTATATTCACCGTCGGTTGGCGCGGCGTTTAATCGCACTTTATAGTCAACTGGGTTTACGGCGATAGCGGCTACTTTTACTAATAAATCATGGCCGCTGGCAATAGGTTGGTTAATTTCAATATCAACTAATGAATGTTCATTTTCGATAGGTAAACTTTTTAAATAACCGATAGCTTTCATTTTATTTTCCCTTGTTATTACTGGTTTGAATATGGCGTTATCTTGTTTCGTGGTGTAAATAATAGCCCTTGCTTTGGTTGTGATAAACAGGGTAATGTTTGAATCATTATCAAAAATAAATTGAAAATATGCTGATTGAAGATTTAAATATTATTGTAAAAGTTGCCGAATTTCGCAGTATTACTGCCGCGGCGGCAAGCTTAGATATGCGCACAGCAACCGCTAGCGCAGCGATTAAACGCGTCGAAGCCGCTTTAGGTATGCCACTGTTTATTCGCACTACACGCCAACTTAGACTGTCGAGCGAAGGCGAACGTTATATCCCTAATTTAGAAAAAGCGTTATTGATGCTTGAATTAGCAAAGCAAAATGTTAAAGACGATTTAGATGTGGTTGACGGTGAAATGCGTTTGGGCATTTCGTCTGATTTAGGGCGAAATGTTGTTATTCCTTGGTTAGATGAGTTAATGGCAGCTCACCAAAAATTAACGCTAAAAGTGCATTTAACTGACAGTAATATTGATTTTTATCGAGACCCTGTTGATATAGCTCTTCGTTATGGTTCGCCGGCAGACAGCAACTTTTATGGCTTTAAAATCTGTAACGTGCCAAGAATATTATGCGCATCACCTGAGTATATTGACCGAGTCGGTAAACCTGAGCATCCGCAAGAACTTGCCACCCATAATGGCTTATTTTATCAATTACATGATTTAGTGCACGATGTCTGGCAATTTAGTGCTGGTGAACATAACGTTAAAATAAAAATGACGGGTGACCGCGTATCAAATGATGGTGAGTTAGTGCGGCGTTGGTGTGTTGCTGGCCATGGCGTGGCAACCAAGTCGAGCTTAGATGTTTGTGATGACTTATTGTCAGGTCGTTTGTTATCGCTAATGCCTGAGTTTACACCTACTGCGACCGAACTTTGGTTAATTTGCCCAAGCAGGCAGTTAATTACGCCAGCTGTGCGTTTGTTGCGAGATAGCCTACAAGCAAAGTGTAATCAGCGATTAAGGAAATTAGTCGATGCTGGTCTATTAACAGAGGATGTTTTGAAATAACAAACGTTTGCATCGCAACTTTTTTGGGAGCCACTTGTCATGAGCACGCCATATGATAGCGACTCATGGCAAGCGCTTAGGATAAATACTTAAGATAAGTTTTAAGATAAGCGCTTACGATTAAAAAATGAAAGTTACGATGCAAATTTTATAGCTAAATTAATTCACCTAGCTGTGCTTTGTCGAAAGCATTAAGTTGTTCAAACTGCCCAGCTTGCACTTTTTTGACCCAATCAGGGTTGGAAATAAGTGCTCTACCAACGGCGACTAGGTCAAATTCTTGCTGGTCGATTCGGGCAACTAAGTTATCTAAATTCACCGTTTCGGCATCTTTAAAGTTAGTAGTGCCGTCTTCAGGTAAAAAGTCTTGGTTTAAACCTACACTTCCCACGGTAATGGTTGGCTTGCCAGTCAGTTTTTTCACCCAGCCTGCTAAGTTTAAATCGCTACCTTCAAATTCAGGCTCCCAATAACGTCGTTGTGAACAATGGAAAATATCAACGCCGGCGTTAACCAGTGGCTGTAAAAAGGCGGCTAATTGCTCTGGGGTTTCAACTAATCGTGCGCTGTAGTCTTGTTGTTTCCACTGTGACCAACGGAAAATAATCGGAAATTCTTCGCCAACGGCCGCACGTACCGCGCCAATTAATTCGATGGCAAAAAGTGAACGGTTTTCAATACTGCCGCCATATTCATCGGTACGTTCGTTGGTGCCTTGCCAGAAAAACTGATCAATTAAATAACCATGAGCGCCATGAATTTCAATCGCGTCAAAACCTATGTTTTTCGCATCAATGGCGGCTTGTACAAAGGCTTGAATAACGTCATCAATATCGGCTTTGCTCATGGTGTGACCGGTGACATGTCCTGGCATTGCCATGCCTGATGGGCCGTAACCTGGCGTGTCGCCACCGGGTTCAACTCCAGGTTTACGGATCGCGCCAACATGCCATAATTGTGGTGCAATTTTTCCACCAGCTGCATGTACGGCATCAACCACTTTTTTCCAACCGGCTAAGGGTTTTTCTCCGGCAATAAAAGGTACATTTTCGTATCCTGAGGCAGCTTTATGACCAACACAAGTGCCTTCGGTGATAATTAAACCAACACCACCTTCAGCGCGACGCTGATAGTATTGAACGACAAGATCGTTAGGCACATTGCCCGGTGAAAATGTTCGGGTCATTGGTGCCATCGCAATGCGATTATTTAAGGAAAGTTTACCTAATGAAATCGGCGTAAAAAGGTTGTCTGTTGTTGCCATCTTGCTCACCTAGTTGTTAATAATTTTTTTGTTTTACTAACTTACTAATAGGTAAGTTAGCGGGGTAAAATTTTTTATCGTTTGTTAATTTTGAAACTCTGTCATTAGTTGTTTAGTTGTTGGCTAATAATAACGCTTTGCTTTGTTCAATCGCGCTGTCAATAATATTGCCGCCATGAACGCGTGAATATTGCAATGCGCCTTTACAGGATAAGACAAAAATTAACGCTTGATCCTCAGCACTGCCGACAAAGTTCAACTCATTATTGTCGCGCCCTTGTTGTAAAATAGTGGCGATAAATTTCAGCTCGTGCTCGTCTAAACGTTTTAGCGAGCGTTTCATTGCCTCAGGCAATAAAGTAATATCGGCTTGTAAGCTACTTAGTGGGCATATTTTTGTATTGCCGCATGAAAAGCTCATCATGCCATTAATGTACATATCAAGCTTTTCCATCGCAGATACTGGCGTTGCCAATACCTTGGCAAATTCGTGATTGTGCCAGTCTTGAATGGCATGACACAACGCCACACCTAAATCTGCTTTTTTAGGAAAATGGTGATGAATACTCGCTTTTGTGATCTCGAGCTGTTTTGCTATGTCTTGATAACTAAAATTTTCAAAGCCTTTGGTCTTTAAAAACTCTAGCGCCAAGCGAACAATTTGCTCTTTTCTATTTTTAAGTCGTGTTTGCATGACAAAAATAGTAACTTACTACTAGGTAAGTTAGCAAGTGGTGCAACGACCTTTTAGCCAAATTAGCTGTAAAGCAGCAATGTTTTGCGATTGATTGAGCCATATATTGCTAAGGTTATTAAGCGAATGTAGTGCAGTTGTTCTGATAGCTAATATCAATTTGAATTAATGTTATAACCTTATGAGCACAAAGTTTCACTGATAAAGCGCTGTTTAAATGGTTTATATACCATTAAAAATAGTGTCAATATTGTAAGAGGAATGGCTGTGATCTGGTCTTGTCAATAAATAGAGAATGAAGTGGCTAATTACGCATGATTAAAAACTTTTTAAAACAGCTACTCCAACTTTTTGTCATCGTGGCGATTGTTTCCGTTGCGGCTGATATTTGGCGTGGGCAGAGCTTAGAAGAAAAACATATCCCGCAATTACAAGGGCTTAATTTATCTAACGAGTTGGTCGATATTAACCAATTAAGTCAGCAACAGCCGGTGCTTGTTTATTTTTGGGGCTCTTGGTGTGTTGTTTGTAATGTCGTGAGCCCGTCGGTAAATACCATCTCGAATTATTACCCTGTCGTAAGTATTGCCATGAATTCAGGGAATAATGACGACGTACGTCAATATTTAAGCAAAAATGCACTTAATTTTGAGGTGATTAATGATCCAGAAAGTCAATTAAGCGCTACACTGGGCGTACAGGTTACCCCATTAGTGATGATTGTTGACCAAGGCAAGTTAACTAGTTATACCACAGGTTATGTTAGCTTATTTGGGTTGTGGTGGCGTATGGTAAAAGCGCAATGGTAAATAGCTTTTATCACGTTATTTAAATTGAATGATGTTTTATTTTTCAACCGTTAGAGAGTACTGAAATGGCGTTAATTAAAAGTGCAAAACAATTAGTGGATGAAGCGAACGAAAAAATTACGACAGTTAGTGTTGAACAAGCACAGCAGCAACTCGGACAAGACGACGTTGTCTTTGTTGATATTCGAGATATCCGAGAGCTTGAACGTGAGGGCACTATTCCAGGCGCTGTACATGCGCCAAGAGGCATGCTTGAATTTTGGGTTGATCCGGCAAGCCCTTACTTTAAGCCAGTATTTGGCGAGAACAAGCAGTTTGTCTTATATTGTCAGTCGGCATGGCGCTCAGCATTAGCAACAGCTGCGTTACAAGACATGGGTTTAGCTGGGGTTTGTCATCTTGAAGGTGGTTTTGGCAATTGGAAAAAATCGGGTGGAGAAACGGTTTCCGTCGTAGGTAATTAATCGTTTATTCTGCTTTCAATAAAAAGTCAGCGATAAAAAAAGCATCAATTAGATGCTTTTATTATTACTGAATTTTGGTATTCGTATTAACGCTTAGCAAAACGACGCGAGGCTAAACCGATAATACCTAGTGCAAAAATAAGTAAGCTTGAAGGCTCTGGCACGCTTGACGCATTTGTTGTTAATAGTACGCGTGTAAAGCTAGAGTCTAAATAATTGAACGAACCGTTATTGAATGCCCAGCCACCAGAAACAGCATTTACACCTGTATGCCAACACATACCTAAGTTGTTATTAAATAATAAATTAACATCACAATTGTTACGATTTGTCGTTGCACCAACTTCTGTAAAGCCCCAAGACCATGGGAAACTGTCAGCATTGAAATACCATTGTACACCGTTTGCGACATGGCTACCGGCATCGGTTTCTAATAGCACGTCGTTGTACGCCGCACCGGCAAAAATGGCGTAGTCATCGCTACCGTCTTGATAAATCGCCATTGCTAAATGGTCGCCGCTACAACCTGCAATGGTAGAAGTAAAATCAACGGTCATAAACGATGGAAAGCTGGCACATTCGCTCCAGTTCCATGTGTTGTTTACGGTGTTTTTGTCAACATTGGTTTGAATGCCACTTGGGATTAAACCTGCATTAGCTTGTAAGCCAATAAAACTTAATACTAGAAATAGACTGCTTTTAATAATGTTTTTCATATTACTTATCTCTATCGTTTTTACTAAACTTTGTGAATTAACTACGTTCTATAAAACTATATAAACATAATAAGCATACTTTATGCCATAAATCATATCCATTATAAAAACAGTGGCTTATGCTGGATTTGTTACAGTATTGTTAAAGCCTGGAGTGCGGCTTTGTAAAAAAAACTGACATTATAAAAGCTAAGCTGTGTGATTGTTTTTTCAGCAGATATTATCAATAACCACAATATTACGACCATGTTGTTTAGCTTGATATAAATTATTATCTGCGCGATTAACAATGCTTTGCACGTTGTCATCAGGTTTGGCAATTGCAATACCAAAACTCGCTGTAACAGATCCCGCAACAGGGTGTTTAATTGCCGCAATAGCTTCACGCATGGTATCAGCTTTTTGTTTGGCATAAATGGCATGGGTATTTGACCAAATCAATAAAAACTCTTCGCCGCCCCATCGACTAATGAAATCACCTGTTTCAGCGCGACTTTTTAGCTCATTTGCAAAAAGCTGCAGTACTTCATCTCCTACCAAATGTCCGTATTTATCATTCACATTTTTAAAGTGATCGATATCAATAACCACCACCAACATGCATTGCTGACTTTCTTTCGCCTTCGCAAGTGCTTGTGGCAGGTATTGATCGGTTCGATTGCGATTATTTAATTGGGTTAGCTTGTCGGTAATGCTAATTTCTTTTAAGGTTAAATAATCTGCCTCCAACTTGTCGTAAAGCTTATTAAACCAATGCACCAAATCCCCTAGCTCATCTTTATTTTTCCGCTCAATGCGTTGACCAAAATCGGTACATCCGTTTGCTAACTTTTTTGTTCGTTGCACAATGTCGAACATGTCCAAGCGAAATGAATATGAAATAAAAATAGTCACGACGATAAGTAAGATCATGGAGGTCGCTGAAATGGCTAAACCCCAAAATAACACGCTGTCTTTTAATGAATGCGTTTTGTCGATGGCGGTAAGCAAGCCTTGCTGAATATTGTGCCTATTTTCCATTAAAACCTGTTGAGTCGCGTTTTGAGATGCCTCTATTCGGCGAATAATCTCTTCGTTGCCATGCCATTTTGGTTGCTTGGCAAGTAAGTGACTTGCCAGTTCATATGCATCGGCGAAATATTGGTTAAAGTTATCACCAATATGCTTAATGCTTTGTGGGTCAACTATGGCGGGATAATGACTAAGCAAGGACAGATTTTTGTTGAACTTTTTTTGGGTACTAATTGTGTCTTTAAGCCAAGACCTTTCTTTGGCAAGTACAGCGTCTTTAAACGTCGTTTGAATTTTTTCAAATAAGAAGATGTTATGATTGATAAGCTCTGAGGCAGGTACATAACTTTCACGCAATTGATCGATTTTGGCTGTGCTGAGGTTGTGCTCAAAATAGCTATAAGCGATAAAGCCAAAATACATCAACAAGCTTAAACTCGGCACCAAGATCATTTTTTGAAAGATTGTCATTTGTTATTAACTCCCCGTTAATCACACCTGCCACTACTTCCTTATTTAGCTCGGTTACATTTATGATGAGATGGTGCTAAGCACATGTTAATTATCGTGCTTTATAGAGTTTAGTCGCAGCAGCGTAATTTAGCGACATTCAAATAATAGGATGGTGTAAAGAGAAATATAGTAGAGCGGGAAAATAGCGAACAGTTGTGGTGGTTAAAAATAAATCATCGGGAAACGCAGCTAACGTTAGCATACCGTTATTGGCACACCGTTGCAGGTTTGATTGCCAGCATGTTACTGCTACTGGCGTTGATTTATATATGGTTATTAACGTACCAGTTTAAGTTGAGGCTTAGCTTTTGATTCGTTTTTAGCTTCAGTGGTTAAATCTATGGTATTTACTTGTGGCTTGTTATTTTTAAAGCGATCAAATTGAATTTGCTTCATGCCTAATGTTCTACACATGCGACAAAACACTTCATAATCTTCACGACTAAAGTCATCACTTTCTCGGGTGATTAAGCCATCTAAAAAAGCGGTTTCGCCATTAAACTGAATATTGGCGATTGCATCGTAAGGTTGTCCATAATCTTCAACTCGAATAGCGCGAACTGATTTTATTTCGAAAATCCAATTTTCGAGTTTGATAAAGCGAGAGGTTAAATCTGTCATGGAATTACCTTAAACTAGCCGGCCAAAATTGGTTGGGAGTAGCCGGCTATGCTTTGTCAGCATAAATGAGGGAGCCATTCTATATAAATATAAAAGGCTGCGTCACCTATAATTTTGTTTTATTTTAAATATCGTTTAATTTGAATTGGTTATAAAGTCGGCAAATTCCTCTCGGTTAAGTGTCGCGTCACCATTTGTATCTGCTTTGGCGAATGCATCGTAAAGCTGTTTGCTCTTTTGGGCTTCAACTTGGCTAATTTTTCCATCTTGGTTACTGTCTAAAACAGTAAACTCTAATTGATGCTCTGTAGTCGACTCAACACTGATCAAAGTATTTTTAACCACATCATCAGCGCTTACATAAGTCGATAGTAGCGCTGTGGTGACAACAGCAAATGTAATGTGTTTTAAGCTAATATTTTTCATAATATTTCCTATAATTTTATTTAAAAGAAAAAGACGTTTTTGTTAGTTCGAAACAGGCATTGCATGCGCTGTGCCATGTTTTTAAGTATTTGTTTTGTATGGTTATATTTTATTTTTGTCTCGGTAGGTTGTTGCCATTTGACGACAGTGAAATTTGTCGGAAAAAATTTCACCAAGAATATGTGGTAAAAGTTGGAACTAACTTAATGAAAATCAGCAAGTAAGCGGTAAGTATGAAGAATTTAACTGCTGTCTCAATTTGCAGACAGTGTTGTTTTATCTGTTATGATCGCTTACAAAGAGCAGGTTTTACATTGATACTTTTAAATGACAGGCAATTAGGGTCTGTTGATCTTTCGTGTTTATTTTTGCAGCAGTTTATCGGTATTTAGACAAAGCATTGTGATTGCTATGTGGTTATTCCACATGAAAGTGCAATAATGAGGTATAAATGCCTAGAAACGCTGCCCTTTGGGTTCAACTAAATGCTATTTCTTCATCGTTGTTGACAACTTACATGGAACAACCATGCTGTGTTGTTCACGCCTTGAACAAAAAGCGTTTGATTTGAACAAAATTTAACGTCGAAAGTTCAATAATCCCTAATACTGATCAACTTTATATAACTGCGGATTTTTCTAATGCTTGCTAAACTTTTTTCTTATTTCAGTCGCCGCAGTCGCACCTTGTCACTTAAGAAACTGACCTTTCTAGGTTTTTCCTTGGTTTCCTTGCCGTTAGTCTTTGCATTGATTTATAGCGCATTGCAAGTGAACAAGCTTTCAAGTCAAGGTGTGCAAGCAATATTTTCGGTAACCGAGCTGACTCGAGTTAACCAAGAGCTTAATGAGCGTCGTGCTAATTTAGAACGTTTTTCTAGCCAATACCTGGTGTTGCAAGATCTTGAATTAAAATCGAATTATTTAATTGAACAACAAAATATTTATCAGCTATTGCAGCAAAAACTTAGTCAATATCACGATGCGTCGCTAATGCAATTATCACAGCAATTGACCGGTGTTATTGCAGAGCTCGACTTATTGATAAATGATGAACCGTTTAGTGAACAAAGTTTGCCCACTTTGCAACATCATTTTCTCGACATTACTGGTATTGTTAAGGCGATAAACGCTCGAAGCGCAGTAATAATTGATCAGCAAGCGTTAACCATTAGCGCCACTGCAGAGCAGGTCAGCGCTACTATGCTCAATAGCTTACTGATTATTCCGGTAACTTTGCTTATTGCCGGGCTGTTCATCTATTTGATCAGTTCGCCGTTAAAGTTATTAATTGAAAAAATTCAACTGCTTGAAAAAGGAAATTTTGAACAAGCTGTTGTTATTGATAGTGCACCGGAAATTGGTGAAATTGCTGATGCGCTTGAAATGATGCGTTTACGTTTACAGGCATTAGAGTTGCAAAAGTCGAGTTTTATTCGCCATATTTCTCATGAATTGAAAACGCCACTGGCTGCAATTCGTGAAGGTACAGAGCTGTTGTACGACAACAGTGTTGGCGGCCTAAACGATGAGCAACAAGAAATTTGTCAGATCATTAAAACCAGTGTGCAACGTTTGCAATCACATATTGAAGAGTTGCTCGATTTTAATATCGTGCTTGATTCGACCAGTTTGCAAGACAGTGAAACAATTATTTTAGCGCCACTATTAACCGGCGTGTTAGCTGATCATCAATTTGAAATTAAACGCAAGCATTTGACCATTTTACAAAATAATCAAGATGTGTCGATTCAAAGCAATGAGAAGCAACTGCAAGTGATCTTAGATAATGTGCTGTCGAACGCCATTAAATATTCCGATGAAGGTGGCAATATTAGCGTTGACAGTTATTTGGAAAATGATCAGTTAGTACTTGCCATCAGCGACCAAGGTCCTGGAATAGATGCAGCGATCCAAGGCAAAGTGTTTGAAGCGTTTTTTCAAGGACCCGCACCAACAAGCAGCCAAATTAAAGGCAGCGGTTTGGGGTTAACTATAGTGAAAGAATTAGTCATGCGGCTTAATGGTGAAATTAACTTGCGCTCAGCTAATAGCGATGGCAGCGGCACCTTAATAGAAATTCGTTTGCCAAGAGCAAGTAAAATCAATAATATCGAGGTAAGTAAATGAATATAATAGTTAATCTGATTAGTGCGCTAATACTCGCCTTGCTGCTAAGTGCTTGCCAACACCTGCCGATAACACCACAAAGTTCGGTGGATTTTAGCCAATACTATTTATGGATTAAAACGCTAAATGAGCAAGAATTAACCGCTGAAATTTCCCGTCAACAACACAACCAAAGTGTCGGCAATTCATACGCCGATATGCAGCTTATTATGTTGTATAGTTTGCCGAAGTCGCCAATTCATAACCCCTATACGGCAAAAGCCCAGCTTAATGAATATCAATTAGAGCCATACAATACCGCGACCTTTAACCCAAAAGATTTAGCTTTTGTGGTGATGCTTAAAGATCAGCTTAATCAACAATTGTTGATTTTAAATGAAATGAATAATTATCGAAGTGCCTATCAACAAGCGAAGGTAGTCATTGATCAGCAGGATGCAAAAATTAACCAATACCAGCAAATCATCGATCAATTGAATAAAAAAATTACCCAATTGAAAAAGATAGAACAAACAATAACTGAGCGTGGGCAATAACCTATGAGTAGCAAAGCAAGCCAACAGAAAATTCTACTCGTTGATGACGACCCTAGTTTACTGCGTTTACTCGGTATTCGTCTGGCAGCGGCAGGTTATGAAATAGAATCTGCTGCGAATGCAAAAGTTGCCTTAGGTATTTTAAAAAGTTTTCAAGCCAATATGGTGATCAGTGATTTACGCATGGAAGGCATGGACGGCATGGCATTATTTGAACAAATACGCCAACAATACCCAAGCTTACCGGTCGTGATAATGACCGCCCATGGCACTATTCCTGATGCGATTAATGCCACAAAACAAGGTGTTTTTAGTTTTCTAACTAAGCCATTTGAAAGCCAAGATTTATTAGCGACGGTTGAAAAAGCCATGCAATTGCAACCAGCAACTCGCAAACTCAATAGTAAAGAAAATGCTTGGCGAGCAAGTATTATCAGTCGCAGCGCAATTATGGAGTCGCTGTTGCAACAAACTAAACAAGTCGCTAAAAGTGACTTTAGTTTATTAATACATAGTCAAAGTGGTACTGGTAAAGAACTGTTAGCGAAAGCGATTCATCAAGCCAGTCACCGCAAAAGTAAGCCTTTTACCGCCATTAACTGTGCGGCGATCCCAGAGCAGTTACTAGAATCAGAATTGTTTGGCCATGTAAAAGGCGCCTTTACTGGCGCGGAAAATAATCATGTCGGCTTATTTCAAGCCACCAATGGTGGCACGCTATTTCTTGATGAAATTGGCGATATGCCACTGAACTTTCAGGTGAAGTTGTTACGCGCATTACAAGAGAAAGAGGTTCGTCCGGTTGGTAGTACACAATCAATTAAAACGGATGTCCGTATTATTTCCGCCACTCATAAAAATCTACAACAAGCGATAGTTGAAGGTAGCTTTAGAGAAGATTTGTACTATCGACTAAACGTGGTTGAGTTAGAGCTGCCGCCTTTATCAGAGCGCAGAGAAGATATTCCGTTGCTTGCCCAGCACTTTTTTAATCAAGTCGCTCATCATTCATTTGCGAAAGTGACCGGCTTTTCGGCAGAGGCGATGGAGCTGCTGATCAGTGCGCCATGGCCCGGCAATATTCGACAATTGCAAAATGTTATTGAGCAAAGTGTAGCCTTAGCGACAGAGCCTTTAATTAATGCCAGTTTAATTACTAATGCCCTGCGGGAAAAAACACAAACGCTACCTTCTTTTCAGCAAGCACGCGATCAATTTGAACGAGATTATTTAGCGAAATTACTAAAATTAACCGCCGGCAATGTGTCGCAGGCAGCACGTATCGCCCAGCGTAATCGTACCGAGTTCTATAAATTATTAAATCGACATCACTTAACGGCTGAGGCATTTCGGGAAGAGTAGCTAGGTGAATACCTAAAATATT
This sequence comes from Thalassotalea sp. PLHSN55, assembly GCF_052030545.1. NCBI lineage: Bacteria > Pseudomonadati > Pseudomonadota > Gammaproteobacteria > Alteromonadales > Colwelliaceae > Thalassotalea > Thalassotalea sp. PLHSN55. The sequence continues at coordinate 521,790 of NZ_JBPDIH010000003.1, read as the reverse complement.
CATACAGGCTAGCGTTAATTTTCGTTACAAGAAAGTAGATGCTAATTTGGTAAAGTAAGCTAAGGTAGTTAGATAATGATGTTAATTTTGACCACTCATTTGGTAAAACGTCTGAGCATGTCATAGGAGGCAAAAATGGTTGTACTTATTGTTCTTAATATACTCAGTATATTTGTTTGTTTTTATTTGGCTAAATTACGCCATGCTCGCAGATACTATTGGGCATTGTTGGGCGCGCTGCTTGGCCCTTTGGCCATCCCTTTTGTCTTTTTTGCAAAACCTGTGTCTGAGCAAGAACGGTAAAAAATTATTTAATAATAGGAGCATATGATGACAGTCAGTGAATTAACGACTTTCTTTGGTTGGTGCACGGTAATCAACGTCAGTATTTTATGCATTTCAACTATCGCGCTAGTGGCATTTAAAGGCTTTATTGTCAAAGTGTACAGTAACATGTTGTCAGTTGAGCAAAGCGATTTGCCAAAATATTATTTCAACTATTTAGCCATGTTTAAGTTGGGGGTTATTTTGTTAAATATTACGCCCTACATAGCTTTAAAATTAATGGCTTAATTAAAAATAATTCAAGCTGCGTCAGCACATAACAATAGGTACTGACGCCCGTTTCATTAAAAGTGCTGTGCTAGCGCCTTATGCAAATCAGCAAACTTTACCCGTTGTTTGTAACCTTCAAAAAAGTGCTTATCAAGTACCTTACCATTCTTATCAATAACGACTACGCCAGGGTATGGGATACCGTAATGATCGTCAGCGGGTTGGTAATCGGTATTTAATACGTTAAACGCTATCATGGTTTCGACGTTTTGATCAGACAGTAACGGATAGCTGATGGCTTTTTCTTGGCTAAAGCTTTTCAGTATATCGGTATTGTCGTATGAAATTGCCGCTAAGCCAAAGCCAAGCTTTTTAAATTTATCAGCCTGCTGGTTGAGTTCGATTAAATGTTTTTTACAGAAAGGACACCAATCGGCAGAACGGAAAAATACCACAATAACGCCATTTTGACCTGAAAGTTGGTTGATGGTTGGTTGTTGATTGTTGATGTCTACAACGGAAATTTGAGGTGAAGATTGACCAACTTTGGGACCAACATCAATAGAAGGCTGGTCGGCGAAGACAATGCTTGTGCTCAACATCAGCAATAATGGTGTTAAAAAGGATAATGCTTTTTTCATAGTAAATACTCATTGATAAAAAGTGTTGTTGATTAAATGTGTTGGATTGTTGTGCGATGAATTTGAAAAATGTGTCTTAGCAGCAACAAGTGTCAATAAGACCGTGGCAACTCGCTTTTGTATTCAAATAGTTTAAAAAAGTTAATGTGAAAAAAAGGCTAGCAAACATTAGGTTTACTAGCCTGAGTTTTATTGGTTTTTGTTACGCCAAGTAATTGAACAACTTGCCTATTTAAAAGTGAAGTTTTCCATTGTTTTTTGCAGCGTATCTGAATTTAACTGCAGATCACTAAATATCTCTTGTAATGCTTGTGTCGCTTCGAGTTCATGGTTGGCTAAATCAAGCACGTTTGAAGCGTCTGATGCAATACTTTCAGCAACTGTCGATTGCTCTTCTGCAGCAGATGAAACGTTAATAGCAAGGGCTTCTAACTCCTTACTATTGTCATGCACTTTTACTGAAACCCCTTTAGCGTGTTCAAATTTTTCTAATGCCGTTTTTGATTGTGCTGAGCTGTCGGCGATTGAGCCAATAACTTGATCACTTATGCTTTGTAACTTAGCAAGCAAGCTAGCAATTTTTTCAGACGACTCCTTACTGTTTGCGGCTAAGCTACGCACTTCATCGGCGACTACGGCAAATCCTCTACCATGTTCACCCGCTCGTGCTGCTTCAATGGCGGCATTTAACGCAAGTAAGTTAGTTTGTTCCGCTATGCTGCTAATCGTATCAAGAATCGATGAAATACTGCCAACTTGTTGCTCCATTTGTGACGCTAAATTTTCGACTGCTGACATACTGTCGGTTAGCTCGGTAATGGAATCTTGGCTAGATTGGTTTTCATCAATCATGCGTTGAGCTTGTTGGTTAAGTTGGTCACTTGCATTTAACGTTTCTGAAGCCGACTGAGCGATTTCGCGACTGGTTGCTGCCATTTCTTCAATCGCACTGGCAATGCTGGTTGCCATCATTTGTGTGCTTTCAGCATCTTGCAATACAGTTTGTGTGGCGCCATTCATATTTTCGTTTAAGCGTGTACCTGATTTTACAGACTCATCTAAGCCGAGCATTAGTACTTTAAATGCATAAATCGTATTGTGAATGGCGTTAGAAATTTCACCTAATTCATCGGTTGTATTGAGTTTTAGATCGACGGTTAAATCGCCAGTTTCTGCTTGTTTCAACAGTTTCGTTAACGAATGCAATTCTCTACGTAGTGTCGAAATTAAATAGACATTGAGAATAATAATTATGGTGACCGTAACTAAAAACGCCCCTATGGTAAACATTAGTTCAAAGTTGGCTTGTGCTAATAAATGTTGGCCGTCGCTTTTAATGGTTTGCCATTGTCTATCGAGCATGCCCTTTATGCCCGCAATTTGTTTTGTTGCCATAGGAAACCAAGCGGAAGGTTCTGGTAACGCTGAAAAGTCGGGCATACTATTGGTAAGCAATACATTGGTGATTTTAGCGATGTTTGCTGAATCATTAGATTGCAACAAGGTGGTAAGCTCATTACCTTGTTGACTGTCTAAGGTAGAATGCAAATAGCTATTGAGTAGCTGCATATCTGAGTTATACATCACGATATCTTTTTGCGCAGTATTGCTTAAGCTTTTTTTAGCTAATATGCCGTTAATAATGCCGCGATTTTGCCCTAATCGTTCTTTATATTGGGCAAATAAAAATGCGGCACTTAATTCTTTGGACAATACCGGGTGTTTAATTTGGTTTTTTAAAATAACCGCTAGATCAACCGCAGTCTTATTTAGCGTGCTGTAAAAATGAAAAGCATTTGGCGCATTTTGTTGATTGACTTGTTGGCGAATTGCACCTTTCTTTTGTTCATAAGTAAATAAAATACTTAAATGATCATCAATGATGTCGTTGTCAAAGGTTAAACTTGCTTGAGCACTTTTTAGCGCTTGAATCGACTGATCGGCTTTTTCTCTTTGGGCATTTACTTTGGTGCGGGCGGCGTCGGTACCACTGCCCAAAAATCCCGCGGTTAAACCACGCTCTACCGCGTGATTATGTGCGACTTTTTCTAAAGCATCTAATAAGGTGATCAACTCAATATCTTGTTCAAGAATGGTTGACTCTTGCCACTTTTGCCCTAAATTTTGCACCAGTAATACTAAAATAAATAAGGTTAAAATTGCTGAGCTGATCAGAGAAAGTTGAATGATCGAAAATCTACTTAATAGGCGCTTCATAGGTATTCCTTCTAATTCCATGTTCCATCTTTTAAGCCAGTGCCAACTTGTGCCTAAAATACATGTGCTTAATGCCGTTTTTTAATCGTAATAGCAGTAGTAGTCAAGACGACTAATTTTAGTATAGACGGTATTTTTAAACTGGAAAGGTAAATTGAAAATAGCGGCATTTTTCACTGTTTTATCGCTATTTAGACTTGTTTTAGCGGAAGTAATGATTTTTATTAATAAAGTTAACTCTATGGAAGGGCTTATCTTATCGAAAAATAATAAGAAAAAGCACTATAACCTTGAGTATAGTGCTTCTTTTGGTCGGCTTATTTAAGCGTTAATGCTTATTTTTTAACTTTGCGAGACGCAAAACCGACTAGGCCTAAGGCTAAAATAGCAAGGGTAGAAGGCTCTGGTACGTCAACGCTACCAAACGTTAAGTTGTCATACTTCACGGTAAAGTCACTACCTTCATATTTGGCATTTAAAATCACGTCACCGAAGTATTGAATATCGCTTGTAGTGTCTGAATGTACTTTGACACCGTTAATTGAATAATCAACGCCTAAATCATTAATTTCAAAGCTGAAGGTGTTGAATTCATCAAAGTTAAACAAGGTGCTAAATTCTGCCCAACCCGAGTTGTCCCATGCGGCAACTACACCATTGTTTTGCCCTTGAAACTCTAAAATAGGGTAAGCACTAATTACATCAGCACTGTCGTACGCGACTGACCAAAAGCCGCCGTAACGTTCGTCGTTTGCCCAACTTGAATCGATAAACATATCTACTGACATGAAAGTAGACTCGCCGATATCAAGTTTCATTCCTTGTGTATTTCTAAAATCATCACTATCTGCAGGGCCAGTAATTGACATGACTAATTCATTATTGATGATTTCAAACCCTGTTGGTGCCGCTCTATCAACACCCCAATCAGCCAAAGAGTCGCCATTATTAAACTCTTGAGTGATCAGTGCTGCACTTGCGCTACAGCTTACAGTTAATACTAATGTTGCGATAAGTGATTTTATAGTTACTTTGCTCATTGTTTATCCTTTCTATTTGATATCAAACATATTTTTCAGTAATGGCTAAGCAATCTTCATTCCAAAAGTAAAATTTCATAACTTACAAATACTTGCGTTTTAACAAATTTGTACATTTATAAAAGTGTAAAGTATTTGGACATTGATACAATTACTTGCGGTAGGGTTTTGGCGACAATTGATCGTTGCGTTAATTAAGACTTAATATTTAAGTGACGTAAGTGCACATTATTTGACAAATTTGTAAAATAATTAGAGTAAGTACTTTACTTTTGTAGAGTATGTGCTCTATAATGCAGTTGTTCTCTTAACGAACGCTTGTTGTAATTATTTTATATATTTAGCTTTCCCCATAGCTATATCCGCCGAAGAAATTGTCTTCGGCTTTTTTTTTGCCTGTTTTTTACTGCGGACTAATTTTCAGGCAATAAAAAAGCCCAAGTAAAATGTTCACTTGGGCTTGCTAATGTTGATTGACTGAAAAGGTTATTCTTCAGCGTTTGCGTCAGTATCTGTTAAGTCATGTTCATTGAACCACTGACAAATAATATTGTTTGCTTGTTCTAAGCCCGTTTTCTTTAATGACGAGAATGCTTGAACTTTTAAGTCAGCGTTTAAAGAAGCTAATGCTTTTTTTACGCTTAATACTTGTGTGCTCGCTTTGCCTTGTGACAACTTATCAGACTTAGTTAATAAAACTAAGATGGGTAAGTCGCTATCGGCAGCCCAATGAATAAGGTCTAAATCAAGATCTTTTAACGGATGACGAATATCCATCAATACCACTAAGCCTTTTAAACTGTCACGTTTTTCTAGGTATTCACCTAAGGCTTTTTGCCACTTTTCTTTCATTGCCATTGGTACTTTGGCAAAGCCATAGCCTGGTAAATCGACTAAACGACGACCTTCGCTGACTTCAAAAATATTAATCAGTTGTGTGCGTCCTGGGGTTTTACTGGTTCTTGCCAAACTTTTTTGGTGAGTAAGCGTATTTAACGCACTCGACTTACCCGCATTTGAGCGACCCGCAAACGCTACTTCAACACCACCATCGGAAGGTAAATGACGAATGTCTGGGGCACTAATGGTAAATTTTGCCTGACGTAAATTGGTTTGTGGTGATGACAAGGTGCTTTCCAACTAAAAATTTTTAAAGCCATATTATACGCATGTTAGATGGAAATGCGAATTACTACGTTGGCTTGAACGCTGCTTTTTTGGTGACATTTAGCACAATGGATAAATATCTTGAAAATTTTTGCTATAAAAGTGAGAAATGTCCGCTATTTTTTTCATTCCGCTGTTACACAATCCTTATATTCGTGTAAAATGCTGTCACTTTTTGAAACAATATAATGAGATAGGCCAAACCACGGCTGTTTTTATTGGGCAAGCAGAGAGCAATTCGATGAAAAAAATACTATTTACCTTATTACTAGGTTTAGGCGTAATTAATACTGCGGCAGCTTTTGCCGGTGATGCTGCAGCAGGTAAAACTAAGTCTGCTACTTGTGCAGCTTGTCATGGTGCTAATGGTATTAGTGCTATTCCTTTATATCCAAACCTTGCGGGCCAGCCAGCAGCTTATATTGTTAAGCAATTAAAAGCGTTTAAAAACGGCGACCGCAAAGACATGATGATGGCGCCTATGGCAGTTAATCTTTCTGATGAAGATATGGCTGACTTAGCGGCTCATTTTGCAAGCTTACCTCGTAACCCTGAAGCGGCAGCTAGCGCAGGTGCTTCTTCTGCGGCGGCTCCAGCAGCTGGTGATGTAAAAATTGTTGGTAACTTTCCTGGTCAAGCAAAAGCTGCGGCATGTACTGCTTGTCACGGCGCTGACGGTAATAGCTTAGTCACTATGTATCCGAAATTAGCGGGTCAAGGTGAGCAATACTTAGTGAAGCAAATTCACGACTTTAAAGATGGTACCCGTAAAGATCCTGTTATGGCGCCAATGGTTGCTGCATTGTCTGATCAAGATATTGCTGATTTAGCTGAATTCTTTGCTGCACAAAAATCGACAGCAGGTAACGGTGAAGCAAATGAAGTTGGTAAGAAATTATACATCGGCGGTGACGCAAATCGCGGTATTACGGCATGTATTGCTTGTCATGGTGTGAAAGGTAACGGCATGGACAACGCAGCTTTCCCAGCAGTAGCTAAGCAAAATGTTGAATACCTAACAACGCAACTTGAGAAATTCCGTTCTGGCGAGCGTCAAAACGATGCCAACAATATCATGGGTGATATTGCGGCTAAGTTAACGGATGATGACATTAAAGCGTTAACGCAGTTTATGTCTTCGCTATAAGCGTTTAAGATTTTTGAAGAAGCAGCGAATTATCGCTGCTTTTTTTATCTCTAAATTTTACCGACTTTCCTTGAAGCGTCGGTGGCGAATAAAATTTCTGTTCGTGAAGAGCTTGTCGAAGCAAAGGAAATGACTAAATATTGTTGCGTTATTCTCCTAATCTATCCGAGAAGCACCCTTCGACAGGCTCAGGGCGAACGGTCGGGTGGAAATATAGCTAAATCTCCAAAATTTCCGTTTGTGCAGAGCTTGTCGAAGCAAAGGAAATGACTAAATATTACTGCGTTATTTTCCTAATCTATCCGAGAAGCACCCTTCGACAGGCTCAGGGCGAACGGCTGGGTGGAAATATAGCTAAATCTCCAAAATTTCCGT
>NZ_JBPDIH010000003.1:0-514554 GCF_052030545.1 Thalassotalea sp. PLHSN55 | reverse complement strand
CTCCAAAATTTCTGTTTATGCAAAGAAAAGGGGTCAGTGACTAATAAAAATGGTTAATCCCGCTTACTTTCTTCTTTTTTGTCACTGACCCCAGTTTGATCCTAATCTATCCGAGAAGCACCCTTCGACAGGCTCAGGGCGAACGGTTGGGGAATTAGTGTTAAATCTCCAAAATTTCCGTTCGTGCTGAGCTTGTCGAAGCATAGGAAATTACCTAAGCATTAGATGGGGTTACCTTGCTTAATAAGTGCTGTTTAATTTGTAACTTAATGTTGAGCGTGTTGTTTCGCTATTGGCGATTAGCCTAACTTACCTTACACTTAAGGAATGTTAGTGCTTAATTTTCAACAGGTTGATCATGAGCGGGTTTAGCCAAGATCTACGCCAAATAATTATATGTCCCAAATGTGATGCCTTGGCAACTAAGCCTGCGTTACATGCTGGACAAAAAGCGATGTGTTCGCGTTGTAACGCGAAATTATTTGAAAGTAAAGTTAACTCGATTGACCGTACTTTGGCGATTTCATTAGCCGGCTTATTATTTCTGATCCCCGCGATGACCATGCCGTTAATGGGCATGGGTTTAGTGGGGCTTTTTAATCAAGCATCTATGGTTGACTGTATTGCGATATTAATTCAAAACGACTTTTATATTATTGGTCTTTGCTTGTTCCTATTTACTATTGCAATACCCATTGTCCGACTGGTTACCGCCTTTTACATTGCTTACTGCATAAAGCGCGGTCGGGTTAAACCTCAGTTATTACAATTTTTCCGCTCGTACCATACGCTAGATCATTGGGTAATGTTGCATGTGTTTTTACTCGGCATTATCGTTTCTATGTATAAACTATTATCCATGGCAGATTTAACTGTTGGCTTAGGTTTTAGCGCCTTTGTTTTGCTATTACTGTGCTCTACATTGGTTTCGGTTACCCTTGATCAACACACCATGTGGGAAACCTTGGAGGACGCTTGTGAACACAGCAACAGCTAAAGCGTCAGGTTTATGTTTATGCCCTAAATGCCATAAAACTAATCCCATTTGTGGTGACGAAAAACAATGCTGTTCCCGCTGTTTAGCGACTTTTACTTTACGTAAAAAAAACAGTTTGAAGCTTACTATGGCGTGGACGGTTACCGCGATTATTTTCCTTATTCCTGCTAATTTATTACCTATGATGGTTATTAATAGCATTGGTGAACGCGATGCCTCTACCATTTTAGAAGGCATAGAGTACTTTGCTGAAACTGGCGTTTATCCCATTGCGGTGGTGGTATTTATTGCCAGCTTTTTAATTCCACTTGCTAAAATAGCAGGGCTAATTTTATTAATGTATAGCGTTAAAAAAGGCTCTAAATTGTCTGCTAAACGCCGCGCTAAGCTATTTCATTTAATAGAGTTTTTAGGGCCTTGGTCGATGCTTGATGTATTTGTAGTTGCATTGATGGTTGCTGTGGTGAACTTAGGGTTTGTCACCTCGGTTGAAGCTGGCGCTGGTAGTACTTATTTCACCCTAATGGTAATTTTTACCATGTTTGCCGCACAGAGTTTTGATTCACGATTATTATGGGACGTACCAGAAAATGACCAATGATGGCCAAATTAGCACAGTAAAAGTTGAGCAACGCGAAGGGTTTTCAGCGGTATGGTTAATTCCTGCAATTGCTCTAATTTTTGGTGGTTGGTTGCTGTACAAAGCACTGTCTGAAAAAGGCATTTTTATTGAAGTGCAATTTGAAAGCGCCAGCGGTATTGTTGCCGGAAAAACCGAAGTTCGCTACAAAGGACTAACCGTTGGTGTAGTGCGCAACGTAGAGGTGACTAGTGATCTACAAAATGTAAAAGCTGAAATTGAAATGATCCCCAGTACAGTGAATATGCTGACCGACAAAACCATGTTTTGGTACGTTACTGCGGATATTTCCTTTCAAGGCGTTAAAGGCTTAGATACGTTATTATCCGGTAGTTATATTAATATTCGCCCATATATCGGCGAAGATGCCGACTCACAGCGAGAATTTATTGCCTTAATAGAAGAGCCTGATATTGATAAGTCTTTAGCGGGTTTGCATATTGTTTTGCAAACGCAAGCACTTGGCTCATTAGGTAAAAACTCACCAGTAAGCTTTAAGCAAATTCCAGTAGGTCATGTCGAAGGCTTTAAATATAACGACAAACAAAACCTAGTTGATGTGAGTGTCTTTATTAAGCCCGAATATGCGGATTTAGTGAAAGAAAACTCGCGTTTTTGGAATGCTAGCGGCATTGAAGTTAATGCGTCGTTAAGCTCAGGAATCAAGATTAATACCGATTCACTTGCCTCAATTATTGTTGGCGGCATCGCCTTTGATAATTCCAGTTATGATGTTGCCTTACCACCGGCCAGAACTGGGCAAATATTTGAGTTATTCTCTGATTTTCAAAGTGCTGAAATGGGCCATGCAATTGAGTTGGTACTCGAATGGCATTCAGGCATCGATGTTGGCACAAAAATAATGTATCAAGGGCTTACCATTGGTAAAGTTGAGTCGTTTATAGATATCGACCCTAAAAAGCGAAAAATAGTCGCGAAAGTCGTGATGAACCCAAGAGTCGTACCTTATCTAACCGAAGGCACTGAGTTTTATGTAGTCTCGGCTAAGCTTGGTCTTGCGGGTATTACCAATATGCAGTCTTTGTTACTTGGTAATCATATTGGCGTGCGTTTTAGTTTATCGGGCAATGAAAAATCACGCTTTAATGTTTTTAAACAAAAACCTGCTTATAAATATTCAGAGTCGGGATTACATTTAGTGCTAACCACAACTGAACTGAACTCACTTACGGTTGGCAGTGGTATTTATTATCAACAACAACAAGTGGGTAATATTCAAGCCATTGAAAACTTAGGGCCCGATCAGTTTTTACTGCATATTTTTATTGAACCCCAATATCAGAGTTATGTTGCTAAAGACAGCCGATTTTGGAATGTCAGTGGCGTGAAAATATCAGGTGGTTTACAGAGCTTTGAAGTGCAAGCGCAAAGCTTAATGTCGATTGTTCAAGGCGGTATTGCCTTCGATAAAGGTCTCGCGGATAAAAATGCTGTAGACGACAAAACCACGCAAGAAAGCAATAAACAGCTTGCTGAAAATGGCGACAGATTTACCTTATTTTCTGATGCAGAACGTGCCAAACAACGGGTGAATTTTGAGCTAGCAATTAAAAACGTCAAAGGCATTTCTGAAAACACACGAATAATGCTGCAAGGGCAAGTAATCGGCGCTATTCAAAAGCTAACCCCTTATAAAGACGGCTATCGAATGATTGCGGGGATCTTGCCTGAATATGAAGACATTTTACGTGAAAAAACACAATTTTGGCTAGTGTCGCCAAAAATGTCGTTGGCCGGATTAACCGACACAGAAGCATTATTTGGTGGCTCTTATATCGCCATCAACACCGGAGAAGGTAATAAACAAAAACAGTTTGATGTGTCACTGGTACCGCCAATTAAACATCACAGCGCAGAAGGCCTGCAATTAACGTTAAATGCCAGTAGTGGTAGTGTGGTTAGTTCCGGCAGTTTAATTAGTTATCGTGGTATTGCTGTTGGTGAAGTGGATAATGTTTCACTCGATGAAAACGAAGATGACGTTAACATTAATATCACCATAGACGAGCAGTACCGACACTTGGTAAATGGCTTAACGCGTTTTTATAATGCCAGCGGTGTCACGGTGTCTGGCGGCTTAACCAATTTTGTTGTTAAAACTGAGTCAGCAGACGCAATATTAAAAGGCGGAATCAGCTTTTATAATCCACCAGAAAATAGCGAAGATCTTGTCGTTCAAGAAGGTGATAAATACTCATTATACAATAGCTTAGGGTATGCCAAACAAGCTGGTTTAGCGATCACCTTGTTTTTCAACGAAGCTAAAGGCTTAAAAAACTTCATGAAAGTTAAATATCAAAACCAAGATATTGGCAGCATTACTAAGTTAAGCCTTGCCCCTGAAACACAAGGCATTATTGCCGTTGCTTATTTGAATGATTTTGGCCGTAAGTTTGCTGTACAAGGTACTCAATTCTGGTTAGAGCAAACTGAAATAGGTTTAGTGGGTAATAAAAATATCGGCTCTGTTATCGAGGGTGGTTTTATTAATATTCGCCCTGGAAATGGTGAGCTGCTAACGCACTTTGTCGCAGAGAATATTGCGCCAGTTACCGAACAGCTAAACTATGGCTTAAATATTAAAGTTACCGCTGCGCGACTTGGCTCGGTACGCGTTGGTAACCCAGTGCTGTACCGTCAAGTACCTGTGGGTGAAGTTATTGGCATTGATTTATCTGCGAGTGCTGACTCGGTTGATATCTTCCTGAATATTTTTGACAAATACGCACCACTGGTTAAACGTAATAGTCAATTTTGGAATACTAGTGGCTTTACCCTTGAAGGCGGTATTTTTTCTGGCGTGAGCGTTGATGTTGAATCGGTAGAATCAGTACTTGCTGGCGGTATTGCTTTTGCCACACCTGAAGACACGCAAGAGCAAGCTGAACAAGTGTCGGCTGACAAAATAGAACAAGCTAAAATAGAACAAGCGCAAGTAGAACAAGGACACCAGTTTATTTTGCATGACAATCCAAAACCTGAATGGTTAGCGTGGCGAGCGAAAATAAGTCTAAATCAGTAAATATTACGAATGAAAAAAGGTGCATTAGTGCACCTTTTTAGTTTTAGTTTATTGCGCGAGTGAGTAGCGCTTTAAACTTATTCACCGAGGCTCGATAATCTTCCGCCTCAGTAATCGCGGTAACCACGGCTATGCTGTCAACACCTGTTTGCCACACTTGTTCTGCCCGTTGATGATTAATGCCGCCAATGGCGACGACGGGAATGTCGGTGGTGAGTGTTAATATTTGGCTTAAATTATCTATGCCTTGAATTTGGCCAGTCATGTCTTTGGTTTTGGTGGGGAATATTGCGCCAACGGCAAGGTAGGAAGGTTTTAATTGCTGGGCTAATAAAAATTCATAGCAGCCGTGGGTACTAATACCTAAACGCAAACCTGATTGTTCAATGGCGGCTAAGTCAGCATCTTGCAAATCTTCTTGGCCAATATGCACGCCATAAGCGCCGTGTTTTATCGCCAGTTGCCAGTAGTCGTTAATGAACAGTCTAGTGTTTGAGTTTTTGTATAAAGCGATAGCTTTTTTAATGGTTTCTTCAAGCGCAGCGCCAGCTAAATTTTTAACTCTTAATTGAATAATATTAAGCTGACACGGCAGCAGTTTTTCTAACCATGCAAGTGAGTCGACCACTGGATATAAACCTAAACTTTGCTTGCCATTTCGCGGTTGTTCAAGACTTTTAAATGCAGCTAAGTGTTGATATTGCAGATTTAGCGCGCTTTGTACTTGCGGGAAAAAATCACGGTTTTGGTTTAGTGACGATGGGGTTGATTGTCGCGAAACTTGTTCAAAAGCGCCGTAATAATCACACTTGCCTTCATTGGCTTTTAAGCCTTGGTTGATAAAGGTTTTGGCTAACGTAAAGGCGTCGCGTAATAGGTAACCTTGCGCTAAATAACAGCTAATGGCGCTAGCAAAACTACAGCCGCCGCCATGGCTAAAATGGCTATTAATGCGCGGAGAATTTAGCTGATAGCTAATCGTTTCACCATTAACGACATTACTGGTTTCGGTGCTTTTTAGCTTATGCAGGCAATAGTCATTTGCAAAGGTTTTATTGTCGCTGTGCCCAGCTTTAATGATGACCGAATTGATACCAAATGCTGCGATATTTTCCGCTAAAGCTTGTGGATTGTCGCTTTCACTTTCAGTTTCATTATTACAATCGCCGCTACTTAGCGCTTGCGCTTCAATAAGGTTTGGCGTGATAACATCAACTAACGCAAGTAAAGGCTTAAAATCTTGAGTGCTTAACGATGAAAACTTGCCGCCAACACTGGCAGAGCCGACCGGATCAAATACTACCTGTAATGCGCTGTTTTGCTGTTTCAACTCAGCTAATAACTGACAAAGCCAAGTAATTTGCGCTTTGCTTGCCACTAAACCAATTTTCACCACCGCTGGGAGTTTATCAGCAAGCAAGGTTTGCGCTTGTTGATCTAAAATATCAATACTGACTGGGTTTACCGCCACTAATTTTTGTGAATTTTGCGCGGTATTGGCGGTGATCAAATAACACAGTTCACAGCCAAGTGCTTGTGCGGTTTTTATATCGGCGGCAATGCCGGCACCACCTGAGCAATCGCTGCCTGAAATACTCCAAACAATCGCTTTATCGGTCATCAAAATTTCCTATTTAACACTCGGTTGGTGCCAAAACGGCGTATCTAAAGTCGGCGTGCTCGCTTGTGCGGTTTGGCGCTCGCTCATAATGCCGGCAACATAGGCTTGTTCGCCGGCGTTAATGGCACCTGAAAACGCTTGCGCCATGGCAACAGGGTTATCGGCAAGGGCAACCGCGCTATTTAATAATATGCCGTCATAACCCATTTCCATCGCTAAGCAGGCATCAGACGGTTTACCAATGCCAGCGTCTAAAATTAATGTTGCTTCGGGCAAACGCATGCGAATGGTTTCTAAGTTATATGGGTTCATTAACCCTTTGCCAGTGCCAATAGGTGATGCCCAAGGCATGATCACTTCACAGCCTAAATCCCATAAACGCTGACAAATCACTAAATCATCGGTGCAATAGGGTAATACTTTAAAGCCTGCTTTGATCAGCATTTCAGTCGCTTTCAATAATTCAATCGGATCCGGTTGCAAGTTATAATCGTCGCCGATGGTTTCCAGTTTTATCCAGTCGGTTTGAAAAATTTCACGGCTCATTTGCGCTAAGGTGAAAACTTCTTGAGCGGTGCGACAGCCGGCGGTATTGGGTAATAAATAGCCATCAACACTGCTGACAATTTCTTGAATGTATTGCCAAATTTGCGCACCTGACTTTTCACTTGGGTTTTGGCGTTTCAGCGATAGTGTCACCACTTGTGAGCCACTGGCTAAAATGGCGCGTTTCATCACCTCTGGCGACGCATAAAGGGCGCTGCCGATCAGTAAGCGACTGTTAAGCTGTTGTCCGTATATGGTTAATGACATAACGTTCTTCTTAATAATTGAATGTGGTCTTTATGCGTATTTTTCAGTAAGTACGGCTTAGCCGCCCTGAATAGGCAGCATAATGTCTATGCTATCGCCGTTTTTTATTGGCGTGTGCGCATAGTCAGTTTTGCCAATAAATTCACCATTGAGGGCAATTGCAAAGGTACTTTGTGTTTGTCCTTGAAAATACATGCTTAAGGCTTGATCTAAAAAGCCTGCTTGTCTTTTGTCAAAGCTAAATAGCTCGCCGTTAATGTGAATATTGTTCATGAGCGGTTATCGCCTGTAAGTGTGAATATTGAAAATTTTGCTCGCTAAGGTATTGGCTAATTTGGCAAGGCTGGGCTAAAAAATCGCGGCTGTTATGCGTAGCTAAACTTAGCGTTAGTTGCTCAATTTGTTTAAGCAATACTGGCGCAATCAAAAAACCATGACGGTATAAGCCGTTGATTTGAATGACATGCTTGCCTAAGGTGATTTTGGGCTGATTATCGTCAAACGCTGGTCGACATTGACTAACATGCTGGCGAATATTAGCCTCAGCAAACCCCGGATGCACGCTATAGGCGGCGCTAAGTAATTCCATAGCTGAACGCACTGTCATTGGGCTGTTATCATCGCTTTCAATTTGCGTGGCGCCCACCACATAAAAACCTTTATCTTTTGGCGCGATATAAAGCTGATACCTTGGGTGCATTAACCGAACCGGTCGTGATAATTTCACCTCAGGCGCAAATAATTGAAAGAGCTCACCACGCACGCCGCGTAAATTTTTCAGCTGATTTACACTATCTTTTTGCTTACTCGACTTTGCCCCCAAACCGCGACAATCTATCACTAAATCAAAGGCAGATTGTGCTTTGTTGCCATTAAGTTGATAGTGAAGTGTTGCGCCATTTTTCTTTGGCATTATCGCAGAGACTTCACAATCACATAGCCAATTGATGCCTTCGCTGATTAACTGTTTTTTCAAGGCAATTAATAAGCGGCGGTTACCAATTTGACCTTCATCAGGCAGGAATAAACCTTGATGAAAACTGCGCCCTAACTCAGGTTCAAGTTGCTGTAATTGTTCACGGTTTACTTGCTGGCTGTTTGCCTCTGGGTAGTGATTTTGCAAATAACGCAAAATGCGTAAGTAGTCGCCTTTATCTTGCTCGTGGCTGACCATTAACGCGCCTTTTTGTTGAAAAAACACGTATTCGTCTAAAGTTTTTAATAACTCAGGCCAAAGCTTGAGGGATTCAAAGCCCATATCCACAATGTTTTTTTCACTTGATATAGCTTCACCGAGCGGCGTTAATAAACCGGCGGCAGCATAAGCGGCGCTGTTATGCGCGGCTTGGCTGTCTTTATCAAATAGCGTGACCTTAAAGCCATGACGATGCAAGGTTAGGGCGGTTAAACGCCCCATTAAACCTGCACCGACAATACCAATAGATTTCATTGTCTATGGCGCTTATTTGCTAAGTTGGTAGATTTCGCTACCGGCGTTTTTAAATTCAGCCGACTTTTCGGCCATGCCTTTTTCGACTTCAGATTGCGCGACGCTAGCATCAAGCACAACCGTTTCATCAAGCAGTTGAATTTCAATTTTGTTGCCGCTTTCTAAATCAGCGGCATAATCGCGCACTTCTTGAGAAATTTTCATAGAACAGAATTTTGGCCCACACATTGAACAAAAATGCGCAACTTTGCCTGATTCTTGCGGCAAGGTTTCATCGTGATAAGCGCGCGCGGTTTCTGGGTCTAAGCCTATGTTGAATTGATCGTACCAACGAAACTCAAAACGCGCCTTACTCATGGCGTTATCGCGAATTTGCGCGCCCGGATGGCCTTTGGCTAAATCACCGGCATGAGCGGCAATTTTATACGTAATTAAGCCTTCTTTTACGTCTTCTTTATTCGGTAAGCCTAAATGCTCTTTAGGTGTTACGTAACACAGCATCGCACAGCCGTACCAACCAATATTAGCCGCGCCAATGCCTGAGGTGATGTGATCGTAACCCGGCGCAATATCCGTGGTTAGTGGCCCAAGCGTATAAAACGGCGCTTCACCACAATGCTCTAATTGCTCTTCCATGTTTTCTTTGATCATATGAAGCGGTACGTGACCTGGGCCTTCAATAATGGTTTGCACGTCGTGCTGCCAAGCGATTTTAGTTAATTCGCCTAACGTACGTAATTCTGAAAATTGTGCTTCGTCGTTAGCATCAGCCACTGAACCTGGGCGCAGACCATCACCTAATGAAAACGAAACATCGTATTGTTTTAAGATTTCACAAATATCTTCAAAGTGGGTATATAAGAAGTTTTCTTTATGATGCGCTAAACACCATTTAGCCATGATCGAACCACCACGCGATACTATGCCAGTCACACGTTTGGCGGTCATCGGCACGTAGCGTAATAATACACCGGCGTGAATGGTAAAATAATCAACCCCTTGCTCGGCTTGTTCAATAAGGGTATCGCGGAAAATTTCCCAAGTTAGGTCTTCAGCGACGCCGTTTACTTTTTCTAGCGCTTGGTAAATCGGTACGGTGCCAATAGGCACTGGCGAGTTACGTAAAATCCACTCACGGGTTTCATGAATGTTACGGCCGGTGGATAAATCCATGACCGTATCAGCGCCCCATTTAGCTGACCAAACCAGCTTTTCAACTTCTTCTTCAATTGATGAAGTTACCGCCGAGTTACCAATATTGGCGTTGACTTTAATTAAAAAGTTACGACCAATGATCATTGGTTCACACTCAGGATGGTTAATGTTTACCGGAATAATGGCGCGGCCGCGGGCAACTTCGTCACGGACAAATTCTGGGGTGATTTGCTCAGGAATACTCGCGCCGAATGATTGGCCTTTATGCTGCTGAAGTAAAATTTCGTCTTTTACTTGTTCACGCTTTAGGTTTTCGCGAATGGCAATGTATTCCATTTCAGGGGTAATAATGCCTTGTTTGGCGTAATGCATTTGCGACACATTTTTACCTTTTTTAGCACGCAGCACTTTCGGTAAATGTTCAAAACGCAGGTGGTCTAAACCTTCATCGGCTAAACGTTGTTGAGTATATTCTGAGGTTTTAGAGTCAAGCGTTTCAACATCTGCGCGGGCATCAATCCAGCTTTCACGCAAACGTGGAATGCCTTTGTGTACGTCTATTTCAACATTTTCGTCAGTGTAAAAACCTGAAGTGTCGTATACACAAAGCGGTTCATTTTTTTCATATACTGGGTTGTCTTTGCTGCCGCTAACAAGCGTATCGGTTAGGGTGATTTCACGCATACCGACTTTAATGTCGTGAATTTTACCTTCAACGTAAACTTTTTTAGAATTGGGGAATGATTGATCAGATACGTTTTTTAGAAATGCTTCCGCGGCTTCACGTTTTTCACGTCTGGTTTGATTAGCACTATTATTTTTGGTTGAACTCATTTTCTCTCACCTTGAACTTATACCCTAAGGTAGTCATTAAAATTCAGGCGGAGCTTATTAGGCAGAATATAACGAGGAATTGCAGGTGAAGTGACGGATGAAATTAAGCTTGTCTCTTCAAAATGAACTCTCTTGTTTCCTTCGCAGATATTAGTCTGAATCAGGTTCTACGGATCCCGCTTTCGCGATCTCAGCCTAGTGGCACTCCGACAAGTTATCGTTTTATCGACAAGATTTTTACAACTCGCCGATAAAGTGAGCTGATTCTAGCGTGAAAGTTTTGTTCAGAGCAATAACTAACGTTAAATTAATTTTATTCAACAAGATAATGGTATTAACCCATTGCATTTATCTCACTTTATTAATGAAAGATGCTGTCAAAGTGAAAATTTAGCCATTTTTATGTTTTAAATTGCTTATTTGTGTGCCTTTTATGTTATTGCACGTTTGTATAATTTTAATTAATTATTGTTCATATGTACAAAAACAGAACGCGGATACAATGCATTGTTACAATTTTGATTTTCATGGTGTTTTTTTCAGTATTGCGCCTGGCTTAAGCCCTGATTTACATATTGATTTACATATTGATTTATATGTATTTTTAAGTTTTCTGATGATAATTAACATCTGCTTGACACCAGTAAGGCTTTGTTACAATTCAAACTTTGTCGTCAGTTAGCTTGAGTTAGTTAACCCCCAAAAAATTGCTATAGTTAAACAGACGAAATTGATTCTATGAATTAGTTTTATGAGAAAAACTCATGCAAACAACAGGAAAATCCCATGTTAAAATATCTAAAACTCTCAGCAACATCAGTAGCTGTGCTTTTAGCTATTGGTTGCACTGATAGCCCTAGCGCGGTATCACAAGCCCCAGAAGCACAAAAGCAGGTTAGCACTGTAGCAGCAACAGCCAAAAAACAAGACGAAAAGCAAACTTCTTACCCTACTGAGGTGTTTTTTGGTGATACTCATAACCATACGGGTAACTCTTTTGATGTTTACTTGTTTGGTACGCCAAGCTCTACACCTGATACGGCCTATCGTTTTGCTAAAGGTGAAAAGGTTAAAAACCCTGCAACCAATACTGACTGGCAACTTAAAACGCCTTTAGATTTCCTAGTAGTTGCTGATCACGCTGAACTTTTAGGTGCGATGCCACGTGTATATGCCGATGAAAAAGTGCTTTCAGAGACCACTTCCGGTAAAGCGTTACGTAAATTAGGCGGTTCACAAAGTGAAGACGAGCTAATTGATGTTTACAGTGCACTTGTTTTAGCTTCGTCAGATATGGAAAATGAAGCGAATTTATCCGCTAAAGATATTTTCTTAGATCTTCATGCGGGCGATAAGCGTAAAGGGGCATGGGAAAACTACATTGATGTAACAGAAAAGCACAATGAACCGGGTAAATTCACGACCTTAATTGGCTGGGAGTGGACTTCAAATACAGGTGGTTCAAATCTTCATCGTGTTGTATTCATGTCAGACGATGGTGAAACAGCAAGAAAATTTCAACCATTTAGTTCATTAGAAAGTGACGATCCTGAAGGTTTATGGAAGTTTTTAGATAAAACCAGTGCCGAATTAGATGCAGACTTTGTTGCTATTCCGCATAACCCTAACTTAAGTTTAGGTAGAATGTTTCCATTACTGCGTAACAACGGTGAACCTATTGATGCGGAATATGCTAGAAAACGCAGTCAATGGGAACCAGTTGTAGAAGTTACTCAAATTAAAGGTGACTCGGAAACTCATCCTGCATTATCACCTAACGATGATTTTGCTGATTTTGAAACTTTCAGCTTTGCCCTAACGCCTGACGGTCGTATTGCTGAACCAAACAAATCAGATTATATGCGCTCAGGTTTAAAACGTGGTTTAGAGTTTAAACAAAAACTTGGTGTCAACCCGTACAAATTTGGCGTTATTGGTAGTACTGATACTCATACTGGTATTACTGCGGTTGAAGAAGATAACTTCGCCGGTAAAGGCCAACATGATAACAAACCAGAAGTACGTGCTAAGCACACTGGTATTGGCTCTTCAAAAGGTTGGGACATGTCATCGGCAGGTTATGCTGCAGTTTGGGCACAAGAAAATACCCGTGAATCTTTAGTTGACGCTTTTAAGCGTAAAGAAGTTTACACAACAACGGGGCCACGTATTAGTTTACGTTTCTTTGGTGGTTTTGACTTTACCGCTGATGATGCTAATTCAGCTGATTTAGCCGCTGTAGGTTATGGAAAAGGTATACCTATGGGTGGTGATTTACCAGCGTCGAATGGTAAAGCGCCAAGCTTCTTAATGTCTGTTATGAAAGATCCTAAAGGTGCTAACTTAGACCGAGTGCAAGTGGTGAAAGGTTGGGTTGATGCCGAAGGTAACTCGCATGAAAAAGTATTTGATGTTGCCGCCTCTGATAACCGTGTAATTACCAAGGGTAAAGTTTCAGGCCCTGTCGGTAGCACAGTTAACTTAGAAACAGGTGAGTACACTAATGATATTGGTGCGGCACAGTTAACGGTTGTTTGGACCGATCCTGACTTTGATGCTACCCAAGAAGCGTTCTACTATGTACGTTCGCTTGAAATTCCTACACCTCGATATTCATTACTTGACGCAATCAAGTTAGGTATCAAGTGGGAAGACACTGAACACCCAGCAACAATTCAAGAGCGTGTTTACAGTTCACCTATTTGGTATGCGCCAAAAACTTAAACAACTCATTTGATCGTATCATCAAATTAAGCCGGTTAATGCTAACCGGCTTTCATTAAGTAAAGAGAAATCAGCAATTATGATTAAGAAGTTATTGGCAGAGCCGTTAGTGCACTTTTTGTTAATCTCTGCACTGTTTTTTGTTGTTTATGAGCAGTTAAATCCGCCTGTAGCAGAACAAAATATTGTCGAAGTTAGTGAAGGGCGAATTATTAAGCTGCATAAAAAATTTAAAAAAGTTTGGCGAAGAGATCCTACTCAGCAGGAGTTTGATGCAATTATTAAAAACTACGTACTTGAAGAGATTTATAACCGACAAGCCATGGCATTAGGTTTACATCAAGGTGACTCTCTAATACGTAGACGTCTACATCAAAAAATGGAATTTATGCTAGAAGATATGACCGCTCTAGTCACACCTAAAGCGGGTGAACTTGAAGCTTTTTATCAAGATCATCAAGACAACTATTTAGATGAGGCTAGTTATAGTTTTAATCAAATTTATATTGATACCAATACTCAAAAAGTCGATTTAAAAAGCAAAATTGCCCAAGCTAATGAACAAGTTGCCCTAGGTAAAAAACCACACGGTGACAATAGCCTACTGCCTTACTCGCTTACTAATGTCAAAAGTTCCGATGTAAAACGTCAATTCGGTGATAAATTTTATCAACAGCTAAGTCAAATAAAAGACAATCAATGGGCTGGCCCAATTGAGTCAGGTTTTGGTCTGCATTATATCGAGCTTACCGAACATATTCCTGCGCAAACCAAAGCCTATGATTTAGTACAAAAGAAAGTATTATCTGACTGGCAAGATGCGCGTAATAAGCGCATGAAAGAAAAGTATCAAAATGAATTGCTTGAGCAATACCAAATTAAACTGAATATGCCTAACATGGCTACACAAGGATAGCCCAATGAGTAAATTTTTACAGCTATGCTTATTCTTGTTCAGCGCAACTGTCTTTGCAGAAGATATGCGCCCGGCGTCGCTTAATATTATTGCCATTGATAATGAGCACTATGACGTTATTTGGAAAGTGCCCGCGGTAGGCAATAAACGCCTATCAATGCATGTTATTTTTGATGAAAACAGCCAAAATGCTTCAGCAAAAAAGCAAGACTTTATCAATGGCGCTTATATTGAAAGTTGGCAAATTAAGCGTGACAACGGCCTAACGGGTTTAACCGTTAATATTGATGGACTACTGACTACCAATGCTGATGTATTAGTGCGCATTGTTGATCAGCAGCAACAATCAATTACCCAAGTACTAAATGCGGAACATCAGCAGCTGCATATTGAAGGAAATTTTGAACCTGAAAACGTGATTGGCACCTATACCTATTTAGGTATCGAACATATATTAATTGGCCTTGATCACCTGTTATTCGTCGCTTGTTTGGTGTATATCTCGTCAACTCGTCGTAAGTTACTGCTCACTATCAGCGGTTTTACTTTAGCGCACTCAGTTACCTTGTTTCTTGCTGCAACAGAAACCTTTGCCTTGTCTATTCCTCCCGTGGAAGCCGTCATTGCCCTGAGCATTGTTTTTTTGGCGATAGAAATAGCCAAGCGTAAAGAAAACAGCTTAACGTTAAAATATCCAGTATTGGTTTCATCAAGCTTTGGTTTAATTCATGGTTTTGGTTTTGCATCGGTGCTTGCAGAAATTGGCTTACCTGTACAAGAAAAAATCACTGCATTGATCTTTTTCAATGTCGGCGTTGAAATCGGCCAATTGATGTTTTTAGCGGTACTATTGGTTACTTTTAAAATGATCACCCACAGCAAGTTACTAAGCGCAGGGCAAATTCGCTGGCTAGTAAGTTATAGCTGTGGAGGCATCGCCATGATTTGGTTGGTGCAACGACTAGGTAGTTTTTAAGCTACCGCTAATTAACGACTTACCGTTTAAACAAGAAACCAGAATGTGATAAAAGCATTCTGTTTTTTATTTTTAGCGCTTGCCAAATAAAGCAATTAGACTCGAAAGGGCAGATGTGCCTACAAGGTGGAAACTACTTATTATTGATATGATTAATATAACGTTTTAACTGTTCGCGCATTTTCTTATGGGCAGGATCGCGACGATATCTAGGGTGGTAAACTAACTGGTAACTAATATCTCTGATGGGGATTGGGCAAGGTAAAACCTGCAATGCCAATTTATCTTGTAGCTTTAGTGCCAAAGAGTGAGAAAGCAAGCCTAAGCTATCACTTAACGAAGCGTGTAAAGCAATGCCGGCAATCGAGCTGGTAGTTACATCAATAACGCGCTCTTGAATAGGCGTTAAAGCCGCATATTCAAAACCGGTCATGTTGTCCCATTTTCTTGCGTGAAGAATATGTTTCTCTTGATAAAAATCCTGCTCAGACAGCGTGCCCTTTATTCTAGGGTGATCTTGTCGACAAACCACCATGCAAGGCTCAACAAAAACTTCCTCAAACACTAAGGCAGGATCTTTTACCGTGATAACGCCAATAGCAAAGTCGGCTTTTTGTTGTTTTATTTCTTGCAGCATGTGCATTTGGTCAGCAGGCGTTTCTTGATAGACAATATTTGGATCTCGAGGGATGCAATGGATAAAATTTTCCATTAAATAACCATGAAAGTTATCACGGTCACTTATAGCATTGTCGACTTCATCCATGGCTAATTGAAAACGAGAAGCTAAGCGTTCAGCCTGTAAAGTGGCACGAATTCCGCGGCCAGCTTTGATAAATAACTGGCAATCAAGCTCTTGCTCAAGCCTTTTAATAGCACCACTTACCGCAGGTTGGCTGACATTTAAATATTGCGCAGCTAAAGTATACGAGCCACATTGGTGCACCTGTAAAAAGGTTTTAATTAAATTTAAATCTAAACTCATCAGTGGTTCCTCTATTCATAAGCCTAGCTTATGATAGAAACAAGTATTTGCCTATTTATTTAGCTAAAAAGAGCGGTTATTATGCTTACCAATCCGATGCTTCTTTAGATTCGAGCTGACTTAACTTTTTAACGCTAAGTTTTAGTGATGAATCATAAAAGCAAAGGTCGTTTAAAACGGCATCCTACTTAGACGTAATGCACCTAATTGTGGTTTTAAACAATTGACTTTGTTCATGTCAGTCTGGTTAACCGAAGCTGGTCTTCGGTTAATTCTTCCTTCTTTTATCTTTATCATTCTCTTAAGTACTCACTCCCTTAAGTACTCACTCCCTTAAGTCATCATACCTTTAAGTAAGCCAATGCAGATGTTAGCTGTGATTGATGATTAAACTTAGGCGAAAAAAAACCGAAGACCATGTCTTCGGTTTATTAGCTTAATAAATTCAATAATTAAATTTATTTAGAACCGTACCAAATTGGTGAGCTGTAAGCACGTTCTTGAATAACTGCGTCACGACCCGTTTCTGCTGGGTCAATACCTAAAGCAATGGCATTGTATAAAGAATAGCGTGGCGTCGGAATTTCTAATACACGTACGTAGTAGAATGCAGCTTGGTCGGCATCAAAATCAGGGTCTTGCCAGAATGTTCTAAGCTCTGCATCACCAATATCATTGGTGTATTCACCTGTTTCCATATTAACTGTGTTACCTACAGGGGTTTCGCCTGAAGTACGACCGTCAGATAACGCAACATCGTATACTTTTTCAGAAGAAGTACCGTCAGCATTTAACCAACCTTTTACGATTTGTACGCGGTCTAAGTTAGCGCCTTTCGTTGCTTTAAGTGCGGCAATAGTAAACTTAGGTGCTTTACCTTTTTTCGCTTTACTCTTGTCTAAATCAGCACCCATAGGTACGCCGTATTTATAACCATTCTTAGCAAAGTTTTTGGCATCAGCATGCTTTTCTTCTAAGTCAAAACCACCAAAGAAGCGTAAGGTAATACGTGGACCTGTGGTTGCGTAAACTTCTTGACGACGGAAGGCTTCAAAGATTTCACGACGGGTATTTTCTTTTGCCCATACACCAGTGAAACCGGCAGCGCCCATATCCCAACCTTTAGATGAACCAATACCAGAAGGTTTTGGACGATCAGCAGGTTTAGAGTCATGGCCACTCTTACCACCGAAGTCTTCTTCAGTAATTTGTGGAATACCCGTGTGGCTGTCAGTACCCGCAGCAATACCCATCTTGTATGGGTTCATGCCAATTTTAGCTTCAAGCTCTAAACCATTACGGAAACCTGAACGAACGTAATCACCTTTTTGAGGTTCTGGTGTATCGCCAGTTGGGCTTGATAAAAAGTTATACGGTTCAAAATCAGCAAACTCATCTTCTGGTGAAAACATTGGATGTGCTTCACTGTCACCTTTAATTTGCGTAATTTCTATCGCGGTTTCATAGCGACGTTTTTTCTCAGCGTATTCGCGGTCAATCGGTTCACCGTTACGACGGTTTAAACCAAACATTAAGCCGTTTGAAATATTTGATCCGTGAGGAATGGTTAAAAATTCAGTATCTGAAGCTTTTTCTTGGGCTGCTAAGAATTCCCATAATTTTTCAGGGTCATCACTTTCAAGGGTTGAATATGGTAAGTATTGACGTGCTTTTGTGCTGTCATCTGGAGTGAAAATAACACGGTGGAAGTTAGCGCCACCCGGTTGTGATGTCCATTCCCAGCCAATCATCGCAGTAAATTTACCTGGATCATTGTATTTGTCAGCCATAATAACGCTTTCGTCCCATGCGGTACGAATGTTTTCGCCGTGCAACGCTTTAACTAGGTCTAAACCTGTTAAGCCTGAGTCGTTTGGCATACCAGAACCGATAAGGTTTAACGCGT
The DNA here is from genome assembly GCF_052030545.1 of Thalassotalea sp. PLHSN55. Taxonomy (NCBI): domain Bacteria; kingdom Pseudomonadati; phylum Pseudomonadota; class Gammaproteobacteria; order Alteromonadales; family Colwelliaceae; genus Thalassotalea; species Thalassotalea sp. PLHSN55. The sequence continues at coordinate 496,494 of NZ_JBPDIH010000003.1, read as the reverse complement.
TGTAAACACCGTCTAGTTCATGTTGGGTACGCTCGCCTGCAATATCTAAAATGTATTGACCCATTTTAGTTTTTTCAATTTCAGGTGCTTCACCTTCAAGTAAACGTTGAACAGCACCTAAAGTTTCAGCGTGATCGGCAATAATCAAGAAATCTAACGGTTCATCAATTTTAGTGGCTGAACCTAACGTTGGGTGAATAACAGGGTAGCCTAATGAATAACGGTAGGCTGTTTCTGGCGTACCTTTTGAACCAAATGTATAAGAGTCAAAAGATAATGAAGTATGTAAATGGGTATCACCCCAATAAACATTAGTTGGAGCTTCTTCACTAAGAGCTAGTGGCGAAAGTGCCATGCCCATTAAAAATATAGGTAGTTTTTTGTTCATGTTAACCTTCTTTAAATGTGTGAATTTCTACGTTTGAATGCTTAATTATTGAATAATGCGGTTCAATAACATCAAAATGAGAAATAAAGAGACACTAAGTTGAGTATAGTAAATCTCTATTAAAACATTATATGAGTACTGGAAATATTAACTATGTAATAGCTGTATATATAATGTGAGCAATTGTAACGAGGTGTGTTTCAAAGTACGTCTATTACAATAGCGGGCTGTTAGCCATTAGGCATAAATAAATTAACTTAATTTAAATCAGTACGTTAGTTTTAACAAAAATCTTTTTTCAAATTCTTTTTAATGAAAATGTCTGGTCGTGAAAATGGCTATGTCAGTTATAACTCGACATAACTTGATGAAAAATTTTTAGGGAAATAAGCTAACACCTTGTGCTGTTAGCTTAGCTCTTTGATGATCTAAAACGCTTAGAAATTAGTTGATAAAGACACTCTTACGCTTCTCGGTTCTAACGGGTGATAATGTACGTCACTTACCGCGGCAAATTGTGGGTCGGTAGGAATATTTGATTCATAATAATAATCAATATCGTGATCATTACTATCAAATAAGTTGAGTACGTCGGCGGTTACTTTCCATTGATTAAATTGATAACCAAGGCGTAAGTTCGCTGAAAAGGTGGCATCAGAGGTTACGCTGTTATCTTCAATTAACGGGCGTTCGCCAAAATAGCGCATGCGCAGCGTGCCAAATAAGCCGTTATCAAACTCTGCTACTACGCCTGCTTGCACGACATGATCAACCGAACCGGGAATGTAGTTACCGTCGGGTGAATTATCAGTAAATTCGGCATCGGTATAGGCGTATTCTAAATCTAAAGTCCAAACATCATCGAGGTGATAACAGGCGGTTAGCTCAAGGCCATAACGGTCTGACTTGCGACTTGGCTCAGTATTACCGGCATCACCAACAAATAATAATTCACTGTCGAGTTCTAAATACCATAGTGATGCTGAAGCATTGAGTTTTTCCTGCCAAAAACCGCGAATACCAAATTCATACCCTAATGAAGCCACTAAAGCATCAACGCTATCGGCTGCTGTGCCATCAATCGGGCTAACGTTAATGGTAACGCCGCGAGCATCATTTGAATGAAACGCTTGGCCGATTGAAACATAGGTTTCGAGTTCATCAGACAAGCTATAACTGAGGTTGGCTTTTACCGAGACAATGCCGTCGTTTGCCTTGCCATTATTAGCGGTTAGGTCGACACCATTGCTGTTTTCATTAACGAGTGAGTGCACGTCAAAATCAAAATAATCGTAACGCACGCCAATGGTGCTGCGTAAGTTTTCAGTGAGCTCTAATTGATTTTGCCAATAAATGCCGGTGCTCAATTGGCCGACTTTATCTGCGCGGGTAACGCCGATACGCTGGCGCTGTTTTGACTGATAAAGCGCGACTTCATCAATGTCGTCATAACGAAATTCTACGCCAAATAAATTGTTCATTGGCAAGTTAGCCAGCGCCCCGTTTTGCTGATAATTGGCTTTACCGCCATAAATTGTGCGATCGTCAACTTGTTCAAATTGGTCGCCATCAATTGGGTTATCAAGTAAGTAGGTAAAATTTGACCATAAATTTAATTCAGACTTTACCGCATAAAGAGCAAGTTCAATGTCATCATTTGACCAGTTTGAACTGATACTATAACGGTTTGAAATGCCGCCAACGGTATCATCAATTGAGCCAAATTCATCTATGGTGCCATTTTCAACCGCTCGGCTTGGAATTTGATCAGCGCTGTCCCAACTGTTGTCGTAGCCCATAAAGGTTACGCTATAGTCGCCACCCAATACTGATGAACTGTATTTTAACAAGAGGTTTTTCTTGTCTAAATCTTCGTTAATGTTCGTCCACGGGCCGTCGTGTTGGTTGTATTCAAGGCCATAAAGAAATTCACCGTCAGATGTAGCGACACTGTCAACAAGGGCAATACGCCCATAACCATTTTCGCCTGCGGTTAATGTGACTAAGCCATTTTCAACCTTGTTTGCGGTTTTCATGGTGGCATTTCCCGCACCGCTAAAATCACCTACCTCAGCGTAATAAGCGCCTTTTTGATAACTGATGGTTTTAATGGTTTCAGGAATAATAAAATTGAGATCGGTATAACCTTGGCCATGACCATGACTGCGCATATTAATGGGCATATCATCAATATAAGTCGAAAAATCGGTGCCGTGATCTAAGTTAAAACCACGTAAAAAATATTGGTTGGCTTTGCCGGTGCCGCTGTGTTGAGTAACCACCATGCCCGGCACTAATTCTAAAATTTCGCCGGTGCGCAGTAGTGGCCTTACTGATATTTCTTCTTGGCCAACTAAACCTTCTGAGGCGGAAACCGCTTCACCAATTAAGTTAACGCCGCGGCCTTCAATGGTGAAATGCTCTGTTGGGGTATTGTTTGGGGTATTGGTTTGGTTGTTGGTATCAGTATTTTCAGCTTTTGCACTCAAATTGACCGCTAAACTACATAAAACTAAGTGGCAAAACTTCACTTTAATAAGCTCCTAAAATATCAAATAAAACCAAAGGTTATGGCTTCGTGAGCTACTATACAAAAAAACGAAAACAACCTTAATAACAATTATGTAACATAATGACACATAAGCTCTCGAAATTGTTACAAAAGCTTTTCTATGCGGCATAAACTATAGAACATGGTTTATAATCATGTTTCCAGTCGGAACTAATGACGTTGAAGTAAAATGATTTCAGCCGTTAGTTAATATGAGTTAACAAGAAACCAATTAATGAAATATTCAAAAACCACGCAATACTTAATGGCGGCAGCAGCGTTAAGTATGCCGTTTTCGGCAATATCAGCAGAGAAAAGTGATGTTGACGTTTATTACGATGGCTTAACCAATATAGTGACAGCAGATGGCAATACTCATTTAAAAGTTGAAATGCGTGTGCAAACACGTGTCAGTTCCCCCTTTGATAATAACCCTAGTAGTATTAGCGGGTTAACCGGTGCTGATGCGACTAATTTTGAAGTGAATCGCAGCCGGATTAAAGCCGGTGGCCATGTGTTAAAGCCTTGGGTAAAACTGAAGTTTGAGTATGATACCGAAGCCAGTCGTTTACTTGACTTTAGACTAACGCTTAAACATTCTGATGAATTGCAATTTCGTTTTGGCCGCATGAAAGCGCACTATAGTTTAGAGCGTGTTGCTTCTTCGAAAGACCAAATGATGGTTGATCGTTCAATGGTTAATGATTACTTTACCGTGGATCGCCAGCAAGGGGTTTCACTGCTCGGGCGCGTGGGTAAAAAACAATGGTACGACTTTAATTACTGGTTAGATGTTTTTAATGGCACCGGCCGTGAAGGTGGCAATGAAAACAGCGATTTAATGATTGGCGGTCGTTATCAATGGAATATTTTTGGCGAATCGCTTAAATCGGCAATGGGTGATTTATCTTACCGAGAAAAACCTGCCGCGCACTTAGCGTATGCGTTTTCTACCAATACCAGCCGTTACACCAAATTTAGCTCTAGCGGCGGTGGTTCATTGCAGAACTTTGACCTTCATCAGCAAGATGATGGCTTTAAAATATCACAATGGTTATTGGAAGGGCGCTATCAATATAAAGGCATGTCGGTTGATGTTGAATATCATCAAAAAACCATCACCGATCAATATAATACCTTGAGTGATTATTACCAAAATTATACCGGTGGCGATAAGGTTGAAATGCGTGGCGCAATGGCGCAAGTGGGTGTGCATCCGCATGCATGGCTGCAAGGTGTTGCTAAGAACTTACAGCTAACCGCCAGATATGCGCAAGTTGACCCTGATACCAATATCGACCACAACCAGCTTAATGAAATCACTCTTGGTGCAAATTGGTATTTTAGTGGTCATCGTAACAAGATCACCTTTGATATTGGTCGTTATGAAGTACAAGAAACTGATGTTTTTGGGGTGACTAATGCTGCTGATGATACGCGAGTAAGATTGCAGCACGATATTAGCTTTTAGTGGCACTAATTAATATTTTCTAAACTAATACATCTAAACTAATACATCTAAACAACAAAAAAGTCGATGAGCATAACACTCATCGACTTTTTTTATATCCGTTGCCTAGCACATCTTAGTTTGGTGTATACCAAATTGGTGTGGTGTAGGCACGCTCTTGAATGGTGGTAGGAACGTTATCAGGCAATTGCACCTTCTCAAAAATGTGTGCATCGCGAGTTGTCCAACGTGGTGTTGGAATTTCTAATACGCGTACATAATAGAAAGCGTGTTCATCGGCTTTGAACTCAGGATCTTGCCAGTATACGTCAAATGCGTTGTTACCTATGCTGTTAACATACGTTGAACGTTCAACATTTACTGTGTTGCCCACAGGTGTTTTACAGTAGCCATTTACAATTTCACGATCATCAGAAACGGCGACATCAAATACACGTTCTTGTTTGTTGCCTGCGCTGTCGTACCAACCTTTAACCACTTGTACACGGTCAAGATTTGCACCATCAGGGTCTTTTAATGCTTTAATTAGTAAAGAAGGTGCAACATCACTGTGTGATAAGTCGCCACCCATAGGAACACCTTTAGCGTAACCATTGTCAGCAAAATCTGAGCGGGCTAAATCGCTTTCGGTAAATTCAGTACCCGCAAATACACGCACGCGCATTCTGCTACCTGTAGTTGCATAAGTTTCTTTGTTCATCATCGCATCCCAAAGCGACTCACGCGTATTATCTTTTGCCCAAACAGCGGCTAAACCTGAGGCAGAAATTTGTGAAGCGTAGGTTTTAGCATGTTCTGGTGCAGGACGACCGCTAATTTCTTCTTCAAAACGAATTGGGTGATCGCTTGGCTCAAGTAAACTTACTTTACCAAAGTAGTTATCTTCTTCAGCTGAAGGTACACTGGTGTGCGAGTCAGTTGAACCGATCATGCCAAATTTAAACGGGTTCTCACCCATTTTTTCTTGGTATTCTAAACCACGCTTATACGCTTCACGTGCGTATTCATTACGCAGCATTTCTTTCTTTTTTGGTTCAGGGCCAAAACTACCTTTGTCGAAGGTTTCAAAATCAGCAAACTGATCGTCTGGCGATAAATATGGATGCGCTTCGCCATCACCTTTCATTTGAGTGACTTCGTATAAAGGTTCCCATTTCATACGGCGTTTTGCATAAGCAACATCTAGGTTTTTCTTCGAGCGCAGGGTCGTGTCGTCAAACATTAGGCCGTTAGATAAGTTACCGTTATGTGGAATTGCTAATACTTGGTCACCGGTTTTATTTTCGTAGGCTTCCATCCAATCCCATAATTGCTCAGGATCTTGTGCATCGTATTGAGAAAGCGGTGTAATTTGGTCGGCTTGCTCTTTGCCGCCACGGAAAATAATATTACGGTGTAAGTTATTTCCGCGCTCTTGCAATGTCCATTCGTAACCGATTAATGCTGTGAAAACACCCGGATCATTATATTTTTCAGCCGCTGCGGTTGAGCGCTTCCAAATACTGGTCGCTAAGCCTTTTTCATTTTTAAGTGGATCGTCTAGCTTATTTAAAACCGCTTGCCACATCATATACGTTTCAGTTGCGCCTTCAACGCCACCTTTTTGTGAGGCTTCATAAATTTTTTGCCCCCAAGGGTTAGCTAGAAATTCTGGATTTTTTTCTTCGATGAAAATCGCTAAACCCAAGTTTTCTGCGTGATCCGCTACCACTAAGAAGTCTAAAGGTTTAGCTAATTTTGCACTCGCACCGTTACTCGCTTTAACTTCTTCACCGCGCGCTAATTGGTATGCTTCTTCAGGGCCTAAGGTATTGCCAACTAAACCGGCATCAGTTGAATAACTGGTGTGTAGGTGAGTATCGCCAAAGAATACATCTTGTGCGTGCTCAGGATTAACATTTGGTGAATATTCAACGGCTTTTTCTTTGGCTAATGCCAAGCCGCTGTGGCCGATCATGGCCAGCATGATTAAGGCATTGAGTTTTTTAAGTTTCATGTTTTTTCTCTTTAAATGGACAAATTTTACTATAAGGAAGCCGCTTACTTATAGTAGAAGCAACCACTTTCCTTACACGGCGTTAAAAACATTTTGCTACAAATATGCACACCAACATTGTTGTTTTATTTTTTAATTTAAAAGAATAATTTCTTATTTAGGCTTTAACCAAACAAACAACAATGCGTTGTGCAATTACTGTTTATAAATAATAATGAAAGAAATAATTGGAATAAATGGTGGGTATATTGTTTATTCCACAACCTTAATGTTGTGAATTAAAGAAACATGAATTTTGACTTAAACATTATCCGCACTTTCTTACAGGTGCATAAATGTAAATCGTATACGCAAGCGGCGAGGCAATTAAATGTAAGCCAACAAGCGGTCAGTGCATCAATGAAAAGATTATCAAATAAGCTGAATTTTCCATTATTTATTAAAAGCGGTCGTACCATAGAGCCAACCGCACATGCTGATCAGTTAGCAACACGTTTTATGTATATTATGGATGAAATAGACAATGCTATGCTTGCGCAAAATAGATTTACTGTGTATCTTGCCGAGCCTTTTTTGTACTTAATTAATCGCAACAAGAATATTATTTATCAAGAGCCGCCGGCGAACCAATACGACTTAATACAAGACATTCGACAGCAAAAAGTTGATCTGGGGATTAGCACGTTAACTATCAAAGACACCGGCTTAATTTTTGAAGAGTTGTTTCGAGAAAAAGGCATGGTTATTTGTCGAGAAAACCACCCTCGAATAAAGGGAGCGCTTAATGAAGAAGTGTTTTATCAAGAATCACACATAGTTCACCGAATAAAGTGGGATGATTTATCAGGCTTTGAATACGGTTCGTTGGTTGCGGTAAAAGAGCGTAAAGTTGATGTGGTTGCCAATTCACTTTCAGGCTTAGTAATGCATGTTGCTAGTAGTAATAGCTTGGCTATAGTTTCTGAATCGTTTTGTCGATACTGGCAAAAAAAATTAAATTTACAAGTTTTAGACAGCCCAATTCCTTTACGCGATTTAACCTATACCATGGTTTATCACCGCCGTTTTTTGAACGAAAAACAGCATCAATTAATGCGTGAAAATTTAAAAGCACAGATCAAACAATTACCTTTTGCTGACTAACATTATCAGGGCGTGATTAACCTGTTGAGGGGAATACTTTTTGAATAAAAACACCATTTTGTTATTTACCATGCTGGCAGCTACCTTTGTACTTTCAACGCTTATCAAACCTTATTCGCTCAGTTGGGCAGTTAAAATACTGCCCATGCTGTTATTAATTGGCGTTGCTTGGCAGGCATTAAAAAATGGCGGGCTTGCGGGTAAGTTTTTCATTGCTGGTTTAGTGTTTTCCGCCTTCGGAGATTTTATTCTCGATTATGATCGCGATAATTGGTTCACTTTTGGCTTAGGTGCCTTTTTTATTGCCCACCTGTTTTATTTGGCGAGTTTATCGCCTTATCTCAAATCGTTTCACCAAGCTAAAAATTATGGCGGACTAATAGGCTATGTAGCGGTTGGTTCAGTGATGCTAACCCTACTAGTACCGGGCTTAGGTGAGCTTCTTGTTCCTGTTATTGCTTACATGAGCATACTGCTGTTAATGGCGCTGGCAACGGTGTTTAGTGAAAAGTCTAATGGCTGGTTAATGCTGGGTGGGTTAAGTTTTGTTTTATCAGATTCGTTGCTTGGTTTTGATAAGTTTTATATGACAATACCCGAGGCAAGTTTTGCTATTATGATCACCTATTATTTTGCACAATTTGCCTTATTAACGGGTTTTATTAAGGCGTATAGTGCTGAAAATACCTAATCGTTTATTATTAATTAATGGATAACAAAAAGGCCGCTAAACCCAGGTTAGCGGCCTTATTCATTCAGCTTTTATCGACTGAACGTGTCTAAATAAATGCCGTCATCTCATCAATTAATCTTTTAATTGTGTTAAATATTTTAAAATATTTTTATAGTCATTAATAAAATCGTTTTTATCTAATGCTTGTGCATTGACCACGTATTTACCATTAACAACAAAGGTGGGTACACCCAACATTGCGCGCTGTTGCACAAGTTTGTCTTGTTGCTTTTTTAAACGTTTTGCATGGCTGTTAGTGGTAAAGCTTTTCATGCTTTTCATAAAAGCTTCACTATCACCGCCAGCTAAAACAAACACATTGCGCACATCGGTAATGCTGTCTATTTGGGCACGATCTTTTTGAATGTAGTTAAACATTGCCAGCTTAAAAGCCTCTTCGATGTTTTGCTCTTTCGCCGCTAAAGTCGCCTTTGATAGCATAAACTGGATGTCTTTGCTTGCGCTACCCATAAAATCAATATGCACAGTGTTAAGCGTAACATCGTCGGCTAAATCTGCCATAAGTTCGGGTAAAATGCCGTTAAAGCTCTTACAAGCAGGGCAGTAAAAAGAATAATATTCACGTACTTCTGGGCTACTTGTTACAGGTTCGTTAAGCACTTTGTAGTGCTTGCCAGCGGTGTAGGGTTGTGCTTGAGCCGTTACCATACAGCCAAAAAATAAAGCGACTGCCATCAGTTTTTTAAACATAAAATTTCCTTACTTGAAAGATAACCGCTGGTAAAAGGGTTAATATTCGTTGATGATTTTGTCAGCAAATTAACACCAAGTGCGCCAACAAAATGTATTTTTTTGTAGCGCAACTTGAGTCGAAAATTGTTATTTACTGGCTTATTTTCATCGCTTGCAGCCCTTGAAAAATATCAAGTAAGCGGCCAGTAAGGTATTTCTTTTTGTGCACTAGCAAATAAAGCTGGCGAGTAAATGTTTGCTGCACTGGCAATTGCACTAGCTTGCCTGTGGCTAATTTTTCTTTGGCGGCAATGTTTGAAATAAAACTAATGCCTAAGCCTTGCTCAACCGTTAACAGCACCGACTCTAAAGAACTTAATTCAATAATGCCGTTGAGGTGTTCAATTGCTGGGCGAATGTTACGCTCAAAATTTTCCCGGCTGCCAGAGTTTGGTTCGCGCAGTATCCAGTGCTGATGATTCAGTGCTGAAAGTGGCAAGGTTTGCTGCTTGGCTAAGGGATGATCAGGCGCCGCCACCAATATCATTTCATCTTGCAGCCAAGGAATGGCCTGTAATTCGGGCGAGGTATTTTGTCCTTCAATCAGCGCTAAGTCTAATTCAAAATTAAGTACCATCTGACACAAGGTTTGCGTATTTATCACTCGCACTTTAGTGGCTTGTTGCGCATTAAACCAAGGTTTGGCCAGTATTTGCGGTAATAAATAGTTGCCGATGGTTTGACTAGCGCCCAAGTGTATTTGCCCTTGGTTTTGTTCCGTCGAGCTAAACAAGCTATCAATTTCTTGTGCGCGGGCAAGTAGCTCATCGGCTTTTGTTAATAACAATTGTCCTTGGCTATTGAGTTTTAGTTTGGCATGCACACGATCAAACAGCTGGGTATCTAAGCGTTGTTCTAACTGCCCTAAAGCTTGTGAAACCGCGCCTTTGCTTAAAAACAGTAATTGCGCCGCTTGGGTTAAATTTTGAGTACGTGCCAAGGTGCAAAATACCCGAATTTGCTGCAGGGTAATATTCATTAATGCTCACAGTGTTTAGTTTATCTAAACATATCGTTAGATTTATTTAGATTTTATGTTCGATTGGGCTTTTTTACAATAAGGTCAGATAAATTGTTCAGGTGAAAAAATGTTAACTGACACTATTAAAAAATTAGCGATTGCTCCCACGCCGATGGCAGGTCTTGCGTTGGGCATTTCGAGTTTGGGCTTGTGCTGGCAATATGCCTTTCCTAATATTTTGTGGGTGCAGTATCTTGGCGCAGCGGTGGCTGCGATGTTGCTATTAATTTTATCGGCTAAATTTATTGCGCATGGTCAATTGCTGGCAGATGATTTACGCCACCCGGTAGTGGGCAGTGTAACACCAACTTTTGCCATGGCACTGATGGTGGTTTCGGTAAGTGTGCATGACTTTTTCAGTCTGTTTGGAGAAGCATTATGGCTAGTTGCCATTGTGTTGCATTTGAGCTTTTTAACGGTATTTATTTATCATCGCGCTAAAGATTTTCAGCTAAGCCATATGGTGCCAAGCTGGTTCATTCCGCCTATTGGTATTATTGTTGCTGCCAATACCTTTCCTTCACTTGAGTATTTAGCTTTAGCAAAAGTGATTTTATGGTTTGGCATTGGCTGCTTCTTAGTGATGTTTCCGATGATGTTATATCGCATTATTTTTCACGGTGAAATTGCCGACCCAGCCAAACCTACTTTGGCCATTTTAGCGGCGCCAGCGAGCTTATCATTGGCGGGTTATTTAACCGTTTATAACCAGCCTTCACCTTTGGTGGTTGCCTTATTGCTTGGCATTGCAGTATTGATGACCGGCTTAATTTACTTGTCGTTTATAAAATTATTACGCTTACCCTTTAGCCCCGCGTATGCCGCCTTTACTTTTCCTATGGTGATCAGTGCATTGGCTTTATTTAAAGTTTATCAGCAGTTTGTCGCTTGGGATATTAAGCTTGAATACAGCGCACAAATTTACTGGCTTGCTGATATTGAATTAGTGATTGCCACGGGCATGGTGGGGTATGTGGCGTATTGTTATTTTCAGCATTTTATTGTGCAACGTAGACTTTAAGGCGTTAATCTCACAACATTTAAATAAACTGTGCTAAATTGAAGGTACTGTTGGTAAAGCACTGTTGGTTTAATGAAAAAGACATTTAAAAAAACAACATCACAATGGATTGACTTTATTGCTCAACAAGAGTTACCTGCAATAACATCTACTGCCCGTTTACTAGACAGTTTTTCTAATGATGATGTTTCGTCTTTGCCAAAACTTAGCCAAGCCATATTGCACGACCAAGCCCTTTCTTCATGCTTGTTAAAAATTGCCAATAACATTGCCCATATTGGTCACAATAAAGTGACCACAGTTTCGAGAGCGACTGTCGTTTTGGGCATTCATTCGGTTAAGAATATTTGCTTAACCTCAAAGCTAATCGATGGCTTACTTAGTAACGAAGATTTAGCGCCTGATGTGGTCGCGAGGATCACCCAATTAATGGCCAATTCATTTTATGCGGGTTTACTCGCGCGTATGATGGTGCCAGAGCATGACGAGCAAACCCAAGAAGAAGTTTATTTAGCGGCGATGCTTTATCGTATTGGTGAAACGGCTTTTTGGAGTTCAGCTGGTGAAGCGGCTGACGAGCTTATTGAATATACCAAAGCCGACGATTTTGATCAGCACTGCCAAGCCATTATTGGCACCCAGTTTTCTCAATTAAGTACTGGTTTAGCCCGTGTTTGGAATTTAGGTAATTTATTAGAGAAATCACTAGATCATCCCGAATCTCGAGCGGTTGAAATGCAAATAATTGCTTTGGCAGATAAGCTCAGTTGCTACATAGATCAACCACCTGAAACGGCTGAAGAGTTTAATCAAGTATTAACGCAAATTAGTCAAATAAAAGGCATAGACGTTGGCAGGCTTCGCAAAAGAATAGAACATACTCGCCAGTCTGCAGTGGAACTGTTGTCATCATACGGGGCTGAAGCATTAACCGACCTTATTAAACCTTTACCAACTATTACAGCGTTTTCTCGCCAAAAACAACATGAACACGTTGAGGTACTTTCTCCTGAAAAAGTACAGCTAAATGCCTTGATGCAGTTAACGCAATTAACCCAAACAAGTCATGATTTTAATGATTATTTACAGTTGGCAATGAAAGCCATGGTGCAATCACTCACGTTTGATCGCACCTTGTTTATGATGCCGACTGCTGATAAGTCTCAGGTAAAAGTACGCTTTGCGCTTAATAACCTTGGGCAAACTGATCACACCAAAATGGCGATAAATATTAGCGAAAGCCAAAATATTTTGTCGTATGTACTCAAATCAGCTAAGGCTGTGGTCATTAATGACTATAAAGAATTGCAGTGGCGAAATTATATGTCAAAGGCCGTTAGTCAGTGGCTTGCGGGTAGTACAGTTTGTATGGCGCCAGTGAAGGTGAATAATAAGGTGATTGGCATCATTGTTGGTCAGTTTTTTGAGCACACCCGAAGTATTAGCGATGAGGAATTTCAGCACTTTAGCTATTACGTACAACATTTAAATATGTGTTTGTCGTTAATTTCTCAGCGTTAGTATTTACTATTAATGACACAGATTAGCATCGATTAAGTCGCCGCTTTAAAACCAATTCTAAAACCGCCCCAATGTTTACCGTTCACCATAATTGGTGCTGAAACATCATGCATAATTTCACCGGTATCGCGTTTATAGGTTTGCAGTAAAAACTTTTGCGTATGCTGACCACAACGTATGCCGGTAGGGTCGTTAAATAAGCGCTTGGTACGGTTATGCACCATATCGGTATTGTAGTCGCCGGTTAGTGGCTGACTAAAGCACTTATTATGGGTTGGGAAATAACCATTAATATCGACGGCACCTGCGTAAATCATTTCTTTGTAATCAACTAATAGTGGCTCTTGAATCGCCGGTAAATGTTGATCGGTAAAGCTGTCAAAACTGGAGCTAAATTTAACTGGGTTAGTATTGGCTATTTCTTTGTAAGTGAAATTAAATAATGCCTGTTGGCTAACTTTTCCATCTTTTATTGCTTGTTCAAATAATGCGCCAACATCAACAGCTGCTTGTTGCGCAGCTAAACAAATTTTTTCGATAAATGAGCCGTGATCAAATTCTGACAACTCAACAAAAATTGTCTCGGTGCTTTTCGAAAGCTGAGTTGCTTGTTCAGATACCGATTGTGTTTCTCGACTTTTGTTGATTAAAAAATCATGTAAGCTGCCAATTGCGTTTGATATTTCGGTAGACGTGCTGTCGTGTTCGTTTAACGCGTCGCTAATATGGCCACTAGCTTCATTGGTATTGGTCATTAACTGATTAATTTCAGTAAAGGCTTCAGATAACTCATTCATCGTCGTAACTGTGCTTTGTGTTTGTTCGACGACATTATTCATTACCGACGTTGTTTCGATAGTTTCTTGGCTAATTTCTTTTAACATATCGCCAATTTGATTAGTCGCTTCTGCCGTTTTACCCGCTAATGCGCGCACTTCGTCTGCGACTACGGCAAAACCTCTTCCTTGCTCGCCTGCGCGTGCTGCTTCAATAGCGGCATTAAGTGCAAGTAGGTTGGTTTGATCGGAAATGGCATTGATCACGTCGGTGATATTTTGAATCTCAGAGGCTTTTTTCTCCAAAATTTGAATTTTTTCAGCGGCACTATTAACGTCATTATTGAGTTGCGTAACAATACTTATATTGCTGTTAAGCTTTTCAGCTCCTTGCGTGCTTGCCGACATGGCTTGATTAGCTTGTTCGGCTGCTAAAGATGCATTGCCGTTAATTTCTTGTGACTGATTTGACATTTGCTCTGCTGAAATGGCGAGTAGGTCGACGTCTTTACTCGATTTTTCAATTGCCTGAGAGAGTTTTTCTAAGAAAAAGCTTACTTCAGCGGAATTGATCGCCAGTTCACTGGCTGAGCTGTTGATCGCTTGGGCAACCGCGGTAATTTTTTGTTCGATAGGGCTGTCAGTGGAGGTTTGTTTGCTGTTGTCTTTATCGTCGTTAATACTTGCTTGACTGAAAATTATAATGTAAACCAAGCAAATAATGGCTAATAAAAGAATTAACACTATTTGTAAAACAATTGATTGCAGATAGGTGATTGAAATGTAGGCACCAATGGAAATCACTGCCGAAGATGCAATAACCTTTAAAATATTTTGACTTAGCGTACTCGCCATACCTTAATTCCTTCTTGCGCAACCTACGTAACTGTTTTTAAGACGTTTTTAGGTTTATTAATTTTATTATTATCCATTAAAAAAAATAATAGCAGCTGATTAAGTGTATGTCATTACGCTAAAAGTCTAATAAAAAATGAACTGTTTTATGCGCTAGAACAATAAAGTAGATAAAAGAACGGTGAAAACCACCTTGAATAAGACAAGGTGGTTGACCAGGAGGGGTAATTAAAACACTAGGTTAAATTTTATAGTCGATAACCTTGTAACCTAAGGCTTCTAGTTGTGGCTTTAATACGGGGGCATTACCAACAACAACCATTAGCATATCATCAAGGTTTAAGTGCTTTTTCGCTAAGGCATTTATTTCTGCCTTACTAATGTTGCGCACGACATCGGCTTGTTGCTTCACAAAATCTGGCGTTAAGTTGTACTCTAAAATTTTCGCTAAAAAGCTTAACTTTGCTCGAGGTGTTTCATACTTTAATGCATCTTTTTGATTAATCGCATTACGCATAAAGCTTAGTTCTTCATCGGTAATGCCGTTGGTATGAAATGCTTTTATTTCGTTAACAAATTCAACAATTGATTTGTCGGTAGCGTCTGCACGAACTTCTGCACTTGCGGTAAACGAGCCTGATAACTGATCGCCATTAAAACCAGAACGTGCGCCATAGGTATAACCCTTATCTTCACGTAAATTTAGGTTAATGCGTGAATTAAACGCGCCACCAAGTGGGAAATTCATTAAGCGTGCTTGGTAGTATTCACCAGTAGTATCGTAAGTAAGTGAACGCTTACCAATTCGAATTGCAGATTGCGCGGCGTTGTCTTTGTGTACTAGGTAGATAACGCCTTTTTCACTGTCAGCCATTGGTAAGCTAAGATCTAATGTTGGACCTGAGCCTTTAAGGCTGCTTAATACGTTCAATCCTGCGCTTAATTGCGTTTCATCTAAATTTGATACGGCAATTATTTTACTTTGGTCAGGTTTAACATGTTGTTGATAGAAAGACTTAATATCCGTTAGCTTGATGCTTTCAATAGACGCCTGTGTACCATTAACCGGAGTGCTCGCGATATTGTCGGTGTGTAATAACTCGCGGTAAGCGCGAGACGCTAAATAACCTGCATTTTTCTTGCTGTTAATCACATTTTGAATGGCATTATTTTTAATGCGATCAAATTCACTGGCGTTAAATGCTGGTTGCATCAACTTCTCTAACGTCAGTGCGATAGTCTCATCTAAATGTTTGGTTAAGGTATTAATGCTGACATTTAAGTATTTATTGCCAGCATAAATGCTCACTGAACTGCCTAACATTTGCAGCGCTTTACTCATTTCTTCAGCACTACGTTGTTGAGTTGATTCGTTCAGCATAGATGCAAGTAAAGCGGCACTTCCTGCTTTGGCTTTATCTTCGAAATAGTGGCCGGCAGGAATTTTAATAAGCAAGCTAGTCGTTGGCGTTTCTAGGCTATGGGTAGCCAATAACTCAATGCCATTGTCATAACTTTTAGTCCACATGGTTGGCACATCAACCGCTTTGTTTTTACCGGCGGTTGGCATAATGCTGCGGTCAAAATTATCAACGGCTTTACGCACGTTTAAATCGTTAGAGGTTGTTTGCGCATCGGTTGGAATAGTGCGCTTAGCTGGAATGAAATTATCTTTTTTTGCAACCAGCTCGGGTTTGCCATTTGGCACAACGCTCATAATAACCGCTGACTTGTCTTTGATGTATTCTTTATAAACACGTAATACATCGGCTTTTGTTACGTTGGCATAACGCGCAATGTCTTCTTCAATGTAATTGGGATTGCCGGTAAAAGTTTCGTTAGCAGCAAGTTGGCTGACTTTGCCTGACACACTTTGCAAGCCAAAAACAAACCCAGCTTCCATTTGCGCTTTTGCTTTGGTTAAATCATCGTCTTCTACGCCGCGTTGTTCAAATTCAATTAAACTGTCGCGGATCACTTGTTCAATATCAGCTAACGACTTACCGGATGCTGGGTGTGGCAGGGCAAATAAGTTGAAAGTACACGCAAGCTCGGCGCACGGGTGGCTCACTGCAGCTTGCACAGCGATTTGATTTTTTACTAGGTTTTTATAAAGCAGTGAGGTTTTGCCACCGCCTAAAATGGTCGATAGTAAATCAAGTGGCGCTTCATCTTCATGGCGTACAGTTACTGTTGGGTACGACATATAAATTAACGGTAAGTGCACGTTATCTTCCATGGAAATATAACGATCACTTGCAAGTGTTACCGGTGCTTTTTCTGGCATATCAACCGCTGGTCCGCGTGGAATAGAACCAAAGTATTGATTCACCAGTGTTAACGTTTCTTCAACGTTAATATCGCCACCTATGGTTAATGTTGCATTGTTTGGACCGTACCAGCGTAAGAAAAACGCTTTTAAGTCGTTAACATTAACGCGGTTTAAATCTTCCATGTAACCAATAACTGGCCAAGAATACGGGTGACCTTCTGGATATAAGGCTTGAGAAACGCGTTCATTAAGTCGACCGTATGGGCGGTTGTCTACGCGTTGGCCACGTTCGTTTTTTACGGTTTCGCGTTGTACTTCAAACTTTTCTTGGGTAACCGCGTCAACTAAAAAGCCCATGCGATCAGACTCTAACCACAACATTTTTTCAAGTTGATTAGCTGGCACGGTTTGAAAATAATTGGTGCGATCGGTATTGGTGGTGCCATTCATGGTGCCACCAGCTTCGGTGACTAGTTTAAAGTGCTCTTCGTCGTCTACATTTTCAGAGCCTTGAAACATCATGTGTTCAAAAAAGTGGGCAAAGCCTGATTTGCCGATTTCTTCACGAGCAGAGCCGACATGGTAGGTAATATCAACATGCACTAACGGATCGGAGTGATCTTGGTGCAAGATAACGGTAAGGCCGTTGTCTAAAACGTATTTTTGGTACGGAATAACGGTTTTGTCAGCCTGTGCACTAACCGATTCAACAAATGCTATACCTTCAATATTGGCACTTGATTGCAAAGAGCTTTTTGACAGCTGTGGTGCTTGCTGGCAGGCAGCTGTTGCCATTAGCAATAAAGGTATCGTCCATTTTTTCATTGATATGCTCCATTAAAGCAGAAATTAAATTTTTAATGTAAAATCATACGACTTAATGGCTAAATTACCAAAGACTATCATCAATTAATTGTATCAAAATACGATGCTGCGTTGATGTCGTGCTAAAACAAAAAAGCTTTGTCTATTGAAGTGATAGACAAAGCTTTTTATTGCGATCAAATTAGCGAACAAATAAATTGAGTTAACTCACTTTAAATTGATTGAGTTGCGATGAAAGCTCTTCTCCCATATTTTTTAGTGATTCTGAGCTTGTTGCTGCGTTTTCTATACCTTCAAAAGACTGTTTCGATAAAGCCGAAATTCTGTGGGTATTTTTGTTAATTTCATCTGCGGACAATGCTTGCTGCTCTGCGGCTGTGGCAACCTGTGAATTCATACTGCTAACGTGATGAATTACTTCAGATATTTTGGTTAATGCAACATTGGCTTGCTGAACATGCTCCGTCGTTTCGGTTGACTGCTTCGCGCTACTTTCAATAACCGATACCGCCGACGTGGCACCATGCTGCAAGTTTTCAATCATGGTTTGGATTTCTTCAGTTGATTGCCCCGTTCTGCTGGCAAGGGTGCGCACTTCATCAGCAACCACGGCGAAACCTCTGCCTTGTTCACCGGCGCGTGCCGCTTCAATTGCGGCATTAAGTGCTAATAAATTGGTTTGTTCGGCAATACCACGAATAACTTCTAAAACACTGCCAATATTGTCAGTTTCTTGCGCTAACGTTTTAATTGAATCTGCCGCTTTATTGACCGTATCTGACAAGGTTTTAATTTCATCAACGGTGACATTAATAACCTGTTGACCGTCACAGACAAGTTGTCGGCCCTGCTCGGTTTCTTGTGCTGCTGCATCAGCGCTTTGGGCAATATTATCAATCGTCAGCTTCATTTGTTCCATTGCACTTTCTAACAGCTCGGTTTGCCCGTTTTGTTCGCTTGCTAGCGATTGTGCTTCATTGTTGATATTTGAAAGTGATACCGCAGTATCTTTAACTTTATCGGCATTAATATGCGCATTAACTATGAGGGTAGAAATTTTTTCTGAAAAGCTATTAAAGTGCGTGGTTAACTCAGTAAGTTCGTCTCGTCCTTTAACATTCAAACGCTGGGTTAAATCGCCTTCACCTTGGGCAATATCTTCCATTACCGAAACGGTCTCATTTAATGGCGTAAGAATAGAGCGCTGAATAAATAGGGTGAGCACAACCATTAAGATAAATAGCCCGCCGCCGATTGACCCGGCCAGTAGCGCGACGCTTGAAAATTCAGCTGAAACATCGTCAAGGTAAATACCAGAGCCAACAATCCAGCCCCATTCTTTAAACCCTTTTA
This sequence comes from Thalassotalea sp. PLHSN55, assembly GCF_052030545.1. NCBI lineage: Bacteria > Pseudomonadati > Pseudomonadota > Gammaproteobacteria > Alteromonadales > Colwelliaceae > Thalassotalea > Thalassotalea sp. PLHSN55. Next base: position 477,815 of record NZ_JBPDIH010000003.1, on the reverse strand, counting down.
CATACGATATTTTTTCAACAGGGTCGTCAAAGCCCGGTTTTGGCCATAAGTAAGGAACAAAGCCTGCGCCTTCGGCTTTAACCGTGTTCACAAATTCGGTAAACAGTAAGAAACCGTTTGGATCGGCAAGGCCTGACAAGTCTTTACCATTGAGTGCAGGTTTAATCGGATGCATTACCATAGTGGCGGAATAATCATTTATCCAAAAATAGTCATTGGTTTGGTAACGCATTGCTTTAATCGATTCTTTTGCGAGTTTTTGTGCTTGCTCTGTTGATAATTCGCCGCTTTTTTCTAAGTCGTTGAAATGGGTGATAACGCTATATGCAGTATCGACCACACTTTGAGTGGTATTGTATTTTTGTGTCAGTAAGGTTGACTTAAATTGGGTCAGCATCAAGGAAATAAAAATTAGGAATGACAACAGAGCGATAATCAAAATTAACTGCAAACGAGATTTTATTTTGATATTGCGTAGATTCATGATGAACTCCTGTTTGTGCATACGTATAGTACTTACCCCTGCTGATTCATAATCCTTTATTTGAATAACAGGTGTAACATGGTCATTATTATCAATATAGTTTACTTATTTAAAAAATGACTGTTTTCAAATCAATAAATAGTGAAAAAATAGCCAGATTAAAATGACTTAGCTAAATGTTTTGTAAATTTTATGTTAATTACAATAATGGTTCTTATTGAATGTTATTAGAGAAAAGTGTCGTATGAAAAAATCCAACTATATTACGCGTGAAGGTTGGGACCGCCTTGATCAAGAATTAAAGTATTTATGGAAAGAAGAGCGTCCTCGTATTACTCGGTCGGTATCAGAGGCCGCAGCTCAAGGTGATCGTAGTGAGAACGCTGAGTACATTTATGGGAAGAGAAGACTGCGGGAAATTGATCGTCGGGTGCGCTTTTTAGTAAAACGAGTGGAAGATTTAAATATCGTCTATTACGATCCAAGGCAAGAAGGCAAAGTATTTTTTGGTGCTTGGGTGACGCTTGTAAATGAGCAAGATCGAGAGGTAACTTATCGCTTAGTTGGCCCAGATGAATGGGATGTTAAAAAAGGTGAAATTAGTATCGATTCTCCCATGGCTCGTGCCTTGTTAGGTAAGGCGGTTGATGACGAGGTGATGGTGAAAACCCCTGACGGTGACAAGTATTTTGATATCGTTAAAATTTGGTATAAATAATTCAGCCGGCTAAAGGGGATTAATAGTCAAATTGCACACCTAAGGTCACGCCCCCAGTTAGATAACATTGCTTAGTACCGGCTAAGTTACGGCTAAAACCTAAACGGGCACTAGGAAGGCACCAATGTCAGGATCGGACGGTTCAAAGCCATTTGACAGGTCGTTATACAGTTCAAATATTTCATCCAACTTTCCATATTCAAGCGCAATACCTAAGTTGAGCATACCGCCAGTGACAACATGAGGATCTTTTCTGCTGACGACTAATGCTGCAAAGGCAGGATTAGCATCGCTTGTAAATGCTCGCTGAGAAAAGCTGAAACTTGCCTTTGGTGCTTGAATGTCGGCGAAAGCGGTCGGGGGTATTAATAACATGATCACAAAAGTGCTAAAACATTTGTAGAAGATGGAGACAATGGTCGTTAGCTTCATTGCAAATAACACTCAGTTCATGCTGACATAATATACGCTCGTTACTTTAGCAAGATAAAGAAACGCCAGCAAAGCCAAGCGAAGTTTCGATGTTTCAATCTTAGATGTGCTTTTTAATATAGCTTACTATGAATACCATTAAGATCTTTCTGTTAACTTAAAATTAACATATTTCTAACATCTATTGGGCTACATTTACAGTCGCTGGTTAATTAATGGTAAGTATGGTTAGTCGCCTAATATTGTGAACTACACACTAATCTATAATGCAGAGATCAGCACAAATTAATGATTGATTAAAGAATACTCTAAATAGGTAATCGTATGAAAGTGAATAAAAAATTTTCTCCTGTAGCGATAGCTATGGTACTAGCTTTTGCTCTAAGTGCTTGTAACTCTGACGTTGAAACTTCAGCAAAAGTTAACCCGACAAAAGAACAAGCTAAAATTGCAAAAAGTGCGGTTAAATTCGCTGTAAATCCTCAAAAAGATGTCTACTTTGGCGATACTCACGTTCATACATCTTATTCATTAGACGCGTATTTAGGTGGTTATGCCCTTGATCATGAAGGTGCCTATAGTTTTGCCAAAGGTGAAACCATTGAAATGGCAGGCAAACCGTTCAAAATTACCGAACCTTTAGATTTTGTTGCCTTAACAGATCATGCGGAATACATTGGCGAGCTTTATGCTGCACAACATCAAGACTCGCCCGGCCACAATACCAAAGAAATGCAAGAGTTCATTGGTTTAGAAACTTATCAAGAAAGAGAGCATTGGTTCTTAAAGAATTTTATTGCTAATAACCGCTCGCCTATTCCACAACGTTCATTCTTATTTCCAGGTGAAGACACGGTAAAAACTGCGTGGAAAATGATGGTTGATACGGCTGACAAGCATAACGATCCAGGTACGTTCACGACTATTCCTGCCTATGAGTGGAGTTGTGCATCAAAAGGTGGCAACTTACACCGTAATATTTTCTTCCGCGACTCAAATGTGCCCGAACTGCCAATGAGTTACATTGAAATTAATCGTGAAGAAGCTTTATGGGATTGGTTAGCAACACTTGAAGAGCAAGGTATGGATGTTTTTGCTATTGCCCATAACTCAAATGCCAGTAAACAAATGATGTTTGCCAGTGTCGACTCAAAAGGCAATCCATTAACGCCAGAGTATGCTGAATTAAGAAATCGTTTTGAACCTGCAATTGAAATGATGCAAGTAAAAGGTAATTCTGAAGTGCATGCGTCTTTTTGGACCTCAGATGAATTTGCCGATTTTGAAAATGCTGACTCAATTCAAAACTACTCAAAACGTACTTACACTAAAAATAACTTTGTTCGCGACGGTATTGCCCAAGGTCTTAAACACAAAGAAGCGTTAGGGACAAACCCATTTGAATTTGGTTTTGTTGGCGGTACAGATACGCACAATGGCACACCAGGTAATGTTGATGAAAGCAACTTTATCAATGGTAGTCATGGTGAAGCAGACGGCACAGTTGATAGACGTCGCAACGAAGTTGTTGGTGGCTGGATCTCAGGTAAAGATGTGAATCCAGGTGCAATTACTGGGGTTTGGGCTGAATCAAATACCCGTGGTGCAATTTGGGACGGCATGAAGCGTAAAGAAACTTACGCCACCAGTGGTAGCCGCATGAAACTAAGAATGTTTGCTGGCTTCGATTTACCTAAAAATCCAAAAGATTATAAAGAGTTTGTCGAGCAAGGTCTTGCTAAAGGCCACCCAATGGGCACTAACTTTAATGGTAAAGAAAATGGCCCATTAGTGTTTAACATTTGGGCGTTAAAAGATGCCAATGGTGCAAACTTAGATCGTTTGCAAGTGGTTAAATCAAGTCTGCTTGATGATGGTACGATTAAAGAAAAAGTCTTTAATGTTGCTTGGTCTGGCGACCGCACCATAGATGCCCAAGGTAACGTGCCCGCAGTAGGCAATACTGTCGATGCAACCACAGCAACCTATACCAACGACATTGGTTCTTCAGAATTATTAACCTCTTGGGTTGACCCTGAGTTTGATCCAAATGATTCAGCGGTTTACTACGTGCGAGCGATTGAAATTCCAACACCGCGTTGGACAACTTACGATGCTGTTAGAGCGAATAAGCCTTTAATGGAAGGTGTGCCAGTGACTGTTCAAGAACGCGCTTGGGGCTCACCAGTATGGTATTACCCAGGTGAGTAAGTATTACTTACAATAATATGATGAAACTAAAAAGAGCATTGCCGTTAAGGTTATGCTCTTTTTTAATGATAAATTGACGTCAATATCACTTAATACAATACTAAAAGTAAGTTTGATATAGATTCGTTATATGGTCGATATGTTAAAAAATTAAACGACAATGTTAAATTTTTTCCATATAATCGAATTAGTTCACTAAAAAATTTAATCATCAAAGAGAGTATGACTTATGAAAAAACTTACTTTAGCTATTACAGCTACTGTTATGATGGCTTCACCTGCGATAGCTGCTGATGTTGCTGCTGGTAAGGCAAAATCAGGTGTGTGTGCTGCGTGTCATGGCGCTGCTGGTGTTTCTGCTGTTCCTATGTACCCTAACTTAGCGGGTCAAAAAGAAGCTTACCTTGCTAAGCAATTAAAAGATTTTAAATCAGGTGCTCGTAAAGACCCAGTGATGGCTCCAATGGCTATGGGTTTATCTGATGAAGATGTAGCAAATATTTCTGCGTACTACGCAAGCTTAAAATAAGCAAACTGCTTATTTTAACCATAAAAAAACCTGCAATTGCAGGTTTTTTTGTGTTTCATTACTTGGTGTGAAATGAGACCGCAATTACTCTTCAGAGGTTTCTTTTTGCTCTTCAGTTTGCTCTTGCTCTTTTTTAGCTTCGTGACCTTCGCCACCACATCCGCCACAACAACCCATAACTAACTCCATCAATTTAAAAAATAACTGCCATGATAATACTTGATTAAATTGCTCGGGTATTTGATCGGGATCAGTAAACGGATTTAAATCGGGAATTATCGACGATTTATGCGGCCAATTCGTTTTGTTACTATTTTGTATTTGGCTCTAGATAGCAAAAAAAATAAAGTACACTAAACTGAAAAATAAAGGAGTTTGAGGGATTTCCAAATGGCAAGGCGTGATCAAGTGATTATTGATGAAGAGGTATTTTTTGATGAGTCAGAACAATTAGTTTCAATTACCGATACACGTGGCGTGATCACTTACGCCAATGAGGTTTTTTGTAAAGTCGCTGGTTATCGTCAAGATGAGTTAGTTGGAAAAAACCATAATTTAGTCCGTCACCCTGATATGCCTAAAGCCGCTTTTAAAGATTTGTGGCAAGAAGTTCAAGCCGGCAATCATTGGCAAGGTGTGGTAAAAAACCGTTGTAAAGATGGGCGTTATTATTGGGTTAATGCTTATGTAACACCGCTTTACGAAAATGGTACCATCACAGGTTACCAATCGGTAAGAGTGAAACCTTCTGATGCCCTTAAACAAAAAGCGCAAACCATCTATCACGCCATTAACCAAAACAAACTGGGTTTAGCTGAAGCTAAAATAAACCTGATTAAAAAATCAGTTGCGGCGCTTTCATGTGTGGCAATTTTAGCCACCGCTTTTATTAGCGGCGGCTTTGTCAGTGCGGCGATCACATTATTTGCAATGTTAATTTTAGCCGCTAGCTTGTTCGATGAGCTCGTCGTATTGCCACGTTATGTCTCAAAGCAAAAACAAGAATTCACCAGTATTTGTCGAGCGGTATATACCGACGGCGGCGCTGCATCGGTATTGGAGTTTCGTAAAAGCCTCTACGAAGCACGTATTCGCACTATTTTAGGGCGGATGCAAGACTCGATGAATGCCATTACCACGGTAGTAAATAATCTTAACCACGGTATTCAAGAAACCAACAAAGGCATTGCAGCGCAGAACCATGAAACGGCGCAAATTGCTACAGCAATGGAGCAAATGTCATCTACTATCAGTAGTGTAGGTGAGCATGTGGTGGATACTTCAGATCGTGTCGAAACTGTCTACAAAGCTTGTGAAAACTCGCAAACCTTGATTGATGATTCTGTCACTCATATCTCTACCTTACAAAATAAGGTCTCGCAAGCTCATGTTTCAGCGAACGAATTGGTATCGATTGCCGATTCAATTAATGCACAAATGAGTGAAATACAAGGCATCGCTGATCAAACCAATTTATTGGCATTAAATGCTGCCATTGAAGCGGCTCGTGCAGGTGAGCAAGGTCGCGGATTTGCTGTAGTGGCAGATGAAGTTCGTTCGCTAAGTGGCCGTACTCATACTGTCTCAGAAGGTATCAATGGTGCAGTGTCTCAGATCATGGAAAAGTTAAACGAAATGGCTGTTTTAATGGAAGAAAATATTAAAACGAGTGAAGTTTGCTTGGACTCAGGCGAACAAGCTAAGGCATCAGAGGCGCAAATTTATCAGCAAATGTTATCGATTAGCGATTTGACGACGCAGGTATCAACAGCCTCTGAGCAGCAAAGTGTGGTTGCCAAAGAGGTGAACAATAACGTGCAACGCGTCTCTGAATTAGCACAAGCACTGGTTGACTCAGATGTTATTTCTAAAAATATCTTGGTATTAAATGAGCAGTCACTTAAGCTGCAAGCCTTAGCAAAAACGTTTCAATAATTGCACGATTTCTTGTGCACCAAAATGATCCCAGAGCACCTATAATGTTCAATGTAGAATAGGTGCTCAACTCTAGCTAATTGATTTTAAAGAAAATAAAAAATATTTTTTCTGGGTCTGATTTTTGCTTAATCAAGATAGATTGTTATTTTTAAATGTTATCTAGGATTCAGTGATGTTGTTTGGACGCAAAAAAAGAAAGCCGATCTCCATTCCCAGTAAACAAGTGAGTGAGTGGAAATATACCACCTGTAATTACTGCTCAACGGGCTGTTCGATTGAAATAGGTCTTAACGACGAAAAAAGAATTGTCACTTCACGTGGCCATGCTGGCGCAGATGTTAACCGCGGTAAACTCTGCATTAAGGGCTTACTTGAACATGAGTTATTTGAAAGCCCCGGCCGAGGCACTGAACCATTAATTCGAGAGAAACATTACGAAAGCTTTGAAAAAACCACCTGGGATACTGCCTTAGATACCACAGCGGAAAAAATCAAAGAAATTCAGGAAAAATACGGTAAAGACTCGTTTGCCATTGTCTCAACAGGACAGCTGTTAACCGAAGAGTTTTATACGCTAGGAAAATTAGCACGTGGCTGTATTGGTACCAATAACTACGATGGTAATACCACGCTATGTATGGCGTCGGCAGTAAGTGGCTATAAGCGTTCATTTGGTAGTGATGGCCCTCCAGGATGTTATGACGATTTTGAACATACCCATTGTTTTATGGCCTTTGGTTCCAACCTGCCAGAGCAACACCCGATTATTTACTGGCGTTTAAAAGAAGCGCTAGAGAAACGTAAATTTCCGCTGATTGTGGTTGACCCACGCGTTACCATGTTGGCGCAGTTTGCTGATATTCATTTGCCGATCACCCCAGGTACCGATTGCGTACTGATTAACTCAATGATGTATGTCATCATTAATGAAGGGTTGCAAGATCAAGCTTATATCGATGCACATACCCAAGGTTTTGATGAAATTAAAGCGCTAGTACAAGACTACGCGCCTGAAAAAGCACAACACCAATGTGGTATTGATGAAGACACGATTCGCAACGTAGCCCGTATTTATGCCAAAGCGCCAGCAGCGATGAGCATATGGACCATGGGTATTAACCAGTCAACTCATGGTAGCGATGGCGTAGTTAACATTAATAACCTGAACTTAATTACTGGCAACATAGGTAAACCGGGCGGTACTTCATTATCAATTACCGGTCAATGTAACGCGATGGGCACACGTGAATGGTCTTCGTGTTCTGGCTTGCCAGGTTATCGTTATTTAGAAAATGAAAGTGATCGCCAAGAAATTGCTGACTTTTGGGGCATCGACCCAGAGTTCTTCCCGAAAAAACGTGGTCTAGCACAAACCGATATTTTCCCTGCTATTGAAACCGGTGAAATTAAAGGCTTGTGGATTGTTGCAACTAACCCGATGACCTCAATGCCAAATACCGGTCGCATTAGAAAAGCATTAGAAAACCTCGACTTTCTTGTCGTACAAGATGTCTACGAAGATGTTGAAATGAACCAATATTCACACGTTTATTTCCCCGCATCGGTATGGGCAGAAAAACAAGGCTGTCATACCAATACCGAACGTCGTGTTAACTTAATTGATAATGTATTACCACCATTTGCTAATTCAAAACCAGACTTTTGGATTTTCAATCAAATGGCAAAACGTTTTGAAAATGGTAGTGTGATTGACTTCCCTGATGAGCCAGAGCAAGTGTTTAATGAAATGAAGCACTTATCAAAAGGCAATAATGCTTATGGCAATGACCGTACTCTTGATATTTCAGGCATGAGTTATGAAAAGCTGATTAAAGCGCGCGGTATTCAATGGCCATATAGCGAAGAAGATGCAGCTAAAGGCATTGAAAAAGGTGATCCGCGTTTATATACCGATGGAAAATTCCAAACGCCATCACAAAAAGCCAACCTAATTTGTATCGACTTTTACGACAATAACGAAAAGCCGTGTCAAGATTATCCATTTTGGTTAAACAGTGGTCGAGTGGTTGAACATTTCCATACCCGTACTCGTACCGGAAAAATTGGTAACTGTAATAAATTTAGCCCAACACCTTATATGGAAATGAACCCAGACGCTGCCGCAGAGCTGGGCATTGAGCATCAAACTTACGTGCGCTTAACCAGTCGTCGTGGTGACGCAGTAGTTTTAGTGCAGTTAACTCAGCGCGTTTCTAGAAACATGGTGTTTATTCCGTTTCATTTCCACGACTGTGTTAATCGACTAACGCTAGGTTTGTTAGACCCCTATTCTCGCCAGCCAGCATTTAAACAGTGTTCTGTGCGCATTGAACCGGTTGACCAAGCCGAAGCTGCACGCTTAAACGCTGAACGACGTACTTTTTAATACTGGCTAAAGGTAACTATTATGAATCAAGAATTAAAAAATAAACCGCCAGTTGAGTCGGTAGTTGAAAGTTTTGACCCAGCAACCATGAAGGTTGATACCAGCGCTACCAAGCCAGAGCAGGCAGGTCGCTCAAATCACTGGGAAGTACGTACGCAAGAGCGTCCATACGCATTTTTGCCTGACCAACCTATTCAAGATAAAAACCGTTACGGGCAATTAATTGATTTAGTTGAATTGACCGATCTACCCAAAGAACGCTCGATGTTTATTAACGAGAACCCAGAAGTGGGCTCAAATCCTAATCGTAATAAACAGCATGGTTTCTTCTTCACCGCTGATAACTGCATTGGCTGTCATGCTTGTGAAGCTGCTTGTTCAGAGAAAAACGAAAACCCAGCGCATTTAGCGTTTCGCTCGGTTGGCTATGTTGAAGGTGGTTCGTACCCAGATTATAAACGTATGAACATATCAATGGCGTGTAACCATTGTGATGACCCAGTATGTTTAAAAGGTTGCCCAACAAAAGCTTATACCAAACATGCTGAATATGGCGCCGTTTTACAAGATCCGGAAACCTGTTTTGGTTGTGGTTACTGTACCTGGGTTTGTCCGTACAATGCGCCACAACTTGACCCAGTAAAAGGCCGCGTATCTAAATGTAATATGTGTGTCGACCGTTTAGAGGTTGGCTTAAAGCCGGCGTGTGTATCAGCGTGTGTTGGTAATGCTCTAGATTTTGGTGTCATTGAAAATACCCCAGAAAACCGTGAACAATGTAAAACTGAAATTCCGGGATTCCCAACGCCAGAAATTACCCATCCGAATATTCGTTTTCAGCAAACAAAAACCTTACCGATTGAAATGAATCGCACTGACTCTATGCCAGTAAAATACCATCGAGATGAAAAAGGTAATTACAAACCGGTTGTTGACCAAAAAGTGGGTAAAGCAAAACACTGGAACTTTGGCAAACTTAATAGCCGTGAAAATCCATTAGTATTATTTACCTTGTTTGCACAAGCCGCTTTTGGTGTATTTTTAATTCCATTTTTAGGAGCATTATTTGGTGTTGAATCATTAGTGAGTTTTGGCCAGTCAGATATGTTTTTACCGTTAACAGTAACCGCATTAGCGATGACCGCATTTGCACTGTTAATGAGTGTCACTCACTTAGGTAAACCCATGCGCTTTTACCGTGGTTTTAACAACTTACGTTATTCTCCAATGGCACGTGAAGGTTTAGGTTTAGCGTTGTTTTCAGCAGGCTGTGGCTTAACGGCATTATTTGCACTGCCAAGTAATGAATGGGCTGCTGGTGTTATTAACGACGTTATTGGCTTAGATGTTGTTGCGTTAACTGCAGGTTTACCGTTAGCTGAAATCGTTAAAGGCACAGGTATCTTTGCTTTGCTAGCCGGTTGCGGTGGACTATTTTACATGAACAAGTGTTACCAAATTAAGGCGCGCCCATTTTGGAATCATTGGCAAACAGCAACCGCTTTTGCCGGTAATAGCTTATCAATTGGTGCGTTTGTTGGCGGCGTCATTGTATTAGCGACTGTCTTTGCTCAAGGTGGTGAATTGGCAAGCGTAATGCCGATTTTCGCCAGCGTATTTATTATTGGTATGATCATCGAAGCCATTGGTTTAATTGCCCATAACTATGATTTAAACCGTAGTGAAAATGAAGGTGGTGCCGCGCACTACATTCAATGCACAACATTTGGTAAAACCTATCTATTACGTAATTGGTTGTTAGGACTAAACATTGTTGCAGCTATTGCGTTATTAACGTTTAGCGAAGCGTTAACCACTTTTACGTTAGTTGCTTGGGTAGCGTTAGCACTACTTAATGTATTTACTGCCGCAATTGGCCGCGCATTATTTTATATTTTGGTAATTCCAACCACGATGCCAGGTGCATTTTTCTGGAAAAACAAAGGGTTTGAACAGCACGCTCGTGATATTGGTTTAGCTGACAATCCAGCAACAGGGGTTGCACCTTTAGCCCATTAGTTGCGACAATTAACGAATGACAGAAGTGCGCTTTTTAGCGCACTTTTTATTGCAAGCATGAAAGAGATTTGATTAATGTTAAACACACTGGAAGACGCGATTAATAAAACCTGCTTGATTGGTTTAACTTACTTTGATTTAAAGGGTGATCAACTAAAGCAGTCGTTATTAACGGGCACGGTAAAAGCGGTTGATGCCGAAATGGGTATCACCATTACCTTAGCAAGTGCTACAGAGGCTGATGGCGCTGACTTTATTATTCCAGCTAATTTATCATGCTGGTTCAACGCACCGAAAGGGGAGTTCCATACGTCACAAGAAGGGGTAAAAGTGACCAACCCAGACTATTTAGTTACTTGGGATATCCATCAAAGTAAAGAAGGTATTCAAGAAGGTGAACAGCAATGGTGGCAGTGGCGCCCGCGAACAGAGCCTCCTGTGGTCGGTAATTAATGCGGATCAAGTTGCTTGGCGAGTAGTTGCTCAAACTCTTCAGCAATTATTGGTTTTGACAATAAATAGCCTTGACCGTAGTCACAACCAATTTTAGTCAGTAAATTGAGTTGTTCTTTGGTTTCGATGCCTTCGGCAATTACTGCAATGTTGAGCTTTTTCGCCATCACGATTATCGCTTCACACAAGGCAAGGTCTTGACTGCCTTGTGACATTTTTTGCACAAAGCTTTTATCAATTTTTAAATAATCGGCATTAAATTCACGTAAATAAGAGAACGAAGAGTAACCAGTGCCGAAGTCGTCAATAGCAAGTTCAACCCCCATTTGTTGCACTACTTCTAGCGAGTTCTCTATTTCGTGATGCGACTCCATCAGTAAATTTTCAGTGATTTCAAATACTACCGCATCAGACGTTAAGTCGTGTTCAGCGAGCCTAGATAATAAGTGAATGATGTTACCATCACCCGAATGATATTGCCGTGGCGAGGTATTAATACTGATTTGTAAGTCTTGCTGATAATGACTGCGCCATAGTTTGATTTGCTGACAGACCTGCTCAAATATCCAATTGCTGATTTCAATGATCAAGCCAGTTTCTTCAGCAATAGGAATAAACTCTAATGGGCTAATTAAGCCATTTTCTGGATGATTCCAGCGCAATAAGGCTTCTGCCTTGGTAATTTTTTTGGTGTTTATATCAATAATCGATTGATAAACCAAAAAGAACTCGTTGTTATCAACCGCACAACGTAAATCTTTAATCAGCTGTAATCGCTTAAGCGTTGACTCGCGCATTTCGTCGGTGAAGTAATGATATTTGTTGCGACCTAAACTTTTAGAGCCATACATAGCTTGGTCAGCATTGCTTAGTAGGGTTTCAATATCGGTAGCGTCATCTGGAAAAATGGTAATGCCCATACTTGCGGAGGTGTGCACCAGTTCTTCTTTTAAATGAAAAGGTTTGGTGAGCTCTTGTTGAAGCTTTTGAACGATGCGTTCTGGACCATAAAAATCTTCTAACTCAGACAGTATTAAGACAAATTCATCGCCACCTAATCGAGCAACTACATCATTATCGCGAATATTGTTTTGAATACGTTTAGCCGTTTCTACTAATAATAAGTCACCAATATCATGTCCGAGCGAGTCGTTTACGTCTTTAAAGTGATCAAGGTCTAACATCACCAAGGCGAGCTTTTTCTGTGTGCGTTTGGTATTTTTTATCGCGAACTGCAAGTGTTCTTGCATCATATTACGGTTCGGCAAACCGGTTAAATGATCAAAGTTAGCTTGATGCCAAATAAGTTTATTAGTTTGCTCGCGCTCAATGGCAAGGCTTGCTAATGAGGTAAACAATTCGATTAGCGTTATATTGGCTTGGGTTGGGCTGGCAACATGATCATGGTAAATGGCAAACGTGCCTAATACTTCATTTTTTTGATTCAAAATAGGCTCTGACCAGCACGCGGCAAGTTGCGCCGAGGCGGCAAGTTCTTTGTAGTCTCGCCAGTATCTATGGGTGGCGATATCTTCAACAATGATGCGTTTTTTAAGAAATGCGGCAGTTCCGCACGAGCCAACATTTTCACCTGCTACGACACCTTCAATCGCATTGTTGTAAAATTCGGGCAATGAAGGTGCTGCTCCTTTGGTGAGCTGGTTGGTTTTAGGGTTGTACAGTAAAATACTACACATAACGTCAGGCATTTCTTGTTCAGCACACTTGGTTATCGCATTTAACACTTCAGATAGTGGCGTCGACTGCATCATTAATTCTAATATGCTGTTTCGATAGTGATTAATACGCAGGTTACTTTCGAGTTTGTGCATACTAATTTGAATCGTTTTTGAAAAAACATAAGAAAATAAACAGGTAATACAATAGGTGGCTAGAAATGACGAAAATTCTAATGAATTAAGTTCTGGGAATACTAATGCGGTAAGGCAAAATAAAGCAAAAAACGAATAAAAGATCGCTTTTCGGGTCGACAATAAATAAAAGCAGGCAAATATCGCTGGATACGACCAAAGTAAGGCACTTGGCCCGCGAATATAAACCAGTATCAGAATTGCTGAAATAGAGAAAAAGCCTAATATAATCCCAGCTTCTTCAACTTTTTTGCGGTAATAAACATAAGCAAATGTTGTCACCATTAACACGACAACAGCGCTGTCTAATGTGGCCACTGCGTATTCTTGATTAACAAAGCGAATAGTGGCAAATATTGACACTACAATGGCAACAATTAGGGTGGTGGCGAGTATTGCGACTTCTTTAGTGGAACGATTCTGCATGCCTAACTCTCAACGCACCTTTATATTAGTTGAACGACATAAGAAGTGGTTCCATTTTACTTCTTGATCACGGTAGTAAATTTTAACTTTGTTAGTTCAGCATAGCTGTAGAGTGCTTTGATGGCAATAATTGTTCAGTAGATAAGAAAATATTTTCGTTATTAATTAGATAGGTATAAAGAAGGTATTAATAAGGGGTAAAGTGGCGAGCAGCTTGTCACCAATGGCTTAAGTGCAATTGGTGACAGTGAAAATAATCAGTCTTTTCCTGGGGTAAGGTTGGGTAAATCGGCGCTGCCAATAGCATGAAGCACAATACCGACCATAAAAAAGAAAAAGGTTCCGGCGCCTAAACTTGAGCGATAAACTTCGCTAGCATCCGCACTTAAGGTAAAGAGTAATATGCCAATAACAAATGCGGTGGCAAAGCTTATTTTTGCACAAACTGATGATACTTTTTGTAAAAAGCGCTTTTTCATTTGTTTCTACACTCTGGTTAAATAGTGGCATCATTATAGTCTAGCAAAAATTCGTTATATTGATATTTGTCAACACAGGCGGTAATAGCGACGATTAAAAACTCGAGTTGGGCTGCTGAAGAAATTCAAGCTCTGCGCTACTTGATTCACGTTCTAGTATTTTATTTCGATGCGGATAACGACCAAATTGATCAATTATTTTTTTATGCTGTAATTCAAATTGGTAATTACTCTCTATGCCATTGCCTTTAAAAAGCTGTTCGGCAACTTGATGCATAGTAACCGACTCACTGTGCATAAAGGGCATATAGAGAAAACTGCGTTCAATGGCTGACAAGGCTCGATCAGCTTTTACCGCTATTGCTTCTTGTGCCAACACCAGTGCTACTGGGTCGCTGGCAAAAGCGAGTTTAGTGTCGCGAAATATATTGCGGGAAAATTGGTCAAGTACAATAATTTCTGCCAAACGACCATGAGGCTGTGTTCGCCATGCAAATAACTCACCTTGCATGGCTTGTTGATGCAAAGCTAAAAATTTATCTTCAATACGCTTGTCGAGCGTTAAGTCCTTACGCCACCACTGGTCAGGTGTTAACTCACTAAACCAAAACTTGATCACTTCAGTGTACATATTTTCTTTCCCTTTAGCGTTAGCAAGCATGAGGTAAATTTATAATAGCGCCATTGGTTAGAATCGTTGACTCCAGCCTAACAACAGTGCGTCTGAGTCTGCACCAACATCAGAATTTGTTTGTTGATATAAATAGGCAATTCTCACTGACTGACTCATGCTAATAGGCATGCCAAAAGAAAGCGCCGACAAAATGGTGTGCTTTTTGTCATTTTGTTCAACCTGGTCAACTTTAGTTTGACCGCCAACACCGTATCCAGCGCTAATCGATAACCACTTGCCACGCTCAAACGTGCGAATTAAATGACTTTGTATTGCAAACAAAGGCTTTTGCTGCTTCAACTTGCCATTATGAAAGCTGTTATTGTCGGTGAAAATAGACACTGAGCCGGTTAACTCGTACTGCCAAGCACCTCGGGTGTGCACCATACCTATTTGCGGACGAATGTTATATCGATTATGACCTAAATTAATCAGTCGGTCGTGATGATATTCACCCCAAGGCGCGGTAACGGAAAGGGCTGCACCAACAATGGTATTACTGCTTTTACTCTGTAAATATCGACGTAGCTTTTTACTCTCAAGTGCGGGACTGCCAATTAAGTTCACCGACAAACGAAACACAGGGTCGAGCATGCCAATACGTTTTAATTCGCCAGGTTTAGACTGCAATAAGCCATCCCATTCACCATTTGCCCACGGCAGTTTCACATCAAAACGCACCAGTTTGTCGGCGAGCTTAAAAGAGGTAATGTAATTGGCGCCAATAACGTGCAGTTTTAATTGAGCATTTTCAACTTGGTAAACCGGATCGTATGCAATATCTGAAGCTGAATACCCATAACCAATACCAACAATATCAACATCAAGTGGTACTGGGCTCCAGCGACGTGGTTCTAGATCTTGCGCAAAAATAGGTGTCGGTAAGCTAGCTAAAAATAAACAGCAAATAAAAAGACGACTTAGCACAAAGAATAACCCATAACTATTGTTGATTAACGCTGACTAAAATATATGCGATTTATTACTGAATATCTAATGGTCATTGTGTTAATTAAATTGTTTTTGTTTTAGCGTCGCTGAAAACTAATGCTAGTAATTTAATAGACGATCGGTCTATAATGTTTGTATGAATATTGAACAAGCTAATAGATTAACGACAAAACCGCGTAGAGGCCGACCGCCGAAAGTAGCGCGAAATAGCGAAGACACCCGTTCTGCCCTAATTCGTAGTGGCTTAGAAGTATTAACAGAAAGTGGTTTTGCTTCAGCAGGTATCGACGGTATTTTAAAAAAAGTGGCTGTGCCAAAAGGCTCTTTTTATCACTACTTTGCGAGCAAAGAAGAATTTGGCATTGAACTAATACGTAGTTACGACAAGTATTTTGTTAAAAAAATCACCGACAGTTTGCACAATGAAAACTTAACGCCGCTAGCGCGACTAGCTGATTTTGCTGATAAAGCCCAAGCGGGCATGGCTAAGTATCAATTCAAAAGAGGCTGTTTAATTGGCAATCTTGGTCAAGAAATTGGTTTGTTACCGCCAAGTTTTCGGCAGTTATTGCAATCGGTATTTGCCGGCTGGCAACAACAGGTTGAGCAATGTTTACTGCACGCGCAACAGGTTGGTGAATTATCAAAGCAGGAAAATTGCCAACAATTGGCTGAATATTTTTGGATCGGCTGGGAAGGTGCCGTAATGCAAGCTAAGCTTATGCAAAGTAGTCAACCATTAGCGCTTTACATAAAAGTATACTTGGCTAATTTACCTAAAGATTGTTGATGCTAACACGACGAATTTGTTGAATGCATCTTCTGATGAAAGTTATTCATGATGAATAACTTTTTATTTAACGATTAATAGACGACCAGTCTAAATATAACCGCTATGAGGAAATAACATGTTTAACGGTATTTTAATTGAAAAAGACGAACAGGGTTATCGCGCTGACTTAAAGCCGTTAACTGAGGCCGATTTACCCGAAGGTGATGTCACCATTGATGTGCAATTTAGTACCTTAAATTATAAAGATGGCTTGGCGATTACCGGTAAAGGGCCTGTTGTTCGTCAATTTCCTATGGTGCCCGGTATAGATTTGGTTGGCACAGTGAAAGAATCATCATCGAATGAGTTTAGCCAAGGTCAACAGGTGCTTCTAAATGGTTGGGGCGTAGGTGAAAAACATTGGGGCGGATTAGCACAACAAGCAAGGCTTAGCAGCGATTGGTTGATCCCACTGCCAAGTAAAATTACGCCACAACAAGCAATGACCGTAGGTACCGCAGGTTATACCGCCATGTTGTGTGTTATTGCTCTAGAAAAACATGGTATTACGCCGACAAGCGGCAAAGTTTTGGTGACCGGTGCTAATGGTGGTGTTGGCAGTTTCGCGATTTCAATATTAGCCAAGCTAGGTTATCAGGTTGTTGCATCAACTGGCCGTATGGAAGAAAGCGATTATTTAACTGCACTGGGTGCGAGTGAAATTATCGACCGCGCGAGTTTATCTGAAGCGGGTCGGCCGTTAGCTAAAGAGCAATGGGCAGCGGCTATTGACTCGGTTGGCAGCCATACCTTGGCGAATGTTTGTGCTGGTTTAAAATATGGCGGTACGGTGGCTGCTTGTGGCTTAGCGCAAGGTATGGATTTACCTGCCAGTGTTGCCCCGTTTATTTTACGTGGTATTACCCTTGCGGGTATCGATAGTGTGATGCGACCAAAAGCGGATCGACTTGAAGCGTGGGAACGCCTAGCAGAGGTAATTAACGAGTTGCAATTGGAAAAAATTCAAACCGTTATAGGTTTATCTGAGGTTGTTGAAACGGCTGAGCAATTAATGGCTGGTAAAGTACAAGGTCGTGTTGTTGTTGATTTAAACCTATAGCGAATAATAGTTAACCTGAACTCGGTTTAAGAGATATTTAACGAGTTGAAATATAACATCATATTTTTTATGTTAACCTCTAGCTTGCTGGTTTTGCTTACTTCAAGGCAAATTTACGCGACAATAGCTGGTCTATTGCAAGTGAATTTAACGCGGAAGTTAGTAAAAGTAGCGGCTAGAGAAGTATTTATTAAGCCGAGCTCAGGTTAGTTAAGTACTTCAATCGCACCAAAGCGTAGCGCAGAGCGTTATATCCTTCTGCGCTGCCATCCCTTCGTTATTATTTCTTGTTTAAAACTTGCTCATTGGTCATTTTACTAGTATTACTATCTTTAAAGGATTTGGTGATTTAAATCACCGCTGAGGTAATTGATTTACATTATCTTTAGTTAAGTTTTACGTTTCAAGGAGTGAGATGTCGGCCATTATTTATTCAGCGCTGCTGCCATTGCAGGTCAACCTGCATGTTTTACAACAAGAAGTTTCTTCGTTACTGAGCGAACACTGGGTCGATCACGTCAATACCTCATGCTACCAAGGTAGCTGGGATGTATTACCGATTAAAACGCTCGCTAAAAATCTTAAGCAGCACCCAATACTGCAAAGTTTTTCGCTAGAAGAACAAGGTGATTGGCAGTACCTACCAATCATCAAAAAATTACCCTACCTTCAAAAAATGCTTGATAGTTTGCCTTGCTCTGCTCAAGCGGTGCGATTGATGCGCTTGAAAGCAAATGCTTATATCAAACCTCATCAAGATAAAGGTTTATCGATGACCAATGCTATTGCTCGTTTGCATTTACCTATTTTTGCCAGTGAACAGGTTGAATTTACCGTACATGAAAAGATTATACCGATGAAAAATGGCCAATTATGGTACATCAATGCTGACGCGCTACATAGCGTTAAACATATCGGTAGTGAAGACCGTATTAATTTAGTAATTGATTGCCAAGCCAATGACTGGCTGAAGCAGGCAGTGTGCAAAAGTAACTCTCATTAAGGACAGACAATGGAAAAATATAACTTAGAAAACTTGACCAATATCGTGGGTGAATCAGTGCAAGTAGCTGATCAGCAAGGCAATCAGGTTGAACTTACACTGGCAGAGGTAAATGTCGGGGTACTTGATGGTGAGCAGTGGGAAGCTTTTTCAGTGATTTATCATGGCAGCGATGAGTTTGAAATTCCGCAGGGCAGTTATGTTTTTTCTCATCAACTCTTTGGTCAGCAAGAATTGTTTCTCTCGCCGAACAGTGCGACTGAATATGAAACGGTGATCACCCGTGCCAAGCAAGCACATTAACTTTTTCGCGCAGATGTTGGCTGATCATTAAGGCGTCCATTGCATCAATAAATAAATATCATTGGTTTGGGTTTTTAATTCAAACCCCAGCCGTTGATAGAGTTTTTTTGCAGGATTGTTATGTTCAACATGAATCGTAATCGGCTTTTTCTTAGCGCGAGCTAGAGTAAACAATTGCTCAAATAAATAGCTACCAATGCCTTGGTTTTGGTATTGGCTTGTTAAGGTAATATCAACAATGCGAATTTCGTTAGTCCAATAGTCAACAAATAAGCGTCCTATGGCAGCGCCGTTGAGCTCAATAATATCAAAGTGCTCACTGTTGTAATGTTGCAAATAATGCTGGTATTGGGCATTAAATTGTTGGCTGATAAATTGATTTTTCTCTTGCTCGCTAAAATTAGTCATTGCCAGTTCAGCTTGGCGAGTAGTTGCATATAAAGCCAGCATAAAGGGCAGATCATCGGCGTTATGTTGTCTAAGGGTAATGTTTTTGTGCTGGTTATTTTTATCCATAAATATAGCTAGCTCTAATTGTAAGGTATTGGTTAAAAAGAATAATTGATTGAACCATTGTGGAATGTTCCACATTTAATGTAAATAGCAAGGAGAATAAAATGGCAGAACCATTTATGAGCGAAATACGCATGTTCAGTTATAACTGGGCGCCTAAAGGGTGGGCGTTATGTGATGGGCAATTATTAACTATTAATGATAACCAGGCGTTGTATGCCTTGCTCGGTACCAATTATGGTGGTGATGGGCGGACCAATTTTGCCTTACCTGATATGCGTGGTCGAACCCCAGTAAATGCCATGAACAGTCAAACGGGTATTAATATGGGGGCTAGAGCTGGACTTGAAGGGGTCACCCTTACTGCTGCAGAAATGCCCGAACATACTCACCAAGTAAATGCCAATACCGCAGATGGT
Organism: Thalassotalea sp. PLHSN55; assembly: GCF_052030545.1. Classification (NCBI taxonomy): domain Bacteria; kingdom Pseudomonadati; phylum Pseudomonadota; class Gammaproteobacteria; order Alteromonadales; family Colwelliaceae; genus Thalassotalea; species Thalassotalea sp. PLHSN55. The sequence goes on along the minus strand of NZ_JBPDIH010000003.1, from coordinate 458,115 downwards.
AATACTACAGCTTTTGCAGGTAGTACTTTTGCTGGTGGCGCAGATATTCGGGCAGGGAAAACTGATCCATTGAATATTTATACCACGCCAAGCAGCTTAACGCCTATTAACCCAGCAAGTGTTGCAGAAACGGGTAATGGTCAGCCGCATTATAATATGCAGCCGTCATTAGTGGTTAGTTTTTGCATTGCTATCACGGGACAATTCCCGTCTAGAAATTAATAAGGAAATTAATTATGAGTGATCCATTTATCGGCGAAATCCGCATGTTTGCCGGCAATTATGCCCCAAAAAATTGGGCTTTTTGTGACGGTCAACAACTTGCCGTAAATAGTAACGATGCTTTATTTTCATTAATTGGCGCAACGTATGGTGGTGATGGTAGAACAAGCTTTGCTTTACCTGATTTGCGTGGCCGTTTACCTATCCATCAAGGGCAAGGACCGGGCTTAACCAGAAGAACATTAGGCAGTCAATTGGGCGTAGAAACAGTTCGATTGTCCAGTGAAGAAATGCCGAGTCACAACCATACCTTAAAGGCGAGTACTGTTATTGCAAATGCTAGTCAACCAACTGGTCAGGTGTTAGCAGCTCAAAATGACGGCGACCAACATTATATTTTATCGCCAACCCCTTCTCGTCTTGAAGCAATGAATGCAGAGACTGTTGCAACGCAGGGAGCTGATGAAGCTCATTTTAATATGATGCCTTATAGCTGTGTTAATTTTATTATTGCAACCCTTGGCCAATATCCAAGTAGAAACTAAGGAGAGTTATTATGTCAGAACCATTTGTTGGTGAGGTTAGAATGTGGGCTTGTTCATATGCGCCACGGGATTGGGCATTTTGTGATGGCTCAGAGCTGCAAATTTCTCAGTTTACTACGTTATTTGCCATATTAGGCAATACCTATGGTGGTGATGGACGCACCACTTTTGCTTTACCAAATTTAACCGATAGAGCCCCTATGCATCAAGGGCGTGGTCCAGGTTTAACTTCCAGAAGGTTAGGAGAGTTAGGTGGTCTTCCTGCGGTTCAATTGAGTAGTGCTGAAAACCCTGCTCATAGCCATAGCGTGTACGGAACTTCTGAAGCAGGTGATACTGCCAGTCCTACGAGTATTGCTTATATGAGTAGAGAAAGTGGTAATCGGAGTGAAAGAAATGCCTATTTATCAACATTGCAAACAACAGATACGAATTTAGCTTTGGAAACTTTGGCAACCGCGGGGCAAAGCCAAGCGCATGAAAATAGACAACCCTTTATTGGTGTTAATTTTTGTATTGCGTTAGACGGATTATTTCCAGCGAGAAATTAGTCTACTTCACTGTTTAGTTGTTAATATTTAATCAGCTTAAGTTATTATGATGATGTTTGAGTCATCATAATAACTTTTTTATTTTTAAAGAGAGTGCCTTTGCCTGCTATTATTTCCCCATTTTCAGTTTGTTTATTTTTTTCATGGCGAGTAATAGTTTGTGCTTTTTGCTTGTTGAATGTAGTTTCAATACCAGCCTTGGCAGCTAATTTAACTTTTAAAAACTTTACAGAATCAGTTACTTTAATCAAACAGCAACAACATTATTTAGTTGCGGGTAGTGGCGTTAAAGTATCGGTGAGTAATCGACTTATTGTTAAAACTTCAAAAAAAATAACTAAAGCTAAGTTGCAGCAATATCATCAGCAAATAAGTAAAGTTACGGAATTATTTATTGGCCAAAAATATCATTATTATGCGGTAGAAATAATTGAAAAAGACTTGTTATCGAAAGTATTAACAGAATTTGCCGATCTGCCAGAAATTAAATTAGTACAGCCTGATATTTTACAACTCAAACAAAAGTCGGCTATTAAAAATAATACTGCTTCTTTATTTGAAAGCAACGAATATATTAACCAGCTTAATTTGCCTAAATTGTGGCAATCCACCAAAGGTGCAGGTATTAAAATTGCGATTATTGACGATGGCTTTGCCCTTAAGCACCCAGATCTTAAACACTTAAAGCCGCTGCTTGCTTATGATGTCACTAATAAAAAATTAACCGCTCACCCGCTGTCACGATTAGATAACCACGGTACTAAAGTGGCGGGTATTATTTTTGCCCAGCACAATAATATTGGTATTGATGGCATTGCGCCTGAAGCTGATATTATCGCCTTACGTCAACCCGATAGCTGGACGTCAAATACCTTACTTAGTTTTCATTTAGCCGCCCTTGCTGGCGCTGATATTATTAATTGCAGTTGGCATTCACAATGGCTATTACAGCCGGTTGCCGAAATTGTGACTGAACTGGCTCAAACAGGTAGAAATGGTAAGGGCATTGCCGTGATTTTTTCCTCAGGTAATCAAGGGAAGCAATTAAGCCAATTTAGCAGCGAAGCCAGCATTGCTGAGGCAATCGTGGTGGGCGCGGCTGATCAATATGGCAATCCGTTACGTTTTAGTAATTATGGCGCTAGTGTCGATTTATTGAATTATGGAAAAAATGCTAAAACTACACTACGCTTAGGAAAATACGGTAATTTTTCAGGAACTTCGTTAGCATCGAGCATAACTTCTGGTTTAGCTGCTTTATTGTTATCGAAACAACCAGAGCTGACGGTAAGCCAATTGTTAGCACAATTGAAATTATTGACTTCGCCGATAGCAAAGCAACCAAGATAAGTTCGCGAAGTAAAAACATATTAACTGCAGGTAACTTCAGTAAAGTTAACTAACGTTAGGCAAAGGACATTCAGTTTCATTAGTGCTGAATAAACTAGTTCATCAGAAAGGGTGAACTTAATAAGGATATTTAGGCTCGCGATGAGCCAGTATGAAGTAACGTTATGGATGATGTAGTAAAAAACACTCAGGCTGAACAGCCACAAGCTCCTTCACTGTCAGCAGATGAACTCGATTTCACCTGTGAATATAGCGAAAACTTACCTGCCATATTAAAAGAACTCAATATCTCACTTGCTTTTACTTCCTATCAAGCTGGGCGGTTAATGTTGATCCGCAGTGATGGGGAAAAGCTTGATGTTAATTTTAAAAGTTTTCCTCGCCCTATGGGGCTTACCGCCAGTGAAGATGGCATTACTTTAGGTATCTTTACCCAAATTATTAACTTTCAACGTGAAGATGGTTTATTAGAGCAAATTAAACAGCCCTTAGTTAAAATTGAAGACGATATCACCGCACCACGCATTAAACCTAAAGAGCAGCTCCAAACTGAACTTGTTGAAAATGACAACAAGGAAGATTCCCCTGAATTAACTGCTGAGCAGCGTGAAAAGCATGAGCAACAACAACAGAAATTTCATGCTTATCAAGAAAGGCTAAACGCAGCACTTGATGAGCGCGTAGACGCTTGTTTCATCACCCGTTCGGCTCATTATTCGGGCATGATCAATATTCATGATATTGACTGGGGCGATGAAGGCTTATGGGCTGTGAACTCAAGCTTTTCTTGTTTATGTACTTTAGATCCAGACTCGAGTTTTGTACCGCGTTGGAAGCCACATTTTATTTCTGAACTTGTCCCAGAAGATCGCTGTCACCTCAATGGTATGACCTTAAAAGACGGAAAACCGGCCTATGTAACCACCTTCTCAAAGTTTGATAATGCAGGTATGTGGCGTAAAGGAAAAAGCTTTGACGGCACCTTAATGTCTGTTGAAACCAATGAAATTTTAGTTGACGGCTTAGCTATGCCGCATTCGCCCCGTTGGTATAACGAACAAGTCTATTTTTGTAATTCAGGTCATGGCCTTATTTGTAGTTATCACCCCGAAACTAAACAAACCGAAACCTTATTTGAAGTGCCTGGTTTTACTCGCGGCATGGACTTTTATGGGCCAATTATGTTTGCTGGCTTGTCGAAAGTAAGGGCTGCTGATGTCACTAAACCAGCACCCTTATCAGAGAAATATGAAGAAACTTTTTCAGGAATTTGGCTATTCAACCTAGATGAAAAGGGCAAACAAGCTGAAATTGGTAATATTAAATTCACTGGTAATGTTGACCAAATTTACGATATTGCCGTAATACCTAACAGTAGTTTTCCTGAGTTAATTGAACCTTCGCACCCAAGAATGAGAAATCATTTTTGTCACCCTAAAATGCAACCACTGACAAGTTAAAGGAATAATGAAAGTGACTAAGCAGATAAATAATTCAAGCCCGTTAAAAGGCAGACCTAACAAGCTTGGCAAAGTGATTAAAAGCGCTATTCCGATGTTAGCTATGTTAGGTGGAGGTGCCGCGGCATCAGTTCGAAATGTGAGCTCTTCAGTCAATGGTCGCCGATTAAAAAGCGAAGCCAAGGTTTACGTTACTAACGATAAGGTGCAGCAAGAGCAAGTATTAGCACAAGATAATGCAAAACAGCATAAAACTAAACGTTCAGCTTTTGGCGCTTTTAGTTATGCTAAAAAAGCGACAAGCAATGTGGCTACTGAGGTAGCGGTAAATAAATCGGCGTTGGACTTCTTAAAGAAAAATGACCTATTAACGCAGGGTGATAGTATTAAAGCAACGCTTTCTGGCAATATGCTTGGTAGAAAAACCTTTGCTAATTTTTGTCATAGTATTAATGTTGATGGTAGAAATGTTGTACCAATTGACATTTATGTTCCCGGTGAAACACACACGGTTACTCCAACGGCTCAAGTTTCAGTAATTACTGGTTTTACTAGCAAAACTGCTTGTACTGCTGCTGGTAATATTTGGCATGTAACGACAGGTGGGGTATGTACCTTGCCTGCTCCAAATATATTAGCTTGTATGGCTACATCTTATTATTGGGGAGGGAACCCTTTTCCATCTCCTATTAACGTGATTAGTACTTTTGGAGGCGCGCCTGCTAATTCTGCGCCAACAGATATCTCTTTAACTTCAAGCAGTGTCAATCAATCTGATGGTGTAAATGCCGTTGTGGGTACTTTATCAACAACTGATGCTGATGGTGGCGATAGCCATACCTACACACTTGTTGCTGGCGCTGGCGATACCAATAATGGCAGCTTTAATATTAGTGGTTCGTCGTTAAGAGTAAATGATGCTGCAGCTCTGAGTGCTGGTTCTTATTCTATTCGTATAAATACCAATGACGGCACCGATGATTTTGCTAAGCAATTTACCATAACCGTTGTGGATAATATTGCGCCGGTATTTGAAAACAGCACGCCTTCAATTAGCGCAATTACAGGCACTGGTGCAACACTCTCGGTAGATCTTGATGAAGACGGTACGGTTTATTATGTCGTGGTAGCAAATGGTGCGAGCGCGCCGTCTGCCAATGAAGTCAAAGCAGGCACGGGTAGTGGCGGCTCAGGCCAGTTAGGGGCAGGAAATTTTACCACTTCATCAACGACGGGCAGCGAAGCTTTTAGCGGCTTAGCTAATAGTACCGATTATGATATTTATGTGGTTGCCCAAGATGATGAAGGTTCACCTAATATGCAAGCATCGGCGACTAAAGTGGATTTCACTACCATAGATAGTACCGCGCCTGTTTTCGAAAACAGCACGCCTTCAATTGGTACTATCACTGGCACGGGGGCGACTTTATCGGTAGATCTTGATGAAGACGGCACGGTTTATTATGTCGTTGTAGCTAATGGTGCGAGCGCGCCGTCAGTCAGTGAAGTGAAAGCTGGTACAGGTAGTGGCGGCTCAGGGCAATTAGCGAACGGCAGTTTTGCTACTACATCAACAACGGGCAGTGAAGCTTTTAGCGGTTTATCAGGAAGTACAGCATATGATATTTATGTGGTTGCTGAAGATGATGAAGGTTCGCCTAATGTGCAAGCATCGGCGACTAAAGTGGATTTTACTACCATTGATAGTACCGCACCTGTTTTCGAAAATAGCACACCTTCAATTGGTACTATCACTGGCACGGGGGCGACTTTATCGGTAGATCTTGATGAAGACGGTACGGTTTATTATGTTGTTGTGGCTAATGGTGCAAGCGCGCCATCGGTTGCAGAAGTAAAAGCCGGTACTGGCACCGGCGGCTCTGGGCAATTAGCCTCAGGGAACTTTAATACCTCATCAACGACAGGCGGTGAAGCTTTTAGTGGTTTATCAGGCAGTACTGCTTATGATATTTATGTGGTTGCTCAAGATGATGAAGGTTCGCCGAATGTACAGGCATCGGCGACCAAAGTGGATTTCACTACCATTGATAGTACCGCACCAACCATCACCGCAGTGAGTATTCCAAACAGCGACCATAAAGTAGGCGATGTGGTAACTGCCACTATCACGGTTAGCTCCGACAGTGATGATTACACCACCGGCAGTGGTGGCATTTCCGGCACGATTAACGGCTTTACTTTAAGTAGCTTAAGTAAAACGAACGATACGACTTATACCGCAACGTTCACCATTACTGATGGCGGCACCGATGTTGGGGCAGGCAGTGATATTGCGGTGAATTTCACCTTAACCGATAGTAGCGGCAATACCAGTGGTGCTTTTACCACCGCGATTAGCCAAGGTGGTGATGCGATTTACGCTAACCTGCCAGAGGTGAACTTAACCACAGATACCAATACCATTGCCGAAGATGGTGGCGTGGCGACCTTAACTGCTACGTTAAGTGGCAGTTTAAATAACTATTGGCCAGCAGATATTACCGTAGGCCTTGCCTACACGGGTACAGGTACATCAGGCACGGATTATTCTAAAGTAGACAGCATTGTTATTTCCTCTGGCAGTAGCAGTAATACCGCTAGCTTAACGGCAATTGCCGATACCATTTATGATGCCGCGGCAGATGAAACCGCAATTGTTGATATCAATAGTTTATCGGTGGGCACTGAAGGCAGTACCAATCAACAAACTATAACCATCACCGACGCAGAATCTGCGCCGGTAGTTGTCTTATCAACAGACACAAGTAATGTTGCTGAAAATGGCGGTACCTCGACTATCACCGCAACATTAAGTCATGGCACCTATGCCAATGTGACGGTGAATTTAAGCTATAGCGGTACAGCAACCGGTGGCGGCACCGATTACAATACGCCAAGTAGCTCAATTACTATTAATAGCGGTGCAACATCCGCGAATGCGACAACTGGCATTACCGCGGTTGATGATGCCGTCATTGATGCCGATGAAACTATTATCATTGATGTTTCCTCAGTCACTGGCGGTAGCGCTACTGAAAGTGGCACGCAGCAACAAACCGTCACTATTACTGATGATGAAGACGGCACTGCGCCAAGTTTTGATAGTAGCCCAACATTATCAGCCGTTTCTAGTAATGGCGGTAATGTGGCTGTTGATCTTAATGAAGAAGGCAGTGTTTATTACCTAGTGGTTGCTGATGGTGAATCGGTACCGACTGCGGCGCAAATCAAAGCCGGGGCTGATTATGGCTCAACCACGGTGCTTGCTCAAGGCACTATCAATACCACAAGTACTGTAGGTAATCGTACTATTACGACGCTTACTGACGGAACCCATTATGATATTTATGTTGTCGCTGAAGACAGTTTTGCAAACTTACAAGATGATAGTGCAATAGTAAGGTTAGATTTAACTACCACAGATACCTTGCCGAATATTACCAGTATCACAATCTCAGGTTCTCCGGCAGATACAGCAACCAGTGTTGATTTTGATATCGTTTTTGCTGATGAGGTCAACAATGTTAGTAGTGATGACTTTACGGCTAATTTAATCAGCGGTGACAGCAATCAAGCACCGGCTATTACAGGTATAACCGGCTCTGGCACAAATTATACTGTCAGTGTTAATACGGGTATTACTGTGGGTGATTTACGGATTGACTTAAACGACAGTACTAATATTAGCGATGAAAATGGCAATATTCCTAGTGCTTATACTAGTGGCGAAGAGCACACCATTGATACTAACAATTTGCCAACCATCACTGAGGCAAGCAATAGTGTTGGGCCGTTTACACTAGATGAAGACGTTAAAACCGCGCTTGATTTAACTGATATCGTGATTGCTGATGGCAATGATGATGAACTAACCGTAACCCTGAGTGTTGATCGAGGTTTATTATTTGCTAGTGATGGCAACGGCACGGTTTCAGATACTACAATTTCAGGTGCTAATGAAAATGGTAGTAGCTCAATTACTTTAACGGGCTTAAGTGCAGATATAACGGCATTCTTTGATGATGACCAACGCATTCATTTTCAAACTGATGAAAACGATACTACTGCTGCAACGCTAAGTTTAAGTGGTGATGATCAACTGGAAGTTAGCGCTACGTTTAGCGAAACATTAACCATTACCGCGATTAATGATGCGCCAACCATAAGTGGCGACCCAACAACCAGCTTGATTGATGGCAATGCCTATAGCTTTATTCCAACTGCAACAGATATTGAAGGGGACACGCCATTAGCCTTTAGCATTACCAATAAACCTGCTTGGGCAAGTTTTGATACTGATACCGGTGAATTAAGTGGTAACCCGACACCTGCCGATGTTGGCATTACATCAGGTATTGTTATTCGAGTAGAAGATCCAAGTTTAGATGGTAATGATTTAGCCGCATTTGATCTAGAGATTATTGCTTCGAACCTTGCCCCTGAAATTAGCCAAGGCACTAGTACCTTGGTCAATATGAGTGAAGATGCAGCGCCTACCGCTTTTGCTCTTTCGCTTGATGCAACCGATGTTAATAACGACAGTTTAACTTGGTCAGTTAGCAGCCAAGCAAGCAATGGTACAGCACAAGCTGCGGGCAATGGCAGTAATCAAACCGTCAGCTATACCCCGAATACGCATTATCAGGGCAATGACAGCTTTATTGTTAGCGTTAGTGATGGCTTATTAACCGATACAATTACAGTTAATGTTGCCGTTGCTTCGGTAAATGACTTACCGTCGTTTAGCTCAAACGCTAGCATGAATATCGCAGAAGATAGCTTGTACAGTTATAGCATTTCGGTCACCGATGTTGACGATACCAGCTTAACCATCAGCGCTACAACTAAACCTGACTGGTTAACGTTAACAGATAACGGCAATGGCACGGCAAGTTTAACCGGCACGCCAACAAATGAGAATATTGGCAATAACAGCGTTACTCTACGGGTGCTTGACGATGAAAATGGTCAAGACTTGCAAAGTTTCACCATCGCCGTAACCAATACCAATGACGCGCCAGTGATCAGCGGGTCACCGGCAACCATCGTGGCTGAAGATAGTGCTTATAGCTTTATACCGGTCGTTAATGATGTTGACAGTGGCGACAGTCAAACCTTTAGCATTACCGGTAAACCGAGCTGGGCAAGCTTTGATAGTGCAACCGGTGCTTTAACCGGAATACCAACTAATGATGATATTGGTAATTTCGCCAACATTGTTATTAGTGTCAGTGATGCGGCTAATGCCAGTGATAGCTTAGCTGCCTTTACGATATCAGTTACCAATACTAATGATGCTCCGGTGATTTCAGGTTCGCCAATCACCACCATTGCCGAAGACAGCGCTTATAGCTTTATTCCGGTGGTAAATGATGTTGATAGTGGCGACAGTCAAACCTTCAGTATTACCGGTAAACCCAGCTGGGCGAGCTTTAATAGCGCAACGGGTGCCTTAACCGGTACGCCAAGCAATGATGATGTCGGTAGTTATGCCAATATTGTTATGACTGTGACAGACAGTGAAAATGCTAGCGATACATTATCGGCATTTACATTAACCGTCACCAATACCAATGATGCACCAGAAATCAGTGGCACACCGACAACCTCAGTGGCTGAAGATAGTGCTTATAGCTTTATCCCGGTAGTGAATGATGTCGACAGTGGCGACAGTCAAACCTTTAGCATTACTGGTAAACCTGCATGGGCAAGCTTTGATAGTGCAACCGGAGCGTTAACAGGCACGCCAACCAATGACGATGTGGGTAGCTACGCAAACATTATTATTAGTGTTGCCGATATGGCCAATGCGAGTGATAGCTTAAGCGCATTTTCATTAACAGTGACCAATACTAACGACATTGCTCAAGGTGAAAACCAAGCATTAAGTTTAGCGGAAGACAGCCAAATCGAGGTTGAGCCGATATTTAATGATGATGACGGCGATGAGCTGACCTTCCAAGTCGTTACCGCTCCTACTCATGGTGACATTGACCAACTCGCTTCGCCTTGGGTTTATACGCCTAATGCGAATTATCATGGCGAAGATACCATGACCATCACAGCCAATGATGGCAGTAATGATTCGACGCCAGTGACCATTAGTTTCACCATAACCCCAGTAAATGATGCGCCAGAAGCGGTTGATGATGTTGTGAGCATCGAGTTAAATCAAGAGAATACTTACCTGCTTGATGTACTTGAAAATGATATCGATATAGACGAAGACACACTTATGATCTCAGCGGCAAGTGCTAGTTTGGGGCAAGTGAATATTGTTGATGGTCAGCTGCAATATGTTGCGCAAAGCGGCTTTGTTGGCGATGTTCAGTTGTCTTACAGCATTACCGATGAGCATGACGAATTCAGTGAAGCCAGTGTATCGCTGATGATCACCGGCAGTGGTAATGTTGCTGCTCCTGAGTTAATTGTACCTGAGGCTGTCACCGTTAATGCAACTGGCTTATTTACGAAAGTGGATCTTGGCATTGCCACGGCAATGGACAGTAACGGAAAAGCCATTCCGGTGTCGTTGGTTGATGGCGTGAATTTATTCACACCAGGTAAAAACCTTGCGTACTGGCAAACTACAGATAACGCTACTGGGCTTTCAAGTACGGCCAGCCAAATTGTTAATGTCAATCCACTTATCTCGTTAAGTAAAAACCTAACCACCACTGAAGGTGCAAACCTTGCTATTTCAGTGCTGCTTAATGGCCAAGCGCCAAGTTACCCTGTAGAAATAAGCTATAGCATTAGTGGTACAAGTGACAGTGATGATCATAACTTGACTGACGGCACTGTGGTGATTACCTCAGGAAGCCAAGCAACCATTGACCTTGCTATTGCCACTGACGCAGACATTGAAGGCGATGAAACCTTAATTATCACCTTAGATGAGTCGTTAAATTTAGGCGCTAAAGCGCAGCAAGTGATCACTATCACAGAAGAAAATGTTGCACCAGAAGTCACCTTAACGGCGAGTCAAAATAGCTTAAAAAGCATCAAATTTACCCCTGACGGTGGCGATATTATTATTACGGCACAGGTAAGCGATGTGAATGTAGATGATATCCCATCGGTCAATTGGGGATTACCGGCTGAATTTGACATTATTGAACAAACCGATAGTCAAGTTCACATTGATGCCAGTACTTTGCCTTTAGGCGTTCATAGACTCAGCTTAACGGCAACTGACGATGGTTTATTGTCAAAAACCGCGACGCTTCGTTTTATCGTGGTTGCACAATTACCGGTATTACAAGCTGATGTAGATAGCGATGGCGACCTTATTCCTGATAGCCAAGAAGGTTTTACTGATGCCGATAACGACGGTATTCCAGATTATCTAGACGCCATTGCTGAATGTAATGTCTTGCCAGAGCAAATTGATACACAGCAACGTTTCCTTGTTGAAGGTGAACCCGGAGTTTGTTTGCAAAAAGGTCATACCGTTGCAGAAAGTGAGCTAGGCGGCATTCAACTTTCTGAAAACGATATAAACGCAAGTATCGGCAGTGATACACAGGCGCAAAATGTTGGTGGTATATTTGATTATATCGCTACAGGTTTACCCACTGCAGGACAGCAATATAGCTTGGTATTACCGCAGCGTCAGCCAATTCCTGATGGAGCGGTTTATCGTAAATTTAATGAAACGAGTGGCTGGGGCGAATTTATTCAAGACGCCAATAACTACTTACATTCAAGCGCGGGTGAGCCGGGATATTGTCCTCCACCTGCCAGTGAACAATGGACAAGCGGCTTAACGGCAGGTCATTGGTGTGTACAACTGACCATCAGTGATGGTGGCCCGAACGATGATGATGGCTTAGCCAATGGCACAATTGTTGACCCAGGCGGCGTGGCGGTGATGATGACCACCAATACCATGCCATTAGCTAACCAAGACAATATCAGCATGCTTCGCAATGAAAGTCGCATTATTGATGTGTTAAGCAATGATAGCGATGCTGATGGCGATCCCCTCACTTTAGGCGTTGTTAGCGCGATATTTGGCGAAGGAACTATAACCGCTGAGCAGATGATTGATTATACGCCACCAGCAAACTTTGCCGGCATTGATACCATCACCTATAGCATTTCAGATGGCAATGGTGGCGTTGCAAGCAGCACCGCCGTGGTGGAAGTGAGAGTCAATCAAGCCCCGGTGATTAACAGCGAGCCTGAGGTTTTTGTCGTTGATGATCACAGCACTGTGACGGTTGCGCCACTATTAAATGTGACCGATGTTGATAACGATACACTCACGATAACCACAGTAACGGTTGACCAAGGCAGTATAGTTATTAATGGTGATCATAGCTTAACTTATACCCCAGAGCTGGGTTACCAAGGCAATGCTATGGTGAGTTATTGGGTTAGTGACGGTGAAAATGACCCAGTACAAGGCAGCTTTACCATAGAAGTTACCCCGTATGAAAATGTAACTTTAACCAGTAAATCATCTGGAGGAAGCATCAATTCTGGCTTGTTGTTTATTGGTTTCTTAACACTAGTTATGCGAGCGAGAAAAATATTCAAACTTCGTTATCTCGTTGCGCTTATGGCGGCAATCAGTAGCTCAAGCCAAGCACAACAGTCACTTTCAGGCTTTTTTGTTGGCGGTGGCTTAAATCAATTATATTCTTCAGATGCCGAAGACGAAATTAATAAGCTAACCCAAGGCATAGATAATGTTGATGCTGACGCCAGCAGGCTAGGTTGGCAATTGCACGCCGGTTATCAATTTGATAATCATTGGCGGCTTGAACTAGGTTATCACGACCTCGATGATGTCAAAGTGAGTTTTGATGCCTTGCCAAGTGCCATAGATTATCAACAACTTGCTGAGGCTCAAGCGGCAACCGGCTCTGGTATTGCATTCGTTGCCGCTTACCAGTGGCAACTCTCTGAGCGTTTGAGCTTGCAACCACGTTTAGGATTAATGCATTGGTCATCTGATATTTATTTAACCGATAACAATAATGCTCAGCTTGCTCGGGCAAAAGACTCTGATACCGATGTTGTCGCCGGTTTGGTACTTGAATATCAACTTAATCGCCATTGGTCGATGTACGCACAACTTCAAAACTATTTCTTTGAAGACAACGTATCGAGCATAGGCTTAGGGGTGAATTATTACTGGGGTAAGCAAAGCGCTGATTATAAACCTAAAAAAGCACCTGCTAGCCAGCAGGTATCCCAGCCAAGCCAACCAAAACCTGTTGCAGTGGTGAGTCAGCCAAAAGACAGTGATGATGACGGTGTGATTGACCAAAAAGATCAGTGTCCGGCAACATCGATGAAGCATGCTGTTGATGTTAATGGCTGTGCGATTATGGAAACCCGTGAAGTTGAGATGCAAGTGGTTTTGCATTTTGCCAACGCCAGCTCTGAAATTCAGCCTAAAGATCAGCAAAAAGTGCAAAAATTAGCCGAGTTTATTGGAAAGTATCAAGTTACATCATTAACCATTTACGGCCATACCTCAGCGCAAGGACCTGCGGCATACAATAAAACCTTGTCGCTTAAACGGGCTCAAGCTTTGTTAAGCCAGTTACACCTTGACTATGGCATTGATGAAAATATTATGACCGCTATTGGCCTTGGTGAAGAAGCCTTGCTTGATAATGCCAATACCGCAACAGCGCATCAAATAAACCGCCGCGTAGAAATTCATTTAAAAGAAGTGCTGAGCGTGGAAAAGGCTCGTTAATTCGCCGATAAAAATACTGATGATGAAAGGAGCAGAGCCATTCATCATCAGTGACTCCTTTTAGCATCGGCATTTTACTTTGATCTTGATAGCAAATATCACAAAATTTTTACCAGATATTTGTTGATCTAAAGCGCATACAGTACACTAAGCGCAATTTAAATTACTTGCGATTTCGCCATGTCAGCTCAAGAACAAAATAATCAAGCAAATACTAACGATTCTACTACTCATTTTGGTTATAAAACCGTAGATAAAAGTGACAAAGCTTCAATGGTTGCTGGAGTATTTCACTCGGTAGCTAAACAATACGACGTGATGAACGATCTGATGTCTTTTGGTATTCATCGTTTATGGAAACGCTTTACTATTGACGCCAGTGGTGTTCGCCCAGGTAACAAAGTACTAGACCTTGCTGGCGGCACGGGTGATTTAACGGCAAAATTTTCGCAATTGGTTGGTCGCGAAGGCAAAGTTATTTTAGCTGATATTAATAGCTCAATGCTTAATGTTGGCCGCGATAAATTGCGTGATCGTGGTTTAGTGCAAAACATTGAATACGTGCAAGCCAATGCCGAATACCTACCGTTTGAAGAAAATACCTTTGACGTGGTCACCATTGCTTTTGGCCTTAGAAATGTTACCGATAAAGACAAAGCGCTTCGCTCTATTTTTTCAGTATTAAAACCAGGCGGACGTTTATTGGTTTTAGAATTTTCCAAGCCAGAACAAGAACTCTTAAGTAAAGCTTATGATTTCTATTCATTTAATATTTTGCCTAAAATGGGTGAATTGGTCGCTAAAGACGGTGAAAGCTATCAATATTTAGCCGAATCTATTCGTATGCACCCAGACCAAGAAACATTAAAATCGATGATGGAAAATGCAGGTTTTGAGCAAACTACCTATAAAAACTTAACCGGTGGCGTTGTTGCATTGCATAAAGGTTATAAGTTTTAAGTTAATCATTGTTTAGTAAAGGCCACCATGTACCAACAACTACTTTGCGCCGCGATAGAAAAGATTATTGCTACTGCCCTTGACCTTAATCAGCGTGGCAGTGAACAATTAGGTGCGCTTGAGCAAAAAACACTGGCATTATCCTTAGCTGAATTAGGCTTTGTGCTAAAGTTCACCGTTAATAATGAGCATATTATGGTGACCAGTGTTATTGACCCAATTTCAGGCGAGCTTGCTGACTGTCATATCAGCACCAGTGTAAAAACCGTAATTGAGCTTAAAAAAGAACAACAATTAACTGAGCTGATCAAGGAAGACAAGTTATCACTCACTGGCGATATCAAAATTGCCCAGCAGTTTGCCCGTATTGGTGAAACGCTAAATATCGATTGGCGTAGCGAACTAGCCAAGCATATTGGCGACATTCCTACTTATCAATTAGAACGTTTTGGCCAATTTGTTTTTAACAAGTTGAATTTTGCCGTTAAGCAAATTCAGGCTGATGCAAGTGAGTATGTTGTGCACGAACAACGTTTAGTGGTAACGGCAAGCCAAATTAATCATTTTAACCAGCAAGTTACGCAAGTTGAACATCAAACTCAGCAGTTAGCAACACGTCTCGAGCAACTGATGAATAACGTTAACCTTCCACCGCAAAAGGCTCAGTGTGAGTAGTATTCGTCTCTATCGTATCGTTAAAACGTTTCTTCAATTCGGCTTAGATGAATTGGTGCCCAAGTATAAACAGCCTTGGTATGCAAAATTGGCGCGTCTGTCACTTTTTTGGATGCGCAACCAACACAAAGACAAGCCTATTGCGCTGCGTTTTCGTTTAGCAATTGAATCGTTAGGCCCTGTATTTATTAAATTTGGTCAAATGCTATCGACGCGCCGTGACTTACTACCTGATGACTTTGCCAATGAATTAGCACTGCTGCAAGATCAAGTCGTCGCTTTTGATGGTGAAGAAGCAAAAGCGTTGGTGATCGCCGCGATTGGCCAAGAAAATTTTGAGCAGTTTTTTGCTGATTTTGACTGCACGCCGTTAGCCTCGGCATCTATTGCCCAAGTGCATACCGCAAGCTTGCTACATCAAGGCGAAACTCGTCAGGTGGTGATCAAAGTATTGCGCCCTAAGATAGGTAAAATTATTTTAGCAGATTTAAAAGTAATGAGCTTATTTGCTGATATCGTTACGCGCTTATTTCCAGACGGTAAACGTTTGCGACCAAAAGAAGTGGTGGCTGAATATCGAAAAACCATTTTAGACGAGCTTGATCTCAATCGAGAAGCGGCCAATGCGATTCAATTAAAGCGTAACTTTAGCCAAGGTTACGATAGTGACAAAGTGCTTTATGTACCTGAAATATACAGTGAGCACAGCCATAAAAATGTTTTAGTGATGGAGCGTATTTACGGTATTGGTGTCGGAGAAGTGCAAACGCTGACCGACCTTGGCGTCGATATGAAATTGCTTGCTGAACGTGGTGTCGAAGTGTTTTTTACGCAAGTATTTCGCGACAGTTTTTTTCATGCTGACATGCATCCCGGCAATGTTTTTGTTAATGCCACAAATCCTGCAGACCCTACGTGGATCGCGATAGACTGCGGCATAGTGGGCACGTTAAATCGTGAAGATAAACGCTATTTAGCCGAAAACTTTGTTGCCTTTTTTAACCGCGATTACCGCAAAGTTGCTCAGCTGCATGTTGACTCTGGCTGGGTACCAAATGATACCAGTGTTGATGAATTTGAATTTGCTATTCGCACCGTTTGCGAGCCGATATTTAATAAGCCTTTGGCTGAAATTTCCTTTGGCCAAGTTTTAGTCAATTTATTTAATACCGCGCGCCGCTTTAATATGGAAGTGCAGCCACAATTGGTGTTATTGCAAAAAACCTTACTTTATATCGAAGGTTTAGGTCGTCAGTTATATCCGCAGCTTGATTTGTGGCAAACCGCTAAACCTTTCCTTGAAGATTGGGTCAAAGAGCAAATGGGCGTTAAGGCGGTCTTTAGCAAAATTAAAGATAACATCCCATTTTGGAATGAAAAGCTGCCTGAAATTCCTGATTTAGTGTACGACTATTTAAAAGCGGGTAAACAATCGCACGAGCATCATGGTGAACTGATCAGACAAATGACACTAGCGCAGGCAAAGCAGGGGCAGCGTATTATCTGTAGTGTATTAGCCGGCGGTAGTTTTATTGCAGCTAGTGTTTTTTATACCCAGCACTTTCAAAGCTTAGCCATCATTAGTGCAACCTTTACGCTCGTATTTTCTTTATTGGCGCTGAGAAAATAAATACGCCGTTTTCTATATTTTTGATAAACCGTCAAGGTGTTTATGTCTAAGCGACAAGTTGTTAAGCTAACCCAAACACCTTTGGCGCAAGCCAATAAAATAGATACCTTTGTTGAAGGTTGTCACGCCAGTTGTTTTTATTGCGCCAAGCAGAATTTTTCGATTGGTTTCTTTAAACCCATCAAGCTAGCTCATCACAATCTCACCAAAAAAAGCCAAGCGAGCGAAGTCACGGTTTCACAGGGCGACCAAGCTTTTATTGTGCTTAGTGGTAGCGCCGTCATTGAAACAACGTCAAATAACAAAAGCTATCAATTCTGTTCCGGGCAAGGCTTTGTACTGCCGCAAGGGTTAGCCTATCGCTGGTTGAGCCAATCAAGTGATTTTACTGCGCTGCATGTGTTGATGCCTGTTGTAATTAGTAACAACTCTACTGCAAATCTTGAAATGGTTAACGCTGCATCTAGCGAAATAATCGACATAATATTATTTGATGATACCGCAGACGCATTAGCAGGTATTGCCTTAACAGGCGATTCGTTTGTGCTTAAGCAAGCAAAGCAACTAAAGCAATCAAAGCAAAAAACGCAAGCAAATAAAGGCGAACACCTTTACCAAAACAAGCCGAATCAGCAAGACAGTTTTATTGCTGGACTTTGGCAAGGCGACGCTTTAGAAACGGAATTTCAGCCTTTTCCTCGCCATGAATTTATTTATATAAACGCGGGTGAGCTTACCTGTTTTGACCAAGAGTACGGTGAAAATACCTATTCTGTGGGTGATGCGTTATTTATTCCTAAAGGCACATTATGTCGTTGGAAAATTCCTGACAAGGTTGAAACCTACTACGTTATTATTCAAGCATAACAGTACATCAATGCAATTATTGCCTACTTTTATCAAAGAGTGCTTATTTTGCTCTTTATCGCACCTAAACTTAATTATTTTTACTAAGCTGCTCTTTTATTGTTCTTTTTTTTATTTATAATGACAAAGATAGGAATAATAAATAGCCTGATTCAGTATGAAATACAAGCGCACCTAGCCGATGCAAAGCCAATAAATACGCGTTCTAGCACAGGAAGGTGAGCTTAATTTTGTCGTGAATATGGGCAATATACTTAGGATAAGTAATCATGTTCATGCGTATTTTAATCGTAATTTTATTGACGATACCCAACTTTATTTTTGCACAAAATGCTGAAATACCACTAGAAGCCTACGGAAACCTACCGAAAAAAAGTATGTTGGTGATCTCACCCAATGCTGAACGTTTGGCTTATCGTGATACCACAGGCGGTCGTGATATAATGATGGTGGTCGACATTAAAACCAATACTTTAATAAGCGGTGTTAATCTTGAGGGTGTTAACCCTGACAATGCTTATTTTATTGATAATGATCGCTTAATTTTAGTTGCTTCTAAAAACCGCCGCATGTATGGCTATCGTGGCCGTCATGATATCAGTGCCGCGTTTGCTTATAATGTTACTTCTGGAAAAATTCATCAATTGCTTAGTGCGGGTTACCATATACACGAAGGGCAAACTAAGCTTGGCAGCATTATGGGCATATCGCCTGACAAAAAATATGCTTATATGCCAGCTTACGGTGAAGATGGCCGATACAACTTATATCGTGTTAGTTTAGAAAGACGAAAAAAGCCGAGAGTTCATCGCAAAGGCACCCGCGATACCATTGATTTTTTTATCGATCAAGAAGGTGAGGTAGTTGCACGCGAGCGCTATAACAACGAAACCGATACACATTTAGTTCAATCAGTTATTGATGGTGAATGGGTTGATATTTTTAAACACAAAAGCCCTTATATAACTCGCGGTTTTTCCGGTTTAACGCCTGATGGTAAAAGCTTAGTGATGCTCAACCAAGACGCTAACCATCGACGTTGGGCCTATTATACGATGTCGCTTACCGACGGCGCTGTTTCTGAGGCAATATTTAGTCGTAAAGATAAAGATGTCGAACACGTTATTTCAGATATTCAACGCGTTGTACATGGCGTGCAATATTCCGGTTTTACCCCAACCTACGAGTTTTTTGATAAAAAACTTAACGCAAGAATGCGTGGTATTAATAAGGTTATGCCAAACAATACCTTTACCATTCGAGACTACACCCCTGATTGGTCGAGCATGCTATTTTTTATGGATGGCGAAGCAAGCTCTGGGGACTATTTATTATACAACAATAGCCGATTAGGGTTTCTTACGCAGGCACGTCCTGAAGTGCCACCTGAAGCGGTAAATACGGTGAAATCGATTAGTTTTAACGCGCGGGACAATTGGCCAATTCCTACGTTAGTGACTATGCCAAAAGGCAAAGGGGATAAAAATTTACCTGCGATAATGATGCCTCATGGCGGCCCTGAAAGTTACGATAAATTAGGCTTTGACTGGATGGCACAGTATTTTGCTAACCAAGGCTATGTGGTGATTCAACCACAATTTAGAGGCTCAACGGGGTTTGGTAGCGCACATTTACTTCGAGGTCGTGGTGAGTGGGGGCGTAAAATGCAAGATGATTTAACCGATGCAGTAACTTATTTGGCCAAGCAAGGCACTATTGATAAGAACCGGGTATGCATTGTTGGCTCAAGTTATGGAGGTTATGCCGCACTAGCTGGAGCGGCATTCACGCCAGAGCTATATAAATGTGTTGTCTCTATAAATGGGGTTTCGGATGTTGAACGTATGTTAGATACCGAAGAGCGAAACTATGGTCGAAATCATTGGGTGGTATCTTACTGGCAAGATGTGATTGCCGATGGTGATGTCGATGAAGATCATCTTGAGCAGATTTCTCCGGCAAATCATGCCAAGAAAGTGCAAGCGCCGGTATTATTAATTCACGGTGAGCATGATCTTGTGGTGCCGATCAGGCAATCAAAAATAATGCGTGATGAGCTTGAAGATGCCGACAAACAAGTCACTTTTGTTGAACTAGACAATGGTAATCATCACTTAAGTAAACGAGAGAACCGATTAAAGGCGTTGAAAGCTATCGACAAATTTATTAAGGAATATATTTAGCTATAACGGCCTGCCTTTGTAGTTTTATATCTGGTGGTTAGAAAGCGGTGTCATTCCCTTGTGTTTAAAGATCAGGAATGACACATTATTCCATTTTTCGACTTTAATAAAGTATTAGTAAGCCTAGGCATTAGTGCTATCTCTGCTTCCCTTGTTTTAAGGTATGATTTGAATAGAAGCTTGCCAATAAAATAAAGTGTTATTTATGAATACTCAGTTATCAACTCTTGTCCTGTTGTCACTTGTTATACAGCTAGCTGCATGCAGTGCGAACGGGGAAAAATCTAAGCAACAGGTGCCATGTTCCATGCAGCAGCTACTGCGCATTGAGGAACAAGTAAGTTCTAGTGACGGTTTAGGTCATGGACCTGACGTTGGTTCTGGAGAATGGAAGTCATCGATTGAATTTAGGTTGGGGGTTAAACATAACAGTGATATTCCGAATGAATTGAATTTAAGCTGGTGTAATAAAATAGAGCAAACGTTAAAAGCAAAGTGAGTTAACGGGCAGTAGTTTTAGCCTCAGCTGCTCAGTTGCTAAGTCTTTTCCTTATCAATTTTTAAAATATGTCTGGTAAAAAAAGAGCTTGCTGAGCTAGTGCAGATGACCTAGCGGCGCTGAGCAAGTCGCATCATTTAAATACATTCGCCTCTAAATTTATCAACGCTCTTCAAGTATCGCATCCCGCTCTAGCGTTACATTTAATTACGCAACACTAACAGTAAAGAACACTAAGGCTAGCTATTATCAATACATACTTTTCAACGCAATAGCTTGATTAGTGTTGTTATACTTCCCTTGTTTTTTTTAGACTCAATCACCCTTTGGATTGAGTTTTTTTTTGCCTAAATTTTATCTAAACGTAGCAATAAATAGTACCGCAGCAACTGTAACAATGCGAGTTACAAATCATTACCTAACGCACACAGTAAAAAACACCGAAGCTTTATATTATTAACTCAACTTTTCTAAGCAGTAGCTTGATAAGTGTTGTTATACTCCCTTGTTTTAGCTCAATCACCCTTTGGATTGAGCTTTTTTTTGCCTGAAATTTATGACTTGGCAGACGCTGTATTTTAGATCGAAAGCAGTTAGGTCAAATGCCGTAAATAATCCAATACCGCCATTAATTTGTTTGTAACTACCAGAGTTACAATTGATCACTTTTTACACACAGTAAAAAACACAACTTAGCGATATTATTATTCCATCTTCTTAAGCAGTAGCTTGATAAGTGTTGTTATACTCCCTTGTTTTTAGCTCAATCACCCTTTGGATTGAGCTTTTTTTTGCCTGAAATTTACAGTCATCTCATTTATCTCTTAACCTAATAGCGCAACAATAAACACTATTTGCGGTGTTTTTACACATCTAAGTAAAACTTTTGTAAATCTGCCGTAAAACTTGTTGAGCTATTGGTTAACTAAATTATAAACTTGAATTCACATTTCCCCGCGCGTTTAATTTGAACAGGTTGATATATGAGGCTGCGCCTAAACAGACTCTCGCTTTTACTGACTACAGCTTTGCTTGCAGCTTGTAACTCTACGTCTGAAATTGATGAAAAAATTCGCCACTATAATATTCCTGCTAAATGGCAAAATAGTGCAGAGCAACTTACCGTTGAACAATTTAACGTTGAACATGGTTGGTTAAACCAAATTCCAAATCAGCAAATAAAACAGTTAGTTGACCTTGCTTTAAATAATAATTTTGAATTAAAGCAACAAGCGTTTGCTGTAGAAGTTCAACAACAAGAGCTAATCGTTGCAGGCAGTGCGCTGTGGCCATCACTTGATTTATCACTAAGGGCTGGTCGAGATAAAAATAGTCAAGAAAACTCAACGAGTCGATACAATAATAACGCGTCGCTCGGATTAGATTTATCATACGAGTTAGATTTATGGGGTAAGCTTTCAGCGGCAGATCAACAAGCAAACTTAACGCTTGTCGCGCAGCAGACAAGTTTCGAGCAAGCCAAGCAGCAGTTAGTTGCTGATGTCGTTATGGCATGGTTTAGCGTTATTGAAGCTAAGCAGCTGGTTAAGTTATATCAACAGCGTACCGATAATACTCAGCAAAACTTAGACATTATTCAGTTAGGTTATCAGCGCGGCTTAAACAGTGCGCTCGATGTTTACTTAACACGTAACGAAGTGGCAAACGAGCAGTCGCGCACTTCTGCACAGAAAAATGCCTTGGTGGTTGCAATACGAGAGCTAGAATTATTAATTGGTCAATACCCGCAAGGTTTACTTGAAGTCGATGCTAAATTACCCTTGTTAGACTCTGCCATTCCTCAAGGTTTACCTTCTGAATTAGTCAGTCGAAAACCTGAACTTGTGGCAAGCTGGTATCAACTACTAGCGCAAGACGCAGCGCTTGCATATGCGCACAAGCAGCGCTTTCCAAGCTTAACCTTAACTGCGTCTGTTGGACAAAACTCAGAGCAACTTAGCGACTTACTGTCAGCTTCGTCATTGGGTTGGTCGTTAATGGGCAGTTTGGCTATGCCACTTTTTAATGCTGGCCGCCTTGAAGCAAACGAAGAAAAAGCACGTTTGCAATTAAAACAACAAGAGCAAATTTACCTTGATTCGTTACACAATGCTTTTGCTGATGTTGAAAATCGTATTAGCGAAGAGCAAAGCTTGACTGAACGTTATCAAATGATGCTAACCGCGCAACAAAATGCCATGGCGGCTGAAACCTTGTCGTTTGAAAATTATCTTGCAGGTTTAGTGGATTACACCACCGTGCTCGATGCTCAAAGCCGCTCTTTTGACGCGCAAAGCACATTGATTGAAATTAAAAACCAGTTGATTGCTAATCGCATTAAATTACACCTTGCACTTGGCGGTGATTTTTCCGCAGCAACTCAACCTTCTTTGGCAGAATAGTCATGACTAACATTAAAAAATACCTTGTTCCTTTCCTTATTATTTTAGTCACCCTTATTTTGGCCAAAATAATTTTTGATAATCCACCCAAAAGTGACCGAGGCCGCGGACCTAAAGGTGCGCAGATGAGTGTTGAGGTGATGCAGGTAAAACCTCAAGCTTATCAAGTAGAGGTGGAAAGTTTTGGTAACGTGCAGCCAAGAACGCAAAGTGCCTTAGTGGCTCAAGTTTCTGGTCAAATTGTTAAAACTAGCGAGCAATTTAGAGAAGGTGGCTTTTTTAACAAAGGCGATGTGTTAATCGAACTCGACGATAGAGACTATATTGCTGAACAAAAAATTGCCCAAGCCAGTTTATTATCAGCTCAGCAATTGTTACTAGAAGAACAAGCGAGAGTTGAACAAGCATTAGCCGACTGGCAACGATTGGGTAATGGTAATAAAGCGTCAGCATTAGTTTTGCGTGAACCACAATTAGCCGCGGCCAAAGCGCAAGTCTTATCGGCACAAGCACAGCTGGAAAAAGCTGACTTAGCGCTTGAACGTAGCAAAATTATTGCGCCTTATAACGGCCGCATGCTTAATCAGCACGTTGATTTAGGGCAAGTGGTTTCAGCCAATACGGTATTGGCTGATATTTACGCGATTGATAATGTTGAAATTCGCTTACCGATCAAAAATAAAGACTTAGCGTTAATTCAACTGCCTGAAGAATTTATTAACAAGCAAAACATGCAGCAAGGGCCAACGATTAGTTTATATTCACAACTAACTGGTCAGCAGAGCTGGCAAGGACAAGTGGTTAGAACCGAAGGTGCCATTGATACTAACTCGCAGCAATTACATATTGTTGGACAAATCGACGATCCTTTTTCTAAAACTGCGCAGCACAGTACAGCGGTAAAAATTGGCCAGTACATGACTGCCAAAATTCAAGGCAAGTTATTGCACGACTCATTAATTATTCCTAACAGCGCCATTTATCAGGGCAGCTATGTCTATTTAGTGAAAGATAATTTATTAATGCGCCAAGACATTAAAATACGCTGGCAAAATAAACAAGATGCGTTAATTACTGATGGGTTATCGGCGGGAGACCAGCTTGTTATTACACCGCTTGGTCAAATAAGCTCTGGCACGCCTGTTGATGTTGTTGGTGCACCGGCAAACAAGAAAAAGGGGCGTGGTGATAAACGACCGGGCCAAGCTAAACCAGCACAAGGAGCTAAACCATGATCGCTTGGTTTGCTCGCAACCATGTTGCTGCTAATTTATTGATGATCACCATTGTCTTTACCGGCTTATTTAGCTTGGTGAGTCAAATTCCATTAGAAGTTTTCCCGGGTATTGAAGCCGATAAAATATCAGTTAATGTCACCTTACGTGGTTCAACCCCAGAAGATGTTGAGCAAGGCATTGCCATACGTATTGAAGAAGCGGTGCAAGACTTAGAAGGCATTGAACGGATTTTAAGTAAATCTACCGAAGGTTCTGCCTCGGTAACGATTGAAATTGAAGACAGATACGATGCGCGTGAAATGTTGGCGGACATTAAAAACAGGGTTGATGCGATCAATACTTTTCCCGCCGATGCAGAAAAACCGATTGTCGCTTTAGCGCAGCGTAAATATGACGTAATGGCAGTAACCGTTTCCGGTATTTATAGCGAAAAAGAAATTCGCGAATTTGCCGAACAAGTACGCGACGATTTACTGCGCATTCCGGGTGTCACCCAGCTTGAATTAGATGGTGTGCGCGACTATGAAATCGCGATTGAAGTCTCGCAAGACATATTGCAACAGTATAATCTCAGCCTAGACCAAATTAAAACGGCCATTGCCAGTGCAAGTTTAGACGTTTCCGCTGGTAACATTCGCACCGCAGGCGGCGATGTCTTGATCCGCTCCAAAGGGCAAGCTTATCGTAAAGATGAGTACAGTAAAATTGCCATTAAAACCCTTACCGACGGTTCGGTGTTAACCTTAGCCGATATTGCTGATATTCAAGATGGTTTTGAAGAAACACCGGTTAGAACACGCTTTAATGGTAAACCTGCCGCCTTTATTGACGTTTTTCGCATTGGTCAGCAAAGCGCTATTGATGTTGCTAGTAAAGTTAAAGACTACATTAAAGAGCGCCAAGATACGCTACCGCAAGGGTTTGAATTAAGTTATTGGGATGACGACTCTGAAATTGTACGTAAACGTATTTCCACGCTAACCAGCAATGCCATGCAAGGTGGTTTTCTTGTTTTTGTCTTACTAACGCTATTTTTGCGACCTGCAATTGCGATTTGGGTGTGTGTTGGTATTCCTGTATCTTTTATGGGCGCCTTTTTAGTGATGCCATTTTTTGGCGTTACTCTTAACATTATGAGCCTTTTTGGCTTTATCTTAGTACTGGGCATTGTTGTTGATGATGCGATTGTCACTGGAGAGAATATCTATTCGCATTTACGCAATGCCGAGTCGGGGGAAGAAGCAGCCATACGCGGTACCCAAGAAGTCGCCACTCCGGTAACGTTTGGCATTTTAACTACTGTAGCGGCATTTTTACCGTTAGCATTTATTGAAGGTGGTCGCAGTAGTTTGTTTGCGCAAATTCCAGTGGTAGTTATTCCGGTATTACTCTTTTCATTAATTGAATCAAAATTTGTACTGCCATCTCATTTAAAAAATATTAAGTTACGTCGTGAAAAAGAAGGCGCAGGTAAACTTGAGCAATTTCAGCAGCGTTTTGCCGATGGCTTTGAGCGTGCAATTTTAAAATATTATCAGCCGCTATTAGTCATTGCTTTGAAAAACAAATTAGCAACCGTCGCGTTGTTCTCAGGCATTTTAATTCTTATTGTAAGCTTGGTGATGAGCGGTTGGACTAAATTTATTTTCTTCCCAAGAGTGCCGAGCGAAACAGTGCGCGCTAACTTAGTGTTGCCGACAGGAACACCATTTGAAGTTACTAATAAATACATCACTAAAATGACAGACAAAGCATTTGAGCTTCAGGAAAAGTATCGTGATGACTCTGGCGAGAGCATTATTATTAATATTTTGTCGGTGACTGGCGGCCGAGGTGGTGTGTCGCACTATGGTGGTGTCCGTTTTGAAATTCAGCCAGCAGATGAACGTACTACCGATATCAGCTCGGCGGAATTAGTGAATGAATGGCGCCAGAGCATCGGCATTATTCCGGGTGCTGACAGCTTAACGTATCGTGCAGAAATAGGTCGTTCTTCTGATCCTATTGATATTCAATTAAGTGCTAACGATTTAGCAACACTCGAGGAAGTAGCAGCCAAAATAAAATCGCGTTTAGCGACTTATCCTGCGGTATTTGATATCGGCGATGGTTTATCTGACGGTAAAGAAGAGTTGCAAATTGAGCTGACTGAACAAGGCCGTGCTTTAGGATTAACCCGAGTGGATATTTCAAGGCAAGTACGCAACGCCTTTTTTGGTGCGGAAGTACAACGTATTCAACGTGGTCGCGATGATGTGCGTGTAATGGTGAGATTGCCGCTTGAAGAGCGAAGTGCGGTGGCAAACTTAACCGACATTTTGATTGAAACACCAAGTGGTGGCAATGTGCCGCTTGATCATGTTGCCCGTTTAGTGCCAGGTCAAAGCCCGGCAACCATAAACCGTATCGATCGTTATCGTACTGTTAATGTTACTGCCGATGTTGATAAAACGGCAACCAATATGACAGTGCTACAGGCCGATCTTAAACAATATTTAGATCAGCTAATCGAACAATACCCTGGCGTTACACATTCGTTAGAAGGGGAAGCAAAAGAGCAGCGTGAGTCGTTTGGTTCATTAGCGTGGTCATTATTGTTCGTCTTTTTTATCATTTATGCTTTATTAGCGATTCCATTTAAATCGTATTTGCAACCTGTGATTGTGATGAGTGTCATCCCATTTGGTTTAATTGGCGCGGTTGTTGGTCATTGGATTATGGCGATGGAACTTACCATTATGAGCTTCTTAGGTATGCTAGCGCTGCTTGGGGTAGTGGTAAATGACTCACTCGTTTTGGTTGATTTTATCAATAAAAAGCGCCAGCAAAATTACCCCTTATTGGAGTCTGTCTTAGTGGCAGGAGCTTCACGCTTTAGGCCGGTAATGTTAACGAGTTTAACCACCTTTATTGGTTTAATGCCGTTATTGTTTGAGCAATCTACCCAAGCGCAGTTCTTAATTCCTATGGCGGTATCGTTAGGTTTTGGTATTTTGTTTGCAACATTTATCACGTTAATTATGGTGCCAGTGAATTACATGTTAATTACTCGATTAAGTGAATATTTCAATCCGAATAAAATTGAGGTATGTTAACAATAGACACAATAAATTATTCACGGTTAACACTCAAAGTGGAGCTAATGCAATGATAATAAGAACAATCAGCGTTATTTGTTTATTAATTTGTAGCAGTTCAAGCTTGGCGTTTCAGCAACGAACTGCTTATATAAACCATTCTGGTGTTATGGCATCTGTTGGTGTGGTCAACTTAAATAAGCAAGTAGCAGCCGATAATTTTGTTGAAGACAGTGCCACTTATTGGAAGCTAGGTTGGGAACAACAAAAAAATAGTTGGTTGTTAGGTTTGGGCATTTCTGGTTATTTATATAATGACCAAGCCGAGTTTACTCAATTAACTGAAAGTTTAATTGGTGATACTAAAGAGGAGACATCAAAAGCTAATGCTTTTAATGTTTATGTTGAAAGTGGCTATAATTTTCGCGTTGATAAACGCCTCAATCTCGCTTTTTTAGTGGGTTACGAGCACGCCATTAAATCAGATCGTAGTATTGATTCTTGTGATGACTGTTATGCTCAAGACATTGAAATTAATGCTGGCGTATATGCGCATCCAAGAGCAACTTATGCTTGGAGTCGAAATTGGTATTCGTCACTTGGTTATAATGCTTATTTTGATGATGACATTAAAAACAGTCTTTACCTGACGGTCGGCACCCACTTTTAGCGAATTTTTACTCACTTCTTTATTTAACCACATATTTAACCATCCGCTTAAAATAATAAGCGGATGGTTTTTTGTTTTTTAGTCGTGTATCAATCCTTCCTGCCTAATACAAATTCTGTCTGAAATTCACAAAATAGCCAATAACAAATCAATTCTTAAAAGTTACCTATACTTACACTTAGCTTGGTCGTTTGTTTAAAAAAAAGCGCTTTTGCTTATTTATCATACTATTGAATACGTATGCATAAGCTTTTAGCTTTTTGAATACGTATGCAAGGCGTATGCATCTATTTATCTGCTCTCTATAGTAAGGATATCCACAAAATAGAAGTGGGTCTAAAAACATTAAATGAAAAATACAAGCTATTACATCAGTGAGTAACACTGAATAACAAAACAGACACGGACGCTCTGGGGGATATAATCAATATGTTAAATTTTAAGCCGAACAAATTAACACTGGCGTTGCTATCAACAGGTTTGATGGCAATTAGTAGTCATTCAATTGCTGCAGAAGCTGCAACAGCAAAAGAGCAAGAAGTCGAAGTAATTCAAGTCACCGGTATTCGTGGTGCCCTGCAACGTGCACAAGCGATTAAAATGAGTGAAAACTCAATTGTTGAAGTTATTTCAGCAGAAGATATCGGTAAATTACCTGATACCAGTATTGCAGAATCGTTAGCACGTTTACCGGGCGTAACGGGTGAGCGCAGAAATGGCCGTACGAGTGGTCTATCTGTTCGTGGTTTTAATGAAAACTATATTGGTACAACCTTAAATGGTCGTGAACTTTTAGGTATGGGTGATAACCGTGGTGTTGAATTTGATTTGTACCCAACGGAAATTGTTACCTCTATGCTGGTTTATAAAACACCAGAAGCGAGCTTAATTTCACAAGGCATTGGTGGCACCATCGATTTACAAACCGTAAGCCCATTAAATGCCGATGCAAGTATGGCGGTGAATTTAGATTACGAACAAAATGGCAAAGATTCTGCCAATCCAGATTTTGATGATACCGGTCACCGCGCTTCTTTTAACTATGTAAACCAGTTCCTTGATAATACATTAGGCTTAGCGCTTGTTGTATCAAGCCAAGAAACGCCGCGCCAAGAAGAGCAATTCCGTGCATGGGGTTATGCTGATGTTAATTTAACACCAGCAGGTGAAGATGGACATAATCCTCGTCGGTTAACAGACCCAGTTTCGGCGTCAGCAGGCGATAAAGTTTTAGGTGGTCATGACTCTTTTGCACGTTCTGCAATGATGGAACGTGACTCAATTGCCGCTGTTATTGAATACGCTCCAACAGATAATTTAAACATTCAGCTAGATGCGCTATATATCGACTTTAAAGAAAGTGATGTTCGTCGTGGTTTAGAAGAAGGTGGTGCTGAATGGGGAACTGGTAATTATACTATTACAGATATTGAAAATGGCGTTGTTACTGCAGGTTATCACGATGGTTTCCATAGCGTTATTCGTAATGATGCGAGAACACAAGATTCAACATTAACGACCTTTGGTTTAAATGTTGACTATATGCTAAACAATGAATGGTCAATCGAATTAGATTTATCAATGGGTGATGTTGATAA
Organism: Thalassotalea sp. PLHSN55; assembly: GCF_052030545.1. NCBI lineage: Bacteria > Pseudomonadati > Pseudomonadota > Gammaproteobacteria > Alteromonadales > Colwelliaceae > Thalassotalea > Thalassotalea sp. PLHSN55. The sequence goes on along the minus strand of NZ_JBPDIH010000003.1, from coordinate 428,470 downwards.
AACCATTACCGATATTGAAAGTTATTCAGGAGTTGGTCGTGCTGGTGTTGACGATCGTCCGTTAGCGGCACGTTCTTGGGAAATGACTTCGACCGGTGTAATGTATAGCGACCATCCAACATTACCAGGTGTTGATTACACGAACGAAAGCTTAATTCGTTTAGCGGGTCCACAAGCTTGGGGTGGCGGTATGGCGCCAATTGAAGAATTTGGTGGTTCTGACCGTGCTCAAGATGGTTTTGTTAACCAACCAGAATTTGAAGAAAGTTTAGATAGCATTCGTTTAAGTGCAACGGGCGCAATTGAATTTAGTATTTTCAATGGTATTGAGTTTGGCGTAAATTACTCTGAACGAGAAAAAACTAAGGTCAATAAAGGCGCTTTCTTAACAGCACCAACTTTCCCTAGCGACGGTCCAATTCCAAGTGAATTCCTTGTTGGCACCACTAGCTTAGATTTTATAGGCATTAACGGTGTAACGGCGTACGACAGTATCGGTTTATTTAACAGCGGCTATTACACTTCAACCAATGCAGCATTAATTGAAAATGGTCGTTTTGGTGATACTTATACAATTACCGAAGAGTTACTGACAGCTTATGCAAAATTAGATATTGAAGCTGAAATTGGTGATATTTATGTAAGTGGTAACTTGGGCGTTCAAGTAGTCAATAGTGACCAAACGGGTAAAGGTTTTAGTACATATACTAATGAAGACTTATTTACAGAAACAACCCCTGTTTCAGGTGGTGATTCTTATACTGACGTGCTACCTACGTTAAATTTAAGCTTTGAAGTGGCTGAGAATCAATTTATTCGTACAGCTATGGGTAAAGTGATGAGTCGTCCGCGTATGGATGATATGCGTCCAAATACAGTGGTAAGTTTCCAGTTTAATGATGCAAACATTTTGTCTGACGATCCTGCATCTGGTCCTTGGAGTGGCAGTGCTGGTAATTCTTCGTTAAAACCTTTAGAAGCCAACCAGTTTGATTTAGCGTACGAGAACTATTTTGCTGATGATGGTTATTTTGCAGTTAGTTTTTTCTACAAAGATTTAACCAACTGGCACAAAAGCGGTGCAGCAGTGGCAGACTTTTCAGAATATTACATTCCTGGTTATCATCAATCATCAGATGATACAGGTAACCAGCCACCTGCAACTTTCTTAGGTGGTGTATCGTATCGTGAAGATGGTTTAACCGGATTTGTACGTGGTTACGAATTGCAAGCAAGCTTACCGTTATCTTTAGCGCACAAGTCGTTAGAAGGTTTTGGTATTGCGATGAGTGCTACTTTCCTTGATGGTGAACTTGATGTCGCTGAGGGAGAAGATAATCGAGTTCCTGGCTTGTCTGAAGAAAGTTACTCGTTAACTGCTTATTATGAGCATGAAGGTTTTGAGATCCGTGTATCTGGTACTAAACGTGATGATTTCTTAACCGAAACTCGTGGTATCAGCTTATCGCTTGTAGGTGCAACTGACCAAGGTGCTGAGCTATGGGATGCGCAAATTGGTTACGACTTTAGTGAGTCAGGCATTGAATCGCTAGATGGTCTTCGTATTACATTGAAAGCGCAAAACATTACAGATGAAGATACCGTACAAACCGATTCTGCAGGCAATATTACTCAGTACCAATCGTTTGGCGCTAACTACTTATTAGGCCTTAACTACAAATTCTAATGTTAGTTAATTGTTTAATGAAATAACGTAATTAAAAACCTGCGAGGCAACTTGCAGGTTTTTTTGTTTTAGCCTTTAGTTAGGTTTAGCTTAGTTATGCTGTCGTTTTAGGAGTTGTTATGAACAATGCAGTGAAGAAAGTTGTTGTGCTTGGTGGCGGTACTGCCGGTTGGATGTCAGCTGCGCTGATAAAAAAATTGGTTGGTGCAAGTATTGAGGTTGAGCTAGTCGAGTCAGACGATATTGGCACTATTGGTGTTGGTGAAGCAACCATTCCGCCGATTCAAAACTTTAATCATGTTTTAGGGTTAAACGAAGCCGAGTTTTTAAAAGCAACTAAAGCGACCATTAAGTTAGGTATCGAGTTTGAAAATTGGAAAAATGTTGGTGAGAAGTATTTTCACAGCTTTGGCGCGGCAGGTAAAAGCACACCATTTTGCCATTTCCACCATTATTTAAAGCGCGCGCAAACCTTAGGCTTAACAGATAACCTGTGGGATTATGATTTAAACCACTTATCGGCTCAGCAGGGTATATTTGCTAAAATTAAAACCAAAGATCCGATCATCGAAATTCCTTATGCCTATCATTTTGATGCTGGACTCTATGCCCAGTTTTTACGACAGTTTAGTGAGAAACTTGGCGTTAAGCGCACCGAAGGCATGGTTGACAATGTCTTGCAGTGTCAGCAGTCTGGTAATATTACTGCGTTGCAATTAAAAAGTGGCCAGCAAATTTCAGGTGATTTATTTATCGATTGCTCGGGCTTTAAAGGGCTATTAATACAACAAACATTACATACTGGCTATGAAGATTGGAGTCATTGGCTGCGTTGCGATCGTGCCGTTGCAGTGCCTTCAGAGCGGTTTGAACATACATTGCCTTATACGCGCTCAATTGCCCATGCCGGCGGTTGGCAGTGGCGTATTCCACTGCAGCACAGAAATGGTAATGGCTTGGTCTATAACAGTAGCTGCTATAGTGATGAACAAGCCACTGACCTATTAATGTCTAACATAGAAAGTAAGCCGTTAGCAGACCCTAAAGTGATTGGTTTTAAAACCGGGCGTCGTCGTCAGCAGTGGCATAAAAATGTTATCGCAATTGGCTTATCCAGTGGTTTTTTAGAGCCGCTCGAGTCAACAAGTATTCATCTTATTCAATCCGCTGTTGTGCGCCTAATTCACATGTTTCCGCATCAGGGCATTAATGAGACTGAAATCGCTGAATACAATAAGCAGTCAGAGCTTGAATATCAGCAAGTGCGTGATTTTATTATTTTGCATTATCATGTTAATCAGCGCACCGACAGTTTGTTTTGGCAAGACATGCAGACTATGGACATTCCAGCAAGTTTGCAGCATAAAATTGAATTGTTTAAGCAAAGTGGCAAAATATTTAGAGAGCAAAACGACTTATTTAACGAAGGCTCTTGGTTGCAAGTGATGTTAGGTCAAGGGCTTGAGCCACAAGATTACCATCCTATGGCTAACAATATGTCTGCCGAGCAATTGCTTGAAATGATGAAAAAACTCAAAGCCATTAAAAATGAACCGCTAAGTCAATTACCTAGCCATGACCAATTTTTAAAACACATCACGGGTAACTAACGAGTATTGTATTTATACATTTGTATCAATAAGTGAGTGCAGTAGCTACTCACTTGTTGTTAAGGTGTTCTTTATTTATAGAATAATTTTTGTTTATAAATATCTGAAAATATGAGATATTAAAACTGTATTGCAGGATTTTTTTGATGATGGATTATTAAATACCTATTTCTGATACGCGTTTCAATGTGTATTTTCTCGATTTATCCATACCTTAAAAACTGTCGTATTTATTACCAATAATAATAATTATGCTCAAAAGCACGTTTGTGACTTTTTAGCTGCACAATAAAAATAATAAAGCGTTTTATATCTGCTAAAGTAACGCGGTATAAGTAAGCGCATAGTACGCAAGGATGAAGTGTGAATATTGATATTCGAGTGCCTGATTTGCCAGAATCAGATGACAAAGTCACTATAGCTAAAATTTATGTAGAGCCTGGGCAACAGGTCGAAATTAACGACCCGCTATTTGATATTGAAAATGGTAAGGTTGTCTTAGAGGTCTCTGCTCCTCAAAATGGTATTATTGAAAAAATTGATATCAGGCCAAAACAGCACGTAAAAGCCAAACAATTAGTTATGCATTACGCGCCGACTCATCCTAGTCATCGCATTGAACAAGCTGACAAAGTGGTTGAGCAAATCGTTAATAAGCAGAACCAATCCTCAACGAGCATTCAAGAGCAATTGTTTCACGTAGACCCAACTGTTCATAAATCATTAAATACCGGCATTATTTATAGTTTGGTTGCGATTATCTTTAGTGTCTTTGTCGGTATTTTATTGTTGGAATAACAGTGTTTTTGCTACACGCTAGGTTTGGTATCTGTTCCAGCTATGCAATTGTCACAAAGTGGAAAAGTAATTGTGATGAATAGATAACTTTACGTTACTGAGTTATTTATCTAGTGGTTATTTTGTCACTGGCTAGCGTAGTGATTGGTTAATGCATCAACAAGTTTGCTAAAATAAGCATTCTTTGTTGTTTCGTTTTGAGTAATCACTGACATGCCCGCTAGCCTTTGTTTATTAATCGCCACTTTCTTATGGGGCAGCTCATTTATTGCATTAAAGTATGCGATAAATTTATATGATCCCGCCGTGGTTATCTTCCTGCGCATGTTAACAACGTTAGTGGTATGCATTTTATTATGGCGCTATGTTAAACGTTTTAACTATCAGCGTGGCGATTGGAAATTTCTCGTTGGCATGTCGCTAGCCGAGCCTTGCCTGTATTTTTTATTTGAAGGTTACGCGCTTGAATACACATCTGCTGGGCAAGCGGGTGTTATTGTCAGTTGCTTACCCCTAATTATTGCTGTTCTCGCCTATTTTTTATTAAATGAACGTTTATCAAAAAGCATTATCATTGGTTTTACCTTGTGTATTAGTGGCAGTGTCGCACTGACCTTAGTTTCTCCAGACACCAGTTCAGCGCCCAATCCGTTACTGGGAAATACCCTTGAGTTTATTGCCATGATTTGTGCTGCGTTTTATACGGTCAGTGTTAAACATCTCTCTCATCGATACTCACCGATGAGTTTAATCGCTTTGCAAGGCATTAGCGGTTCACTATTTTTTGGACCGTTTTTATTTTTTGTACATTTGCCAGAAGAGATGAGCTTAGCAGGCATTGGTAGCATTTTATACTTGGGTATTTTTGTCACCCTTGGCGGTTATGGTTTGTATAACTATGCTATTTCAAAAGTCTCAGTACTAACCGCGGCAGCATTTTCAAATTTAATACCGGTGTTTACCCTATTCTTAGCGGCGCTGTTATTAAATGAATCGCTAACATTGTTGCAGTGGCTAGCGATTGGGGTTGTATTTTCAGGTGTAATGGTTAGCCAAAGACATAAATCTAAAGCACAAGAACAAGAGACTGCTGATGAAGATGCTATTGTGGTTTCTAACTATTAGTGCAGCCGTTTAGCTAGCAGCAGTCAGTGACTCATTGGTTGGACAAATAATTAACACGCTATTTGTCAATGATAAGTGTTCAGTGGTATGGTAATTCCAACTTGTCTGACCAGAAGAGATTGCCTAATGAACAAAAAAGAGATTTATCAGCAGCTAGCAAATTTTTGGAATAACGACATGCCATTTAATCAGCTGGTGGGTTTTAACATTACCCGCTTTGATAATGAGCATTCGGAAGTGCGTTTTCAGTGGCAAGACAAATTAATTGGTAACCCAATGCAGAAAATACTGCATGGTGGTGTAACAGCAGCAGCGTTAGATTTAGTGGGCGGCGTTGTTGCTGCTGGTAATATTATTGCCCATATTGAAGAGCCCTTAACCGCAGAGACCATTCAAACCAGTTTACGTAATTTAAGTACGATAGATTTGCGTACCGACTACCTGCGCCCAGGTCGTGGCGAAGAATTTATTGCCACCGCTAAAATTATTCGCAGTGGTAGTAAAGTGGCGGTGACTCGTATGGAATTGCACAACGAGTTAGGTGTGCATATTGCTTTTGGCACCGGCACTTATATGGTGGGTTAAAGGTAAATGATTTACTAGGCTAATTACCTTAAACATGAGTACTAGACTGTTAGCCATTTCTTGCCAGTACAGGCACTAGTACAGATAGTTGAACAGTTTTTGCTAATTATTATCACCTTTGTTGGCTCCGCTAGCTGATAAGCACAAGCTGCAATGCTATTATCCGCGCCTGTTTTTTTGCTGAGCTAAATTCATGTCTTTGCCATCTTCTGATCATAACGAGCAACGCATAGGCGCTATCAATGCTATTTCTGCTTATGTTATGTGGGGACTTGCACCGTTATACTTTAAATTGTTGGCTGAATTATCGGCGACAGAAATTTTAGTACATCGCGTTGTTTGGTCAACATTATTTCTAGCGCTTATTATTGTATTTAGTGGCAAAGTTAAAGCACTTATTAGCGTATTACAACAACCTGTAGTGCTGATAAAGCTATTGATAACTTCATGCTTTTTAGCGATGAATTGGTTTTTGTTTATATGGGCGGTGAACAACGACCATATTCTTGATGCCAGTTTAGGTTATTTTATTAACCCACTGTTTAGTGTTGCCTTAGGTATGATTTTTTTAGCTGAGCGTTTACGACATTGGCAAAAATTTGCGGTGTTACTGGCAGTGGTTGGCGTTGTTATTCAGGTGGTTATACTGGGCTCGCTTCCTGTTGTGTCGTTAGCGTTAGCTGGCACATTTGGCATCTACGGCTTATTACGCAAAAAGCTGCATATCGACTCGTTTGTCGGCTTATTGATTGAATCAGCAATTATGTTACCAATAGCACTAATTTATTGGTTATTCTTTATTGAGAGCGGTACCAGCAACATGTTTGCTAATACAACATATCTTAATTGCTTATTACTTGCTGCCGGTGTGGTAACAACGGCACCGTTATTATGTTTTACTGCCGCGGCTAAGCGACTTAGTTTAGCGACCGTTGGTTTTTTCCAATACATTGGCCCGAGTATTATGTTTTTGTTGGGTATTTTTTATTTTCAAGAAGCACTTGAACCTGCAAAATTAGTGACCTTTGCTTTTATTTGGTTAGCGCTATTTATTTACAGTGTTGATTCTTTTCGTGATTACCAAAAAAAACGTCGCCAAGCGGCGACGTTAAAAAGTTGAAAGCTAAAAGTTAAAAGCCAAAAGCTATAAGTTGAAAGCTTGCCGCTTATAACTTACAGTTTGCGGCTAAAATCTTACAGCTTTTAACTGATGGCTTGCCGCTTTACTCTTCACCACCCACTATCGCTACTTGGTTGCGACCATTTTCTTTGGCGCTATACAAGGCTACATCTGCTTGGTTAAGTTGCTGAGCTAACGTACCTTCACCATTAAAGTTCACGCCAATACTGATGGTAAATGGTATGTGGTTATCTTCGTACGCTATTTGTGCTACGGCAATTTCACGGCGTAAATCGTCAAGCTTATTGTAAAGTTGGTCTTCATCGATGCCTGGAAATAGCATGGCAAATTCTTCACCACCTAAGCGCGCCATTAAGCTGCCGCGCATATGTTTACGTAAATATAGTGCCATTACTTTTAAGATGTGGTCGCCGGCTTCATGACCATAAGTATCATTAACCTTCTTGAAAAAGTCGATATCAAGTACTGCCAAAGCGTAAGGAACTTGTTTGTCGCGATACTTGGCGATATGTTGCTCGCCTGCTTGAAAAAATGATCGTCTGTTAGGCAAGTCGGTTAAGTAATCGGTATTGGCCGCTTTTTGAATTTGCTCAATATTACTTAGGTTTTCAATATTTTGCGTAATGCGACAGTAAAACTCTTCTGGGCAAAATGGCTTACGTAAAAAGTCATCAGCGCCATTTTTAATAAAGCGAGCAGAGTGAATACCATTGCTTGCACCAGAAATACCGATAATGGCAAGTTGGTCTCGGTTATAGATTTTTCTCACTTCATTGGTTAGCTCAATACCGTCCATGGTCGGCATTTCAAGATCGGTAATGATCAGTTTAATATTTTTCTGCTGTTTCAATAATTCGAGTGCAGATTTGCCGTTGTCAGCGACATAGACCGAAAAATTACGGCGCTTTAATAGCTCAACAATATGGTTTCGTGCAGATGCCGAGTCATCTACGACTAAAATGCCATTTTGGCTATTGGTTAACTGCCAATGTAAAATTCGTTTTAAGTATAAAAACGCTTGGCTGTTTTCTTTGGGAATATAGTCAATTACTGGTTGAGCAAGAATTTTTTGACGAGTAGGTTCGTCCATTTTACCGGTTAATACCACGCCCGGAATACCATGTGAAAGCACACACTGGATTGCTTCACCGTCATCAGCGTCGGGTAAAGAATAGTCGATAGTCGCTGCAAAAAATTGTTGGTCACCTTGTAGAATTTGTTCGACTTCCGCCAAACTTGTTGCCACGGTAACTTCATATTTTAGCGATTCTGCTATTTGTTTGATCACACTTGCTATAGGTTTACTGTCTTCTACCACCAATAAATTTTTTGACATAGTTACTCCGCAGGTTCGTGCTTGCTTATCACTTGTTGTATTTGTTCTCGTTTTTTAATTCTATGTTTTTATTTCTATTTGTTGCATTAAATGACTTCTAAATTGGCATACGATACCACTAACCATTTGCTGCCAACGTCGGCAAAATTTATTTGAATTCGACTCTGTGCGCCACTACCTTCGTAGTTAAGTACAACCCCTTCGCCAAATTTAGCATGTTTTACCCGTTGTCCTAATTTAAAGCCCGAGTTTTCAAATGTTTCCATTGTGAACGTCGCTGAAAATTTGCCGGTTGTTGCTGGCTTTTTCACTTGATTTTGCATACGAATTTCATCAACGTATTCGCTCGGTATTTCACGTAAAAATCGACTGGCTTTATGATATTTTTCTTGACCATACAAACGACGACTCTCCGCGTGACATAAGTATAGCTTATTCATGGCGCGCGTCATGCCGACATAACATAATCGGCGTTCTTCTTCTAAACGAGCGATATCTTCAACCGATTGCTGCGATGGAAACATGCCTTCTTCAAGGCCAGCAATAAAGACTAATGGAAACTCCAATCCTTTGGCTGAATGCATGGTCATTAGCTGTACCGCAGGTTCGTATTCATCAGCTTGAGATTCGCCTGACTCTAATGCCGCATGGGTTAAAAAGGCGGTTAAATCACTCATTTCTTCCACTAACTCAGCGTCAGGTGTGAAGGTTTGACAGGCGGTAACTAGCTCGTTTAAGTTTTCAATACGCGCTTCGGCTCGTTCACCTTTTTCCGCTTGGTACATGGCTTTTAAACCACTAAATTGAATAACATGGTTAACTTGCTGATCTAAATTTAAGTTGCTGGTATCGTCTTCAAGCAATTCAATCAATTCAATAAAAGCGTTAATGGTTTTTGCACTACGACCTTTTAATTCATTGTTGGTTAGCATGTACTTACATGCTTGCCATAACGTGCCACCTTGGCTTCTAGCCGCGTCGCGCACTAAGGCAACGGTTTGATTACCAATTCCACGCGTTGGTGTATTAATAATACGTTCAAAGGCGGCATCATCGTCGCGGTTGTTAATCAAACGCATGTAAGCGAGCGCGTCTTTAATTTCTTGGCGTTCAAAAAAGCGTAAGCCGCCATAAATGCGATACGGTAATTTGGCTTGTAATAACGCTTCTTCAAGTAAACGCGATTGCGCATTGCTACGGTATAAAATGGCAACATCGTCTAGTGAGCCATTGTCTTCTCGCCATTGATTAATTCTGCCAGAAATAAAGCGAGCTTCGTCGATTTCATTAAATGCGGTGTAAATTGAGATTTTTTCACCGGCCTCGCCATCGGTCCAAAGATCTTTACCTAAGCGATTATTATTATTTGAAATAAGTTGGTTTGCAGCTTTTAGGATATTCGCGGTTGAACGGTAGTTTTGCTCAAGTCGAATCGTTTTTGCGTGATCAAAGTCGTTTAAAAAACGCTGAATATTTTCAATTTTTGCGCCGCGCCAACCGTAAATAGATTGGTCGTCGTCACCAACAATCATCACTTTGGAATTTTCATTGCCAAGTAAGGTTAGCCATGCATATTGGATTGCATTGGTATCTTGAAATTCGTCCACCAAAATATGGCGAAAACGGTTTTGATAATGGGCCAGTAAATGGGGATTATTGAGCCATAATTCGTGAGCGCGTAATAAAAGCTCGGCAAAGTCGACTAGCCCTGAACGATCGCAAGCGTCTTGATAGGCTTGATAAATTTTGACAAACATTTGCTCTGTTGGGTCAAAATGGGTTTCGATATGTTGAGGTCTTAGCCCTTCATCTTTTTTACCATTGATGTACCACAGCATTTGTTTGGCTGGCCACTTTTTCTCATCAATATTAAGCGAACGTAAAATGCGCTTAACCAGTCTTAATTGATCGTCAGAGTCGAGTACTTGAAAGCTTTGCGGCAAGTTAGCTTCTTGAAAATGCATGCGCAATAAACGATGTGCTAAGCCGTGAAAGGTACCTACCCACATGCCGTGGGTATTGCCATTAACGGTTTGCTCAACCCGAGCACGCATTTCAGCAGCGGCTTTATTGGTAAAGGTTACCGCAAGCACACTATGAGCAGAAGCCTGCTCAACTTGCATTAGCCAAGCAATACGTTGCACCAGTACACGGGTTTTACCGCTACCGGCGCCAGCAAGTACCAACATATTTTGCAAAGGGGCAGCAACAACATCGCGTTGCTTCTCGTTTAAACCATCAATTAATTCGGAAACATCCATTGGGTAATCTAATTCTATATAAAAAGGTAAATATCAGCAGCTAACGTTAACCATAGCACTTTGCAGACGAAGTAGGCGATTAGTTTATAGCAGGCAACGTAATTCTGTTATGTCGTTAATTTCAATATTTGGCAGTAAAGCGAGTGACTTGCCTATACCGTGATGTGGTAACCATGCGGTTTGATAGCCAGCAAGTACTGCGCCTTGCACATCGGCTTTACCGCAATCGCCAACATGTAAAATATGCTCGGGCGCAAGCTGAAGTTGGCGTGCGGCTAGTTCAAACATATGTGCATCAGGTTTTTGTTTTAAGCCATCACCAGCATGGAAAATAACGGAAAAATAATCGGCGATGCCAATGGCTTTGGTATCAACATTGCCATTGCTAATGGCTGCTAAGGGAAATTTTTCAGCCAAATCCGCTAATAATTGGTGGCTAGCAGCAGGCACGGTAAAGTCGCTTCGTACTTCGACAAAATACGCTAACGCTTTGTTAGCTAGCGCTAATGCCTCTTCGGGTTTGTAGCCTAAGTGTTGTAACCCTAAATAGTAACTTTGCTGGCGCGCAGCGGCGACGTCATGTTTGAGTTCAGGGTTGTTAATAATGGCTTGATTGCGAAATGTAAACCAAAAGCTAAAGTCGTAATTTTGCTTACCGCCTAATTCACGGTTAAAAAACTGCACCATTTTTTCATAGGCGGCCAACATGATAGGGTGATTGGCATAAAGGGTATCGTCTAGATCAAAGCTTAATGCTTTGATCTGCGATAATCGGCGATAACACTGCATTTAATTGGGCTCTTAATTTAAATGCTGAAGTAAAAGTTTCGAGACCAACTTTTTAAATTGGCCTAACAGTAATGTATCCATGCGCGGGTCAAAATGTTCGGCATCGTCACTGCTGATCGCCAAGAAACCAATGGTTTCGTCATAGTGGGATAATTTCACTAATACCACAGAACCTGTGATGGTTTGCGAGAAAATCAGTTGTTGTTCGCTGTGTTGCAAACGGCCAAAGTAATAGTCTTCATTGGCTAAGCGATTTTGCATTACACCAGCGCAATCTCCTTGGCTTAAACTGGCATGTTCAAAATCTTTTTTATCAACCAACCATACTTTTAAATCGGCAAGCGATAAAAGTTCGGTGGTGGTTTTGAACAGACATTCCAGTAGTTCATCGGCACTTTTACAATCAAGCAAGCGTAAATAAATGTCGCTGTATAAACCAAACAGTTGTTCATTGTGATTAGCGATGGCAAGCAGCTGGGTGATCTCTTCTTCTAAACCATGAATTTTTTGACGTAATTGTTGCTGCTGTTTTTCAACTAATGACACCACGCCACGTTGTTGATCGCTGATGCGCAATGACGCAACTAGTTCAGGGTTACGATTAAAAAATTCAGGGTTGTCTTGTAAATAAGTGACAATTAATTCGTCGCTTAATGGCAGTTCATCGATAGAATTCAAGTTGCTTTCGCTCATATATTTATTTGTCCGTCAAATACGTGTTCAGCTGGGCCTGACATTTTTACCGGGTGGCCTGGACCTTTCCAATAAATGCGTAGTTGGCCGCCCGGTAGTTCCACCGTCACTTGCTTGGCCAATTTTTTCTGCATTTGTCCAATGGCAACCGCAGCACAAGCGCCACTGCCACAGGCTAAGGTTTCCGCAGCGCCTCGCTCGTATACGCGTAGTTTAATAAAGTTGGGTGCGACCACTTCCATAAAACCGACATTAGCATCTTTGGGGAAGCGTTCGTGTACCGATAATGCATGGCCTAAACGTTCAACTGGCGCTTCTTCAACTGAATCAACCGTTAAAACACAGTGCGGATTACCCATAGAAACGGCGCCGCATAATACGGTTTCATCTTCGCTACGTAAGATGTAGGTACCTTCAGTTTTTTGTGCCTTAAAAGGAATTTTTGCTGGGTCAAACTGCGGTACAGGCATAGTGACTGAAATATTACCGTCGCGCTCCACGTATAAGGTCATTTTACCTGAAGCGGTTGATACCTTAATTTTATTTTTATTGGTTAAGCCTTTTAAGCGAACAAAGCGGGCAAAACAGCGAGCGCCATTGCCGCATTGGCTTACTTCGCTGCCGTCGGCGTTATAGATACGGTAATGAAAATCAAGATCAGGATCGTAAGGCGGCTCAACCACTAATAATTGGTCGAAGCCAACACCAAAGTTGCGATCAGCGAGCTTTTTAATTTGCTCATTTGATAAATAAACATTTTGGGTAACATTGTCGAGAACAAAAAAGTCGTTCCCTAAACCATGCATTTTTGAAAAATTAACCAGCATTTTTTCTTATCTTTTCCTCAGGGTCAGTGACCTTGATATTATTTATACAGCAGTTACGGTATTAATTGCTCACCTTGCCATAATTGCTCAATGGTTTCACGTGCTCTAATAAGGTGGCTTGTATCGCCATCAACCATGACTTCCGCTACGCGTGGGCGAGAATTATAGTTTGAACTCATGGTAAAGCCGTAAGCACCAGCAGAACGCACTGCTAATAAGTCGCCAGGGACAATAGCTAATTCACGTTGCTTACCTAAAAAGTCGCCAGTTTCACAAATTGGGCCGACAATATCGTAGCTTTTAGTGTCAGTATCGCTTCGCTCGGTCACCGGAATAATGGCTTGCCATGCTTGATATAATGACGGACGAATTAAGTCGTTCATGGCGGCATCAACAATGGCAAAATGACGATCTTCGTTGGTTTTTAAAAACTCAACTTCGGTGACTAAAATACCCGCATTGGCCATAATCGCACGGCCCGGCTCGTAAATAAGCTTAATGTCGCGATCGCCTAAACGGTCGGCAATGGCTTTAGCATAATCATTTGGATGCGGAGGCGTTTCGTCTTGATAACATACGCCTAAACCGCCGCCAACATCGATATGTGATAATTCAATATCAACCGATTTTAATTCATCAACCAACATTAATACGCGATCAAGTGCATCTAAAAATGGCGCAACTTCGGTCAGCTGAGAGCCGATATGACAATCAACCCCTTTAATGGCTAAGTTTTCTAAGCTTTTGGCATATAAATAAACGTCTTTGGCGCCGTCAATGCTAATGCCAAACTTGTTTTCTTTTAAACCGGTTGAAATATACGGGTGTGTGCCAGCATCAACGTCTGGATTAACACGTAATGAAATCGGTGCAACTTTGCCCATGCGCTTGGCAACTTTCTGAATGCGATCTAATTCAGACGGTGATTCAACATTAAAGCAATAAATGTCATGATTTAAGGCAAACTCAATTTCGTCTTCTTTTTTACCAACACCTGAAAAAACCGTTTTCTTCGGATCGCCACCGGCTTGAATAACGCGAGCAAGCTCGCCCTGAGAAACGATGTCGAAACCTGAACCCAAACGGGCCATTACATTTAATACCGCAATATTGCTATTGGCCTTCACTGCGTAACACACTAAATGAGGGCGATCGCCGGCTGCATTATCAAAGGCATGCCAATGACGTTCAATGGTTGCGCGAGAATAAATATATAATGGCGTTTGATAATTTTTGGCAAGTTCACTCACTGAGTTGTCTTCAGCAAATAAGGTTCCGTTTTTGCGATTAAAAAAATCCACTAGTGCTTTTCCTGTTGGTCTTGAATTTGTTCTTGGTTATTTTGGCCAACTTTTTTGGCCTGTTCACTTGGCTCAGTTTCAGGAGTTTGATATAAATCCTTCTTCACGCCACAACCTGCTAAGGTAGTTAAAACGATAAAACAGGTGAAAATAATTGAAATTTGTTTAGTCATTTTGATTTATTCGATTTTTTTCCCATGATAGACGTTTTATAATCTGATGCATATAACAATTACAAGTGATATATAGCTAAATTCTTGTGATTGACCCAATAAGGATAATAAATGAACGATAGTCAGTACAATTTACTCGCCGATGAGCTGTTATTAGCGGTAGAAGAGGCGATTGAAGATTGCGGAACCGATATCGATTATGAAGGTGTTAGCGGCCTATTAACGCTAACCTTTAAAAACGGCACAAAAATTATTTTAAACAAACAAGCACCACTGCATGAAATTTGGGTGGCAACTAAATTTAATGGTCACCATTTTAGCTATCAAGAACCACAGTGGATTGATAAGCGCGGTGGCGACGAGTTTTGGGCATTTTTATCTGCAGCAGTCAGCAAACAAGCTGACACTGAGATCAGCTTAGCGGCAGAATAACTTCACTGTATTTAGCAGTGACATACATAATAATTAGGAAACTTTAATGGCAACACAAACGGTACGTATCGCAACGCGAAAAAGTGCATTGGCACTTTGGCAAGCAGAATATGTGAAAGCACAACTTGAGCATTTTCACCCGGGGATTAATGTTGAGTTAGTACCAATGACCACTAAGGGCGATATTATTCTTGATACGCCATTAGCGAAAGTGGGTGGCAAAGGCTTGTTTGTTAAAGAACTTGAAGTGGCGATGTTAGAAAATCGTGCTGATATTGCTGTGCATTCAATGAAAGATGTGCCGGTAGAGTTTCCAGAAGGTCTAGGTTTGCAAGTCATTTGCCCACGTGAAGATCCGCGCGATGCTTTTGTTTCAAACACCATTAAAAGTTTTGAACAGTTACCACAAGGTGCTGTGGTAGGTACCTCAAGTTTACGTCGTCAATGTCAAATTAAAGAGTTGCGTCCAGACTTAGATATTCGTGACTTGCGCGGTAACGTAAATACCCGTTTAAGAAAATTAGATGAAGGTGAATACGACGCAATTATTTTAGCAGCGGCCGGTTTAATTCGCTTAGAAATGCCAGAGCGCATTGCCCAATATATTGACGCGGGCACTATGTTACCGGCTAATGGTCAAGGTGCTGTCGGTATTGAATGTCGCACTGATGACGAAGTATTACATGCGTTATTAGCGCCACTTGAATGTAAAACAACACGTGTTCGTGTGTTTGCAGAGCGTGCCATGAACCGCGCGTTAGAAGGCGGTTGTCAGGTACCTATTGGTAGTTATGCTGAAATTGAAGCTGACGGGCAGGTTTTCCTTAAAGGTTTAGTTGGTTCGGTTGACGGTAGCACCATTTTACGCGCAGAAACTCGTGGTAGTGCTGAAAACGCTGAAGCCTTAGGTCAAGCACTGGCACAAGAGTTATTGTCGCAAGGTGCTGATGCAATTTTAAAAGAGGTTTATGCCAGTTCAACGTAACTACTATGGCCACTAATAAACTGAATGTTTTAATTACACGTCCTGAAAAATCAGGGCGCGGTTTAGTATTAAAATGCCAAGCTTTGGAGATAGCAGCTTGGCATCAACCGCTTTTTTCTTATCAAGAAAACATATCATCATCTTCATTAATTACACGCGTTGAGCACACCCAAAACCCCATTGTTATTTTTGTTAGTGTGGCAGCGGTAGAATTTGCCGAGCAACTATTTACCATTAAACAATGGCAAGCGAGCAGCGTTATTGCCGTGGGTAGCGCAACACAAAAAGCGTTAAAAGCCTTGTCGATAGATGCCATATGCCCGACGCTACATACCAGTGAAGGTTTATTAGCACTACCTGTGCTAGATAACGTCAATAACCAAGATGTGATTATTGTCCGTGGTGATGGCGGTCGTGAACTTATCGCTGAGCGATTAACCGAGCGTGGCGCCAATGTGCAGTATTTGGAAGTGTATCAACGCATTTGGCTGACATTTGCCCCAGATCTTGGACAAACTTGGCAACAAAAAAAAATCAATACAATCGTTATCACCAGTAACGCTTTGCTCGAAAGCATAGTAAACTTAATTGAGCTGCGTGATAACTATTGGCAAAACACCTGCTTATGGATAGTTGCCAGTGAACGCATAGCAGAAAAAGCCAGAGCGTTAGGATTAAAACACGTGATCAATGCGCACGGCGCTAATGACGAAGCCATTATGGCCGTTATCAGACAACATGGAATTTAATAATGAGCGACAAAAAGCCTTCAGACAAAGTCACAGAATCAGCCAAGGTTGAAGACCAGCAACCTGAAACGAAAGGGCTATCTGCTTCTATTAACTTAACGGCAACTGATACGCATGCCGATAAAACCAATGAAAAGGTTACCGAAAAATCCGCTAGCGACGCTAACTCATCATCGGCAAAAAAAACGTCAACCGCATCTGATACAGATAAATCATCATCAGCAAAATCAAAAAATTCCCCTGACAATTCTGCTGAACAATCGCCAAAAACTGCGTCGCCTAAACCTAGAACAAAAGAAACCATGTCAAAAACAACACCAACGGCACACGCTGCCAATAAAACCGTAGAAAAAACGGCTAAACAATCGTTATCTAAAACCGCGGTGGTTGCATTACTGATCGCCTTACTCGCGTTGGCGGCAGTGGCAGGGTTGTTTTATTGGAACCAACAACAGCAACAAGCTTTTCAAGCGACACTGTTAAATGAAAGTCAGCAAATTAATCAGGCCAGTCAACAGCAACTAGAGCGATTATTATCAAGCCAGCAACAGCAAATGACAGCGCAACTTGCTGAGCAAAAAGAACAAGTATTAGCGCAAAGTAGCCAACGCATTGCGCAATTAGAAAATAGCTTAGCGCGATTAAGCCAAAATGAACCAACCGATTGGTTGATGCACGAAGCTGAATATTTAGTGCGCATCGCTGGTAGAACCTTATGGTTAGAACACGATACCCGCGCAGCGATCAACTTATTGCAAGATGCTGATAATCGTTTAAGTGAACTCAACAACCCTGATTTATTACCGGTTAGAAAATTGATTCATCAAGATATTGAGCAACTGAAGTTGATTCCAACATTAGATGTTGAAGAAGTCGTATTAAGTTTAAATGCGATGGTGAGTCAGGTAGACAGTTTAGTTTTATCTTTGAAAGATCAAGGGATTGATGGTTGGAAAAAGCAAGAGCTTGAGCTTTCTGATGACATAAGTGATTGGCGTGAGAATCTATCGAAATCGGTAGATAAATTTTTGTCTACTTTTGCAGTACGAGTGAATCAGAATGTAGAGCAGGTAGAGCCACTTTTAACACCTCAGCGTCATCAGAATCTGCGTGAAAATATCAAATTAAAACTGCAACTGGCGCAATGGGCTGCGGTTGATGAAAAAAGTGATTTATATCTAAGTGCGCTAAAAGATGTTCAGCAGTGGCTTAACGACTACTTTGACATGAACGAAGCTATTAATCAGCGTTTTAATGAAAGCGTGGTTGCGTTGGAAGATAAAAATATTTCTTTTAACTATTCAGGTAACTTAACCTCATTAAAGGCCTTAAGAGATGTGAGCCGTAATGCTAAAAGTCCAAGCTTTTCATCGGAGCCATTAAGCGGCGAAGAAGAGGGCGCACTATGAAGATTATAGTAGCCGTATGCCTGTTTTTGATTTTTATATCATTAAGTCCTCTTATTATTCAAGATACTGGTTATATTCGAATTGTTATCTGGGGAAGTGCTGTTGAAACAACGGTTTGGGCAGCTGTTGTTTTCTTAGTGTTAGCCTTCATTGCCTTATTATTTTCATTGAAAGTATTGCGTGGCAGTTTACGTTTAGGCTTTGGTACTTGGCATAAAATCACCTTTGCCGGTCGTCGTAGAGCGCTTCGAAATTTCAATAAAGGCATTGCCAGTTATGTGTTAGAAGACTATCAGCAAGCAGAGCATTTGTTGGCAAAAAGTGCCGAATTATCTCCTTGTGAAAATACCGCTTATTTGTTGGCAGCCGCCAGTGCCGAAAAGCAAAACCTGTCATCGAATATTCAGCATTATCTCAATTTAATTGTTGATGATAAGCATGCGGTGAAAGAGTTAGGTTTAGACAGTATCTTGGTGCGTATTAAGTTATTAATGGCGCAAAAAAAATACCCTGGTGCTCGTGCGCTAATTGATGAATACCATAAACACATTGGTCATGATGCAAGATTATTAGCCTTAGAAATCGAGCTTTGTTTGATTGAAGCGCGCTACCCGTCAGCGATTGAATATTTAAATAGCGCGCGTAAAAAGAAAGAATTTAGCGAAGCGCAAATAATTGCTTGGGAAGATACCGCCTTTTATCAGCACTTTGCCGCCACGATCCGCGAAAAGGACCAAACGGCGCTAGCTGCCGAATGGCAAGGTTTGCCGCGCAAAGTCAAACAACGCGAAGCGGTGTTATTTGCTTATTGCCAAGTATTGGCCGAGCAAAATATGCTTGAGCCACTGAACAATATTTTACTCGCTCCGATGAAAAAAGACGCCAGTGAGCAATTTTTACATCGCGTGCGCAGTTTGCCGCTAAGTAAGCCGGTCAGTCTTATCAGTGCCGTGCAAAAACACTTACAGCAAAATAGTCAAAGTGCAAAATGGTTGAGCATGCTTGGTCATTTAGCGGTAGCTGGTCAAGAATGGTTGATGGCTGAAAAAGCATTCAGTACCTTGAGTAACCTTGAAGGTGAACAGTACGACCAAGCTGACTTAATTGCGTTTGCGAAAGCGCTTAATGCACAGGGTAACTTGCAAGCTGCGAATAAATTATATGCAAAAATTATTGGTAACATCTAATACGAGTTACGGTAAGATAGTCGATTAACAACTAGAGCGTGTCGTCTTTTTAGTATAAATTTCGTTTGCATAAAACACGCTCTAATAATAATAAAGTCGCAGGGAACGTTTCATCTTATGGTTAGTCGCGCAGAGCAACCTTTTCACCGTCAAATAACGGGTTCATTCATTTGGGCATTTTTTGCTTTTTTTATGGTGGTTGCCGCACTTGCAGCGTTAATGTACTTACAAGAAAAGCAAAATTACTTTTTACAGTACCAACAATTACCCGAAATAGAAAAAACGCAGCAACTACAGAGTGTATTGCGCAGCGCGCAAACGAATATCGACACCATTTTTGCTGAAGAAAATGCGCAGCAATTTCCTCAACTTCATCAGCAGCTTGATAAAGCCTTTCGACAACTACGCTACAGTCAATACAAGAGCGTGGTTTTGCCGCGTGAAAATTTTTATCCTTCCGGCAGTGTTGAAGTTAATTTAAGTCGTTTAGCGCGTAATAGCGCGTTAAATTTGAAGTTGAAAGAGCAAGGCCTTGAACAATTGGCGCCGTTGCTTTCTGCATTTCGCATTGAAATTATCGACAAAGAGGTTAAACAAAATCAGCTTTATGGGCAGATCGCCAATGATCGCGCCAACGATAGAGTTACTGCCAACAGAGCTCGCGCTTACGCACTGTTAACCAATGAACTGGGCAAGTTTCATCAGTTAAATGATCTGTTGATGGAGATTAACCAAGAATTTAATGCCTTGAATATTCATACGCCGTTAGCGCAGTTTGAATTGTTGACGCATCAAATAGCCAGTGCTTATACACTTTATCAGCAACTTGAACAGGCCTCGTTGATCAGTAATGATGAGGTGAAAAATCAATTTCTACAGCTCGATTTATTATTGTTTACCGAACAACGAGCATTGTCTAAATGGCGTGGTCACTTACGCATCGCAGAACCTTATTTATCGGCATTAGTTATCCAGCAATCACAAATTAGCCGAGCGTTAACACAACCGAATACGGTTAGTGTTTCGACCTTATCAGAGCCGGAAAATTTATTGATCGCTTGGTTAGCAAAATATAACTTGGTGATTAACCAACAACAGTTAATGTTAATGCTCTTGGCGGTTGCCGCTTTGTTTGCGGTTATTTTGCTGCTTGTCTTAAGCGGCATTCGCCGAAAAGTAAAAGCCAATGGTCACGACAGCGTGATGTTATGCAAACAGTTGCAAACAGAGCCTGATAAAGAGTTTAAGCAGTTCCTCAGTTTTGAGCATAGTCAAATTGCCAAACTGGTGAATAAAATACATAAACCTGAGCATAGTGAAAACGACTACCAACAGTTGCTATCGCAGCGTCAAATCGAAAATGAATTGTTAGCCAAAACAGGGAAAGTCGCGTTTTGGTCGAATGCGCAAAATCAGCAGCAGCGTCAGTTATTGGTTTCATTATTGTTTAACAAAAAAGAGCGTAAGCAGCTCGCTGTTAATCAACGTTGGCAAACCTGGTTTGACAAAAAGACCTTCAAGCTATTAATCGCGACAGCTAACAAAGCAAAAAGTAGTGGCGAAATGCAAAGTGTGTGTGTTGCTTCGCGGGCGAAAAAAAGCTTAGTTATTACCGTGTCTCATCAAAACGGTCACTATTTTGGTACGGTGCAAAATACCAGCCAAACCACTAAGCTTACTCAGCAGCTTGCGCAGGTAAGCCAAGAGAAAAAAACACAAGAACAAGTGTTTTTTAATATGCATTATCAGCAAGCAAGTCATGTTGAAAAATCGGCTATTATTACCTCATTGCAAAATCAAACGGTATTGGTTGACGCTGCGATCCCATCGCTAAAAGTGCACCGCCGTTTAATGAAATTACTGACTAAAAATCAGCAAAATAAAACCTTAAGCCGATTAAAAATTACCGAACATTCCTTGCAATTGAGCGACTTTAATTTCCGCGACAAACTTCATGTTGCGGTGTTTAACGCCATGCAAACCGCTAACAGTCAAAAAAACAAATTGTTGTTAAACTGCGACCAGCAAATATCGCACTATGTGCGCTTAGATGCTGACTTGTTTGTTGAGTTGCTAAGCAGTATTAGTCAAAACCTCTTGCTTGAGCAATTCAACGCGACGTTGTTAATAAACTGCCAACTTGCAGATAAAAATAGTGGTCAACAAACGGTGCGGATAAAAGCAGAAGTGGTTACTGAAAAACCGCTCAAACAAGCACCTGAGTTATTAACGGCTTTTACTAAGCAATCCAACATAAATAATAACGACAGCAATTTAAGCTTTAGTGAATACATTCAGGCATTATTCAATGCCATGCATGTCACTAATGTGCATACTGACGTTAGTGAAACGGGTTACTTTTTAACGATTGATTTGCCTGTCGCCACAGTGCAAAGCTTACCTGCAAGCTCAAACGGTGCTGCAGATGAGTTAACCGATGTTAATTTGCAGCAAACTAATATTTTAATTTTAGGTAATGAAGCGCATAGCCAACAGATACTGAACGATATTTTAGTGGACGTTGGTGCTGAGGTGAGTTGTTTAACCGAATTTGAACAATTTGTTGCCGCAACGCAAAATGAAAACAGCAAACCTTTTGCCGCCATTGTATTGCTTGCTGATTTATATTTGAGTCACTTCAAAGCGATAAGCGCACATATCGACAGTTTACCAAAAGTTGAACAACCTAAATTAATGGTGATGCAGCCATTTTTTCATGCGCCATTTTCGCGTCACGGTTTATTTAGTCAAGCCAACATGCCGATTTGTGCTGACCATTTTATTGCTGAACTTCATACGCTATTGCAGGGTGAGCAACGCGATAACTGTTTAATTGCCCGTGACGCGTTTGACTCGTTCCGCCCAAGCGTGGCACCCAGTGAAGTTTTACTGGCAATTGCTAGCCCTGAGCGTCAGCAAACCCTAATTCGCCTTTTACAATGGTTAGGTTTGCAAGTGACTTTAGCCAATGATGCGCAAAGCTCAATTACGCAATGGCAAACTGGACGCTACTTAATTCTGATCACTGAATTTGAACAATCGCCTTTAGTTAAACTCGCCACTGGGCAAAGTATTAACCGAGGTGTTTTTAATCTTAATGAGCAACAACATACCTTAATTAATGAGGAAGAATCTGCCATTGCACAACGTTGGCAGCTAGCGCAATTTCCTGCTATCGACAATGTTAACGATATTATTAGCTTACTTAAGCCGTGGTTAACGTTTGCCAAAGATAAATCAATAGACCAATCATCAGCTAAACAAGCTGTGCCGACACCAAGCGTTGCTACTCAACATTTACCCATTCAACATGCACCAGCTCAAAATGTGTCAGTGCAATCAGCAACACAACAAGCAAAGAGTGAGCAGGAGCTATCATCTTTTTATGATGACGAAGATTTTGAACTTGATGGCGAATTGTTTACTGAATTTTTAATTGATGATGTTGAAGCGATCGACCTTGATGCCAGTTTTGATCTTGAACTTTATGCCATGAACCAAGGCTCGGCGGAAATAGCAGCTTTTATGCTATCAACTTATGTGGAAGAGCTGGAGCAATTTGCTGACAATCTGCAAACTGCCGTTGTCGAAAAACATCAGCAAGATATCAGTAAATGGCTGCAAGAATTAACGGTAGTGGCAAAAGTGATGGCGGCACCTGACCTGATAAGTACTTGTCAGCAACTTAAAGAGCATATTAGCCATGAAAATGGTGAAATTGATTCTGATATGCTTGAGCAACTGCAACAACAAATTGCCGCTGTTAGCGCATATGCTGAGGCGATTTAAATCTGCTTCATTGAATTTAAAAATACAGCTCAATATTATGTGATATTGAGCTGTATTATGACATCAGCTATCAACTAATTTCCGCGACACTCAATATCGTGTTCATCGCTGACATCAGTATGAACATCAACATAAATGTATTTAACTCCATCATTGTCGACTTTTGATATTTTATATCGGTAACTAGCTTTAGTGGATGTATTGACTACGCAGGAATAGCCGCGCTCGCTGTAGTAATCGACAATGATGTCGGCATCAACCGCGGTTAAGTTATTGCTGTTTAAGTCTTTGACTACTTGTTCGAATGTTTGGAATGATTGTCCTCTAGCGGTATAACTGGCTAGTTTATCTAAAGATATTCTAGGCGCAGCTCCCGAGATATCTAAATTAATAACTAACCGGGAGCCATTTTCAAAATCAAAAACTGCTTGTTTGTTAAAGCCGTTACCTTTAATGGTAGCAGAGCTAACATTTGCAATATTAAAGGTGAGATCTACGGCACCAACAACATCAGTAATTTTTTCCCATAGGCCTCTATCGTTATACTTATCTAGAATAATACCATTAATAACAACTTCACAATCAGTGCTTGTGGCATAATGATATGCATCATTGCATTGTCCGTCACTTGCGGAGCCAGATTTATACTGATAAGCCGTTTTAGGGATAGATTTTTGCTGAGCGTAGTCGGCAATATCTTGTTGACTAAATCTTAACTCTTCATCAATTTGTTTCGATACATGATAATAGTTTATTGCACTATCAAACATGTTCTTTTCAATAGTTGAAATGGTTCGCGTATTAATGCGTTTAGTATTATCTACCTCAATATAGTATTTGCGACGGGTATTATTAATTGGGTCGGCTAAATAGATATAGTGTCTGCTAGGTTCTACTTCCTCAACTTCTTCGTCATTGGCTTGTGAAAAAGGTCGAGGCGTCATATTTTTTGCTTTGCTTTTAAACTGAGCGTCACTACAGTTAAAACAAAAATCAAATTTTTTATTGGCTGCAAATGCGTTAGATGACAGCGTTACGCTCATTATGAGGGTAGTTAAAGTTATAATTTTTTTGTACATCTACTAATTCCTTATCCTTGTAGAAGTGATTATGTGAAGAATTTAATCCGTTAAGTTCTTGATAAATTTTGCACAAAAAATAACCCTTAATCAAAAGGTCGTGTGATATCTCGGCTGGTAATTTGTTGAAAAGTGTAAAGCTCTGTTTGCGGCTTTATTAAGCATCCCTAGGTAAGCCTTTTTCAACCGAGCGGATCAGTCGTCCTGTTAAGCGTTCATTTTTTAACGACAACGGCTGTTGTTGCTCGAGTGCATTGCAACGCATTTCTTGCTGCGCGAGTGCCCAATCAATATGTTCAACCACCATGTCAGATGAAATTGGTTTTTGCTGCACTAATGCACTAACGATTTCGGCGTTGTAAGGCGCGTTTCCTAAAGCAACGGCTATATTTCTTTGCCAACAATCAAAGCCTATGCGGCGAATTGGTGAACCTTCTGTTTTGGCTAAAAAGGTATTTTCATCCCATGAAAATAAGGTCAGCAGTTTCACCTTGTCGAGATTTTGTCTTGCTTGAAAATCGTCAACTTGACCAAGTTTGGCAAATTTATTCCACGGGCAAATGAGTTGGCAGTCATCACAACCGTAAATACGATTGCCAATAAGTGGTCGAAATTCCAGTGGAATAGCATCGCGTAACTCTATGGTTAAATAAGAAATACAGCGGCGGGCATCCACCACGTAAGGTTCAACAATGGCGCCTGTTGGGCAAATTTTCATGCATGCAACGCAGCTGCCACAGTCGTTTGATGGTTTTTCGTCACAAGGCAAAGGTAGGTCGACTAATAATTCACCGAGAAAAAACCAAGAGCCGGCTTGTTTGTTGATCACTAAAGAATGTTTACCTACCCAGCCCAAACCGGCTTTTTCAGCCAGTGGTCGTTCAAGAATTGGCGCGGAATCAACAAAAGGGCGGAAGTTAAAGTCTTGGCAATGCTGATGAATTTTTTCACCGAGTTGCTTTAAGCGCTTACGCATGAGTTTGTGATAATCACGCCCTAAGGCATAACGACTAATGTATGCATGTTCGGGTTGTTTGAGGGTTTTGGCAAATTTTGCATCAGTGGGCAAATAATCTAACCGCACGCTAATGGCACGTAAGGTGCCTGCTACTAATTCTTTGGCGCGAGCACGCATTAACCCGTGCTTTGCCATGTAATCCATATCACCATGATAATTTTTTTCTAACCAACTGGCTAACGCTGCTTCATGCGCAGATAAGTCAACATCTGAAATGCCCACTTGAGAAAAGCCAAGTTCTTGTCCCCAAGACTTGATTTTTTCTGATAATTCTAGATAGTTGATAGTAGGAGTTTTAACCATGGAATATTTGCATGACGGTGACATTTTTAGCGAGTTTACCACAGCCTGCTTTTGACGCTAAGCAAGTTCAGCAAAATGAGGCACAAGTTGCGCAGCAACAAGACATTCGTATGTATGATTTGATGGAGCATGCTGGCGCTGCTGCATTTTCAGTCTTGCAGCAAGAGTTTGCATCGCTTCGCAAAATAATCGTTATTTGCGGCAAGGGCAATAATGGCGGCGATGGTTATATTTTAGCGCGCTTAGCACAGCATGCTGGCTTGAAAGTAACCGTATTTGTACTTGCTGAAAAAGAAGCCATTGTCGGTGATGCATCAACCGCGTTAAAACTCGCCAAACAAGCCGGTGTTGATATTAGTTTCCATCCCAATATTTCTTCGTGTTTACATTTTATTGAAAATACGAAAACCGAGGTGATTGTCGATAGTATTTTTGGCATTGGTTTTAGTGGTGTATTAGCTGAGCCTATGCAGCAGCTGATTGAAAAAATAAATGCTAACGTTGCGAAAAAATTCAGTATCGATGTGCCGTCTGGTTTGTGTGCAAATACAGGGCATGTTGACAGTGTCGCCGTACAGGCAAATGTCACGGTGAGCTTTATCGCCACCAAAAAAGGCTTACTTACAGGCCAAGCGCCAAACCATGTTGGTAAATTAGTTTTAGCCGACTTACATTTAGGGCAGCGATTTGCTCAAAGCGTTATAGCAAGTGCCGAGGTGCAAACCGAGTACAATTTACCTAAACTAGCTCCGCGTAAAGTAAGTGCACATAAAGGCGATATTGGTTTATTGATTGCTATTGGTTCAAATAATGGCATGCCGGGTGCGATACGTATGTCGGCAGAAGCTGCACTGCGCTGTGGGGCATCGTTAGTTTCCGTCGCCTGCCATGCTGACAATCACGGTTTAGTGATCGCTGGACGGCCTGAATTAATGTTAGCGCCAAGCAATGCTGAGCAATTACTGTTATTTCCACGCTTAGCAAAAGCTAAAGCACTAATTATTGGCCCAGGGCTTGGGCAAGATGCTTGGGCATTAGCACATTTTAATTTGGCAATGAGTTTAACTCAGCCGTTAGTGGTTGACGCTGATGCGTTAGTATTATTAAGCAAAGCTCAATATAAAAAAGATAACTGGGTATTAACGCCACACCCGGGAGAGGCGGCAAAGCTACTTGGTTGTGATATTGAAACCATCGAGCAAGACCGTTTTGGCGCGGTGAAAAAAATTGCGTCGCAGTATGGTGGGATCTGTATTTTAAAAGGTGCCGGCAGTTTAATTTCTGATGGAAAATCGGTTTGGATAAATACCAGTGGTAATTCAGGTATGGCTTCGGGTGGCATGGGGGATGTATTATCAGGCATAATAGCGGCTTTGATAGTGCAAATGCCGAATATCTATGCTGCCGCACGCTTAGCTGTGTTTATTCATGGGCAAGCGGCAGATATAATTGCTAAGCAAAATGGTTCGCGAGGCATATTAGCCAGCGATTTATTTTTGCCATTGCAACAGTTAGTCAACAGAGACAGTAACGAATAAATGAAAGAGCTTGATTATTTTTTGGCTGATGAAGCCGCAACAGTAAGTATTGGTAGCGCATTAGCTGATGTGATTAAACATCAAATAAAACAAGGAATGGTGGTTTACCTAAACGGTGATTTAGGCGCGGGGAAAACCACTTTAAGTCGCGGTTTTGTTCAAGGTATGGGCCATACTGGACATGTTAAAAGCCCAACTTATACCTTAGTTGAGCCCTACGATTTAGGGCAGTGGCGCGTATTTCATTTTGATTTATATCGCTTAGCTGATCCTGAAGAATTAGAGTATATGGGCATTCGCGATTATTTCGATGATCGCAGTTGTTGTTTTATTGAATGGCCGGAAAAAGGTACTGGACTCTTGGCTAATGCTGATCTTACTATTAACATAGCCTATAAAGAACAACAAAGAACTATTCACTTACTTGCTGAGTCGGTGTTAGGTGAACAAATTTTGTTGGCATTATCACACGTAGTAAAAGGTTAATTTATTCATGTTTGCTGGTTTTTTTGCACGATTTACATTGTTAGGGTTTTTACTGGTTAGTTTCAGCTTTGCTGCACATGCCGCGAACTCTATTGATAGTATTCGTGTTTGGCCTGCACCTGAAAATACCCGCGTAGTGTTTGATTTAAAGCAAAAGCCTGATTACAAATACTTTTCGTTAAATAATCCAGAGCGTTTAGTGATCGACTTTAAAAACAGTCGAAATGCTACGCAGCTGTCGCAACTGGCAAAAAATGACAAGCGTATCGCTAAAATTCGAACCAGCACCTCTAAGTCGAAAGGCACCACGCGTGTGGTACTCGACTTAGCGACGTCATTTCAAGTGGCTGTTTTCCCTCTTGCCCCCGCCGGGCAATATGGCAACCGATTGGTGGTTGATCTTTATGACAAAAACCGCCCGGTTATTGCCAAAGCAACACCTAAAAACAATTTGCGCGATATTGTGATTGGCATTGATGCGGGGCATGGTGGTGAAGATCCCGGCTCTATTGGTGGTAAAGGTACATACGAAAAACGAGTCACTTTAGCTATTGCTAAGCGTTTGAAGAAACTGATTGATAGCGAAAAAGGCATGAAAGCGGTGTTGATCCGCACTGGCGATTATTACATTCCAGTTGGCCGTCGCAGTGAAATTGCACGACAAAAACAAGTGGATTTTTTAGTCTCTATTCATGCTGATGCATTTCGCACACCTCAGCCAAGTGGCGCTTCGGTTTGGGTGGTATCAAACCGCAGAGTTGAGTCAGAAATGGCAAAATGGTTGCGTAATCGTGAGAAAAACTCAGAGTTACTTGGTGGTGGCGGTGGTGTTATTAAAAACACTCAAGACGATAATTTAGCTATCACGCTCGCGGATATGAACAAAGAGCATTCGCTTGAAACAAGTATGACCATGGCAAGCAATGTTATTAGCCAGTTACGCCGCATCACCAAAATGCATAAAAAAGAGCCGCAGCATGGTAATTTTGGCGTATTAAAATCGTCAGATATTCCGTCAATATTGGTTGAAACGGGTTTTATTTCTAACCATAACGAAGAGCGCAATTTAAATTCGAGTACGCATCAACAAAAATTAGCCAATGCTATTTATTCTGGCGTGAAAAGCTACTTTTTAGAGCGTCCGTTAATGGGCACTTATTTTGCCTCTATTGGTTATCGCAAACATAAAGTGGTCAGTGGCGAGTCACTGTCGGTGGTTGCTCAGCGTTATAAAGTCTCTGTTAGCCAAATAAAGTCGGCTAATAACCTTACCTCGAATGTCGTTCGTATTGGACAAACCTTAAAAATTCCTCGTGCTGGCTAAGGCCAGCTTTTTGTTAATCAGCCAAAAGCCATATTATGAGCATTGAAATATTACCTGCCCGTCTTGCTAACCAAATTGCGGCAGGTGAAGTGGTTGAACGCCCCGCTTCTGTTATTAAAGAATTAGTTGAAAATAGCTTAGATGCTGGCGCAACGCATATTCAAATTGATATCGAAAAAGGCGGTGCTAAACGTATTCGCATTATCGATAATGGCAGCGGCATTGCAAAAGACGAATTAACCTTAGCTTTAAGTCGACACGCAACCAGTAAAATTAAAGACCTAAATGATTTAGAAGCGATCAGCTCGTTAGGTTTTCGTGGTGAAGCGCTGGCGAGTATTAGCTCGGTGGCGCGATTAACCTTAACCTCTAAACCTGCAGTTCAAGAAAATGCGTGGCAAGCGTTTGCCGAAGGGCGCGACATGCAAGTGGTTGTGCAACCGGCCGCTCACCCTAACGGCACCACTATAGACGTTGAAGATTTGTTTTTTAATACGCCTGCACGGAAAAAATTTCTGCGTACCGAAAAAACCGAATTTAGCCATATTGAAGAAGTGATCAAGCGCATTGCGTTAGCGCGTTTTGATGTGACTTTTGTCTTAAATCACAACCATAAACTGGTACGCCAATATCGCGCTGCCAAAGATAAAAGCCAATACAGCAAACGCATTGCACAAATATGTGGTCAACGCTTTATCGACAACGCAATAGAAGTTGATTGCCAACATGATAATTTACACTTATCTGGCTGGTTGGCGGCGGCCAGTTTTTATCGTAATCAAAACGACCTTTGCTACAGTTACGTTAATGGTCGCATGATGCGTGATAAGTTAATTAACCATGCGATCCGCCAAGCGTATGCCGACTTATTGCCGCGCGACACTTACCCGGCCTTTGTATTATTCCTTGAACTCGATTTTCATGATGTTGATGTAAATGTGCATCCAGCAAAACACGAAGTTAGGTTTCATCAAGGCAGGTATGTCCATGACTTTATTTTTTCGGTCTGTGATAAAGCGCTGCAATCGTCACTTAATATTGAAACGCCAGCAATTGAAGGCGAAGAACAAAATGAATCTTCGCTAAGTTCATATCAGCAAAACCCAGCTGTTTTTGCGCCAAAGCCACAAGACTCTTATCAGCAGCCAAGTTATATCAAACCGCTGCAGAGTCGCCAGAATAATTCTGGTCAATATGCGCCGTCTAGCTCGCATTACTCTCATAAAATTAATGAGCGTGCGGCAAGTGCCTATCAAGACTTGATGACGCCCGTTGTCGACCCTGCCGCGGTTAATGGCGATACCGCCACGCAATGTGTTGAACAAAAACAGCCACTTGCACAGCAAGCACCCGATAAAAATCAGTTAAACGCTCAGCCATTAAAAGTGACGAAAAATTTTGGCAGCTTTATTGCGCCATCTTATATGGCAGTGCCAATAGGTGATGAATTACGATTGTTAGCGCTTGCTCAGTTAGAACAAAGTTGCAATGCCTTGTTTTTGCAGCAGCAGTGGCAACAAGGTTTGGTCAGTCAGCCGTTACTATTGCCAATAAAAATCAAGGTGACTAATGAGCAGCTTAGTTTTTTCAATCAGCAAAGCGAAACACTGAGTAAATGTGGTGTCGTATTTAAGGTGCTGTCGAGCAGCAGTATTCAAATTCGTCAGTTTCCTGCAGTGCTGCGCGATAAAGATATTCATGCCAGTATCATTGAACTTTACCATCAGCTGTCACTCAAAGATGAGCAAGTAAGTTTGACTGAGCAAGATTGGCAACAAGCAATCGCAGCGTTGATGACTACTGCACAATTTAATCAAGAATTGGCCAATAAACTGTTATTGCAGGCACAATCTTTATTTAGTGAGCAATTAGTAGAACAATTACTCTTGAATTCTGTTGCCATCGACCTTACATCAGAGATACATCAGTTAACTAACCTTTAATACAGGCGCGGGTTTTAGAAAATTATGTTATCAACGCACTCTCAGCCGCCGGTAATTTGTTTAATGGGGCCAACAGCCTCGGGCAAAACTGCGCTGGCAATGGAATTGTTTGATAACTTACCCTGCGACATTATTAGTGTTGATTCTGCATTAGTGTATCGCGATATGGATATTGGTACTGCTAAGCCAACATTGGCTGAACAAGCACAATATCCGCACCGATTGATAAATATAAAAGATGCTACTGAAAGTTATTCAGCTGCAGATTTTTGTGCTGATGCACTAAAAGAGATTGCTGATATTCGTGCTCAAAACCGTATTCCGGTATTGGTCGGTGGCACGATGATGTATTTTAAAAGCTTGATTGATGGCATCTCACCACTGCCTGCTGCTGATAAAACGATTCGCGCAAGTATTGCAGAGCAAGCTGAGCAACATGGCTGGGAATATATGCACCAGCAGTTAGCTAAGATAGATCCGCAGTCGGCGCAGCGCATACATCAAAATGATCCACAGCGGTTGACCCGAGCATTAGAAGTCTTCCAAATAAGTGGACACACTTTGTCACAATTAACTGAAATAAAAGGTGATAGAGTCGAAGGAGATGTTTTACAATTTGCTATCGCTCCGAAGGAGCGGTCGACCTTGCATGAGCGCATTGCGCTTAGATTTGATCAAATGATTGAGCAAGGGTTTGAGCAAGAAGTTGTGAACCTAAAACAACGTTCTGATTTACATGCTGATTTACCCTCTATTCGCTGTGTGGGTTATCGTCAGATGTGGCAATATTTAGACGGTGAAATAGATCACAATGAAATGGTATTTAGAGGCGTTTGCGCAACTCGACAGTTGGCAAAACGTCAATTAACTTGGCTAAGAAGTTGGCCAAATCTTCGTTGGTTAGAAATGGAAGATAAACAAAATTTGCAACATGTGCTGGCTGCGTTAAGCAATCTGTAAACATTGGTGTATAATTAAGTTTGTTACCAAGTAACCGATTAAAAATGAAAAGATTTATTTTTAACTAAAAATAACAAAAAGGAGCCAACTAATGGCTAAAGGGCAATCTTTACAAGACCCATTTTTGAATGCTTTACGTCGTGATCGCATTCCAGTAGCGATTTACTTAGTGAATGGTATTAAACTACAAGGACAAGTAGAATCATTTGATCAGTTCGTTATTTTGCTAAAAAATACGGTAAGCCAAATGGTTTACAAGCACGCAATTTCAACGGTTGTACCTGCAAGAGCTGTTTCAACTATGCCAGCTCCTAACAGTCAATCTGATTTCTCATCGGATCAACAAGATTAATGAATAATAGCTTAACTGTTTGGTATTGCTCATTTGTTTGACCGTTATCAAGCTGGTGAGCAGGCGATACTTGTTCATATAGATTTTCCTGATGAAAATGCTCGTGAAGACTTACAAGAATTTGAAATGCTTGTAAGTTCAGCGGGCATTAATGCGCTTAACGTATTAACAGGAAAGCGTAATACTCCACATACAAAATTTTTTGTTGGTAGTGGTAAAGCTCAAGAAATAGCAGAAGCGGTGAATTTATACCAAGCCGATGTTATTTTATTTAACCATAGCCTGTCTCCGTCACAAGAAAAGAACATTGAAGCTTTGTGTCAATGTCGCGTGGTTGACCGAACCACATTAATCCTCGACATATTTGCACAGCGTGCCCGAACTCACGAAGGTAAACTTCAAGTTGAACTTGCCCAATTACGGCATGTAAGTACTCGCCTGATCCGTGGTTGGACGCATTTAGAAAGGCAAAAAGGTGGTATTGGCCTACGTGGTCCAGGTGAAACCCAGTTAGAAACCGATCGTCGTTTAATTCGTGAACGCATGGTTAATATTCGTAAACGCTTAGAAAAAGTTGAGCGTCAACGTCAACAAGGTCGTCGTGCGCGAAATAGAGCGGAAATTCCAACGGTGTCTTTGGTGGGTTATACCAATGCTGGCAAGTCGACTTTATTTAACATGATCACCAATGCTGAAGTGTATGCCGCTGATCAGCTGTTTGCTACGCTTGATCCAACGCTTCGAAAAATTCATGTTGAAGAAGTTGGCCGAGTCATTTTAGCCGACACGGTAGGGTTTATTCGTCATTTACCGCATGATTTGGTCGCGGCGTTTAAGGCAACTTTAACCGAAACACGTGAAGCAGAACTTTTATTGCATGTTGTTGATATTTCGGACGAGCGCCGAAGTGAAAATATTGAACAAGTCGAAGAAGTATTAACGGAAATTGAAGCTGGTGAAGTGCCACAGTTATTAATATGCAATAAAATTGATAACTTAGATGATATTGAACCGAGAATTGACCGAGATGAAAATGGCATGCCAATTCGTGTTTGGTTGTCAGCTCGTGCAGGCATCGGCATCGAATTATTATTCGAAGCTTTGGCGGAGCGTCTTGGCAGACAAATCGTTAATCATCATTTAAAAATTCCACCGAACGCAGGTAAGTTTAGAGGCGAATTATACCAGCTAAATTGTATTGCTGATGAGCAATATGATGAACAGGGTAATTGCCATTTACAAATCAAATTACCGGCGAAAGAGTGGAATAGATTGGTTAAACAAGATAAAACGGTAATTGAAGGTTTTATTGAAAATTAATACCACTAATATATGATAAGGTTTTCATTATATTAGTACAAAAAAATAATTTTATTTTAGTATAAAAAACAACCTAGCGGAGAGCATCATGGCTTGGAATGAACCAGGGAATAATGATAAAGATCCTTGGAAAAACAAAGGTGGTAAAAACCAAGGTCCACCTGACTTAGACGACTTATTTAAAGAATTAGGTCAGAAATTTGGTGGCGTATTTGGCGGTGGAAAATCATCTTCAAATAATTCAGGTAATAACTTCTCAGGTGTTGTTTTTGCACTTGCCTTTATTATCGCGACCGTAGCCTACCTATTTAGCTGTGTTTACACCATTAATGAAGCCGAGCGTGGTATTAAATTACGTTTTGGTGAATATGTTGGTGTAGTTGAGCCGGGTTTAAGCTGGAAATGGACCTTCATCGAACACATTATTCCAATTGATGTGCAATCTACACGTAACTTACCTGCGTCTGGTTTTATGTTAACGCAAGACGAAAACGTAGTGCACGTTGAAATGCAAGTGCAATATCGTATTGATAACGCACGTGATTATGTATTTAATGTCACTAACCCAGACGATAGCTTAAGCCAAGCGCTAGACAGTGCATTACGCTACGTTGTTGGCCATGCAAAAATGGATGACATTTTGACCAGTGGTCGTGAAATGGTGCGTCAATCGGTTTGGGAAGAGTTAGAGAAAATCATTAGTACTTATAACTTGGGCCTAATTATTGTTGATGTTAACTTTAAAGATGCTCGTCCACCGAATGAAGTAAAAGATGCCTTTGATGATGCAATTGCCGCACAAGAAGATGAAGTGCGCTATTTACGTGAAGCAGAAGCCTATGCTCGTGGAATTGAACCTCGTGCACGTGGTCGTGTTAAACGTTTAGAGCAAGAAGCTAATGCATATAAAGCACAAGTATTGCTAGATGCTGAAGGTGAAGTGGCGAAATTCAATAAATTATTGCCAGAATACCAAGCGGCGAAAGAAGTTACACGTCAACGTATGTACATTGCGACGATGGAAAAAGTGTACAGCAATACCAGTAAAGTGATGGTTGATGTTGATGGTGGCAATAACATGATGTATTTACCACTTGATAAGATTATGCAGCAGCAAAATAACAATCAGCGCCCAACGTCGCAAGTAAACAGCACGTCGAGCTCAAATAATCGCCCAGCAAGTAATACTACGATATCTTCGTCTGGTCGTACTGATCGATTCAGCGACGGGAGAAACTAAACAATGAAGAATTTTATTTTATTAATTGTCGCAGCTTTATTTGTTTTAGTTGTTTCTTCAGTTTTTGTCATAAATGAAGGGCAACGCGGGATCGTTTTTCAATTTTCAAAAATTAAACGTGATGATGTAAGCGGTGAAATGCGCGTTTATGAACCGGGATTGCACTTTAAAATTCCGATGATTGAAAAAGTGAGAAAAATCGATGCACGTATTCAAACACTTGATGAAGCACCAGATCGTTTTGTAACGTCTGAGAAAAAAGATTTGATGGTGGACTCGTTTGCTAAATGGCGCATTGTTGACTTCTCAACTTACTACCTACGTACATCAGGCTCGCTAGACAAAGCACGTATTTTATTGAAACAGAAAATCAATAACGGCTTACGTACTGAATTTGGTACTCGTACGATTAGTGAAATCGTTTCAGGTGACCGTTCTAATATCATGGTTAAGGCATTAGAAAGTGCTGAAAGTAGCCGTGAAGATCTAGGTATTGAAGTGATTGACGTACGTATTAAAGCGATTAACTTACCAACTGAAGTAAGTAATTCAATTTATGACCGTATGCGCGCTGAACGTACTGCCGTTGCGAAAGAACATAGATCACAAGGTCAAGAGCAATCAGAGATCATTCGTGCAACTATTGATGCTAAAGTGACTGTTATGCTAGCAACAGCGCAAAAAGAAGCATTAGAAACGCGTGGTGAAGGTGATGCCCTTGCCGCAAAAGTTTATGCTGATGCATATAAACAAGATGCTGAGTTCTATAACTTCTACCGTAGCTTACAAGCCTACGAAAACAGTTTTAATAGCAAAAGCGATATTATGGTGGTTAAACCAGATAGTGATTTCTTCCACTATCTAAAAGATACCGCTATATCAAGATAAAGAAATCAAAAGCCATGAACGTTGATGGCGCCAGTAACATTTTTTGTGTAACTGACAGGTTTCAATAGCATTTTTCAAACGGTCTTCGAATTCAATGATAAATTGACTCAAGGCCGTTTTTTAATGTCTTATCAGTACCGTCCACTCGATGGACGCTCACCTCATTGCTAAGTAACTCCTTGTTTCGCTATGTTTTCGCTTTGTCAGGTTATTTACCTTGGTCATCACTCCATATATTGTCGTAGCAACAAGTGTGCAGTTATAGTGACTGACCCGCTAATCCTAGCTATTTTTTACTGCTTTGTTTTTAATTATCGTTTGTTTTTTTATATCAGACACAAAAAAGGGAGAATGAATTCTCCCTTTTTACAATATGAGTTTTTAGCTTAAACGAATATGAAAAGTCGCTTTATTTACTCGCTTTATTTGCTCTGTTTAGTAGCAAGTTCGCTGAAACGGCGTTCATATAATCCAGTATGCATTTTTCTCGCAGCATCGACCATGACTTGGTATGGAGTATCTGTGACCGAAACAAATCCAATATTATAATTTTCGCCGTCGTATGCGCGACCTGTAATGGGTGAGTCTAAATATTGAAACCAATGTGCGCCAACAAAGTAATTGTTGTCTATTACCGAGTTCATAAATTCAACGTACATACGCGCCCGGTCTTGTTGGCTTGATGCGGCGACTAGTCCCGGGTGAAAAAATCCTGAAGCTGTTGTGCCAATATGGAACTCACCTATGACTGCGGGCATATCTAAATCTTCGATAAATTTTGCAGTGGTGTCTGTTAACCCATGCTTGTAAAGGTTAACACTCATCACATCTATATATTCTGACGCTGCTTTTACTACGGCTTTCGGCATTCCCCAACCGGCAAAACGAACTCCCATATACAATTGATTTGGCAAGTGCTTTTCTAACGCGCCGTTAACCACAGCAAAATATTGCTTTGCGTACTCGTACAGTAAAAATTCATAGTCTTCTATGCGGGCTGCGTTAGAAGGGGCGCTATCAAAGCCTCCTTGTTGAAAATCAGCCCAAGAAGAGAGTGAGGTATGCCA
Source organism: Thalassotalea sp. PLHSN55 (assembly GCF_052030545.1). Taxonomy (NCBI): domain Bacteria; kingdom Pseudomonadati; phylum Pseudomonadota; class Gammaproteobacteria; order Alteromonadales; family Colwelliaceae; genus Thalassotalea; species Thalassotalea sp. PLHSN55. Next base: position 392,075 of record NZ_JBPDIH010000003.1, on the reverse strand, counting down.
GGCCTTGTTTAGCTGTTCAATGCTACCGTATTTGGCTTGCATTTTTTCAGTGAACATATTTTTGGTGGGCACCTCTGTACCATCGCGCTTTAAGGTATTAATAACAATGCCTAGTTCAGTTTCTGGCGCACCAGGTCTACCCCAGCTTTTTTCATTGTCCACGAAAATGCCGACACACCAAGGACTGCCTTTGGTTTCGTCTGCAATTTGTCTAATGGTAATATCAGCGCGTTCGGCAAATTTAGGGTCAAATACATCTGGTAATGCGCCCCAAAAATCGTTACCACTGGATACGGTTTTATAATCGCCGATTATCCAGCCATTGGCAAAATAAGGCATTTTTTCGTTGTCATAATAAACAGGGTCGACCCAATTTCCAAACGAGGTAAATCCCCAATTACGCATGCGATCTAAGGTAACGTCGCGCCAATTTTCAATATATGAGTAAGGGGTAGTTTCGCCATATTTTCGCTCTAAATTTGCCATATAAAAACTGAAGACTTCACCATGTTTTATTGGACCAGAGTGTACTTCGCGACGATAGCCATAACTGCTTGCCAGTGGGTCGTTGTAATCAGGTAACCATTGAAACATATTTTTACGAACGTCAGAGACAACATGACGTGTTGGGATCGATTGGGCCGATGGTGGATTTAGCCCTTCAGAGTCTTCCGGCGTTAAGTCGTCAGCACTTCGTTGTTTAATGGTTTCTTTAGCAAAGTCATAGCCGGTAACTGTGGTGCTATTAGACATACGTACATTGGCAATACCAGAGGTAAAAAACAAATACCCTTCAGGGTCTACTAACGACCACTTGTTATTAATTTTTTCAGTACGAAAATAGCCCGTTGCTTTTAATTTAGGGCCGTTTTTCCAGCCACCAAACTTGGATCGGTCAGCTAATAATTCGCCATCGCCTAGCTGTTCAAGTTCTTGATCTCGCTTGGCAAGTAATTCGTCGTATGAATGAATTTTTTCTGCAAAATCCATTTTGGCGGCTTGGCCGAATTCGTCGACAATATTGGTTAAATAATTGGCATCTAATGCTGGGTTTTGACGTAAACGAATATTATCAAGGGTAATTTCTTTATCGCTGAGGTTTTGCTCGATATTTAAACTGATTTTTGTAATGCCTTTCAGATTAAGGTTTTTTGTTCCCCACATTTGCACAAAAGCTACATCGTCAGACTGCCACGTGGCAGGATTGGAACGTAAACCTGAGCTTAAGTTAAGTTCCTGATATTCGGTTAATCCTGATTCAGGGCTACCTAAGTCATGCCCATCTAATAAGGCATAATACGTCTTAGATTTGCCGACTGGAATGGAAATGCTTCGGGTGAATGATTTACCACTAATATCTGAAATAATTAATCGTAAGTTAGTTGAAACCTGACCTTCATTGGCAATATCGAAAGCGATATTAAAATCACTATATTGACTCCAATCCCATGGCAGCTCAGGTTCAAAATTGATACTACTATAGGGATTGTTTTCGCCTTTTAGTGTCACTTTCAGTGCATTCGTACCGTCTGTTAATCCTATACCCGATTGCACAATTTGGCTTGAGGCATTACCGAGTTTAATACTGCTGTCTAATTGATTTTTTTCAAAACTATAGAGTGTAGCAAGTAGTTGCTTGTTGTCACTGGGAGCTTGATTGGCGACATTTTCAGTCGGTTTATCTGAGACACAACCGATAGACATAACCCCGATACCGAATACAAAACCCAATTTGGAATAATTTATTATTTGTTTAATTTTCATTATTGTTCACTTAGTTAAAATCACTACAAACCGAACGGCCTGTGCGTTCGGTTTACGTCTGCATGATAATGTTAGCTAATTCGGTTTTTGCCTATATTTTCATCTTGATGAATAGTGACTGGCCAACCAGGGAATTGGTTGTCGGCGTTATTATCATTAACGTCGACTAAGAAACGATAGGCCTGCACGGTATAAGTTTTTTCTTCAGTATCGAAGGTAATAAAACCAAAGCCACTGCCTTTTTCATGTGCCTTTATATAACGATTACCTGATTTGCCAACCACCGGATTACCCACAGCATAGACATAAACATTGTTACCAAAACTATCTAAGTATTCACCGGTTTGTGACAAGCCATGAGATGGGCGGTTAACCACTTTAATGCCGACCTGATCAGGGTTCCACCATCGAGGCCATCCAGCAGCAATCGCGGGGGTACAAAATGCCCAATTACTATCACGCTGTTGATGAACACCATATTGTGACAAAGTCCCTAAATGGGTATCTCCACAGATGTGCAATGCTTTTGACTCGCGCATTATTTCTACTGCGCGGTTACGAGCTGTCGCAGGCCAACTGCCACTATCAAAGTCATATTTTAAGTAATTTTTGGGATTAGGTTGATGGGTACAAACAGCTGCAAATACCGTTTGGCTCAATACTGCTTTAAGTGTATGGCCGCGCCAGTCTTTTGCCCACTGAGCTAAAAAGTCTTCTTGTCTTTTCCCCAATAATTGTAAATCAGCACGGTCAAAGTCTGGGTTGATAAAGCTTGGCTCTTCTCCCTCGCCGGTTTTACCTACTTCGATATCAAGTCGCTCAGGACCGCTTTTCCATTGGCGATCGGCGATAATGGCAAAGCCCACATTTCCGTAGACCATATCGGTATAGTAAACACTTACATCTCGTGCTGAAGGTGTACGTTCGTAAGGTTCCGGGTGATGCCCGGTATGGGTTTTATGCACAACATTAATTAATTCTGTTGGGCAGATATATCCGCCTGCGTTGTCGGTTCTGCCAGAGGCAATAGCACTGTCGCTCATGGCAATGCCACTTTCACCCCACAAATTACCTTGCAGAATATCGTGATCATCCGGTAGGCAAACCGTTGGCGCATTACGCATAGCCTCTCTAAATGACCAGCCAAATTGATAATATTTACGTAAATAATTTAAAATTGCAGGGGCGGCAGGAGCATGAATAACACCGAAACCACCGTGGTTTTCATAAATTTGGTCACCTGAGAAATAAACAATATCGGGATCAAGTTTTACCACGTTTTCAGCTACCGGCGCATAAGGAAAGGCATAATCATTTTGACAAGTCATGCCCGCCATTCGCATTTTTCTGCCTACCGGGTTAGCACGAATCAAGCCGCTATAAATATCTGGGGTTACCGTGCCATCGCGGTGTTGTTCATTGTAAATAACTCGAAATTTCGTATTTTGTTTTTCATTCCAATTGGCGATGCGAAAAGTTGCTTGCCAAGCGGCAGGGTCAAGTTGCGCGCGCGCGATAGATTGCCAGCGTCCATTTTGATTAACTTGCAGTTCAACGTCTTGGCTGTCATTTTCCCCCATTGGACCTGTTAACGCACTGAGTTTAAGCACAAAGCCTTCACTAGAACGTGTATCATTTAAGGTATACATGGTCCATAAAATAGGTCCAAATTTTTGCTCATTAATATGGTTAAAGCCATTGCCTTGCATTTGCCAATTTTCAAAACGATAGCGTGTTCCATTCGGTATTTTTGCTTTATCTGCTGAATGGGTAAAGTTACTAACCACAGCCACGTTACCATGGAGTTTTTCGAATGAGACAAGGTCGTTAACTTCACCAATAAGCTGATTATTATCGGTAAAATATGCTAATAATTTAAGCGCGACAACACCTGAACGTGGCTCGCCAGTAAGTACTAAGGTTATGCTTTTGGTGTTGATATTAGTACTAAATTGCTGACGTTTAGTACCTAAAACTAATTCATTTTTATGGATCCCAGCATCGAACCCTTTTTGTTCAAAACAATTACTACGGTATTCATTTAAATCGCTTTTTGCACCTACACGAATTGCAGCGCCGCCGTCGTTTTCACCGAGTTGAATTTTTTGTACTTCAACGGAAATACTAAACTTACCTTGAGCATTGACTAATTGATGGGTGAGTGCGTGAACACTTCGATTGCCGCCAGTCACTGAACATTCAACACCGCCATCAACAACGGCCCAGTTTTCCATTGGGTTGGCCCAATATTGACCACCAATAAAAGTGCGGTCAAAGGTATTTGCCCAGCTATCTTTTACGTTATTTTTAAGTACTTGGTCGTTATGAGGTTCTGGTTGCTTGGCTACCGTCGAATTGGAGTTTGTGCATGCAATAACACTAGTAGTTGCTCCAGCAACTGCAAGTTTTAAGGCGTTTCTTCGTGTTATATTATTATTCATTTTAACCTTCTTGAATTTACTAGCTGTCAGCATTAACCAATGGAGACCGTTTTAAACTGTTAAATATGAGCGGCAGTTAGCATTATATTTAATGAGTTTTGATACGATGCCTATTATTAATATTTAATGCACACTTGTTTAAATGTTAACAAAATACAATATTTTGTAAAGATAATTCACAATGCAATATGAAGGAAACGCTCATCTAATATGTAAGTATCTGTTTATTAGCTATGTTTGTGTTTTGACAAAGCATGTCGCTGCTAGGATAGGTATTGCAGATATCATTAGTTATGATTAAGCAGTGGCAAGCAACGATATAAGGGCAAAGCTAAGAAAAGGAAAAGTTAAGAAAAAGGCACAGCTAAGAAAGAGCGTTATTACGCTTTATTCCTAACTGTATTACGGACAACAGGTGGGTTAATCGTTAAAATGCTTGTTGAAAATAGTTTGCATTCTAAGGTAATTCCTATCAGTTTCATTATACGTTAACCGCTGTTTTTTTAGTTCGGCTTTTAGCTCGTCAATAATGGAGCGATAACGATTATCATGATAAACATTATTTAGCTCGTTAGGATCATTTCGTAAATCATATAACTCCCAACCTGCTGGTGTTACCATTTTGTTTGGTTCTTTTCCTGTAGTTTTACGCCAGTTTTTATCATAAAAGGTAAAAGGCAGGTCACGGTAATTATCGCCGTAAAAGAAAATTAATTTATAATCCTTAGTGCGCAGTCCTGTATGAGCAGGAACGTCATGATACATACGATGGGTCCAATAACGATATAAGGTCGCGGTACGCCAATTGTCTGGTGTTTTCCCGTATAATGCTGACTTAAAACTGCGCCCTTGCATGTATTGAGGGGTGGGTTTACCGACTAAATCCAACAGAAATGGAGCAAAGTCTGTGTTATTAATTAATAAGTCACTCCGCTGCCCTACATTGGGCATATTTGGGTGCTTAATGATAAATGGCATTTTAATAGATTCATCCCAAATCCATCGCTTATCTTGATAGTCATGCTCTCCTAACATCATGCCTTGATCTGAGGTATATACGATGATTGTATTTTCATATAAACCTTGGTCTTTTAATGCTTGAATCAGGCGTGCGATATTATCATCCACACCTTTTATGCACCTAAGATAACCTTTCACATACGCTTGGTGTGTATAGTCTTTATCGGATAAATTAGGATCGATATTATAATGTTGTCCATAATTGCGACGTGGATTACGTTTCGAAATAGATGTACCAATCTCGCTGACCAGTTCGTCGTTATAACCCCGTGTAGCCGGAGAGCCAAAACTCTTTTTAATACCATATAGGTCGACAGGTTCAGGTATGGTTTCTTGTGCTAAATAGTGATTATATCGATCAGCATACTCAAAGTAATCATGGGGCGCTTTGAACTGATGCATTAAGAAAAATGGTTTGCCCGATTTTCTGTTTTTTAACCAATTAATTGAAATATCAGTAACGATATCTGATGAATGTCCACGGTATTTTTTAGTTTCTAGTGGCCAAGATTTATTGCCTCTAACTCTAAACTCAGGATCAAAATATCGTCCTTGTCCGGGTAATACTTGGTAATAATCAAATGCTTTTGGTTCATGTTTCAAATGCCATTTTCCCACTAAAGCGGTTTCATAACCCGCTTTCTTCATTTCTTTAGGCAAGTATTGTTTCTCTTCGCTGATGCCTCCTTTTAAGTCTTGAACGCCATTGGTTTGGCTATATTGCCCTGTAATAATTGACGCTCTGCTCGGGCTGCAAATCGAATTAGTGACGAAGACATTATCGAATACCATTCCTTCCTGAGCAAGTTTATCTAAATGTGGTGTAGGATTTAGAGATGCCAAACGCCCGCCATACCTACCAATTGCTTGAGCTGAGTTATCGTCGGTCATAATATATAGAATGTTATATTGCTGCTACCTCAGTGTCTTCACAGAATTCAGTCGTTGTATTGCAGCCAAAAAATACAAGGGCTTGTAACAAAATAAACCAATACTTAAGCATTTCACATCCTGTTATTTATATATGCACGTACCACATCGCTTGTAATATTTAGCAATGGTTAATCAATACGTTTTTTTTCACTATAAGCTTAAAAGCAGTCGGTGAACCAGAATAAAATAAAATTGTTAAATGTTATCAATAATTATAAGGGTTTGAATTTTAATATTAATCTTTGATTTTGACCTTGTGTTTGTGACGCTTTTGTTTTGGTTATTAAATGTAAACTATTTATTTTATATGCAAAACGATGTTAACCTTGATTGATGCTATTGATTGGCATATAAGTCAAAAATACCAATGCAGATGAGATTTATTATGGAAATATGTATGTATTTCAGATGTTTGCTGTACTTATATAAATTTCTTTATGGAATATGATGAAAAGAATAATATACATATGGTTGATAGGTTTAGTGAGTTTAAGTTGCGCGGTAAGTGCAAATAAGATTGATCCTAAAGTAACCGAACAATGGACTCCAGTACCAGAAATCGTTACGCCGGGCAAAATTCCGTCGGATGCTTTTTCATTGTTTGACGGTACAGACCTCGATGCTTGGCAAGATAACCACGGCAAAATACCACAATGGCAAATTGAACAGGGGGTGGTAACTGTCAGCCCAGGCTCAGGTAGCATCAAAACAAAACAAAGTTTTTGTAATATGCAATTACACCTAGAATGGCGTTCACCTGCCAAAGCGCAAGGAAAAAAAGGACAAAAATTAGGGAATAGCGGCATATTTATGCAAGGCCGATATGAGGTACAAGTATTGGACTCATATCAAAACCAAACCTATAGCAATGGCCAAGCAGCAGCTATTTATAAACAGTCTGCACCCATGGTCAATGCAATGCGTCCAACTGGTGAATGGAATAGTTTTGACATTATCTTTACGTCTCCTGAATTTAATCATGACAAATCATTAAAAACTCCAGCATACGTAACCGTGTTACACAACGGTATTTTGGTTCAAAACCATTTTGAACTGCAAGGTAGAACTGTTTATAGAGGAAAGCCATCGTACCAAGCTCATGGCTGTGCCCCTATTGTTTTACAGGATCACGGTGACAAAGTCAGTTACCGCAATATTTGGGTTAGGGAATTATAGTATGATCAATACCATCAGATACTTATGCAAAAAGACAATGCTAAGTATGTTTGTTTTATTAGCGTCGACAAATGTTAATGCTAATTCACTCGATGATAAAATTGTCGCGCTTTCACAAGATAAAAAAACAACAACACAAGGCCAAACATTATTTAATCAAATGTGCGCCTCGTGCCATTCCAAAGATTTAAGTGGAGCATCTGGTTTTAATCTTAAAGACGGCGAATGGATACATGGAAGCCAACCTTCAAGTATTTTATCAAATATAAAAAAAGGCTTTGCAAAGGCTGGTATGCCAGGCTTTGATGCGGTTTATTCAGAAGCAGAATTACAATCCATCGTTGCATATGTGCTGTCTAAACGAGTCGGTTTTGATAAGTTAACTTATAAAATTTATCAGATGACTGATAAAAACGACAAAGTGATCAAAGCCAGTAAATTAATAAAACAAGGTAGTCTTGCCAATAATTTTGCTGATTTTCAGCTTCCTGAAATTCAAAACTATATTATTGAGTTTGAAGGTGATTTTTATACATTCAAGGATCAAGTTACCCAAATTTGGGTTCAGTGGGGCAAGCGAATAGACCTGACGGTTGAAGTTAATGGTAAACAAGTTAAGCGCGAAGGTGAGTGGGATCCCGTCTGGAAATTAGCCCGTGGAAAACAACATCTAAAATTGAGCTACCATTCGGGCAAAAATAAGCTTAATCAAAGAAACCTTCCTTTAATTGTCACCAATGATGATTTATCGATTAAGTTGTTTCCAATATCAACTCGTGCTCGAGCAATAATGGCAGAAAAAAAGGTTGAGGTGAAGGCGGTTAGCAAAACCATAGTACAACGTAAAAAGGTGATGAAGGTACCACCGTATTCTGTTTCTGTTGGTTTGCCCGCCAAAATAAATTATGCCTTTAATACGCGAACATGTGCCATTGTGGGTTTATGGCAAGGAGACCTGCTTAATGTCGGTCCAAATGTTGGTGGCAGAGGGCAAGATGGCAGTTTACCGTTAGGCGACTGGGTATTTCATTCACCTAACAGCGTTAATCATCAAGCGACCAACACTAAATGTATGTACAAAGGCTATCAAATGATTGACCAAGAGCCGGTATTTAATTATCAAATTGCAGGGGTTGAATACGCACTAACAGCGCGTGCTACTAATGATCACCGTATTGATTTTCACTACCAAATTACGTCAGCAACAAAAGCGCCATTAACAATTAACCTACCACAACGCAATAAACTGAGTTGGCTTGTATCCAAGGGTAAAATAAACGATAGCAAGGCGTTTATTACACCAGATACTCAAGGCGGCTTTACTGTTTCTGCTCAGATTAATAAATAGAAGATTTGACGATGTTAAAAATAAAATTCCCGCTTACCGCCATAGCTTTTTCGTTAGTGTCACTATGTAGTTTTGCACAAAATGCCCCTACAAAAATATACAAACCGGATGGATATAGCATAGAAACAATTGAAACCCCAAAAGATGTGCGTTTTCATATTACCGGTTTAGACAGCGCCAAAGATGGCACAGTTTATGTCGCCACGCGTTTTGGTGATGTGTGGCGTTATACCAATGAACAATGGTTTAAATTTGCCGAAGGGCTTCATGAACCAACCGGTTTATTAATAGATGACGATGGTTCGGTACTTGTTGCCCAAAAACCAGAGCTAACCCGCCTGACAGATACCAATAATGACGGTATTTCTGATAGCTACGAATATGTGGCCGGCGATTGGGAATTTCATGATAATTATCATGAATTTACTTTCGGTCCAGTAAAAGACGACAAAGGTAATCTATACGGGACCCTCAATCTAAGCCATGGTAATCCGAATGCTTTTTCACTTGGCGCGATGGGAAGTGCAGGTGGCTACCGCGGCTTTGCTTTTCAAGTTAATCAAGCGGGTGAATTTATTCCTTATGCTTGGGGTTTACGCTCTCCTGCTGGTATTGGTGCTAGCCCGCAAGGCGAAGTGTTTTTCACTGACAACCAAGGTGATTGGGTACCAACGTCTAAAATGCACTTATTACAAAAAGATAAATTTTACGGGCACCCAGTATCACTCATTGAAATTGAAGGTCACACTAAAAAAAGTATTTCGGCGCTGCCGCTAGAAACATTAGCAGCAATGAGCGAAAAACCTGTTGTTTGGATACCTCACGTAGAAGTGGCAAACTCGCCAGGTAACCCTGAGTGGGATACAACCGCTGGAAAATTTGGACCTTTTTCGGGGCAGATTTTTATTGGCGACCAAACTCAGTCAAATATCTTTCGAGTACTATTAGATAAAGTGAATGGTGTTTATCAAGGTGCAGTCATTAACTTTATGAATAACTTTCAAAGTGGCAACATTCGCGTCAATTTTGACAAGCATGGACAACTTTGGGTAGGACAAACAGCAAGAGGTTGGGGCGCAAAAGGCGGTAAGCCGTTTGGTTTACAGAAAGTTGTTTGGGATGGAAGCAATCCATTTGAACTATTAGATATTAAGCTCACTAAAAAAGGGTTTAAACTCAAATTTACCGAAAAACTAGACGTAGACAGTGTTATCGCAACACATTTTAATGCCCAAGAATGGAATTATCATTATTCCAGTAATTATGGTTCGCCAAAACATAACCAAAAGCGCTTAAAAATAAGTCAAGTGAACTTGTCACAAGACGGCTATGAAGTCGACATAGAACTACCACTGACTGCCGATAAAGTTGTGCAAATAGACTTTACTAACATAAAAGATATTAACGATCGTCAGGTAAGTGTCGGTAGCGTTTACTATACATTAAATCAACTTATTCAATAAGCATATAAACTTGATAAGGCTAGCCCTAATATGAGTACTAGCCATATAGAAACTTTGTAAAAACATATAATAAGGTTACTCACTTGCTACACGATAGCATTCAGTTGTAGCAAGTTTTAAACTCGCCAAAAGCATTAAAAATGCGTCTTTGGTGACGCTAGTTTTCATTATCTTCGGTATTGATATTCAAGTTATTTTTGATAAGGCATAAACAAAAAAATTTTCTTCTGTTATTATTGTAAACAATTAACATTATTCATAAATTTTTATTAAAAATAACTGGCTCAATATAACCGGCTGAGAAGAAATTAATTCTGAAAAGTTAAGGACTATTATGACCACCTATAGCAACAAAAGAGCACTGCAATTTTTTGCTGTTGCAACAGCAATGTATTCATTAAGTGCATGCAATAATATAACAACGCCCGATGAAAACTTGATATCGAGCTTTCAAACTCAGTCATTAAATTTTGTTGAAAAAAATATCATCATTAATAACCTGCGTGATTTCAAAGTTCCGTACACTGTTAATGGAACTTTGTTAAAAAAACTCGTCATCGAGGTAGATGTTGATAAAGGTTATGGCAGTTTAAGCTTATATGCAGACGATGAATTATTAATTGATAATATTGATGTGCCTAAAGCGGGTAAGCAAACCTTAAATGCCTTGGTAAATTTCAATAAATTGGGCCAACAAACGCTTAGATTTTCTGGCCGAAGCAATAACATTACCATAAGCGCGGTGCACTTCGAGGACGTTAATGAGCTAGTGTTACCAAACTTTAAAGATGTTTCAAAAGCAATCGGGTTAGTCACGGAAGAAACTTACAAATATGGCGGACCGTCGATTGGCGATATTGATAACGATGGCGATTATGACTTTGCTTTAAATAATCATAATCATATCCCCACGCAGTTAGTGACTAATCAGGGGAATGGCAAAGTTTCTATTAAGCGTTTATTTCCAAGTCCGCAAGACTTCCATGGTTCATCTTTTGGTGATTATGACAATGATGGTGATTTAGATTTAATGGTTGCCTTGGGCGGCGCAAATGGAACTAGCCCAACGTCATATGCACTTTTTAATAATGATAATGGTAATTATATCAATGTTTCTGCCAAGGCAGGCATTGCGACACCTGCACGCGGACGAGCACCTCGTTGGATTGATTTAGACCTAGATGGCAAATTAGATCTGGCTTTATTTAACGCTAAAACGCCAAATTACGACGGTCCACAACAAATTTTTTACCACAATAATGGCGATGGTACATTCAAGAAAATAAACATTAAAGGTGTTGAAGATTCAGCGGGTGAGCGAGTATTAATTACTGACTTTAATCATGACGGAAAAGATGACTTTGTTGTTTTCTCACCTGTGTCGTTATGGCAAAACAATGGTGATTTAACCTTTACCGATGTGTCAGAGAAATGGTTACCAAACGCAATTAAAGGAAAGAGTGCGGTGATCACTGCAACCGATGTTGATGTCAATAACGACGGTTTGTTAGATCTCTATTTTGCTCGTGGTAAAACGCATTATTTATTATCAAAAAAATCGATCGATTTTAACCCCAATAAAAAGAAACTTGATATACGAGATGATGGCGAAAAAGGCACAACTGCCATTAGTTTTCAAAGTGACGGTGCGATAAAGTTATCAGATATGGAATTAACCTACCGTCAGTATAACGGTGGCTATGCAATATTCTTAGGTAAAGATAAACAGAGAAAAATTGTTAAAGCTAAAGGTTTTCAAGTCTCACAGTTACCAGCAGAAATGAAATATGCTGACGACTACCTTGATATCGATGTTGATGATGCACTAGGCTGGCCGGAAGAACGTAAAGAAAATGGTTTGTATATCGGTTACTTAGGTAATGGACAATGGCAAGCCGAGTGGGTTAGAACACAAAACGTTTATTGGACGGTGACTTTTTCCCTTACGGGGTTAAATGATGTGAATTACGACTGGCAAGCTAATAACAGAAACGAATCTGATGTGCTTATTATTAATCAAGGCGACCATTTTGTTGATGGTTCTGCTCAGTGGAATATACCAACAGGTGGAGATCACTGGGGGGTGACTCATGGTGATTTAAACAACGATGGCCATGAAGATATGTTTGTTTATCGCTATGGTTTTCTTCGAGAAAGAATTGCCGATTTAGTGTTATTAAATAACGGTAAAGGTGCATTCGAACAGTTTACTGCTCATGGCGCGAAAGATATCAATGATCCTGGGCACGGAGATATGGGGCAAGCATTTGATTTTGACTTAGACGGTAAAATAGATTTACTCAATGGTAGTGAAGAAGAAGGCCATTGGTATTTATACCAAAATGACACTAAAGAGCTTGGCAATTATGCCTTAGTACATGTTGACTATAGCCCTAAAGATAATATCGATCCTGTTTCAGCCGTGGTTACACTAACCACAGGTTCGGGTAAACGTTACCTTAAACGCGTCGGTTCTACTGGCGAGTCGTTTTCTCAAAGTCTGATCAATATTGTGCATTTTGGCTTGGGATCAGAAGAAATCATTAAGTCGATTGATATTAAATGGCGTAATGGTGAAGTACAAAAAATAAAAGATGTACCAGTAAATAAGTTATATAAAACCCACTAAAGCACGACCAATTTCTGGTTATTCTCGTTGCTAGTGTTCTACTAGCAGCGAAAGTAACCAGCACATATTCTCTAGCCTGCCAGAACGCCCCTAATCACCTCATTGCACCCCTAGCTCATTTATATCAATTGTTCCTAGCCACGGTGACAGCCACAGTCACACTTTCAGTCTGCGATAACTTAGTGATTGAATTCATTATCACTTGTCATTACCCCGTATCGTGAATCAATTTATATTGAAACGTTAGGGTTCCTTTTTGCTGATCATGAAGACATCAGTACATTCAATTTTGCACTTGCGCGATTAACTCTTTGTAAGTGACTTAAGTTTTGCACTGAACTTCTTAAGGCATTAGTTCGATAAGCTTTATTTGGCTTGTTGATAACGCCAGAGGAGCAATTCACATAGTAGGGTGGGCAGTTAAAACAGGTAAGGATACAGCGATTGGTAATCATTAATGAATGAGCTAATTAACGAACTAATGATGAATGATTTAACAGATATTAAATAGTCAGTAGTGAATAATAAAACCACTTGGCGGGCAAAGCGATGAAAGGATGTCGACTATTTTTATAGTAGCTTTTATATAAAAAAGGCCTTGTTAATCACAAGGCCTTTTGCTGTTTAAGTTAAAATATCATTTACTACTCGGGTACTGGATAAATGCGAACATTATCAATATTAAAGGTAGTATTAGGTGGCATAGTGATATCAAGCCTTACGTCATCTGCCAGTGACCAGTCAAATTCAGTATCGCTAGCTAGTGGTTTATTATTACCAAAATAAACCGTTTCACTATCCGTTACAAAATGGAAGCGCAAATCCTGCCATTCTGTCGTCGATTTAGATAACCTGTTTTTTGGACTTGCGATGAAGTTACCTGATGTTTGGTCAACAAGCTTAAGTTCTAGTGCTTCTAAATTAGAAGTATCTGCACCGGTATTTTGAAAATCAAATTCAACAATATAACGAATACCTGACTTAAATGTACCTTGTTTAATACCATTAGGTAATAATCGAGCGCTATTCCAATTTGCACCATTGGTAAGTTCAAGGCCATATCGCGTTTGAGTGTTGCTATCATCTTGATTGGCTTCTTCGGTAACCGCAATCGTTGAATCAGCGTCAGACATCGCCCAGTTAGCAGCAGTACCGCTATTAAAGTGGCCATCATTACCTTTCACTAAGTTTCTTGCTTCAGTCGAGCGATATTTAACTAATCGAACATCATCAAATGTGATACTTTGTTTACCTGATAACTTAATTTCGATAGGTTCATCTTCTTCGAAAAAGTTATCGGGTAAAAAGTCAACGGTATGTAATGTTTGTGAATATACGCCGCGCATTGTCGAAAATACTGGGGTATAAACATTGGCATTAGTAAATGCATTTTTAATTGAAACAACGATGTTTTCCCATTTACCTACACCACCTTCTGCTACCGGGCGTGATTTACTTTGCCATGAAACATAAAAGCTATCGTCTTCCGTTATTTCATCTTGCTTAATACCATCTGCATGTAAACGAATACCCACATCATTCACTAAGGTTTCAACGCCGTAGTTACCTGTAAATGCACTGTCAGTATTAACGACAACACCCGCTGGGTCTTCAGCGTTAGTACCGTTACTTGTTTTCCAATGCTCGCCTAATACACCGTCTTCAAATGTACCATCAATAACGAGGTTTACGTCTGCACCTTTGATCGTTAGTGTGAACATGCGTTCAGCTGAAGTTAACGTGCCATCAGTGATTTTGTAAGCAAAGTTAAATTCTTCAGTTTCACCTTTTTCAATATATAAAAATGCATATGGGTCAACAACGATAGAGCCGTCTGCGGCCACTCCAATACCAAATACTTCGGCTTCAGGTGGAACCACAACATCGATAATTTCCATCGGGTCGCCATCTAAGTCTAATACCCCTTCAAGTAAATCAAATGTTGTAATATCAGCATGAGCAAAAATCTCTTTCTCTAATGGACCTTCAAATGCTGGCTCATTTTGTAAATTTGCCCCTTGAACTCTAAAGGTTGCAGTACGTTCAGTCACATTATCGGCATTATTACCATCAGTTACGGTAAAGTTATAAGTAACAATACCAACTTCACCTCTAGCTAATTGATCGGCAAATTTTGTTGGATCGAAGCTAATTTCAAAACCAATAAGTCTACCGGTGATAGGATCTTCTACTCTCATGGTATTCGTAAAAGAAACCTCGTTACCGTCGGCGTCTACCGGTTGTGTTACACCATCAAAGGTAATATTAGTAATATTAAAGTTAATATTTATGTTTTCTTGATTATATGAAGTATCGGTGTGATAAACGTAGTAGTCGTCTAAATCACCCACTTCTCTAGCAAAGGCTTCGTTTTGATAAATATCCTGGTCGTAAATGCCTTCAAGTACGTTAACGGTGACTTTTTCTGACTTTTCAGAAACATCAACTTCATGAGGTGCTAATGGTTGTGTTTCGCCATCAACCATTACAGGGCTGCCATCTGCTTCTAATTCAAGAAACTCAGGAGCGACATTTTCACCGACAATTTTTGCTAAAACATAGTGTCTAACTGAGTCGATACCGTCAGTAACATCAAAAGAAATATTTACTACAGATACTTCATCTTGATAAAGAATCGGCACAAATTCCTTAGGTGTAACGGTTAGCACCGTTTGTTTCATCTCAAATCCGTACAGAATTTCATCTGTTATTGGATAGTTTTGAGCTTTCCTAATAATCTTTCTATCTTCAAACAATAAATCAGCTTGTCCAATTTCATAACCTAAAGGCGTTAAAATTGGCTCACAAATTTCAGGGTAGTTGGCTGCAGCAACTATGGTATCGCTACAGTCAGGGCCAACCCAAACGTATTTGAAGTTTTTAATGGATAAAAGCTGTCCATCATCGGCATCGGTAAAACCTTTTAATAAATCAATATCAAAATGAACGGCGCCATTATCAAACGTATCAGACTCATTGAACGTGTATTGCGCTTGCATTACATTTTGGTCAGTCGAGATATCATAAACTTCTTGCAACGTACTGTATTCTGTTTCAAGTAATTCGGGCATCGTAAGCTGCGGGGCTTGGTTTGCTGCTTCGTCACTGTCTGAGCTGTTACAACCTGCTAACATAGTTAATAAGGTCGGTACTACCCAATGTTTTAATTTAAAATTCATCATAATTCCTTATTCTTAAAAGTTAACTCGAACGCCTAAACGGTATGTTTTGCCAGTTTTGTACTCAGCTCGAGTGCGAGAGCTATTAACACCACCCTCTAAGGCATTACCTTCGTCGAATATTTCTTCACCAATAACTATGCTGTCGCTAGTGAAGTAATCACGTACCGCTTCGTCTGTTAGGTTAATCGCTTGGAATGAAACAAGAATATTTTGCGTCGCTTTATAGTTAATAGATAAATCTAAAACACCACGACCTTCACGCCATATGTGACCGCCATCAATAAATGAACGCACTAACTCATCCGATTTACCACGATAAGCCAGTCTCACTTGGTGTCCATCTTGCTCCCAGAATACGGTTGCGTTGTAGCTATGTTTAGGTGTCCATGCGGCAGGTAACGATTTTAAAACAATAGTTTCATCAAGAGATGAAGCTTCTACTGCCGTTTCACTTTCAGAATAGGTGTAACTCATTTGAGTACCTAAACCGCCAAAAATACCCGGTAAGAAATCATAAGTTTGGTTATAACTAAGTTCGGCGCCCTTAATTGTTTGAGATGCACCATTACGACTGGTTGTTACACTGAATTTTTTACAGTAATCAATTAATTGATCACTATACCACCAGTCTTTATTAAGCGAAGCTACGTTACCACGGTCAGGGAAACATGCTCCAGCGCCTACGCCATCAATCGTTTCTTCATTGAAGTCTGCTTGCACTTGATCTGCCGATTTCAATAAGTTTGCCGCATCGAAGCCTTGCGTTGTATCAAGGTAACGTAAATCCGTTAAATAGGTCGTTAAGTTCTCTTGACCAATAAAGTTAGTCATATCCTTATGGAATAAGGTTGCGGCTAACATACCAGCTTCATTGAAATACCACTCAAAAGATACATCAAGGTTAACCGACTCTTCAGGCTCTAGCTTAGTATTAGAAAGCGTTACTGTTGAGCCTTTATTGGTGTAGTCAGCGCCCCAAATACCTTCTCTTACTTCGAAGCCTGGTTTTAACAGATCGATCGGTGGTCTCGACATCGTTTTTGATGCAGCAAAACGAGTAATGATATTCTCATTCACTTGGTAGTTAATATTTAAACTTGGTAAAAACAGCTCGTAAGAATGCTCACCTGAAGTTTGGAAGATATCTGTACTGCGGTCTTCAGCTAGTGCAGGGTCAGCGCTGTCACCCCAAATATAACGAGGCACATGGCTGGAATCTAAGTGACGGTTAACTTTCCAGTGGGCAATGTTTTCACGTTCGGTATCAGGATCATAACAAGGGTAGTTATCTCCTGCACCTTCCCACCTTACATCATCACTAAAGTCGTCTGGCGTACCGTTGTAATCCCAGCCTGTGCCGTCAATTCGGTTATGCTTACCACCTTGAGAACCACCATTTGGATAGGTTCTGTCTATATTACATGGTGACAGGTTTTCATTTCTAAGTTGTGCAAATAAAAATGGGTCATAAACACGATCAAGTGGGTCGCCGGCGAAATAATGTACACCAGAATAACCTGAGGTGCTGACATCCGTTCTTACCCAACGTAAGCCAACATCACCGGTTAAGTTATCCATAGGTTCAAAACTAAACTTCACGTAAGCCGCTTGGTTTTTAAGTTCAGCTTCTCGACTTTTAGATGGGTCTACTGTGTATCGTAAACTCTCAGTAGAGTTTGCTAATTCAAATAGTTTTTCTGCAGAAACTAGCGGCCAACCGTCAGTAACATTACTTTGCGGAATACCTAAACTAGCCATAAAATCACTATATGGAAATTCTTCATCCGACAAGTAGTTTGCTACAGGAACAGCACCAAGACTTTGACCTGGTTGAACAACACGTGTTCCGGTAATATTGCCGTCAGGATCGTAAATATCGACAATAATTGCTTTACCTGCGTTTTCAAAGTCACCTTCTTGGTCGTCTACCATTTTGGTGCGTTCAGAGTATTTCGCACCAAATTCAAACTTGGTTAGCCCATAAAAATCAAGTTCCCAATCAAAATCAATAAAAGCGGTTTTTTGTTCATCTTCAATCGCTTTATCACGAATTCTAACGTTGTTCGTTCCTTGAGCAGTAAAGTCTTCAGGGTTAAATGCGGTACTTGTTCTACCATCATACTGTTGTGTTGGGTCTTCAGCCGACACATACCCTTCAGAGCCAACAATTACACAGCTACCACTTGAGCAGTCATAACCGGCAGGTTTAATACCTGTATGCGGCGTACCATATTCACCTGCCCATTGCTTACCGTACTTACCACCGATTAAATTAACCACGTAAGTTGATTCTGGCTCTAATTCAGTTTTTGAATAGTTAACACCAACATCAAATTTAAAATCATCGGTTACGTATTGCTCAAGTGTTAAGTTAAGTACATGGTTTGTAGTACTGTCTGCGCCAGTTACACGTCCATAACCACCATCAGCAAAACGGTTCAAGCTTTTTACTAAGGTTTTGTTTTTGGTATCAATGGTCCACCAATCTTCTTGAGGATCCGAGAATGATGGCGCATAAATAACGTTTTTGTTGTTTTCAATTCGCTTCAGTTCATTGTTCGGTACACCTTCAACAAAGTTTTTAGACTCCGCAATTGATCTAACCGAAATATTATCGTTCGATGTAACGACATCTTGTTTACCATAAATGGCATCAAAACTAATGTTGGTACTGTCTGTGGGCAAAAATTGCAATGAAAGGGTTGCACCTTGACGGTCACGTTTATTCTGGAATAACGAGTATTTTAGATTACTTGCAATAAGCGCATGCGTATCAGTGACAATATTACCGTCTAAATCACGGGCTTTATCAACAGCAAACGCTTCATATTTACCAACATCTAACTGGTCTTTGCGCACTGATGATGTTTCATCATAAGCGGAAAATAATACCCCAAAGCTATCGTCTAGGAATTTGTGAGAGATTGTGCCTGAAATTTTATAATCATTTTCATCAGCAAAGTCATTGTAGCGACCTTGAACCGTAGCGGTTCTGATGTTTCTATTTACATCAAGTGGTTTAGTCGTATTCAATTGAACCGTTGCACCAAGTGAGCCTTCGTCGTGATCAGCACTTGGCGTTTTAATAACGTTAATGTGCGATAGAATATCTGATGAAAATGTACTTAAGTCGACCGATTGGTTTTCATCTGAACTTGTTAATGTAACACCGTTCATGGTGATAACGTTCTGATTTGGATTGGCGCCACGAACGGTGATTTTAGTACCTTCACCATCGGCTGATTGCACCGAAACACCTGTTACACGAGACAGTGCATCAGCAATGTTTTGATCGGTCGATTTACCAATATCTTCAGCATAAATAGAATCACTAACGTTACTTGAGAAACGTTTAGCATTCATAGATTTCATCACACTGCCACGGAAACCCGTGACTTCAATGACTTCTACTTCGTCATTTTTAGCTTTTTGTTTATCTTCATCTTTATTAATTTCTACTGCTGCAGTCGCCGCTTTTTTATTCTCAATAGTTTCGGCTTTTTCTTCAAATGCCGCAGCACTGAAGCTTACAGTAGCCATTATCGCAAGCGATAGTGTACTTAGTTTAAACCCTTGTCTTTTTATCGACATGATATGTCTCCCTCAAAGGATATGGATACAAGTAGTCGTTTAAGTTAAAGCAACTACTCGTTCCTTTGTTTTTTGTTTTTTGTATTTTGTATTTTGTATTTTGTATTTTGTATTAAGTTTTACACAACAAAACTTAATTTTAATATCCCACTAAGCACACAATGTGTCAATGTAAATTGTTAACAATAAATAGTTTATTATTGATTGTAGTTAAACATTAGTGTTTAAATATGAAATGTGTTTATTTTCATATCTTAGGGTGACGTTACAGGGGGGGTGTTTTTTTTGCTTAATATACAAGTGGTTAAGTGAAGTTGTCTTGTGGTGCAACCCTTGGCTATAGTTGTGAAACAAACTAAGTATAAGCATTTAAGGTCGACATAAATAAAAAATAAAAATTCCCTGTAAACAGGGAGGGAGTGGAAAAATCACGGAAAAATTAGAAGTTTTTACCAAAATAGAACCATTGAAAATTAATTGGCGAAGCGTGTTTATTGTACGTTTTCACAATAAGACAAGGCTAATATTTCATCAAAAAAGAAGTGGTTATTCTCCATATACGAATAAGAAGAATGAAAAAAGGATGCGTTACATAGTAACGTACAAAATATAAGTCAGCTAAACAGGCTTTTGTTTCCAATTAAAATAATACAGTTAATACGTTAGGAAGTTTTTATGTGCCACTATTTACGCAATGTTATAACGTTTGTCTTGTTGGCTATTGCACCTTTAACATTGAGCTTGGGGGCTTTAGCTGAACAAAATAAGCCTAACTTTGTGTTTCTGATCTCAGAAGATAATTCACAGCATTACCTAAAATTATATAACGCTAATGGTGCTCGAATGCCGAATATTGAAAGTTTGGCGGAACAAGGACTTATTTTTGAACACGCATATTCAAATGCGCCAGTTTGTTCGACAGCTCGCACCACTTTAGCTACCGGTATCTATGGACCCAAAATAGCGACATACTTACATCGGGCATTTAAACAAGCTCAGTTACCTGATGGATTTGTCCCTTTTAGTCAATCGTTAAAAGAGGCGGGATACTACACAAGTAATAATGCTAAAACTGATTATAATTTTGTTGGTTTAAAGCAGCGCTGGAATATGTCTTCAGCTCAAGCAACTTGGCGTGATCGCCGTCAAGGGCAACCATTTTTCCATGTGCAAACGTTCCATAAATCACATGAATATTCATTGCACTTTCCATTAGCAGACGTGTCAAATAAAGCGACTAAGCATGATGTAAACAAGATTAAGTTGGCGCCTATTTTTCCTGATACTCAATTGTTTCGTTATACCCATGCTCGGTACTTAGATAATTTACAAATGGTTGATAAGGAAATAGGCAATGTATTGAAGAAATTACAAGCTGACGGTGTGTTAGAAAATACCTTCATTTTTTACTTTGGCGATCATGGTGGTGTGTTACCGGGCAGTAAAGGTTATGTATTTGAACGCGGCTTACACGTGCCATTAGTGGTGCGAGTGCCAAAAAACTTTCAGCATTTACTCGCAGCAGATATGCAAAACCCGAGCAATACCAGAATATCAGGATTTGTCAGTTTTGTAGATTTTGCGCCAACCTTATTAACACTTGCTGGCCTACCAAGCAGCAAACACCATGACGGTTCAGCCTTTTTAGGCAAAGACATTTCACTTGCTACATTAAATCAACGACAAACGACATTTGGCCATGCCGACCGATTTGATGAAAAAAGTGACTTGGTGCGAACAATTCGCGTTGGAAACTTCAAGTATATTCGCCACTATCAACCTTATTATCACGACAGTCTATTTAACGAATATAGATATAAGCAACAAGCCTATCAACAATGGAAAAACCTATACTTGGCAGGAAAATTAACGCCAGTACAAGCGACATTCTTTCAAGCTAAATCACCAGAAGCACTTTATGATATTAGTGCCGACCCGTATGAAACCAATAACCTTGCTGGCAATCCTAAATACCAAGGGCAACTTAAAAATCTTCGTCAACAGTTACAGCAGCAATTAAAAAGTTGGCCAGATCTTGGTTTTTATCCTGAATCTGAAATTGTTGAGTCAGCACTATCAGACCCTATCGCATTCGGTAGGAAACATAAAAGTGATATTGCTAAATTAATCAGTATTGCCGATCTACAACTTATGAGTTTTGAACAAGCAAAACCAGCATTAATGGATGCGCTTAATTCAGACAATAGTTGGCAACAATATTGGGCACTAATTACGCTTAGTTACTTTAATCAGCAAGCCAGCACGGTAAAAGCCGATGTATATGCTTTATTAGCATCATCAACTAATAGTCAGGTCAAAGGCAGAGCCATAGAGTTTTTAACAATCGTCGACAATTATGATCCCGTAGCGCCAATGCGCCAAGTTATTGCCAATGCGCACAATAATATTGAGCGAGTCGCGTTATTAAATATCGCCGCTTACTTGCATGAAAAAACAGGGGCTGTTTTTCCTCGACCTAACGTGAATAGCTGGCCAACGCCGAAAAAAGGTAGCAAAAGCTATACCTCAGACCGATTACTCGATAGTTGGCTAACAGCGCGTTGGCAGTATATTAGCGATAAAAAAACTCACTAAGATTTAGCTAATTTAAGGGAATCATCGAAAAGATTTACAGGCAGTGCCGCGCAAAACTAAAAATTACAGTGTGAATGAGACGATTGGCAAAAATATGTTCAGTATTTTCATCAACAACAATAGCGTGGCTTTGCTTAACACAACACTTAATAAAGGAAGTACCATGAAAGCACAATTAGCGTTACCAATAAGTGCACTCGCTTTAGCACTTGGCATAGTCAGTTGCTCTGTACCGACAGAAACCAAGGAAAAAGAACCTATTATTAGCCAAAATCGTATTGCCAAAAATATGGCTAAACCGATTAATAACACCGCACATGTCAAGCCGCACATTTTGTGGATATTAACGGATGACCAACGCGCAGACTCTGTTGCTGTGGTAAACCAAGCACTAACAGGGCAAAAAGAAAGTGAACTAGGGTACGTTGAATCACCGCATTTAGATGCCTTAGCAGAAGAAGGCGTATTGTTTCCGCTAGCTTACAATCAATCGCCTGGCTGTTCACCTTCTCGTTATTCTATGGCAACTGGCCAATATCCGCATCGCAGCGGTCGTTATGGTTTTGAATATTCACATCGACAAAATACGCATGCGAAACAGACAATTCCCGAGATATTGCGCGCCAATGGCTATCAAACCATGCTGGCAGGAAAATTAGGTTTGCGCATTAAAAATGGTCCTAATATCAAAGGTATGCCTGTTACTTACGATCATGAAGTTGAACGCTATGCCATTGAGCGTGCAGGTTTAGGTGATTGGGGAAAAAAGACGGTTCAAGATTGGAATACCGGCAAAACAACGTCGGTCACCGAAAATTTTTATTTTCCTAATGGTGACATCAATTCTTTTGATTATTTAAAAAATGGCGAATATGTCAAAGAGCAAAATCCAATTGATGAAAAGCTTGAGATAATTCGTTCGTATACGCGTAGATCACAAAATTTAATTATGGCGGGTGAAAGCCCTATGCCTGAAGATAAGACACTAGACGGTCAAATTTTAGCTGCTTATCAAAATTATCTAGGTCATCAAAATAAAACGTATACTTCTATGCTAGGTGACAAAATCCAAGGACCTGTTGACAATAAACCTGTGATGGTTAGCTTAAGTTTTCATTTTCCTCATACCCCTGTATTGCCGCCAAAGTCATACCAAGACCGATTCGAAAAAATTCCTTATAAGATCCCTGAATTTAGCCAATCTGAAGTTGCAAAATTACCTGCGCAATTGAAAAAACTCTATAACGCGATGAAAATTGACGGTTTAAGCAAAGAAGAAAAATTAAGAACGATTCAAGACTATTATGCCTTTACCGCTTATGGCGATTCACTTATCGGTAAAGCCATTGACGATTTTAAAGCATACAGTAAAAAAACTAATCGACCTTATTTAATTATTGCAACGGTGGGTGATCATGGCTGGCATCTAGGTGAACAAGGCATAGAAGCTAAATTTGCACCTTGGAATAAATCAGGTCATGGTGCCATGATAGTTGTTGACTCATCAGGCGAGTATTTCCCTAAAAATACCATTCATCGAGAATTGGTTGAATACGTTGATATCGCACCAACAATCTATGCAGCAGCCGGTGTTGATATGAACGATAAGCAGCACTTAGATGGTTTTGATTTAGCACAAGTGATCCGCAAAGATGCATTGAAACGAGATTATGTTTTAGGCGAAATGAATCAAATTATCGGAGATCGCGTCTATTTGCGCTCTAAAGACTATGGATTTTCAATGAAAATACGCCCTAAAAATGATAAGCCGGGTATTAGTCATAAACCAGGTGAAGACATTATGTGGGCGGTAAACGCGTCAGACAAAGCGGTTGAGCTTGCGCTATACGATATGAAATGCGATCCAAACGAACGTAATAATGTCGCCTATGCGCCTGCTTATAAAGCAATCACTCAAGCGCTGAGACGCAAAGCTCAGAATATTTTTCTAGGTGACGGGCGATTAGAAGTTGACTGGAAACAAGTCAATGTTGACCACGTTAGTAATTTTGCTGCTGGCGCTCATAACGGTAAATTAACAGAGCTTGAAAATTTGCCTAAACCAGCATGTAGTTCGTTTTTTTAACGAACTCACTTTTGAATATTTATCGCGATATATAACGAAAAGCCAAGTGAATGTTATTTAAGCTAAGTTTGTTGCGTTAAAACGCTATATTTAACACTGGATACAAAAAAATGAAAAAAACATCCCTCACATTCGCCGTTAGTGCGCTGATTTTTACTCTGTCAGGCTGTAATAAAGAGCAAGCGACTAAGGAAGTGTCGCATAATACTCAAGTGGCACCTGCCGCTAATGGGCTTGCACAATCACCGTATACCGAGGACTGGGAGTCTTTAGGTAAAATCAATGAACAACCAGACTGGTTTCAAGACGCTAAATTAGGCATATATACTCATTGGGGACCTATTGCTACCGCCAATATTGATATGAAACCGGGGGCTGGTTGGTATGGGCTCAATTTATACATGGACCAAGTCTATGATTGGAAAACAGGGCAAATAAGGACAAACGAAAAAAATCCTACGGGCTTTCCTTCTTCGATTTTTAAACAACATACCAATAAGTATGGTCACCCTGCTGAGTTTGGTTACAAAGATATTATACCGTTATTTAAACCAACGGGTTTTAATGCGCAAGAATGGGCTGAATTATTCAAAGCATCGGGGGCCAAATTTGCAGGCCCGGTGGCTATGCATCACGATAACTTCGCCATGTGGGACAGTAACGTTACTCGCTGGAATGTTAAGGACTTTACCGGTATCGATGTAACCGGGGAGTTAAAAACGTCCATAGAAGGGCAAGGGTTAAAGTTTTTAACTTCGTTTCATCATGCTTTTACTTGGGTTTATTATGCAAACGCCTATAAGTTTGACGCCACGGTTGAAACAGCTGATTTGTATACTGACCAACATCAGTTAACAGATTTCAAACCTAGTAAGCGTTTCCATGATGAATGGTATGCAAAACTCAAAGAAGTGGTTGATAATTATCAGCCAGATGTCGTGTGGTTTGACTGGTGGGTGGAAGAGCTAGATGAAGCTTATCGGAAGAAATTTATTGCTTACTATTTCAATAAGGGTAAAGAATGGGGTAAAGACGTCGTCATTAGTTATAAAAACACCTCATTCCCAGAAACGGTTGGCGTACATGACTATGAACGTGGTCGACCAAATCAAATAAAAGATAAGTTTTGGATGACAGATACCTCACCTGGCGCTTGGTTTTTCCGACAAGATGCTAAGTTTGTTACGCCAAACGAAATCATCGATATTCTTATCGATATTGTTGCCAAAAATGGCTTGATGCTGCTTAATGTGCCACCAAATCCAGATGGTTCAATTCCACCAGAAATGAAAGACATGCTTCATCAAATGGGTGATTGGTTAGCCATTAATGGCGAAGGTATTTATGAAACCCGTCCTTGGCGTGTTTTTGGTGAAGGTCCTACCCGCATACGTGGCGGTGGTCATAAAATTGAAAAACAAAAAATCGTTTATACCGAAAAAGATATTCGTTTCACGAAAAAAGGTGATGATACGCTTTTTGCTTTAGTGATGGATGCACCTACAGAAGATCTGCTGATTGAAACCTTGAGCACCAACTTAAGCGTGCTAATTGGTAACATTCAATCAGTAACTTTGTTGGGCAGTAATGAGCCCGTTAAGTGGTCGATAGATGGCAAGGGTTTGCATATTGAAAAACCTCAAACGATACCGAGTCAATTTGCACTTGTTTATAAAATTTCTTTGGTAAAAGACGCAGAGTGGGGCATTGGTGGAGAGGATGACCCAACCTAGTTTGTTCCTTTAAATTCCTAATACATATTACGCCAATAAATGCTTATTCGTAGCAATGGATATGCATTTATTGGTTAATATAGTCCAAGCCACTGTTGGTTGCTAATACCTTCAAAAGAGTAGGTATTTCTTACGCCCAGTTAAGGTGAGTAAGTTTCATCTTCAAGTTGCCATACTCTAACCCAATCATATTGCGTGGTGCGTTGCTGCCAAGTGCCACTTGCAATTAAACCACCATCTTTAGGTACCGGGTTCCAATCGTAAGTTTCAATAGCCATTTGAATCCACATAGGTACATTAAATTCGGTTGGCGGTGTTATGCTATAAGCGTACTTACCATCTAGGTAAAAACGTACCTCAGTCGACGATTTCCACCAAGCTCCGTAGACAAAATAACGGTCTGAATTTTTTTCGTCTAAGTCGATACTGTTTTCTTTTTGAATGCGTTTTTGACAGGAAGTTACGCGATGAAATGCGTTTGAATGAAAAATATGATCAAAATTTTGCGCCCATTTTTCAGCATTAGGCGATACACGGCCAACATTTTCTTGAATATCTAACTCATGTTTTGTTTTGCAATTTGAATTTTTTGACATGAGCCAAAAGGTTGAAGACATCTCTGTTTGGTTTGCCTTCATTCGAGTTTCATAATACCAACCAACTTGGCCTGGATTAATCGAACGAATAATCGCGCCTTGATATAAATAGGTTTTGTTATTAATCACTTTAGCTTCTGGCAGTTTTGACACCGTTACCTGCAATTTACCGTTATCAACATTAATTGCCGATGGGTCAAATAAGCCCGGTGCTCGACCAAGCCATACCCAGCCATTCTCAACGGGGTTTGTTTGCCATTTAGTCAGATCAATCGACTTGTCATTAAATTCGTCAGACAAATTAACGACAGGGCGCCATACTTTTGCTAATGGTTTGGGATCTTGCCCGGATTCAAAGTAAGGAGCGGCGGATACTGCAGCATCTGCTGCCTGAACGTCATGAATGTATAAGGTGGCATAACTCATTAAAAGTGATAATAAAATTCGGTGCATATTTGATTTGATATTTTTGTTAATTGTTGACATTATATTATTTGATGAACATATTTTATACCAGTTCAAAGTTAAAAAATCGGCTATTATGATTTACCTGTAAAATCACTATTGTATATGTAATCATATAAAGAGATTTTGTAAGCTTCATTATAGTAATACTGAAAAGTCACGGTTCGACTATTCGGCAATGTTTAGCGTCGTTGCCGGTGAGTGAAAAACTCGTATTGCCTGATGAAAAAAATAAAAAATAAGTGGGAGTTAATTGTGACTATTAATAAAACATTCAGGTTCATTTTATGGAGCCTTTTGTTTTCATCAGCTGCGCAAGCGGCAAATATTAATCGAGAAATCGATTTTAACTTTGATTGGAAGTTTACACTCGTTGACAGTACTACGCTGCCAACAAAGTTACCACTGAATGATTCCCAATGGCGAGAAGTGCGTTTACCACATGACTGGAGTGTGGAAGCCTCTTTTGATGAATCTTTAGAAGGAGCCACAGGCTACTTGCCAGGCGGTGTTGGTATTTACCAAAAGCACTTTAAAACCAATATTGATCCAAGTAAGCAAAGTGCTTTTTTGCTATTCGATGGCGTTTATAACAATGCAACCTATTGGCTAAATGGACACCAATTAGGTGAAAATCCCTATGGTTATTCACCGGTTTATTGGGACTTAACTGACAAATTAAAAACTGATGGTAGCGATAACGTACTAACGGTGCATGTTGACCATTCTCGTTATGTTGATAGTCGCTGGTATACAGGTAGTGGCATTTATCGAAATGTTAAATTAGTTTCGGTCGATAAACTACATATTCCTATTTGGGGAACATTTATCACCACCCCTGAAGTTTCATCTGACAATGCCAAGGTTCAAATCGACGTTACCGTTAATAATACCGGTAATAAACGTGCGTCATTTAAATTAGAAACACGTATCGTCGACAACGAGGGGCTTGTTGTCGCACAAGACATTGATAAAGCGCGCTTATCAAATGGCAAAAATAAAACCTATACCCAAACATTGAAAGTTAAAGCGCCTAAACTTTGGGATACGGAAAATCCTAATTTGTATACCGCGATCACTACCATTACACAAGCTGGCAATGTGATTGATCAGTACGAAACACGCTTTGGCATTCGCGATATTAAATTTGAAGCGAATAAAGGTTTTTTCCTTAATGGCAAACCTACCTTTATGAAAGGCGTTAGCCTTCACCATGACGGTGGACTTGTTGGCGCGGCCGTACCAAAAGGGGTATGGAAACGTAGATTGCTATTGTTGAAAGAGGCTGGCGTAAACGCAGTAAGGGTTGCTCATAACCCCTATTCTCAAGAGTTTTTAGATTTATGCGATGAGATTGGCATATTGGTTCAAAATGAATTTTTTGATGAATTCGACTACCCCAAAGATAAGCGCTTAAATAAAAATGATCGCCACAACGATTATATTTCACGTGGTTACACCGAACACTTTCAAAAATGGGCCAAGAGTGATCTAACACGTACCATGTTACGTGATAGAAATCATCCAAGTGTTGTTCAGTGGAGTATTGGTAACGAAATTGAATGGACGTATTTAAACTATCGATACGTAACTGGTTATTGGGACCCAGAAAAACCAGAAGAAGACAATAATAACTTTTGGGGCGGTGCACCAAAATTCACACCTGAGGAATTAAAAACACGTTACGACGCATCCCAAAAAGGGGAATATAAACTACACGAAACAGCAAAAAAATTAGCTGATTGGACAAGAGAGCTAGATACAACGCGTCCAGTGACAACCAATTTAATTATTCCACAAACGAGCTTAGTCACCGGTTATGCTGATGCTGTTGATATTCTAGGGTTTAGTTATAGAAATGTGACCATCCCTTGGGCGCAAACGCATTTTCCTGACAAAATTATTACCATTAATGAAAACCCAGGTACTTGGGATGATTGGAAACAAGTATTAGAGCATCCCGGCGTTTTTAGTGTTTTCATGTGGACCGGTATTGATTATATGGGCGAGTACCATAACAAATGGCCGGAAAAAAGTGGTTGGGGTGACATGCTTAACCTCGCGGGCTTTAAAGTACAAGGCTGGAACTATTACAAAAGTATTTGGGTAAACGAGCCACATCTGTCAATTGGTACATTGCCTTTAAATAGCTCTGGATTTAAGCAAGACAAATTTTCTGGGTTAGCCAAGCCTAAAAAGCAAGGGAGTTATAGGTGGCGTAATTCAAATATGCACTGGAATTATCAAGAAGGGGAAAAGGTACTTGTTGAGTTAACCACGAACCATTCGACTGCCGAGCTTCTGCTAAATGGTCGTTCTTTAGGTTATCGCAGCATGTCTGAAAGTGGTAACCGCATTATGCGCTGGGTTGTGCCATTTGAAGCTGGCACGTTAACGGCAAAAGCGGGTTTTAAAGGGCAAGAACAGGAAGTGGTGTTAGCCACGACCACTAAACCGACCGGTTTTACTTTAACTACGGATAAAACCGAGTTAACTGCTGATGCTTACGATGTGGCGCATCTAATTGTGCAACTTCACGACCAAGCTGGACGTGCGATTAAAACGGAAAATATGCAGGTAACCTTTGAGCTTGAAGGCCCTGTAAAACTGCTAGGTGTCGATAATGGCGCATCAGCAAATGTACAAGACTTTCAGTCAAATGCATTAACAACTGATAAAGGCCGTGCACTGGCAATTATTCAATCTACCAAAGAAAAAGGTCAAGTTAAAATTACGGCGAAAGCAAAAGGGTTTGCACCACAAACGCTGGTGTTAGCAATGAAGTAACGGACTATTGGTGAGGCCACTATGCAGTTGAGCTCAGTTTAACTTAGCTGAAGAAGCACTGTTTAGTGCGGCCTCAAAGGTTTAATGAAACGTTACTGCAGATTGGTATTTTTAGGGTAATCTATATTACGTGGCATGACTGAGCCAACGATAAGGTATTGTGTAAGATGGGGCTTGATCCATTGGAACAAACTGAGCTTGGATATTAGGTGTAAATACGGTTATCGCAACCTGCTAAGCTGCGTTATCCAAACTAACGCCTTTGTCGATACTAAGCAACGTTGTCAAAACTAAGCAATGTTATCCAAAATTGCATCGATAGCAGTTTTGGTGTCTTGGTTTTTCATTGCATTTAAAATGAGTGCGTGTTCATCGACATCGGATTGAAAGGTTTTTGATATGCCTTTATGCATGTGAATACGAAAAACAACCGGTTGCCATAGGTTATGCAAATCATCGCCACCGGCTAATCGAACAAAATAACCATGGAAATCAATATCTGCTTTAATAAATTCAAGGTATTTATTTTGCTTACAATGATTGTTCATACGTGACAATATTGTCTCTAACTCATCATAATCTCGAACTGATGCGCGCTTTTTAAATGCTCTAATAGCATACTTTTCAATAGACGAACGAATATGTAATAGCATCTTCTTCGTCTTTTGATTCAATGGCTCAAGCACATAATAACCATGACCTTCAGCATTATTTAATAACCCTTCCTTATATAGACTCATTAGCACACGTCTAATAATGGTGCGCGACAAACCCAAATTACTGGCTAATGTTGATTCGTTCATTTTAGATCCCGGTTCATATTCACCGGCGATCAGTGCGCTTCTTAAAACATCAGTTACCTGTTCTTCAATTGAATAAATTAATCGTGTATTCATTATTTTCTCCCTTCACTTTCAGTACATGATACGAGTTATTATATATGAATTTTACTTGTCATATTTGAATAGTATAGCGCTTTTTCCTTGCAGAGTAACTAAATTATTCTTTAAAGGGAAAAGGTCGATAGACCGATAAGTAAGTCATGAGCAAAGATCTATAAGTACAATTAGAGCATTGAATGAGTATGGGGGAGTAAGATGAGTGTTTTATTCCGGCTTTTTCAATAACGTAGCTATCACTATGGTATCTGCTACACCGCGCCAAGGAGATTGGTAGAATGAAAATTGGTCTTTGATAATACCTTTTTCTTTTATTTCTCCTGTTAGTGTATTTAACCATTGATATCGATACTTCTTTCCGTCTTTGTTTAAAAAACCTAAGGCAATCGAGTAGTTTTCTTTAGGCACATATAACAAAACCGTGCCTGTTTTTGCATTGGTTAAGTTATAACCTGATGAGTTTTGATGAGGCTTAGGCTCAAAGTCAGCAAATGTATAATTATCCATTAGCTTTTTCATTATCGCAAAGTAGTGAAACTTAGGCTGAGCAAAGTCTTTTCCTTGTTCAAATGGATTATGAATAACCACGTTCCATGAAGTGCCTTGCCAATAATAGGTGTTATAGACACCAGCAAATAAACTTAAATAATTTCGTCTTAATGCAACTTCTGCATTTTCATACGCGCCAGGGAAAACTCGAATGGGTGAAAATTCGTAACCACCGTGTTCAATATTCACAATGGGTTTATTAGAAAACTTTCTACGTACTTCAAGCATTTTTGAATAGAGTGTGTGTTTCCAATCTTGGGTTGAAATAAAGTCAACCTTATCTGGGTGCTGCGCACAAAAGCTATAATCATGAACGGTAACTAAACGATTAAACGCATCGAGTTCTCGTGCGCGATCTACACGGTCTGCAATATAATTTTTGGTGGTATTTTTATAAAACAATGCTTCTTTAGAAATGTCCCAAATAATATTCGGGAAGGCTTGGTAGCGCTTAATAACATAATCAAAATAACGATCATCTTCAGCTGAGCCTAACTCTGGCCAGTTTACTAGCTTATTCCATACATAAATCATCAAGTGGTTGACGATTTCTTTATCATGCATTGCTGACATAATTTTATCGTAATGTTGAAAGAACTCGATATTAAGCTGACTGTAATCAGGGTTTTGGTTGCTGCCGAGAAAAGGAAAAATATCTTCACGCCCGCCATATTCAAATTCAGGATGCTGAGCAAGCTTAGGGTCTTTTTGCCAAGAAACGTCGTAAGAATAAAGCGTCGTTACCACCTGATTAAACCCATTATGTTTAATCACATTAAGCAGGTGATTGGTTTTTGTTAAGTCTGTTTGCTTGTAATCTAATGCAAATAACCAATCGGCTTCAAATGCTAAACTGAAATAGGGTTGTCCATCTTCATAATAAAAATGCTGAGGATTACTTTTATTTAACGTAAGCGCGCCATGACGATTAACGTTCGTGTTTTTCGTTACCGTCACAACTCCTTTTTTACCATTAAACTCAGAAAGTTGGCCGCCAATTTTATAAGTGTAATTGCCTTCTTTAGCATTGGAGTAACGCAAAACCCATTTATTATCGCCATTATAAAATAAAGGTATACGTTGGTTGTTGCTAAAGTCAGCATATATATTCAGCTCAAAAGGCTCCTTAATGAATGCGTCACTTTTAAACACAATATCAGTTACCTGCCATTGTGAAATAACTACGACCTTTTCACTATAGTTATGCTGGCTAATACCGGCAAAAACTGGAGTATTCAAAGATAAAATTATTAAAACAAATATGCGTATCAACATTTGGGACTCTTAGCCTATTCTTTGTATTAACTTCACCCGAAAACTTACGCTGGTATTTCACGCCTGTCGTAAGTTTGGGGCAGGGATTAATGCCTAGTTGTTAATGGGGAATTATTGCTGTTGGGATATCAGCTTTTTTGTCATCAGCCCCTAATGCAAATGTACTTAAGTGGTAGCTATTTTCTTGTGACCAATCGGCTTCAACACGGCGGTCACCTAATACGATATTGCCCAGTTTATTTCTAAACCAATGAGTTAGTGCTCGATACTCTTTATTATTGGCGACATTATTTCTTTCTAGCGGGTCATATTTAAGGTCGTATAAAACCGGCTCTACCTTGTTAAGTGGCGCTTTTAAGCCCCACTTAATATTTGCCCCTAATTGGTCGGGCCTTAAATTGTTATTACTATGTGGTCGAGTTCGCATTGAAAATCGAAAACGCTCAGTATGTAGGTACGCACGAGGACCGTAAACAAGATTAATTTCACCTAAAATATAGTCTCTTTGCACTGTGCCGTTAATAACATCAACAAGATTAACGCCATCTAAATAATCAAACTCACGCGCTGAAACATTAACACCACCCGCTGTTAAAATTGTTGGTGCAAAATCAACAAACTCAACAAGTTCATGACTCACTTTATTTTCAGGTATTAATGCTTTGTTTGATGAGACAACGATAGCGGCATTGTTAACTGATTGCACCCAAGGGCCAAATTTTGCTTCAATGCCTTGTTCACCCAAATGCCATCCATGGTCGCCAACTGTAAATATAATTAAGTATTCTTGGTTGTTTTCAATACTGTATTTTTTAAACGTCTCAATAGCGTCGCCCATGAGGTAGTCACCATATGCACAAAATGCATAATAGTCTTGAATGGCTTTTTGTTTTTCTTCATCAGTGAAAGCATCTACTTTCATGGTGTTATAGAGTTTTACTAGTTGTGGCGGTAATTGACCAAGTTCTGCTTTTTTTTCAAAATCAGGAATGTCATAAACTTTATCTTTGAAGCGATCACGGAATGACTTAGGTGGTAATACAGGGGTATGCGGCAAATGAAAACCTAAATTAATAAACTGAGGCTTTGAGGTGTCTGCACCTTGTTCCGTTTTTCCCCAACTTGTTTTAAACGGTTTATTGGCGTTTGTTAAATAATTTTTCATTTCTTTGACGATATACGCGTCAACCGTTTCACCAGCTGGCTTAGGGTTTACGCCTGACAAGATAAGGTCTTTATTGCCACCGCGTGTATAGGAACGAATAATGTCAAATTCTTGATTTGTTTTTTCTTTTTGAAATAGGTCTTGCTCAGTTAACGAACCTTCTTTACGTTTTAAAAAATAAGTGCGTTTATCACCGTTTGAATATAAAACGTTTTCTGTATAACCCGCGATAACGTTATTTTCGTCGTAGCCGGCTTTGGTAAAGATGTCGCCTAAATTATTTTTTTGAATATCATGTTTAAAGTGTACTTTGTAATCAAATAGCTTGGCGTCATGAAAACCTTGTCCTGGTCCCCATTTATATATGTAACTATCAGATTTGCCAAATACGGCTGTTGCATAGCCATTGGTGCGCATAGACTGTGATACTGTCGGTTTGACAAAGTCAGCAGCTTGATGGGTAAGTTCAAACGCATAGTGGCCATTTCTAAATGGGTATCGACCTGAATGCATTGAGCCACGAGATGGCCCACACACGGGCGAATTATTAAAGGCTTTGGTAAATAAAACACCTTCTGTGGCCAGTTGATCCGCTACTGGAGATTCAACATAACCCAATGGACTGTTCTTAGTACCATACACAGCTTGATTGTATGCTGAAATTGAATCAGGGCGCTGGTCATCGGTAATAATCCACAAGATATTGGGCTTTTTGGCGGTTTTTGATGAACCCACTAATGAGGTATTCGAGGCTAATTGTTTTTGAGTCGCATTTGCTTTGGTTGCGTTTGGCAACACATTTGAGCAAGCAGCGAGAAAAAATACCAATATGGCATATACCAGCATGTGCAAGATCTTCATAAAATTACTCCAAAGTATAACTGCATAATAAGTCACTAACCGTTGAACTGAACAATCTTTGCTTTACATCTGATTGACTATCTTCTTATATAAATAATATACGCTCGCTGATATAGTGTACAGTTAATTGTTTACAATAATGCTTTTGACGAAACGACTGTTGGTTATTTTTCTCACTGAAAAAAGGGAAATGATCAAAATATTGGTGCTGTCTGTGCAAAACATACAGCTGAGTTAATATAATTTCAATTAGCAGATATTAACTCTTGGATCAGCACGGGATATCAACCAATACGTTCTTGTGAACTTACTAATAATAAACAAATAATTGAGGTTAACAATAAATGAATAAATGGTTTGCAAGGGGCGTGACGATAGCGGCAACTACAGTCTTAATGTCGGCATGTAATAGCCATCAAGTTGCTAAAGAGTCGCCAAAAATAGATAAACCGACCAATGTTGTGTTAATTCTCATTGATGATTTAAGCCATTATGGTGTTACGGCGTATGGTGCAAATAAGCTACATAGTTTTGATGGTGAGTTTACTGATAGGATTTTCAGTACTGACAATATTGACAGCTTAGCAGAGTCTGGTTTACGTGTTGATAACGCATTCGCTTACCCTATTTGTGAAAATACACGTATTGCTTTAATGAGCGGTAAACGAAATGACCGTAACTATTTAAAACCCAAATCTCAACATCATTCAGATATCACTTTTGGTGATGCATTTAAAAAAGCAGGCTATGCCACTGGGCTCTTTGGTAAATGGAAACAAACCCGAGGCGCTAAGGAAATTCCAGCTAAAACATACATCAGTGAGTTTGGTTGGGATGAATATGTAGCGTTTGATGTTGTTACTGAGGGCCAGCGTTTCATCAATCCTAATTTGGTTGTTAATGGTAAAGAAGTTAATTACAACGGTCGAACTGACTTAGATCCACATACAGGTAGACGCTGGTATGGACCTGATATTGTTAATCGTCATGCCCTTAATTTTATTGAAAAAAATAAAGATAAAGCTTTTTTTTTATATTACCCAATGATGCTAGTGCATGATGATCATAAACCCACACCTGATACTAAGCCTGATGCTATATTCGATAACTTTCCTGAAGAGGCGGTATACAACAATCAAGGTGGCGACGACAGGCTCTATTTTCCAGATATGATTGAATATGCCGATAAACTTATCGGAAAAGTCGTTGAAAAACTAGAGCAAACAGGTGTGCGAGAAAATACACTGATTGTCGTGATGGGAGATAATGGCACTAAAGAAGTTTTTGGACATATTCTACCTGACGGTACTATTTATCCTGGTCGCAAAGGGGGGAATACTGACAGTGGGCTGCATGTACCACTGATACTTAATTACCCAAACGTGATCCCTGCTAGTCACGATGGCAGTTACAGAGCATATCAAGGTTTAGTTAATTTAACTGATATTTACCCTACCATTGCCGATGCGGCTAATGTCGCTATGCCAAGAGCCGA
Source organism: Thalassotalea sp. PLHSN55 (assembly GCF_052030545.1). Classification (NCBI taxonomy): domain Bacteria; kingdom Pseudomonadati; phylum Pseudomonadota; class Gammaproteobacteria; order Alteromonadales; family Colwelliaceae; genus Thalassotalea; species Thalassotalea sp. PLHSN55. The sequence continues at coordinate 356,022 of NZ_JBPDIH010000003.1, read as the reverse complement.
GCAAGTCGACGGCATTAGTTTTTGGCAACAGGCCAAAGGCAAAAAAGGGCAGCATAGACAACATATTTATACCTGGTTTATTGGTAACAATACCTATAAAGATGTCGACGATTTAGGCATTATTTACGCCTTCAATAAAGAATTTAAGCGCTACGCACCAAGTAAAGAATTTCCGCAAGGGCGATTTTTCGACTTACGCACCGATCCGCTTGAGCGTGTCGGTGACACCGTTATTACCGCTAAATTTGGTGTTAAACGTTATAGTGGCTTAGCTATCGAACATTTAACGCCAGAGCAATTGGCCGGCTATCATCTTTTAGGGCAGGTGATTGAAAACAATAAACTCATCCCCGTTAAAAGCCTTACGATTGAATCTCCGGATATCACCATGTCAGTGGGCGAAACTCAGCAATTAAATTATCAAATAACGCCAAAAGAAGCCAAGCGCACAGGTGTTATTTGGCAATCGAGTGATCCGAAAGTGCTGTCTGTGAATAAATTTGGTGAAGTAACAGCAAAAGTAAAAGGCAAAGCCTCAATAACTATCTATTCATGGGATGATGCATACCCATTAGCAGCGAATAGAAAAGAGACGTTTTATAAAAATGGACACCAAAGCAGTGTGACAATTACGGTGGAATAAAGTGAAAAATACAATCGTTAGAAAATTTTGGCTCATGGCCATACTATCAAGCTTAGCAATAGGCAATGTGCATGCTGAAAATACTAAACGTCCGAATATTGTTGTCGTAATGGCCGATGATATTGGCTCGGGCGATATCAGCTACTTTACCGAAAAGGTACTTAATAAACAGCCAGTTTTAACCACCCCCAATATTGATACGTTAGCCAAACAGGGGATGTGGTTTGATGATGGACATAGCGCTACAGCACTTTGCGCGCCAACTCGATACGCAATAATGAGTGGTAAAAACAATTATCGTTCGTATGCGCCCTGGGGCGTATGGGGCATGTTTCAAGCCAATGCTATTTCACGCAATGAACCTACTATTGGTCGAGTGGCGCAAGAAGCAGGTTACAAAACAGGCTTTGTTGGCAAGTGGCACTTGGGCGGCGACTTTAAACTAAAGAATAGCAATAAGCTCTATCGAGGCGGCGAAAGTAAACCGTTGCCGCAAGTGGATCTTAATAAAATGGTTGCTGGTGGCCCTAAAGATATGGGATTTGATTATAGCTTTATGTTGCCCGATGGCATTCAAGGACCTATCTACTTAGCCTACGAGAATGAAATATGGGCACCGTTAGATGCTAACTCGAAGATAGTACATATTAATAGCAAGAATGTTTATCACCCGAAAATGATCTCTGATAAGGGGGCTGGAATGGGAGATACACACTGGCGAACAGAATACATCGGCAATATTATTTCGCAAAAAGCGGTCGACTTTATTCATCAACAACGTCGTGAAACACCTTTTATGCTTTACTACGCAAGCCCTATGGCACACTTACCGCATATGCCACCAACAAATTTTGATGGTGTAAAGGTGGCGGGTACTACTGGTTCATCACATTTAGATATGGTGAAGGAAATGGATTTGCAAGTCGGTAGAATTATTTCGGCCTTAAAAGCGACGAATACCTTAGACAATACGTTATTTATTTTTACGTCCGACAATGGTGGTTTACGAATAAGTGATACGGCCAAAACAGGTCATAAAGTCAGTGGTCGTTATCGAGGCAGTAAAAATGACCCGTATGAGGGAGGGCATAGGGTACCGTTTATCGTCCATTGGCCTGAACAAGTTAAAGCGGGAAGTTTTAGCCAAGAGCCTGTCGTTGTACAAGATATATTGGCAACCATAGGGGCGGCGATCGGAAATTACCAAGATAAAAATCAAGCGCCTGACTCAAATAACTTATTGCCACTTTTAACAAGCAAACCTGGTTTTAAATCGCGAAAATACTTAATGCTGCAATCGGGTAATAGAAACGAAACAATTTTTCGCCAAGGAGACTGGAAACTCATCATGAAAAGTAACCGCAAAGGCACAACATTTACGCCACTTGCTTTGTTTAACTTAAAGGATAATGCAACGGAAGCGGAAGCAAAAAATCTGATTAATCGCCCCAAATATAAACAACATGCGATGCAAATGCTTGCTCAATATAGCGAAATACGTAAGTCTGGCATAGCGACAGCATGGAATGAATAACATAGCTAACATCTAGCAATACCTAGCTAAGTTGAAGTCAAAGGGCGGTGAGTTTTGATTTAAGTTATTTGCGTTAATTTAGCCTTGATTTAACGTAAAAGGGCGTTGGATAATTCATCCAACGCCCTTTTTATAATGGTCTATTAATTAATACTCGCTACGCGCGTTTACGTAATCCAAACATCACAATAGCGGCTAAAAACAGCATGCCCAATGTCGCAGGCTCAGGCACTGAAACGTTTACTTGTTGTGAAGAAACCGTGGCGTCTACCGGGGTAATAAAGTCTGCAGCAAGCACATTCGTTAGCATAAAGTCTGACGTTCCATTAGCCACAGCGGTAACGTCAAAAGTTGCAATAACAAAGTCGCCACCGATAAAAGGAATGAAATCTAGAAACGATAGAGCAACCCCAAACGATTGTGCACTGAGGTTAAAAATAAAGGGGTTAATGGCGATGAGGTCCCCTCCAACATGTGCTGGCGAAATATCACCAAAGATATCAACATTGTCGATAGAAAATAGGCTTGTATCAAATTCAACGTCGAGGCTTAACGTGTCAAAAAAGTCAAAGCCACTACCGATAACACTCACTTGCAGTGTATCGCCAAGACTGACATTGTTGTCACTTACTTCAAGCGTTATTAAGCCCGCTCTAGCAGACAAGCTCATAGTTAATGCAATCATTATAAATATTGTTTTTTTCATTATGTTACCTTGTTATTAAAATGTAGTTGTTCATTATTCAGTTGCGCAACGCGCTCGAGTACACAGCGCCATCGTTGCTCGAGCATCTAAAATATTCACAACACCGTCGTCATTTATATCAAAAGCCAAATCAATCGACTGGCGCGTTTGGATGGCGCGAACTAAGCCATTAATATCATTGATATCGACGTCTTTATCGCCGTCGTAGTCACCCTCAACGGAGCTAGCAACAATATCGAGGTGGTAAACAGTAACGAGCTCATTTTTACTGGCGCCACTAGGTCTAAATACTGCTAGCAATTGATAAAAATGTCCTTCGGGTAAATCAGCGGTAGGAGTTAAGCCTGCTAAAGAGAATGTTGCACTGGCGGTACCGTTTTGTTGACCAATGGCCGACTCATCATCAAATACAATGGCTTTTCCTGCCACCGGCGTATAACTTGGTGTTAGTTCTCTTAAAAAGAAGCGTACACCGCGAATAGCATTGAAGATTGTTACTGTGTTGCCGGTACCTGCCTCATAATTAACAGTAAAGGTTAAGCTTTCATCTGTGGTAAAGGTTGTTGTGGTATATTGGTCACGGTCAACAATACTGAGCGATGCTTCTACAGGATCTGGCGTCGGCTCTGGTTCCGATGGGCCTTCATTTTCAAAAATAGGATCATCATTGGGGTTTGATGGACAGCTTGCACATACATCTTCAATCGCATTAATACCCGCAGTCCAAGCGGTTCCACCGAGTTCATAAGCTCCTACATCTGGTGCAGGGCCAGTAAAGGGTTTATCCAAATTTTCAATGGTTCGCGCTTGATCAAGCAAGAATGAATTTGAATTGGGCATGAAATTGTTATTACTCGGATCAACAAGTTGTTCAATCTCTTGCTCAATAATATTGCTATCTAAATCGTAGGCTCCACTATGAATCCAATCTAGGTTAGTGCTGAAGTTATTCCATACACGGTTGTCTCTTGGGTTACGGTTATTGATCCACTCGCCCATCGCTTGACCGACATTAATAAAGGTATTGTGATAGATATGATTATCCCAATTATCCCAATTAAGTTGCACTGCACTCCAAGGCATATTCCAGACAACATTGTGATGTACCAAAAAGCCTTTACTGTCGTTATCTAAATAAATACCTGCGATGCGATTATCATGAAAATCACTAATTGCAGCGTCATGAAACCAGTTGTGATGAACGTGAATGTTTCTTAGGTTAGCATTACCCACAGTGTAAAAAGGACCGCCATCGTTATTGATTAACCCTGTACGCGAAACATCGTTATAGGCAACTTCACTGCCTGTACCGACCACATAAATACCATCGCGTGCGGTATCTGAAATGGTATTTTTCAGCACTTTTACGTTATCGCCTGCGGATCGGATCGGACTCGTATGCATGCCCAGCGTATTAAAGTACTGAATGCGGTTTTTTTCAATCACGGTATTGTCACCTCGATCACCAAAACCAGCGACAGCAATTGCATTTGCGGAGCCAAATTTAATCTCGTTTTCTTTAATGACCGTATTTCGACCTGTGATTAAAAAAGAGCCTTCGTAAATCGACGATCCGTTTTCCACGTCGACGCTGGCATATCGTTCAAGAGCGTGGGTAACTTTACCTTTAGTAAATTGATTAAAGTCACCTGCGATTTGAATATATCCACCCATTACATCAATGCCTTCCACATCGATATAATTCCCGTTTAAGGTGATAGTTTTTACTCGGGCAGTGTACTCAATATCGCCAGTTACAGGCATTTGTCCATTGGTGGAATGAAAATAAACAATTTGGCTTTCGTCGTCGTAATACCATTCTCTTGGATGATCTAACAGTTCAAAGTGATTAAACAAATAAAAGCGGCCAAAACCACCACCTGCAGTCCATTTCGCAGGAGAATGATTAGAAAACGGCCATTGGTCAGTGATTTCAGTAAACGACAATTGGTTCTCGGTATTAGCGGTTACCGTTCTTGTCCAGCTAGTGCCTGAATGTTGGCCTAAATACCACATTAAGGCGTTACTCAGATCTGCCTCAGGGAGTGTTTCTGTAGGAATACTGCTGGTTGTACCTTTGCCTGTAACTACCGAAGAATCTAAGGTGTAAGGGTTATTGTCGACATCATTTGGCCAGCGAGCAATTTGCATAAGCTTATCGTTTTGATAAACCTGTCTAAATGATGCGGCAACATTCATTTGGACATTAGCCTGATAAATATCGCCAGAATAATGTGTCCAGTTTGTAATGGCATTGGTTCCTTTGATCAGAACTTGCTCGCCATTTTTCGCTCTTATTTTTATTGGGTTATCTTCAGTGCCACTTTTAGATATGGTCATTGATTGACGGTAAATACCACCTTCAATAATCAAAGTATCACCTGGCGCTAATACACTATTTGCTTGTGCAAATGTTGCAAACGGCGCACTTTCAGAGCCATTATTATTATTATCGCCATTAGTACTTACGTATAGTGTTTTAGCACAAACACCTAACGAGCCACTAAAGGCTAAGGCGCTCACTAAAATTTTTTCAGCAAAATTTAATTTCATTGTTTTTACTCTTATTATTTAAATGAAATAAAGTCAGTCGGTTCGTTATCTACGCAAACCAACAATGTGTTTTGTCAACAATATATAATCAACAAAATACATTAACATCTCGTTAACGGCTTTTAAATAAGAATAAAAATATTTATATATAATTTTATTGGTGGGTTGTAAATTTAGCTTTAGTTAAACATCAAAACGCAGGCGCTAATCTATAGGTTAACTCAGTTAATTGCTGCGAGTCAGGTTAGAAGGTAAATGGTAAGTTGATGAAAAATAAATAATAATAAATATAGGTTACTAATCTTTTCAATAATCGTAGATTCATAAAGTAACGCAATGCGTGATTGCATAAGAAAAGCAAAGTTTATATATGATAATTAAATGATATTAAACAGAGCTGATACGAAAGGAAGGTAACGTGGTTATTTAGCAGGATAACTTGATGGTAACCTGTTGGGGTCATGGAATTTATTTGTGTATTTAGAGTATTGCTACGTTTGAGTCTCCAAAAAAATGGCATAGCCGTGTTATCGGGTATGCCATTGACAAACGTTGATTCTATATAGAGTTTAGTGCTTAGCGCTTACCGAAGCGACGCGGGTAAAGCTCTTCATTTATCTCTTTTGCAGCGTCAACCATCGTTTTATAAGGTACATCGGTGATGGTTACAAAACCTGTGTTGTAGTTTTCACCGTCATACGCACGACCCGTTAGTGGTGAATCTAAATATTGAAACCAATGTGCACCAACAAAATAAGGGTTGTCGACAACCATTCTCATGTACTCTTTATACATACGAGCACGGTCGTTTTGATCTGAAGCTAGAATTAAGCCCGGATGAAATAGACCTGTATCACTTGTTGCGCCAATATGATATTCGCCAATAATACTTGGCATATCAGCTTCAGCTAAAAAGCCCCACGCTTTTTCATGTAAACCTTCTCGATAGAAATTGTAGCTCATCACGTCAACGTATTTTTTCGCTGCTTTTATCGCTTCTGGAGTTTTGCCCCAGTGCGCCATGCGAACCCCCATATACATATGGTTTGGTAATACTTTTTCTAACGCATCATGTACTGTTTTGAAATACTTGGTGGCATAAGCTTCTAATAGCATTGAAAAATCGCCAACCATTTCATCTGTTAGCTCACCAACTGTATAACTATTGCTTAGCGTTTCCCATGAATCAATCGTACTATTCCATGCACTATTTAATGCGGTGACAGACGCATATTTTTCTTTTAATAGTCGAATAAATTCGTGTTTAGTTGGGCTATCGGCTTCATCAACAGACAGGGTATGAATGACAATGCCATAGTGACCGCGTGTGGTTTTAACATTTCCCCAACTTTTTTCGTTATCAATAAAAACACCGATGCACCAAGGGTTGTTCTTTACTTCTTCGGCGATAACTTGTGTGGTTATTTCAGCACGTTTTTTAAACTCTGGATCAAACGGATCCGGCATTTTGGACCAAACATCATTGCCGGATGATATTTTTTTAAAATCACCAATAATCCAACCGTTGGCAAAATATGGAATTTGGTTCATTTGGTAAAACTCTGCATCAGTCCAGTTACCGGTCGAAGTAAAGCCCCAGTTTTTAAACCTTTTGATGGTAATGTCTCGCCAAGTTTCATTATATGAATCTGGATGTGTCTCTCCGTAACGTCGCTCTAAGTTTGCTTGATAAAAGCTAAAGGTTTCACCATGATGAATAGGCCCTCTATGCACCGAACGACGATAACTATAATGATTTGCTAAATCATCATCATAGCTAGGTAACCAAGTAAATAAGTTATGACGAACATCTGAAGAAACATAACGCGTTTTTTGCGCTGCTTTGGAAACAGGACGAATACCTAAAGAGTCTTCGGGGGTTACGTCATTCGGGTCGATATACCGAACAGAGTCGTCTTTAAAGTCAACACCCGTGGTGGTGGTAGTATTGGCGATGCGAATATTTGCTAAAGCCGACGAGAAAAATAAGTAGCCTTCGGGGTCAACCATTGCCCATTTGCCGTCAACTTTTTCCGTTCTAAAATAGCCAGTAGCTTCAAGTTTAGGGCCACTTTTCCAGCCACCAAATTTCGAACGATCGGCCATTGGGCCTTCAGCATTTAACTGTGCAATTTCTTTGTCTGCTAATGCTTTTAATTCGGCTTCAGAGTGTATCTTGTTGGGAAATTCTATTTTAGCGTTTTGGCCAAACTTATCTGCAATTCCTACGAGGTAATTGGGATCAATCTCGGGGTTATTACGTAATCGAATATTATCAATAATCAAGCTTTTGTCTTGATTCATCATCTCCACGTTGTAAGTAATGCTCTTAACTTGCTCTAATTGAATTTTCTTACGACCCGTTTGCCAAAACATTTTTACATCGGTTGAATTCCAAGCCGGTGGATCTTCACGTAAACCACTGTCAAACTCAAGTTGCGGACCTTTAAGTTCTGCGTAATAGGTCGCCGATGAATGCGCAGGAATGCTCACGCTGCGTCGGTGCATGGCGCCCGACTTGTCTCGAACAACAATATACAAGTGCACAGAAACGTCGCCCGGGTTTGTAATGTCGGCAGCTAAATTGAAATCACCAATATTGCTCCAATCCCAAGTTTGTTCGGGCTGCATGGTAATTGATGACATTTGTTCTGAAGCGTCAAAGTCAATTTTTAATGCGGTGTTGCCAGACGAGACTCCTTGTCCATTAACTAAAGTGGTAATGGCGTTGTCACTCGTTAACCAAGTTGGTATGGCTTGTTCAAAATCAGCAACAATTATTTGCGCGTCACTTATTTTCTGGTTATTGGGAGATGCTTGTTTTACTTGTTCATCTTGGTTATCACCACCACATGCACTGAGCAAAAGAGGGAGAGATAACAGCTTGGAATATTTTACAATGTTCTTCATGGTAGCTGCCTATTTTTATAATTTTAACGGGTAATTATTTATTATTCGTATCTACTGCATTATTCATTAATAAAATACGTTGTTTATTGATAATAGTTAACAATCTACCATGTGGGATATTTATTTAGTAGTGTTTTATGAAGTCACTCGTTGGTAAATATCCTTCAAAGGTTGCCGTAAATCCGTTGGTAAATTAAAACCGGCAACTCACTTTACCGTTAATATTGATGATGTGCTTTAGAGGCCAAAATTTTGTTGAATTGATGATCGTATAGCGTTATCGCTAACCTGCTTTGCAAAAATTGAGCGGCAAACTCAACAGTTAGAAAATCGAATATTTGACCATAATGTGCTTAGCGCTTGACCGCTTTAGAGACCAATTTGCGACTACTTTTTAACAAAGGTTTTTCAGTAATAAGGTCGAGATTTTATTAATTTAACTAGAGGAAGGTGCTAGGCGATTATCTATCCTAATCAATAGCTTTATGCGGATCTATTGGTGAAAAATAGCTACTGAGTTATCTTCAAAGGGCAACGCTTGAACAGTCGACTGAGCCAAATCAACATAATAATAACTGCGCAGCTAATCATAAAAATTTTAGATTATTTTCTGTTTAACGCCTCCTTAGCTGTGAAAATAGAAACCAAGTGCAGTTATCGTCTGGGCAATTTTGTCTTAAATAACTCGCACCTTCAAAAGCTAGATTATCAAAAAATCAGTAAACCCATCATCGAGTAAATCACACACAAAAAGTTGAAATAATCTATATTTAAATATCTACATTTGGATGTGAACCAAATAGGGTTTTTAAGGTTGAGTAAACTAAAGATATCCACAAGCACTATTTTAAATTAAAAAACTTAATGGGTAACACATCAAGCATGGGTCGAAAACAAAGTGCAATGGTTGTTAAATAAAATAGTTAACAGGCAGGTATAACAAAATGTGCAACAAATTTTATCACACAAAGCTAAAACTAGTATTGTTAGCCAGCTTATTGCTGCTATCCGTTTTCAAACAAGTTATTGCGCAAACGACCGGCTGGAACTTTAACAACTACCGTATTGCCATTAGTGCCGACGGCAACAACCAAGCCGACGATAAACACAAGTGGCCAAAAGCTGATCCTGACGACTGGGGCGGAACTCCCGTTGCATTAGCAATGATTGCAAAACTTAAGGCTCAAAATAATGTAGTCCACTTTTCTTATAATAATTTTATTGATGCCCCTCCCCATACGACTGCCGTGAATGAAATGGCCGATGGGGTTAATGGTGCAATATCACGGTGGCATTATAACCCTAAGCTATTTTTTGATGTCAGTAACAATGCCAATAAAGCGCTTGAACATTTAGTTCAACAAATTGTAATTTCAACAAAAGATAACCCGCTTTATTTTGTTCATATGGGGCCTGCTGAATTTTTTTATCGAGCCATTGAGCGGGTACTGAAGCTCGATAAGGCTGACAGTCTTAACTATGTTTTTGTACTGTCGCATAGCGGTTATAACGACAATCATTTGCGCAGAGGCGATGCTAAGTTTGATAAATTTCCCGTTGCTGCAGCTCAGAAACACCACACGATAAAAGAAGCTATCACGCTAAGTGGTGATCGTCTTAACTACAAGCTAATTCAAGATCAAAACGCAAAATGGGATGCCAATAAACTTTGGAATTCAGAGCATGACTGGTCTGTTTGGCAATGGATGGTAAAACATCCGGATCCTAGCGTAAGATGGTTACACGAACGACTAAAACGACACACTAAAGGCATTGCTGACTGCTCTGATGCTGGCTTGGTATTTTACTTATTAACTGGCGACGACAATGGCAGCCCGTCTAAACTTCAATCATTCATTGGCTCTGGTATTATTAACTAACGAATAAGGTGTTTTTGTTAATGAGTTAAATCAATTGATTGGGGAGCTTTTTCGCTATTTTTATTTTCGGGGAATAAAAATAGCTCTTATTTCCGAATACTACAATCACGCCACCTGTATTGCTTCTGCAAACTTTTTAGGGTTAACGATAATGCCTAACTGACGCCTATCTGGCGTCGTTACTTCTGCAGTTACAATCATATTTAAAAGCTTTTATTTATTTATAAATCCATGTTAGTCTTTGGCGAAATGTTTTACTTTGTGCATTAAAAGTGACTTTGTGTATGGTTGTAAGAAAGCTGTTATACGCTTTAATGCTACCTCTACAAGGCGTGTTGATTGATAGTAGTGAACGACTAAGCGGCATTCCTGCAATTCAAACTTCCTTTATATTACCGCTTTTGTGTTTTGTTCTTTTTTGTGTATACGGATACCGAGCGCACAACAAATATAACGTTTAATGATCAACCAAATAATAAACCAAGGCAGGTGGCAACTGGTCTTGGTTTTCTGATATAGACCTAAGGTGTATCTATGCAACCTCGAAAATTAAATACGACGCTAACTGCAATTGCATTACTCATCAGTGGTAGCGTATTGGCAAATGACAATCAATCTGCTGCGATTGAAACGATCAGTGTTTACGGTCAACTCAACCCTATTGAAAAAAGTACCTTGCCAAGTACCGTGTTTATTCTGAATAACGAAGATATTGCTCGTATTGTTGGCAACACAGCTCTTGATTTACTTGCGCAAGTCCCAGGTATTAACATTAAAAAATCTGGCAATATTCAAGACATTTCATTACGTGGTGCAGAATCTAATTTTGTCATTATTCAAATTGACGGGGTGCAAGTGAATAACCCTTTGGATGAGCGTGGTGGTAGTTTTGATTTAGCCTCGCTAAGTAAAGATCTCATTTCTCGGGTTGAAGTTATTAAAGGGACACAATCTGCTATATATGGCTCAGACGCACTGGCAGGTGTGATTAACTTTATTACTGTTGATAAAGAACTAAAAGGCGTGAAAACATCGTTAGGTCTAATGGCTGATGGCCAAAAATCAGCCACGGTTAAAGCTGGATTTGATTCATGGGGCCTAGCCCTAAGTGGTATAGATACTGATGAGCAATCTAATGGCGACAGTCAAACTCTAGCTGAGTTGTCGTTATATGGTGACTTTAATTTCACTAAAACTAGCAATACACAATTGAATTGGCGCTTTGCTGACTACAAGCAGTATGCTTTTCCAGACCAAAGTGGTGGGGCAGAATTTGCACAAGATGAAACTAAAGAAAAAAATAAAGGGCAAACATCTAGCGCAAGTATTCGCCATCAAATAAGCATTAATGATGCTTATCAAACTGCGCTGCATTTAGAGCATTATCACGCTCAAGATAATTTAACATCACCGGGTATTTCGCCTTATTTTATGGCGCCTCCTGCATACACATCAAATGATTATACTCTGAACAAATTTCGTTGGTTAAATTCACTTTCCATAAACAATATTTCTGCAAATGCTGGTCTTGACTATAAACATGAAGACGGACAAACCTCAGGTTATTTAACCATGTTTGGCCAGGACATTCCGACTGACTTTGAACTTACTCGAAAAAACTGGGCGGGCTTTATTGATACACGGATCGACTTGGCAAAAGCGAGTATGTTTTTAGGTGTGCGACTAGATAAGCCGGAAGATCATGATAACCAAACAACGTGGAAATTCGGCATAAACTATCCAGTTAGCGACAACATTCGACTTTTTACTAACGCAGGGGAGTCATTTAAGCTTCCGAGTTTATATGCATTAGGCAATAACATGATCGGCAATGCTGAATTGGTTGCCGAAACCGCTAAAAGTGCCGACATAGGCATTGAGTGGACGACAGAACGCACAAATATTAATTTTTCATTATTTGATTACCGTTATAAAAATTTAATCGATTTTGACGGAGAATTATTTTCTTTAGTTAACCGTTCATCTGTAGAAACCCAAGGGGCTGAGTTGGTCCTCGTTAACCATTTAACCAGCGATAGTGTTTTACAATTTAACGTCACCTACGCTGATATTGAAGCAGGTGAAGGAGAGTTGTTAACTGGACGTCCTAAATGGCAAGGTGGGGCGAATCTAAACTGGCAATGGACAGAGCAGTTATCAACTTATATTTCGGCAAATTACGTGGGCGAGTCAACGGCTACAAGCTTACATACGGGCAACTTTAGTGCCGAACTTTTACCGTCATACAGTAAATACGATGTTAGTGGCCGTTGGGTTGCTAATCAGCATTTGTCGGTTGATTTATTTCTAACCAACGCATTAGATAAACAATACTATTATTCAGTTGGCTTTGGCGGACCCGAGCGAGGCGCGGGTATTAAAATAAATTGGTTACTTTAATAAACGATTGCTAATTCATCGTGCGTTAAGCCCATTGAATAAGGTTTAACGCACTAGGTCATCGAATTCACTCTCGCTCATAAGCCACTAACTGTTATTATGGATATTAATTAAAATGATAAAAATATTTTCCGTTTTATTCACTTTATTGACCTTAGTTGCATGTCAACACACAGCGACAGCTCCATTAAAGCAAGCGAAAAAAATCAATGCGTTAATTATCGATGGTCAAAATAATCATCAAGTTTGGCCATTAGCAACACAGTTAATGAAAACACAACTTGAGTCGACAGGGCTGTTTAATGTTGAGATTTATCGAACGCAATATACTTGGCATGGTGAAGAGCATCTAAAAACACATTTTTTAGATGACGGGAAAACCTATCAAGTGGTTTCTAAAGCAAAAACAGATCCTGATTTTTCACCGCAATTTTCAAATTATGATGTTGTGATTTCTAATTTTGGTTGGCAAGCCGCCAGTTGGCCTAAAGCCACACAGCGAGCATTTGAAACCTATATGCGTGACGGCGGCGGTTTAGTGACCATTCATGCAGCCGATAACTCTTTCCCTTTATGGCCCGCATACAATGAAATGATTGGCTTAGGTGGCTGGGGCGGACGTAATGAAAAAAATGGCCCTTACGTGTATTTTGATGACAATGGCAAACGAATCGATGACCACAGTAAAGGCGGTGCTGGTGGACATGGTAAGCAACATCAATTTACTATCAAATCACGCATGCCGTCACACCCGGTAATGAAGGGCTTACCAGCAGAATGGTTACACGGTAAAGATGAACTTTATAACCGATTACGTGGTCCTGCAAAAAATATGACGGTGCTTGCTACGGCCTTTGATGATCCAAAATACAATGGCAAAGGACGACATGAGCCGGTATTAATGACAATCAATTATCATCAGGGCAGAATTTTTCATTCAACTCTAGGTCACGGCAAAGCCGCATTAGAAAGTCAAAGCTTTATAACTACATTTACTCGGGGTACTCAATGGGCTGCAACCGGTGAAGTAACACTTAGCGCATCGAAGAATATTAACAACAACTAATTACCGGCTAACTATGCCTTGAACTCACTAAGCCTTGAACTGAACATGGTGAAATTGTTTGCGCTAGTGTCTGCAGTTTTATACGAATAAGGAAAGTATGAATTATAAATGTGCAATTTTGCTTACAAGCACGCTAGTGGTGGCATGTAAATCACCTATTAATAACTCAACTGAACAAAACGATTGGCTTCAGGTCGAATTGCCGACTTCTCTTCAAGAAAGAGGTGCTTGGCAATTAATAGAAGATAATAGCGATAGTTTTTCATATACAGGTAAAACGGCTGAATTTTATCGTAAATGGCATGATAAGCACCTTCGTGGTTGGTTAGGTCCTGGGGCAACTTACTTTAGCGCTGAGCATAGCGATGTTGTCGAGGGCAAGTTGGTCTTGTCGGCGTCACCTGTACCCGCCGATAAGCAAGGTAAAGTTAAAGATTATGGTAAATTAAAGTCGTCGAAAAAAGTATTTACGGGCTTTGTGACAGGTAAGAAAGCCATACAATACCCAGTATTTATTGAAGCGAAACTAAAAATTTCTCATTTAGCATTAGCTAATAATTTTTGGATGCTAAGCGACGATGATAGAAATGAAATAGATATTACTGAAACTTATGGCAATACCAAAAAGTTAGCCAGTCAGATGTCATCGAACTATCATATCTTCAAGCGAGACCCTGTTACCAATAATATGTTAGGTGATTATGGTCATGTACAAAATCATCATCAAACCGAAAACAAAGACATATTCAACCAAAGTTATCATCGCTTTGGTGTTTATTGGCATTCACCAACGTATATGGAATTTTACTTAGACGGTAAACAAGTACGCATACTCTCTAAAGAAGACGACCTCAACGACCTTGAAGGCTTATTTTTTGATAGAGCTATGCGGGTCATTTTTGATATGGAAGATCATGTCTGGCGTGCCGCAAAGGGGCTAACACCCGCTAAAGCTGAGCTTAATAATGCAAGCATGAACAAAATGTACATCGACTGGATTAGAGCTTATAAACCTATTTAATGTTATAACAATACCACCATAAAGCTTGTTCCTATTATTTGGTAACTATTATGTCGTTAGATACATTTCTTATTGCCATTGCATTGGCATTTATTCTTGAAGGGCTTATTCCCGCTTTATTTCCAAATAAATGGCAAGCTTATGTGACCAAGCTTTCTCAAGAGCCCATTAGCTCGATTCGGTCAATTGGAATAACGGTCGTTTTACTTGGTAGTTTGTTGTTGTGGTTTGTTTCTTAACGAAATAATTTTACTAAGATCAAAATCCCCTAGCTTATATACATTATTGTCTTAAAAAACGACAATATTTACTTGGACAAGATACGCATATTTGGTAGAATCCCCGCCTAATTTTTTTACGAAATTGAAAACATGGGCAAAAACGTAGTTGTTCTAGGAACCCAATGGGGTGACGAAGGTAAAGGTAAGATTGTTGACTTACTAACCGATAAAGCTAAGTACGTAGTACGTTATCAAGGCGGCCACAATGCCGGTCATACTTTGGTAATTGACGGTGAAAAAACCGTTCTTCATTTAATTCCATCTGGCGTTTTACGTGACAACGTTAAATGTTTAATAGGTAATGGCGTAGTTTTATGTCCAAAAGCCTTGATGACAGAAATTGCGATGTTAGAAGATAAAGGCGTACCAGTACGCGAGCGCTTACTTATTAGTGACGCTTGTCCATTAATTCTTCCATATCATAATGCTTTAGATGCAGCTCGTGAAAAAGCGCGTGGCAGCAAAGCTATCGGTACAACTGGTCGTGGTATTGGTCCAGCATATGAAGATAAAGTTGCTCGTCGCGGTTTACGTGTCGGTGACTTGGTTAATGCGGAAACGTTTGCGACTAAGCTAAAAGAAATCGTTGAATACCATAACTTCGCGTTAACTAACTACTATAAAGTAGAAGCCGTTAACTACGAAGAAGTATTAGCTGACGCTTTAGCTGTTCGCGATATTATCGTTGGCATGATCGCTGACATTCCTGAATTACTTGACCAAGCGCGTATTGCTGGTGAGCGTATCATGTTTGAAGGTGCTCAAGGCACGTTACTTGATATTGACCACGGTACATACCCTTACGTGACTTCTTCAAATACTACCGCTGGTGGTGTTTCTACAGGTTGTGGTTTTGGTCCATGTAACATTGATTACGTGTTAGGTATTACTAAAGCCTATACTACACGTGTTGGTTCAGGTCCTTTCCCGACAGAGCTTGACGATGAAATTGGTCATCACTTAGGCACAGTTGGTCATGAATTTGGCGCAACTACGGGTCGTGAACGTCGTTGTGGTTGGTTTGATGCCGTTGCTATGCACCGTGCAACACAAGTGAACAGCGTAACAGGTTTTTGTTTAACTAAGTTAGACGTATTAGATGGCTTGAAAGAGCTAAAAATCTGTACTGGCTACCAAACTAAATCTGGTGAAATCATCACAGTACCGCCAACAGCTGCGGAAGGTTATGAAGAAATCACGCCAGTATATGAAACCATGCCTGGTTGGGATGAAAACACCGTAGGTGCGACATCGATTGATCAATTACCTGCTAATGCTAAAGCTTATATTAAGCGCATTGAAGAAGTGACGGGTGTACCAATTGATATCGTGTCAACAGGTCCTGATCGCAATGAAACAGTTATTCTGGTGAATCCATTCTCAGAATAAATTTTTCAATATGAAGAAACCAGCCAAATGGCTGGTTTTTTTATGCCTACTATTTCTTAAACACTTCCTCTGGATCTCAATTTAATTAAGCTAGCTCGCCTTTTCCTGCGCACTAATTAATCGACCAAAACCTTAAGCTATTAAATAATATAAATCCTGTATGTCGCAGTAAAATGTTACTAACGTGACGACATTTCCCTAATTCACTATGTTTGTGGCGATAACTTGGTTTTAGGCGGCTTAATGTCTTTATCTGCTTTTTAAGTGGTATTTATATAAGAATACTTATGCGAAATAGTAAATATTGTTTTAATTAATATGATATTGAAATGCTCAAGGTGTAGATTAATTATAGCTTGTAGCATTTTTTTATATATAAATGGGGTTGTATTAGGTTACCGCAATGAAATACCATATAAGCTATAAAAATAATGAAAATAAACATAGCTTATCTGTGCACTCACTACACAGCATAATTAAACCAAAATTAATCGCACTAGGAAAACATCATGACAGATCTTCGCCAACAGGCTCTTGACTATCACGCGCTACCAACACCAGGTAAAATTAGCGTTGAAATTACCACCGCAGCTGAAACTAGCCAAGATTTGTCACTCGCCTATAGTCCGGGTGTTGCAGAGCCTTGTCGTGAAATCGCCGCAAATCCGGAAGATGTTTATAAATATACCGGTAAAGGTAATACGGTTGCGGTAATTTCAAATGGTACTGCAGTACTTGGTTTAGGTAATCTAGGGCCAATGGCTTCAAAGCCGGTGATGGAAGGCAAAGCGTTATTGTTTAAACGATTTGCTGGCATTAACTCGTTTGACATTGAAGTAAAGCATCAAACTACAGAAGATTTTATCAGCACCGTTGCAAATATTGCCGATAGCTTTGGCGGCATCAATTTAGAAGACATTAAAGCGCCTGAATGTTTTGTTATCGAAAAAGCGCTGATTGAACGTTGTAAAATCCCCGTATTTCATGATGACCAACACGGTACGGCAATTGTTACTGCCGCAGGCATGTTAAATGCGTTAGATATTCAAGGTAAAAATATCAAGCACGCTAATATTGTCTGCATGGGTGCTGGGGCTGCGGCCATTGCCTGTATGGAGCTATTGATTAAATGTGGTGCACAGCGTGAAAAGATTTACATGCTCGACACAAAAGGCGTAGTGCATACTCGTCGCGATGATTTAAATGAATACAAAAAGTTATTTGCCAATAATACTGATAAACGCACGCTTGAAGATGCGATTGACGGTGCTGATGTTTTTGTTGGCGTTTCAGGACCTAACTTATTATCTGCCGAACATTTAAAACTAATGGCGCCAAACCCAGTAGTTTTTGCTTGTTCAAACCCAGATCCAGAAATTAAACCTGAAATAGCATTAGCAGCACGAGACGATGTTATTATTGCCACTGGCCGTTCAGATTATCCGAACCAAGTGAACAACGTTTTGTGTTTCCCGTTTATTTTCCGCGGTGCATTGGATGTACGCGCACGTACCATTAATGATGAAATGAAAGTTGCAGCGGTACATGCTATTCGAGAACTAGCCAAAGAAGAAGTACCTGCTGAAGTCTTAACCGCTTCAGGCGATAAATCGTTAGTCTTTGGCAAAGACTATATTATTCCTAAACCTATGGATACTCGCTTGTGTGCGCGTGTCGCAAAAGCGGTTGCCCAAGCAGCTGTTGATTCGGGCGTTGCAGCGCTAGAACTGCCAGAAAGTTATATGGCGTAGAAGCTATAAGTGGAAAGCGGCAAGCGGTAAGTGAGAAGCTGTAAGTAACAAACGGCAAGCGGCAAGTGGAAAGCTAGAAGCTGCAAGTAACGAGCTGTAAGTTAATAGCAGTAAGCAAAATCAAAAGCCGATATTATCATGATAATATCGGCTTTTTTTGAACTTAATGTTAGCGCTTAGTTATTGCGGTTTATTCGCCACTCATTTTTGCTTCGAGCTCAGCAATTTTAGCTTCAAGTGCGCTAAGTTTTTCACGGGTTTTAATAAGTACTTGTGTTTGTACGTCGAACTCTTCACGTGACACAACATCAAGTTGTGATAATTTGCGTTGCAATACCGTTTTGGTTTTATCTTCAAAATCATTGGCCAAGTTTTTTAAACCTGGAGGAATTGACTCGGTAACTTGCTTTGCTATTTCTTCAATCTTCTTTGCGTTGATCATTTTTAAAACCGTTAAAGTAATAAGTCCCTATATTGTAATCAATTCTGGGTTAGATGGTAGAAAAAACCGTTTCAAGATGTTCTTTGCCCGCAAAAAAGCGCAATCGCAAATCGATTAATGCCGTTATTTGGTATAAGATCGCGCCACTTTATCATCAGCACTTTTTATCGACGTAATGAAATTAAACCCAGGACAAAATGAAGCAGTAAAATATGTCAGCGGCCCATGCTTAGTGTTAGCAGGTGCAGGTAGTGGTAAAACTGGGGTTATTTGTCAAAAAATTACGTACTTGATCCAAAAGTGTGACTACAAAGCACGCAATATTGCCGCGGTAACTTTTACCAATAAAGCCGCTCGTGAAATGAAAGAGCGTGTTACTAAAATGTTGGGCAAAGATCAAAGTCGCGGCTTAACCGTATCAACCTTCCATTCACTTGGTTTAGATATTATCCGTAAAGAGATTAAAACCTTAGGTTATAAACCCGGTTTTACGCTTTTTGATGACCAAGACACTTTAGCTTTATTAAAAGAACTCACTATCGATGAACTCGACGGCGATAAAGACTTACTGAGTAAGTTACAAATGATGATTTCAAATTGGAAGAATGATTTGTTACTACCAGAACAAGCTATTAAACAAGCCGGTGATGCTGACAGTGCTGAATACGCTGAGTTTTATCAACGTTATCAAAAACACATGAAGGCCTACAATGCGCTCGATTTTGATGACCTTATTTTAATACCGACACTGTTATTTCGAAATTTTACTGAAGTACGTAACCGTTGGCAGCAAAAAATCCGTTATATGCTCGTTGATGAATATCAAGATACCAATGCTAGCCAATATGAGTTAGTAAAATATTTAACGGGTGAGCGTGGTCGATTAACTGTGGTAGGCGACGACGACCAATCGATTTATTCGTGGCGTGGTGCTAAACCACAAAACCTAGTGTTACTTGGTCAAGACTTTCCTAATTTAAAGCTGATTAAGCTTGAGCAAAACTACCGCTCTAGCGGCCGTATTTTAAAATGTGCCAATATTCTTATTGCTAACAACCCTCATGTCTACGATAAAGCACTTTTTAGTGAGCTTGCTTATGGTGTTGAGTTAAGGGTCGTACAGGCTAAAAATGAAGAGCATGAAGTAGAGCGTGTCGTTGGTGAACTGATTGGTCATCGCTTCTTAAGCAAAAGTCATTATAAAGATTATGCGATTTTATATCGCGGCAACCACCAATCGCGTTTATTAGAAAAAGCGCTGATGACCAACCGTATTCCCTATAAAATAAGTGGCGGAACGTCTTTTTTCTCTCGTTCAGAAATTAAAGATGTGATGGCTTATTTGCGCGTACTAGTGAACCCTGATGATGACAATGCTTTTTTGCGTATTGTTAATGTCCCGCGCAGAGAAATTGGTCCGGCAACATTAGAAAAACTGGGCAGTTACGCTAATATTCGTCAAAACAGTATGTTCGCTGCTAGTTTTGAACTGGGTTTAGAGCAACATCTTACCGGCCGGGGCTTAGCTCATGTACAAGGGTTTACCCGCTGGCTAGTTGAAACCGCTGATAATGCTGAGCGTGGTGATACCGCTGCGGTTCTGCGTAGCATGATCCGTGAAATCAACTATGAAGATTGGTTATACGACACTTCACCTAGTGCCAAAGCGGCAGAAATGCGCATGAAGAACGTCACCGAGCTATTTAGTTGGGTCACACAAATGCTTGAAGGCAGTGATGACGAAGATCCGATGACTTTACCTGAAGTTGTTACGCGTTTGACCTTACGCGATATGATGGAACGTAATGAAGAAGAAGAGTTTGCAGATCAAGTGCAATTGATGACCTTGCATGCGTCAAAAGGATTAGAGTTCCCTTATGTTTTCTTAATCGGTATGGAAGAAGGGTTATTACCACACCAAACCAGTATTGACGAAGGTAATGTCGAAGAAGAGCGCAGACTTGCATATGTAGGTATAACACGTGCTCAACGTGAACTTATTTTTACCTATGCGCGTGAGCGCCGCCAGTTTGGTGAAATTGCGCGAACAGAAGCGAGTCGCTTTTTACATGAATTACCACAAGATGATTTAAACTGGGAATTAGGGCAAGTGAAAAAAACACCTGAAAAGCAGCAAGAATCTGCAAAAGTTGGTGTTGCTGGTTTACGTGCCATGCTTGATGCAAAAAAGAAAACCTAAACCTATCTTAACTTCCGCTTAACCAAATTCAGGGTAAATGAACCGAAAACGGTATTTACCCTGCCGCGCTTTTGCTCTTAATAAAGAAATATTTCATCAAGACTTTTATATTTTCCCACTTTTTAGCTAAAGCGCTTTCTTATGCGTTTCGCCAAAAATAAGAAATACTACATTCTGTAACAAGTTGGTGCTCAATTGAGCGCTGGATACATTTAGTAACTCCTCGGTAACGCAATTCGATCAAAACTCTCACAAATTGGAACGAACTCGCTGTTTTTAATGATGCAACATGACAGCAACCAGGTTAATCACCAATAAAAATAGAGAGAGAAGTCATGAAAAACAGAACAATTATTAGCCGTGCTGTAAAGCGAGCGCTAATTGTGGGTGTTGCTGCGTCATCAGCACTAACATTCCAAACTTTGGCACAAGATGGTCAAGAAAGTTCAATAGAACGCATCGAAGTTACCGGATCGCGTATTAACAGAACCGATATGGAAACAGCGAGTCCTGTAACTGTGATTTCTGATGATTTTATCGTTAAAAACGGTTATCAATCAGTTGAAGAAATCTTATCGGCTCAACCTTCTGCAGCAGGCATGAGCTTAGGCGCAAGCTCAAACAACGGCTCAGGTGGTTCTGCGACAGTTAACCTTCGTGGTATGGGCTCACAACGTACTTTAGTATTGTTAAATGGCCGCCGTATGGTGGCATCAGGTATTGGTGCTGACTCTTCAGTTGATTTAAATACCATTCCTGTGGCGATGATCAAATCAATCGAAATTTTAAAAGATGGCGCTTCAGCGGTTTATGGCTCTGACGCTATTGCGGGTGTTGTAAATATCATCACTAAAAAAGACTTTGAAGGCACAGAATTAACTGCTGATGCGAGCATTACTGGCAAGTATGACGGTGAAACAGGCGGCTTTAGCTTGTTACACGGTACTGAAGTTGCCGGTGGTAACTTAGTTGTTGGTTTGCAGTATTCAAACCGTGGTGAAGTTATTCAGTCTGATCGTGATTTTGTACCACCAGGAAGTTCTTCTTACGTAC
Source organism: Thalassotalea sp. PLHSN55 (assembly GCF_052030545.1). Taxonomy (NCBI): domain Bacteria; kingdom Pseudomonadati; phylum Pseudomonadota; class Gammaproteobacteria; order Alteromonadales; family Colwelliaceae; genus Thalassotalea; species Thalassotalea sp. PLHSN55. The sequence continues at coordinate 334,193 of NZ_JBPDIH010000003.1, read as the reverse complement.
CGGGCGGCAGTTTAGGTGGCAAGGTTAAAGATGAAGAAGGTAACTGGGTTGAGCGCGAAGAAGGCTACGATTACACCACATCAAGCTACGCACAAACGCCAAATGAATTAACTAGCTTGTTTTCAAGCTACACCAAAGAATTCAACAATGATATCGAATTCAGCGCTGATTTAATGTACACCCATCGTGATTCACAGCAGCAAATGGCACCACAGCCAGCATCTATCATGTTAGATACGTCAATGATTGATGATGAGCATTTAAACCATGAAGACTTCTACGGTGAAGATGGTGAATTAGTTGAAGAATTGGAATACCGTCGTCGTATGACAGATGCAGGTCCTCGTATCTATCAACAACAAACAGATACTTACCGTGCATCGATTGGCTTAAAAGGCTATTTAGAAAATGATGACAGCTGGGACATTTCTGCAACTTACGGCCGTAACGACTCTAAAGACAGCATTGCCAACTCTGTACATGCCGGCAACATGGAAAAAAGCATTTACGCTAACCAAGGTGCATGGTTTAGCGGCGATGAATTAAGTCGTGACTTCTTAACCGATGAAGAAATTTTATATACTGAGCAAAATGAAGGTGGTAACGAACAGTTCATCTTAGCTGCTGGTTACAGTGGTTTAACTGAAAGTGATATCGGTTATGCGTTTGGTTTTGAGCACAGATATGACAGTGGTTTCTACACGCCGGATCAAATTATTCAAGACGGTGAAAGCACGGCAGCACAACAAGATCCAACTGAAGGTAGCTACTCAGTAAACTCACTTTACGGTGAAGTTTCTGTGCCAGTGACTGACCAGTTCAGTGTTGAAGGTGCGGCCCGTTACGATGACTATTCAACGTTTGGTGGCGCGGCAACTTGGAAATTAGGTGCTACTTACGAATTTACTGACAGCTTTATGATCCGTGCCGTAGCAGCAACGGGTTTTAGAGCGCCAAACGTAAGTGAACTTTACGGTGGTAACACAGGTTCTTTCGATTACCTAGAAGACCCATGGGGAAATGAAGAAGATCCACAAATCCTAGTAAACTACACCAGTGATGAAAACTTAAAACCAGAAGAAAGTGAGTCTGTTACCTTTGGTATGGTTTGGGAAATTGCTGATGGAATTTCTACAACAATTGATTACTGGAGCTTTGATGTAACTAACGCGATTAGCCGTGTTGACGTGCAAAGCGAAATGAACAAGTGTTTCTTAGGTGACCAAATGGCGTGTGAGACAATTAACATCACACCTGAAGGTGACTTGTCAAACATGACTGCTGCGTTAACTAACATTGGTAGCCAAGATACTGCAGGTATCGACTGGAACCTTTCTATGGTTTTCGATTCTACTCGTGTCATGATCGATACCACTTACTTAACTAAGTTTGAGCAAGACGGTGTTGATTACACAGGTTCTATCGACGGCATGATGGGTGGTTACTCGCAGTTAAAATCTAATATTTCAATTTTCCATGATATTTCTGATGATACTAGCATCCAATACAATGGTCAGTTCATTCAAGGTATGCACGGTAACTACTACGGTGAAGCTTACAGAACCAATGATGTGATTTATCACAATATTTCTGCAACGCACTTCATCAATGATGCGTGGCGTGTAAACGGTGGTATTAAGAACTTATTAGACACCGAGCCAGAAGTTGTACCAGACGGTAACGACATGAACACTGTGCCAAGTATTTACGACGTAATCGGTCGTACTTTCTTCATCAGCACAACCTACAACTTTTAATTAGCAATTAATTAACTTGTTGAATAAACTCCAAAGATGGTGATAACGCTGTCTTTGGAGTTTTATTGTACAAAGGAGTAACGTTTTTAACAAAAAGCGAGCAAAAAGGTCATAATTTGCTAGCCAATTATTTTTATTTTGATAGACTAATCGCACAAAAATAATACTACTTTGAAGTGGAACCCCTTGATGGAGCCAAGGACATTAGACGATACTGTAGCGATTAAGCAAATCCCAAAGCTAAAATCATTATTAAAACGTTATCGTCAAGTTAAAACAATGCAGACTGGGTTACTAAACTTGTCAGAGCTGGCAAGCACGGTAACGCAAATGGCAGAGTTTTATTCCGCGCTCGAAGCCGTGATCAGTAGCCAACTCGTTACTGACAATTTTCATGTTATTTTACTCAACAATGACGGTCACTTAGCCTCCGCTTATTGCCACAACCCGAAAGAAAAGCGAATTTTCGATTTTTTTGATAAAAATCACTGGCAGCAAAGTTTAACCGAAATGGTGTTTACGCAAGGCGAGGTTTTGCATTGCAATGCTCAGCAACGTTTAGCTTACATCAAAAGTGGTGAAATTCTTCCCTATGACACCCCATGCCAAGATTGGTTAGGTGTACCTTTGGTTCGTGCTCGTCAAGTGATTGGCGTTATTGCGGTGCAAAGCTATGACGACAAAATGCAGTTTGACGACAAAGACAGCCAGCTTTTACAGTTCATGGCGACGCATTTAGTCACCGCAATTGATCGCATTCGTAGCCGTGAATTGCTTGAGCAAAACATTTTGCAACGTACGCAAAAGCTCACCGAAACAAATCAGAAACTGCAAAGTGAAATTGCTGAGCGCCAAAAAGCTGAAAAACTGCATACTACGCTATTAAGCATTGCCCAAATAACGGCGTCAGAGCAGAGCTTGTCTAATTTGTTTGTTGCCCTTCACCAAGAACTACAAAAGAATTTGCAAGCTGATAATTTTTATATCTGTTTATTAAATAGTGAAAATGGCCAGTTAGAGTTCCCTTATTACGTTGATAACAAATCACCCAAAGCGCGACCACGCTCTGTTGGTAATGGTTTAACGGAAATGGTGATTAAAAAAGCCAAACCAGTGCTAATTTCTCAAGGCACAATGCACAGTGTGGAACATAATCGTACGGTTACGGAAAAATTAGGTAAGTATGATCTGCACGGCACCATGCCTAAAGCATGGTTGGCTGCACCATTGCTAGAGCAAGGCAGTGTGTTTGGCGTGCTTGTTATTCAAGATTACCAAGACCCCGACGCTTACGCTTCGGTTGATTTACAGCTTATTCAGTTTGTTTCTCAAAATATCGCCATTGCGATTAATCGCGTTCGAGCGCAAGAAAAAATTCAACAAAGTAATGAGCAATTAGAAATTTTAGTCAATGAGCGTACGCAAGCACTGCAAACCACGAATATGAAGTTACGTATGCAAATTGAAGAGCGCCGGAAAGCTGAAGAACAGTTATATTTTGAAGCTCATCATGATGCGTTAACGCAGTTGCCAAATCGGGCCATGTTTTCAGACAGGTTGAGCTATGCACTTCGCCATTTAAAACGTCATCCAAAACATAAATATGCCGTGCTATTTATCGACCTTGATCGTTTTAAAATGATCAACGATACCTTAGGGCATCATGCTGGCGATTTGTTTTTAATTGAAATCGCGAAACGTTTACGAAAATGCGTGCGTGACAACGATATTCTTGCCCGCCTAGGTGGTGATGAATTTGTTATCTTACTTGATTCAGTGCAATGTCATGATGATGTTGAAGAAGTTGCTTCTCGTATTATTGAGTCAGTTGCACAACCTTTTGACTTAGAAGGGCATACTTTATATTCAAACGCGAGTATTGGTATTGCGTTGTGTAGCCAACAATACTCAGATGCCAACGAACTACTGCGTGACGCAGATGCCGCGATGTACCAAGCAAAAAGCTTAGGACGTGGTCGCTATGTATTTTTTGACGAGAGCATGCGTGACCAGCTTATTGCTAGCATGACGCTTGAGCAAGAACTTAGAGTTGCTATTAAAGAAAGACAATTTGAACTGCATTATCAAAAAATATCAGATTTAGAACATACCACCACGATAGGCTTTGAAGGCTTATTACGTTGGAATCATCCTTCTCGAGGCATTCTTACGCCAAGCGAGTTCTTATTCATGGCGGAAGAAACCGGTATGATTTTGGAAATCGAAAACTGGGTGGTTGAATCTGTCGCTAAACAGCTTGTTTACTGGCGAACTGTGCCTGAATATAAAAATGCCTTTATCGGTATTAACTTGTCGGGTCGTCACTTAACGCAATCTAACCAATTAACTAAATTGATCAGTTTATTTAAGCATCACAAAATTGAACCACAGCGACTCATTCTAGAGTTTAATGAATCAGCCTTTACGCAGCACGGTGAACTTGCATTAAAAGGTTTGCGAAAGCTGAAAGAATTTGGCGTTAAATTAGCGCTTGATGACTACGGTGCCGGCATATCTTCGTTTAACTTTTTACACAATTACCCATTTGAGTTTATTAAACTTGATCGCAGTTTTATTAAATCACTGGCGACTGACAGTAAAAACATTACCTTAGTTAAAGTGCTTAATGAGCTTGGTGCTAAGTTTGGTTATCGACTCGTTGCAGAAGGTATTGAAACGGAAGAAACCTTAGCGCAATTAAAAGGTGTCGGTTGTGAATTTGGTCAAGGCTATTATATTAGTCGCCCGTGTAAAATCTTGTGTGAGCAAAAACCTAAACCTCGATTGATCACCGCTATTGGATAGGTTTTCCTAGCAAAACCTAGCTCAACATTCTGTTCTTTGTTTGATTTTTATCCTGTTTTTAAAATTCCACAGAATAAACTTTGTTCTACTTCATAGAATTGTTAATGAAGGGGTGCTTTTTATATTGAAAACTCTATAATGACCTCAATGCTATTAAGGGTTGTTTAACTAATACAAAGTTTTAGCGTTAAACTATTGTAGCCTTATAGCCTAATGAAATAATGAGAAATATAGGAGTTTTCAATGGGTGGTATAAGTATTTGGCAGCTATTAATTATAGCGGTAATTGTTATCTTATTGTTTGGTACTAAGAAACTACGTAATTTAGGTGGTGATTTAGGCTCAGCTGTTAAAGGCTTCAAAGGCGCCCTTAGTGAAGAAGATGATAAACCTAAAGCTGAAAAAACTGACGAAGCAATAGCAAACAAAACTGCTGCTGAAGAAAAAACGTCTGTTAAAGAAAAAGATCAGGCATAAATTATGTTTGATATTGGCTTTTGGGAGCTAATAGTTATAGCGGTTATGGGCTTGCTAGTGCTTGGTCCAGAGCGTTTGCCTGTTGCCATTAGAACAGTAAAAGGCTGGATTAGTGGTGTGCGAAAGTTTAGTGACACTGTTAAAACTGAACTTAGTGAAGAATTACGCATTCATGAAATGCACGCTAACTTAAAAAAAGCCGAAGAAAGTGGCATGAAAAATTTGTCACCTGAAGTTGAAGAGTCGCTGAAATCTTTAAAAGAGGCGGCTGAAATGGTTACTCGTCCTTACGAAACCAAAAAACCACAGCACAGCAATGATGTAACGGTACCAGCAGAACTTTCTTCCAGCGCGCCCTCTGAACAAGAAACTAAAAAGTAATGACAGCCGAAGTAAAAACAACCTACACCCTTTTTGATCACTTACTTGAACTGCGCACCCGTTTGCTGCATGCCGTTGTTGGTGTATTGGTTGTGTTCTGTTGTTTGATCTATTTTGCACAAGATATCTATCAATACATGGCTCAGCCATTGTTAGCTACTATGCCAGCGGGTACGCAAATGATCGCAACAGACGTTGCCTCACCTTTTTTTGCCCCCTTTAAATTAACGATAGTTTTATCTGCTTTTATTGCGATGCCGTATATCTTGTATCAGGTATGGGCATTTGTCGCCCCCGGTTTATACAAAAATGAAAAACGTTTAATTGCGCCATTAATGTTTGGTAGCACGATACTTTTTTATAGTGGCATTGCATTCGCGTACTTTATTGTTTTTCCTGTTGTCTTTGCGTTTTTTAATTCAGTTGCCCCTGAAGGGGTGACCATTGCGACTGATATTAGTAGCTATTTAGATTTTATCTTAAAGCTGTTCTTTGCTTTTGGCGCTGCGTTTGAAATACCCGTTGTTATTATTTTATTGTGTTGGACTGGGGTGACAGACCCAGACAGCTTACGCACCAAACGACCTTATGTTATTGTGTGTGCGTTTATCATCGGCATGTTGTTAACGCCTCCTGATATTATTTCTCAAACAATGTTAGCGATCCCTATGTTGCTGCTGTTTGAGTTAGGGGTGTTTATTGCTTCTTTTTATCATAAACCTGATGAAGATATTGCAGAAGAGGAACAACAGTCGTGAAACTAGCATTTTTAATTCTATGTAGCGCTTTAGTTGCGCCAGTGATGGCAAGTTCACTTAGTAGCCAATTATCGGCCTGTGTCAAAATTAGTGATGGAAAAGAAAGGCTTGCCTGTTTTGACCAAGCAATGGCGACGACAAAAACAGTAGCTGCGATACCTGAGAAAAAAGCAACGCCACCAGTTAATGTTGCCGCGGAGCCAGCAGAAACAAAGCCATTAACTAAAGCTGAAAATTTTGGCCAAGAGCACAAGCAAGTGAGCCAAGGCTTAGATCAGCTTGAATTAACCATCGCTTCAATAAAGAAAAACTCTTACGGCCAATATCGTTTGGTGTCAGAAAATAATCAGGTTTGGCAGCAAAAAGACAGCAGCCACTTGAAACTGCGTGTTGGTGATAAAGTGATTATCAAGCGTGGCGCTTTAAGCTCGTTTTATCTGAAAAAGCCAGAATCGAATCGTTCGATTAAAGTTAAACGTATCAAATAGCGAATAAACGTTTGATTGATATCGGGGTTAATCTTACCAATACTCGATTTGATAAAGATCGTGCCCTTGTGATTGAAAGAGCACAAGAAGCTAACGTTGTCGCAATGTTAGTAACGGGTACTAACGTTTCTGAAAGTATCAAGGCTCATCAACTGTGTTTGCAGTACCCTAATTATCTATACAGTACCGCGGGGGTACATCCTCACGATGCCGACAATGTCAGTGATGACTACCTCGATGAACTACGCCGTTTGGCACAATTTCAGCAAGTTAAAGCGATAGGAGAGTGCGGCTTAGACTTTAACCGTAACTTCTCTAAACCTGAACAACAACTTAAAGTATTTGCCGAGCAAATAGCGCTGGCAAGTGAACTCGAACTGCCGCTATTTTTGCATCAACGAGATGCTTTTGAACCTTGGATGGAACTTCTTCAGCCCTTTATCAATAAAGTGCCCGCGATGGTTTCTCATTGCTTTACTGGCTCTTTATCTGAAGTTAAACAGTGTTTAGATGCTGGTATGTATATTGGCATAACTGGCTGGTTGTGCGATCCCAAAAGAGGGCAAGCATTACGTGATTTGGTCAGCTATATCCCGTTGGACAGGTTGATGATTGAAACTGACGCACCTTATTTAACACCCAAAAATATTCGACCAAAACCAAAAAGTAGTCGAAATGAACCCAGTTATTTATGCCATATTGTTAATAGGTTATCTGAATTAACTGGCTATACTGAACAAGAACTAATTAAAAATAGTGTCGCGAATACGCGCTTGGTTTTCAGTTTGGAATGTGTGAATGACTAGGTTTGTACAACAGTTGGTAGTTATCTTATTGGCACTCGTATCTTGTTTTGCGGTTGCTGATGATCATTATGCTGTTTCGACATCCTTACTTTCACAAGATATTCAAGATTACCGTTTCCTTGCTGATGAAAACTTAAAACAGTTAAGCGACGAAGAAATTATAAATTTACCGCGCTCTTCTTGGGCAATACAAAGTTATGATGGTGAAACCGCGCGTTTAAGTCGAGGAAAAAACTGGCTGCACTTTAGTATTGATAATCAGCAACCAATAGCGCAAACCGTCTATTTGTCAGTTAAGAAAAATCGTTATTTAACTGAGCACCGCCTATTGCAACATACTGGACAAGTGAATCAGTTTTTACCTTTTTCTCGAGATGAAAATAACCGTCTAGTTAAAAAGCTCTATTTACCTGCCAACAGTTCATCTGATATTTATTTATATTTTTCTACGCCAATAGAGCTTTATTTACCGATTGAATTAATGAGTGAACAAGCTTATATCAGTAAAAATAATGAACTTGCTTATTTAAAAGGTGCGGCGATTGGCGGTTATGTTTTTTTGACCGCAAGCTTCTTATTGTTATTTATTGCCAGTACGCGTAAAAGTGTGCTGTATTTGTCTGGATACTTTTGTATTCGAACGCTAATGCTGATGGTGTTGTTAGGTAAAGCTGGTTGGTGGGTGCTTGCCGAATATCCTTGGGTTGAAGCGTTAAAAATTCCGGTATTAACCTCACTATCGATTTTGTTCCTGTTATGGTTTTGCGTTGAGCTCTTTGCCTTAAATAAAAAATTTCCTGCCCTTGCTAAACAAGTAAAATTAACCAGCGTTGTTTTAATTGTTTATATTCCTGTGGGTGCCTTTTTTGACGAAACAACCAACTTTGTTGTTAGCCTATTACTGCATAACTTTACCACCTTACTGCTAGTGGTAACGGGCTGGCAGTTGATGAAAAAAGCGGTGCCGCTTGCCTTAATTTTTACCGTTATTATGGCGGTGCAATTTATCGTCGGAATATTTATTGATGTCGCTATTATCTGGCAAAGCTTACAATTGTTTAATAACAGTGAGCTATTTTTTAGTGTCTCGTTTTGGCTTAACGGTTTACTGTTTATTTTCTTGGTGAGTCGTTTAATGTATTTACAAGTTAAAGCCAGGCAAAAAGCGCAAATAGAAGCACTTAACAGCGCGATGGAAACCAAACAAGCGCAAGAAGAGCTTTTGCAGTTGCAGCAAGAGACGCAAGAGCAATTAGAAGATCGCGTGCAAGAACGTACTCTTGAGCTAAATATTGCCTTTCAAGAGTTAGAAAATTTAAATAAAGAACTGGCGCAAAAAAGTACCACAGATGATTTAACTGGCTTATATAATCGTCGCCATTATGATCAAAAAATTCTTGCTGAATTTAGGCGCAGTCACCGAAATTTAACACCATTATCTTTAGTGCTTATTGATATCGACCATTTCAAACAAGTCAACGATACCTATGGCCATATTGCGGGTGATGAATGCTTAGTCTGGATAGCGAATCGCATGAAAGCCTGCTTAAGGCGAAGTGCTGATTTAAGTTTTCGATACGGCGGTGAAGAGTTTTGTTTTATTTTACCTGAAACAGACGTAGATGGTGCTCGTTCTCTTGCCGAAGAATTGTGTCGACGAGTTCGTAAAGAAGCTGTTCAACATCAAGGAAAAGAAATTCAATTAACGGTAAGTTGTGGCATTACAACCTATCAGCAACAAGACAACATTGAACTGCAAGATTTGTTTTATTGTGCAGATAAAGCATTATATCGCGCAAAAGAATTAGGTCGCGATCAAGTTCAAATTGAAAATTTAATTAGTTCTCAGGAGTAACCCATGAATAACGCTTTTGGCCAGTATCCAGCACGTCGCATGCGCCGTATGCGCGCGGATGATTTTTCTAGACGCTTAATGGCCGAAAATCAGTTAACGGTGAATGATCTTATTTACCCTGTATTTGTACTAGAAGGTGAAAATCAACGTGAAAAGATTGATTCTATGCCTGGCGTTGAACGTAAAAGCATCGATTTACTGCTAGAAGAAGCACAAGAGTTGGTGGATTTAGGTATTCCTGCGCTCGCCATTTTTCCAGTAACGCCTCTTGATAAAAAGACCCTAATGGCGGAAGAAGCATATAACCCAGCAGGATTAGCTCAGCGCACTGTTAAAGCGCTAAAAGCCAAATTTCCTCAGCTTGGTGTTATTACCGATGTTGCATTAGATCCGTTTACTACTCATGGCCAAGACGGCATTATTGACGACGACGGTTATGTTTTAAATGAAGTTACTAAAGATATTTTAGTTAAACAGGCATTGTCTCACGCCGAAGCAGGTGCCGATATTGTTGCGCCATCAGATATGATGGACGGCCGTATAGGTGCAATTCGTGAAGCGTTAGAAGAGCACGGCTATGTTAATACGCGAATTTTATCGTACGCAGCAAAATATGCATCGAACTATTACGGACCATTTCGTGATGCAGTTGGTTCAGCAGGCAACATTAAAGGCGGCAATAAATTCTCATATCAAATGGATCCAGCTAATAGCGATGAAGCGTTACATGAAGTTGCCCAGGACATTGCCGAAGGCGCAGATATGGTGATGGTGAAACCAGGTATGCCCTATTTAGATATCGTTCGCCGCGTTAAAGATAATTTTAAAGTGCCAACGTATGCGTACCAAGTCAGTGGTGAGTACGCAATGCACATGGCCGCAATTCAAAATGGTTGGTTAGCTGAAAAGCCCTGTGTGATGGAAGGATTATTAGCGTTTAAGCGCGCAGGTGCTGATGGCATATTAACTTATTTTGCCAAACAAGTAGGCTACTGGTTAAAAGAAGACAGCCAATAACTTTACCGTTTTATCTCATTAAAAAACCAATGCTCTATGCATTGGTTTTTTTCTGCTTAACGAGTTATTTATAAAAGTAACTTGCTTGGTATTACTCGGTGCCAATAATATCTATGGTATAGTCAATACTGTGTAAGTGTTGGCTTTCTTGTCGTAATTCATCACAAATTAGCGGATGAGCATGTAACCACTTTTTAGGTAGTTGCAACTCGATGGCTTTATCTTTTACCACACAGTTATGATGGGGTAAAACGTCGTCGTTCCTACGTCGACAAATAATAACGGCAAGTCTTAATATCACCAGTAGTTGGCAGGCATGTTCAAAGCTAACAGCAGACTGACTTTTTAAACGCTCAATATCGATATCGGCTTTATAACAAAGCACTAGTACCGCTAATAGTTGTCGATCGGCTTGGTCAAAGCCCGGCAAGTCAGCATTTTCAATAATGTACGTGCCATGTAGTTGATGACGTTTAAATTCAAGCAACAAGCCAATTTCATGTAAAGCACAAGCTGTTTTAAGTAGCTTGTAGCCATTGTCTTTAGTTATTTGCCAATCACTTTGGCAATAATCAAAGATCGCATCAACCGTTTCACTAACGCGATAAGCGTGCTCAGTGTCGATATGAAATTTTTCGGTCAATGAGGTAACCGTTCGTTGCCTTATCGTCAGCGCGCGCATGTCGGGCAACATTTCATAAAGTAAACCTTCACGAATAGCACCACTGGATAGTTGCAGCTCTTTTACATCAAAACATTCAAATAACGTGATAAGTATGGCAATGCCGCTTGCAAATACGGGTTTACGATCGGCAAGCAAGCCAGGTATTTTTAACTGGTCAAGTGATTGGCAGTTAATGATTTGTTTTTTGATTTGCGCAAGAAAGTTTGCACTGATTATTGCCGGTTGTTTTTGATGTAGCAAGATTTCAGCAAGGGCTTGCATCGTACCAGAACCGCCTAATACAATCTGCCAGCCTAAGTTTTTGTAGTCTTCAACATGTGGGCTAATTTCAGTTTTTGCTGCCAGTTGCGCCTTTGAAAAGTTGTTGCTATTAAACAAATCATCACTAAAGAACCGATTTCGAAAGGTAACGCAGCCAATATTTAAACTGAGTACTTTTTGGCAGTCAAACCCTTCACCAGCAACAATTTCCGTACTGGCACCGCCAATATCAAATACCAAGCGATTAGGTTTGCCACAACTGGTATGCGCAACGCCCAAATAAATTGAACTGGCTTCTTGCTCGCCGGTTAATACGGTAATATTTTTACCTAAAATGATATTGGCTTGTTTAATAAACTCGTCGGCATTGGTAGCGATTCTGAGGGTTGCAGTGGCGACAATGCGAATATTTTCTTCAGGGATGTCCTGTAGGCGTTCAGCAAAAAAGCTTAAACATTCAAGCCCGCGACTGATGGATGCTTGATCAAGCTTGTTATGACTATCTAATCCGGAAGCTAAGCGCACTTTGCGCTTAACTTTATCTACCACTTGTACGCTGTCTGCCACTAGCCGGGTGATCAGCATGTGAAAACTATTGGAACCTAAATCGATAACAGCATACAAAGGGTGAGCAGACATACTTATTTAATTCCTGCGACCTCGATTACCACTTTGACTTCTGTTGCGGTTTTGGCCACCATTGTTTGGCTTATGTCGGCGTTGGCGTGGTTTTGGTTTTGGCAGATCCGTTAATAAGGCATCGTGATCGTATTTAGTTACAGGCAAGGTATGTTCAATATACGTTTCAATCGCCGGCAGGTTAAATACATATTCTTCACACGCTAAACTAATGGCATGACCTGTTGCGCCAGCACGACCTGTACGGCCAATACGGTGAACATAATCTTCACAATCATCAGGTAAGTCGTAGTTAAAAACATGGGTTACCGCTGGAATGTGTAAACCGCGCGCGGCTACATCGGTTGCAACTAAAATATCGAGTTGGCCATTGGTAAACTGCTCAAGAATTTTTAAGCGCTTCTTCTGTATAACATCGCCGGTTAATAAACCTACGCGAATTTTGTCCGCTTCAAGGTGAGCAAATATCTTTTCGCAAACATGCTTGGTATTGGCAAAGATAATGGCTTTATCTGGCCACTCTTCTTCAATCAAGGTTTGCAATAACGTCATTTTGTCTTCATTTGAAGGGTAAAATAGCTCTTCGGTAATGCGAATATTAGTTTTTTGCTCAGGAGCAACTTCAACACTAACAGGGTCGTTCATATGTTCAAAAGCCAGTTCTTTTACTCTAAACGATAGCGTTGCCGAAAATAGCATGCTTAATCGTTCAGTTGCTGGCGGCATTTTACGGAACATATAACGAATATCTTTAATGAAACCTAAATCGAACATACGATCTGCTTCATCAAGTACAATAACTTCAATATTATTGAGGTTATATACACCTTGCTTTAGGTAATCGATTAATCGGCCACATGTGCCAATCAAAATATCTACACCTTGTTCAAGTTCTAAACGTTGACTTTCATAACCTTCGCCCCCATACACTATTCCAAGACGCAATCCTGTTGATTTTGCCATCTCAATTGCATCACGATGAATTTGCACAGCAAGCTCACGTGTAGGTGCCATGATCAAAGCTCTAGGCTGGTTATGATCAGGTTTGGGTTGTTGTAATAAACGATGAAATGTAGCCGCTAAAAAGGCGATAGTTTTACCTTCGCCCGTTTGTGCTTGACCTGCAATATCTTTACCTTCCAATAATACCGGAAGTGATTTTGCTTGAATTTCAGTGCATTGTTCGAAGCCCATAGCTTCTAAACCGGATACGACTTGCGGAGCAAGACTTAGATCGGTAAATTTTGTGTTTGATAGATGTGTTTTTTTCATAGCGCTAAGCTTAACAGGTAACGTGGTGAATAAAAAACAGTATTGTCAAATACCTGTATTTATCGTCGAATAAACAAAAATACACTCGAGATCGCTGAAAAAACCTATTTTATGTGATCTAGCTATGCGACTGAGAAAACAGTTATATAGTAGAGTTGGTATAAACCTATGATAGAGGTATAATCTCTATTAATTGGCAGTTAGGCCACCATGAACGGAGAAAGAAATGAGCGATAAAATAGTTCAGCTTACAGATGACAGTTTTGATACTGATGTAATCAATGCATCAGGTTTAGTATTGGTTGATTTTTGGGCTGAATGGTGTGGTCCGTGTAAAATGATCGCGCCACTACTTAACGACATTGCTGAAGAATATGCTGACAGCGTAACAGTTGGTAAATTAAATATTGACGACAATACAGGTACACCACCTAAGTATGGTATTCGTGGTATTCCAACTTTATTACTATTTAAAGATGGCAACGTTATCGACACTAAAGTTGGCGCGTTATCAAAAACACAATTAAAAGAATTTTTAGATAGCAACCTTTAATTCTTCTTTTAATAACATGGCATCAAATTGATAAACGATTTGATGCCAGTGTTTTATTTATTTGATCTATATCGTTAACTAATCAAATGAAATAGTTTTAAAATTAAGCAGTCGCTTTACGAAACTGAATTTTAATGCTAAATTTACTTTTCAAATACGTACATTTCTAACAAATCATACTCTTTTGTCTACACAACGCCAACTTGGCAGTGCACAACAACCATTATAGTTTAAGAACCCCACTATGAACCTTACTGAACTTAAAGAAAAATCGATTAGCGAGTTGCTAGCTCTAGCTGAATCAATGAAGCTTGACCACCTAGCAAGAAACCGTAAACAAGACATTATATTTGCTATTTTAAAAGCGCATGCAAAAAGCGGAGAAGACATTTTTGGCGGCGGCGTGCTTGAAATATTACAAGACGGTTTTGGCTTTCTTCGTTCGGCAGACTCTTCATACTTAGCGGGTCCTGATGATATTTATGTGTCACCTAGCCAAATTAGACGTTTTAGCATGCGCACCGGTGATACTATTCACGGTAAAATTCGCCCACCTAAAGACGGCGAGCGCTATTTTGCTTTATTAAAAGTTGCTGAAGTTAACTTTGATCGTCCAGAAAATTCTCGTAATAAAATCCTTTTTGAAAACTTAACGCCAATTCATCCAAACGGTCGTATTACCATGGAACGTGGTAATGGTAGTACCGAAGATATTACTGCGCGTGTATTAGACCTTGCATCTCCTATTGGTAAAGGTCAACGTGGTTTGATTGTTGCGCCACCAAAAGCGGGTAAAACCTTATTACTACAAAACATTGCGCAAAGTATTGCTCACAACCACCCAGACTGTGAGTTAATGGTATTGCTAATTGATGAGCGTCCAGAAGAAGTTACTGAAATGCAGCGTTTGGTTAAAGGTGAAGTTGTTGCCTCGACCTTCGATGAGCCAGCTAGCCGACATGTACAAGTAGCTGAAATGGTGATTGAAAAAGCAAAACGTTTAGTTGAGCACAAAAAAGACGTGGTGATTTTATTAGATTCAATTACCCGTTTAGCGCGTGCTTATAACACCGTTATTCCTTCATCAGGTAAAATCCTTACTGGTGGTGTTGACGCTAATGCATTACATCGCCCTAAACGTTTCTTTGGCGCGGCACGTAATATTGAAGAAGGCGGCAGCTTAACCATTATTGCCACGGCACTTGTTGATACTGGTTCGAAAATGGATGAAGTTATTTACGAAGAATTTAAAGGTACAGGTAATATGGAATTACACCTTTCTCGTAAAATTGCTGAAAAACGTGTTTTCCCTGCTATTCACTTTAACCGCAGTGGTACACGTCGTGAAGAGCTATTAACTAAGCCTGATGAATTACAAAAAATGTGGATTTTACGTAAAATCGTTCATGAAATGGGTGAAATCGACGCGATGGAATTCATGATTGATAAGTTAGCGATGACTAAAACCAATAATGAATTTTTTGATTCAATGAAACGTAAATAAGTCGTCGTTTTTACGTAAATAGTTAAAGCCAGCATTAGCTGGCTTTTTTATTTCTCTAGCAAAAGTACCATAATAAACGACTTTATCTATACTGTAGGATGAAAGTATTTTTTGGAACATTTAATGTCGCGCAAATCTATCCAGATAATCGTATTGATTATTTTTTGTTGGCTTTTACTGTTAAATAAAGGCAGTGCAAATGATCAGCAAAAATCGTTCGAGCAAAAACAATCAGTAAACCTTTATGCGTATCATCTAAAACCTCCTTTTATTGTTGATAAGAATAACAAAATTGGTTTGTATTACGACTTTGCCGACTACCTTAATAAAAATTCTCAGCATTACTTATTTGAAACTATCTTCATTCCGCGTAAGCGCATTGAAAAAATGCTAGAAGATGACAATTTTGACGGGTTGTTACTTGGGGTTAGCCCAGTATGGTTCAAAGATAAAGAAGAAAAAAAATACTTATGGACATCAAGCTTTTATCGTGACCGAGATGAAGTTATTTCTTCAGTCACTCAACCCATCGAATATAGCCAGCCGCAGTCATTAACAGGACATATTTTTGGTGGCGTGAGAGGGTTTTATTATTTCGGTATTAATGAACTAGTAGCGACAGGGAAAATTAAACGTCAAGACACTATCGGTGAAGCAGAGTTGTTAGATATGGTGCGTTATAAACGTGTAGATGCTGCAATCATTAGTCGTTCAACTTTCGATTTTTTAACGGTTAGCCAGTTCGATCGTCAAGCATTTCATTTGTCAGAAAAACCTCATGATGAATTTGAACGACGAATATTAGTTCCACATCAATATGTAACTATTTATCAACACATCAATGATATTTTGAACGATATTTCTACAGATCCTGATTGGCATAATATATTAGAACAGTATAATTAGTGAGCTGTTATAACGTTGTTGCCAGTTTGGTTTGATTATGCACGCTCGAATTTTTATTATAAGTTTTTTATTAACTTTCACTCTGCAGGCGCAAGCGGCAGAGTCAAATATTCACGTGGTCACCGAAGAGGCTTTTCCTCTGCAATACAGCCAAAATGGCGAAATTTCGGGGCCAACAACCGCGTTAGTTAAAGCGATATTAAATCATGCGCACCTTAATTATGATTTAACCATACTGCCATGGGCAAGAGCATATCAAGCAGCACTTACGTCTCCCAATACCTTAATCTACTCTATTGCGCGTACCGAAGATCGTGAAGACAAGTTTCAATGGATTGGCAGTGTTTTTGAGCTTGAATATCAACTAATGGGGTTAGCGTCTTTGCCATTAACTCAACCTGTAACCCTTGATAGCCTGAAAGATTTACGCATTGGCGTTATTCGAAATAGCGCAACTTATCAATATTTAACCCAGCAAAATTTTACCAATTTGCACGTGCTTGATCGCCCAGAACAAGTGATCCGTATGGTGATATCTAAACGTATTGATTTGTTCCCGATAGACAGTTCAGTATTTAAAGCGGTGTGTCGTCGCTTGTTAATTGATTGTCAGGGAATTTCAGCAAAATTTAAACTAGCACAACCCTCGACGTCATTGTATCTCGCGTTAAGTAACAGTTCAGATCGTCAGTTGGTCGAAAAATTACGCACCTCTTATCAATATATTATGGCGAAATAACGTCAAATTCATTGTCATTATCTACTAGGTTGAAGCGATATTATTATGGTCTACTGCTTCGTTATCGGTATAATGTCGGCAAATTTTTGGATACAAATCTAATATGAAATACAGTGATTTAAGAGATTTCATCGCTCAACTTGAAAAAATAGGTCAGTTAAAACGCATTAGTCAGCCGATTTCGACTGAACTTGCGATGACTGAAATTAGCGATCGTACCTTACGCCAAGAAGGGCCAGCATTATTATTTGAAAATCCAATTGGCTATGATACCCCTGTATTGACCAACCTTTTTGGTACGCCTGAGCGAGTCGCGTTGGCTATGGGTCAAGACGATGTTGCCGCTTTGCGTGAAGTGGGTAAGTTATTGGCAATGTTAAAAGAGCCTGAGCCACCTAAAGGATTTAAAGACGCTTTTAGTAAAATACCTGTCTACAAACAAGTATTGAATATGCCCGTTAAAGTGTTGCGCAAAGCCGCCTGTCAGCAAGAAATATTTGAAGGTGATGCGGTTGACTTAACTAAGCTGCCAATTCAAACCTGTTGGCCAGGTGATGTTGCGCCGCTGATCACTTGGGGACTAACGGTGACTCGTGGTCCACATAAAGAGCGCCAAAATTTAGGTATTTATCGACAACAGTTGCTTGGTCCAAATAAGCTCATTATGCGTTGGTTGTCTCATCGTGGCGGCGCGATTGATTTTCTGGAATGGAAAAAAGAACATCCGGGTGAAAAGTTTCCAGTGTCAGTTGCACTAGGTGCAGACCCTGCTACGATTTTAGGCGCAGTTACGCCAGTGCCAGATACCTTATCAGAATATGCATTCGCAGGTTTATTGCGTGGTAGTAAAACAGAAGTGGTTAAATGCATCAGCAACGATTTAGAAGTGCCAGCATCAGCCGAAATAGTCTTAGAAGGTTATATTGACCCAGAAGAGTTAGCGCCGGAAGGGCCTTATGGCGATCATACTGGTTATTACAACGAAGTTGATGACTTTCCTGTATTTACTGTTACCCATATTACCCAGCGTAAAGATCCTATCTACCATAGCACCTACACTGGACGTCCACCTGATGAACCCGCCATTTTAGGTGTGGCTTTAAATGAAGTCTTTGTGCCGATTTTGCAAAAGCAATTTCCTGAAATTCAAGACTTTTACTTGCCGCCAGAAGGCTGCTCTTATCGCCTTGCGGTGGTAACCATTAAAAAGCAATACGCAGGTCACGCTAAGCGCGTTATGATGGGAGTTTGGTCGTTCTTACGACAATTTATGTATACCAAGTTTGTCATCGTTTGTGATGACGATGTAAATGCCCGCGACTGGAAAGACGTCATTTGGGCAATGACCACACGCATGGATCCAAGCCGAGATACGGTATTAATAGAAAATACGCCTATCGACTATTTAGACTTTGCCTCGCCAGTTTCAGGTTTAGGTTCTAAAATGGGTATGGACGCAACCAATAAATGGCCCGGCGAAACAGATCGTGAGTGGGGTGTACCAATTACTATGCCAGATGACGTCAAACAAGAAGTTGACGATATTTGGGACGAGTTAGCTATTTTTAAATAGTTGTACCGAAAAATTATTTTTAGGGTTATTAAAATGCAAGCAATTGAATGTCAGGTTCAGTCAATATCATCATTAACTGATTATGTGTACAAGGTTTTGTTAAAGCCAAGTAGCGCCGTTGATTTTTTACCCGGTCAGTACCTAAATTTTGTCATGAGCGAAGACGATAAACGTCCATTTTCTATCGCAAGTTCACCTAATGCGGAATTTATTGAATTGCAAATTGGTGCCTTTGGTGAAGACAGCTATGCGATGCAGGTTATCGATCATATTAAAGCATCAGCGACGGTAACTGTTGAAATAGCGGCAGGCAATGCGCATTTACGCAGTGACAGCGAACGTCCAGTTTTATTAGTTGCTGGTGGTACCGGATTTTCTTACATTAAATCTATGTTTACCTACTTAGCTGAGCAAAAGTCGCAACGTGAAGTGATTGTTTATTGGGGCTTGCGTGATGAAAGCGCCTGTTATGAACTTGAACAAACACAAGCAACAATTAATAGTTTAGCTAACGGCAAGTTTATACCTGTTGTTGAAACTACGAGTGCTAGCTGGCAAGGCAAAGAAGGTTTAGTGCATAAAACAGTAATGACGGATATTGCATCGCTTGCCCCTTACGATATTTATATTGCAGGTCGTTTTGATATGGTTGGCATTTTACGCGACGACTTTTTAGCGCATGGCGCTGAAAAAGAGCACATGTATGCAGATGCATTTGCCTTTATCTAAGCTAATTTTTGCAAAACTATTGTTTGAAGGCTAACTGTTCAGTTAGCCTTTTTTGTACCATTGAAAAATAGAAAGCTTGAGAATCCAGCTATTGTATTCGCCTTGCTTTTACCGGTGTTTGGCAAATATCTAACACTGGAGGCGGCTTTTTAAAGAAAAAATCGTGAGGACGCGCTTTTCGTTTAGCCAGCTTTTGTTTGAACGCGTCAGTATTGGTCGCTTCAACTTCAATTAATATTTGTTCAGCTTTTGCAACATCACTCATCAGTTTCATCGAAACTATCGGTGTGTAATTCTTGTTATCAACCGCCTTGTCACCTTCAATCACGCTAGTGCGCACAATGCTTTGTACGTGCTCCATGCCATAAACCACACGACCAAATATCGTCATTAATCTATCTAAATAGCGTGGTGCTTGACCGTTTACAATGTAAAAGTGACTAGAAGCGGAATTGGCTTGGTTACTACGTGCCATGGCGATAACACCCGGGCAGTGGGTTAGCCAAGCCTTTTTCTCGTTAGCGTTATGGCCGATTGCAAAACCATCTTTAAAGCCTGTTTGCAATGCAAATAAATCATTGCTTTGTACTGGCGTAAATTGCCAAGACTTCGTTGTAGACCACTCACCTTCGAGGTTAAGCTTTTTCACACTTAGTTCTTTTCGACTATTTTTTTTAGGACCTGCTTGTGCAACAAAACCATCAATGACTCGGTAAAACTTATTGCCGTCGTAATGACCTTTTTTACTTAACTTAACAAATTGCTGGACATGGTTGGGTGAAAACTGTGGTGCAAGTTCAATCACCACTTTTCCATGGGGCAAAGTCATCAGTACTGTGTGCTCAGGATTTAGGCTTCGCCAAGTTATATCGTTGGCGGCACTTGGTAGTGTCACTAGCGCAATAAAGGCTATTAGCATGCTTGATATTTTCATTGATTTTTTACCTAAAGGTTTGGGACATTTAGTAAAACAAAACTTGCCATAAATTACTATGCCATAAATTACGGTGCCTTCAACTAATAGGTTAACAAGAAAAAACACCCTGCTCTAGATTAGCCTTGTCAGGGTTGCTAACATATCGCCTGTAATTCTTACCTGTCATTTTTTGTTGGAGCAAGTTGTGAACAAAAGCTTAATCACCAATGTTATTGCTATTGCGTTAACTCTTGTCGGCTATTTTGCCGAGCAGTCATTGGTTTTTACTATCGGTATTTTTGCCTTATCGGGCGCGGTGACTAACTGGCTTGCGGTGCATATGTTATTTGAAAAAGTTCCCGGCTTATATGGTTCAGGCGTTATCCCGGCAAGGTTTGACGATTTTAAAATAGCTATTCGTAATTTAATGATGGAGCAGTTTTTTACCGAAGAAAACATCGACCGTTTTTTGTCAGGCAATGCCAGTGCGTCAAATGCTATCGATTTTGCGCCTATTATTGATAAAGTTGATTTGTCTCCTGCCTTTGACAATTTAGTGGAAGTGATCGAAAACTCATCATTCGGCGCTATGTTAGCAATGGTTGGCGGTAAAGAGGCGTTGCAGCCGATGCGTGAACCTTTTATTGAAAAAATGAAGTTAGCCATTGGTGATATCTCTAAATCGGACGATTTCAATCAAGTATTGCGTAACGAGCTTGAACAGCCGTCAGTTATGGCGGGCATGCGTGACAAAGTAAGCGATATTATTGAAAAACGTCTAAATGAACTCACCCCTGAGTTAGTAAAGGAAATTGTGCAAAACATGATCCGTGAACATTTAGGCTGGTTAGTGGTTTGGGGCGGCGTGTTTGGTGGAATTATTGGCGGTTTAGCATCGCTAACTAATACCTTTTAACGGCTGACAAATATCAGTTTTCAACATAGTGATTTGGCGAGTGTGACAAATCGCTATGTGATAGTTTTTTTTATCATAAATATTCCACTATTTTTTTAGCACAAATGCTTTAATTTTCGCCTTATTGTCGTTATGCTGACGCTTTAATCCTCGGGTATTTTATTAACAACTTTTGCGAAGGCGTAATCGTTGTAAAATCCCACATTTTCTAGAAGGTAATTGTTATCATGTTTGGTCGCTTAACTGCTTTACCAGCTGATCCTATTTTAGGCTTATCCATTAAATATCGTGCAGACACTAACCCACTTAAGATTGATTTAGGTGTTGGTGTTTATAAAAATGAAGCCGGTGATACCACCATTTTAAATTGCGTTAAAAAAGCAGAAAAATATCGTTTAGAAAATGAATTAACCAAAACTTATATTGGTGGTACAGGTTCAGCATTATTCAATGAGCAAATGACGGCATTAATTTTTGGTGATCATCAAGTTATTGCCAACAATCGTGTAAAAACGGCTTCTACTCCAGGTGGTACAGGTGCTTTACGTGTTGCTGCAGAGTTTATCGCTCGTTGTAAAACAGGCGCTAAAATCTTTGTCTCAAACCCAACGTGGGCTAACCACAAAGGTGTATTTGAAGCTGCGGGTTTAGACGTACAAGAATACCCGTACTACGATTACGAAAACAAAACCTTAAACTTTGAAGCGATGTTAGCGGCGTTAAAAGAATTATCGAGCGATGATTTTGTTTTACTGCACGCGTGTTGTCATAACCCATCAGGTATGGATCTTAGCCAAGAACAATGGCAGCAAGTAGCACAGGTTGCTAAAGATGTTGGTTTTACACCACTAATTGACATGGCTTATCAAGGTTTTGGTGACGGCTTAGAAGAAGACGCATACGGCGTTCGCTTAATGGCTGATACGGTAACTAACATGATTTTATGTAGCTCATGTTCGAAAAACTTCGGTTTGTACCGTGAGCGTATTGGTGCTTGTACGGTTATTGGTGAAACGCCAGCAACGACTGACATTGCCTTTTCAATTGTATTAGGTGTTGCGCGTACTATTTATTCAATGCCACCAGCGCATGGTGCAGCACTTGTTGAAACTATTTTAAGTTCAGACGAGTTACGTCATGAATGGTTTAACGAACTAACAGAAATGCGTAATCGCATTAATGGTAACCGTAAAATTATTGTTGATAAATTAGTTGAGAAAGGTGTAACGCGCGACTTTAGCTTTATTGCTAATCAAAAAGGTATGTTCTCTTTCTTAGGTATTACCCCAGCGCAAGTACAGCAGTTGCAAGATGAATACAGCATTTATATGGTTGGTTCAAGCCGTATGAGTATTGCTGGTATTGCACCAAGCAATGTTGACTACTTAGCTGAGTCTATTGCTAAAGTACTTTAAGATTCATCGCTAATCCCGTAGATAAAGCCAGCATCTTAGCTGGCTTTTTTGTCTCTGATGTAACGTTATTTCGCCGCTTCCTTAATTTCCATCTTTTCTTGCTTATATAAGCTTTTGATTCATATATCTTGATTGCACTTATGTGTAACTTTGTTTGGTGCTTTTGTCGTAATTTGTCAAGAAATAGGCGTGTTCTGTGTGGTTAGCTATAGGGGAAGATGGTTATATAACAGTGAATTATTACAAATTGAATGCGCTAAAGTGCATCGGGGAAAGTATGAATATAACAACAACATTCAAAAAAACAGCAGTAGCTATTGCTTTATTATCGTCTTTTTCAAGCCAAGGAATATCTGCAGAAGAGGCCAGCGCAGATGAAGATAAAGGCCTTGAAGTTATTATGGTGACGGCGCAAAAACGGGTACAAAATGTTAAAGAAGTACCTATTTCAATGAGCGCGGTTAACCAAGAAAAACTCATGGAAAACAATATTTCTGATACAGAAGAATTATCAGCTTATATTGCTAACTTTTCAGTAAGTGAGTCGGGGCAAGGTTTTAACGTGATAATGCGCGGTTTAGGCTCAGGGCCAAACCAAGGTTTTGAACAAACCGTAGGTACCTTTGTTGATGGTATTTATCGCGGTCGTGGTCACTTAATGCGTAGCGCCTTTCTTGATTTAGAACGTGTCGAAGTATTACGTGGTCCGCAAAGTGCTTTGTTTGGTAAAAACACTACCGCGGGTGCTTTAAATTTAACAACGGCTAAGCCGACAGAAGACTTACAAGGTTACATTAATACTAGTTATGACTTTTCATTTGATGAAACAACAATAGAAGGTGCTGTTTCTAACAGTATTACTGATAACCTACAGGCACGTGTTGCATTGAAGGTTATTGATGGTGGTGGTTACCAAGAAAATACGGTTACCGGAAATGACGAAGTCGGCCATGAAACGTATAACGCTCGTGTAACACTAGCTTGGCAGCCAAGTAGCGATTTGAATGTTACCTTATCCGCACAGCATGATAATGATGAGCTTACCGGTTATGCACCAAGTCAGGTCTATATTGAACCGGCAGTGGCGGGCAGTGGCGCACCAATTTTAGGGATCATAAAAGACTGGGAACTAGATGATAAAAGCCATAAAACTAACCCCGCTTTAGGTGAAGTTGAAGCGGCGACTTTTGAGGCTGACCACGTTACATTAAACCTTGAGTATGACATGGGCGACTTAGTGTTAACGGCGACATCGGGTTATCAAGACTATGAATTAAGCCAAAGCAATGACGCTGACCAAAGTGTTCTGCCTATGGTATATCGAGCTTTAGGTAATGAAGCTTTTACCCAAATAAGCCAAGAAGTGCGTTTAACCTCGGCCAATGACGGTGCTTTTAACTATATTGCCGGTGTTTATTATCAAGAAACTGACCTTGATTATGATGAGATTTATCGCGTATATCCTTTGGTCATTGATGGTGATAGACAGTTCAATGTTGACTCAAAAACTCAAGCAGTATTTGCGCAATTTAACTATCAATTAAGTGAGCAATGGGAGGCGACTTTAGGCTTACGTTATTCGAATGAAGATAAAGACGGCACGCGTGACTTTACGTCTTTATACCTGCCAACAGGCAAGCCAATCGTTGAAACTGATTTAGTGACGCTAGATCCTGCAATCGCTGCAAGATTCGGTCTACCCGCGCAAATGCCTGGAATTAATTATTCAATTGGCGTATTAAAGGGCGCTCAAGATATTATTGATCATAACTTAGCGGAAAGCCGTTCAGAGTCTCATTTTACCCCATCATTAAACATTAAATATAAACTAGATAATATGATGTTTTACGGCTCAATTGCTACAGGTGCAAAAGCGGGCGGTTTTGACTCGCGCTCGAACAATGACAGTAGAGAAAAGTTTGAATTTGATGACGAGTCAGTTATCTCATATGAACTTGGTTCAAAACTGACTTTAGACGACGGCTTGGCGGATATTAACTTTGCCATTTTTAATATGGAGTTTGAAGATTTACAAACGACAATATATGACGGTAGCACGGGCTTTTTTGTTGAAAACGGTGGCCTAGCAACATCACGTGGTATAGAAATGGATGGCCGCTGGGCATTTGCTGATAATTGGTTATTAAGTGGTAGCGTTGGCCTGTTAGACTTTAAATGGGATGAGTTTACCGGTGCTAAGTGCTTTAAAAGTGCAACAGTTACACCCGACAACGTAGAAGAAGGTGGTTTATCGTGTGATATGAAAGGCAAAACTAATGCCTTTGCTCCTGATTTTTCTGGTAGTTTAGCACTGGAATATTATACCGAACTGAATGATTTATTTGAGTTGAAAGCAACTGTTGATTTGATTCATAAATCTGACTACTACACGAATGCGGATTTAAACCCTTGGACACAGCAAGAAGCGTATACCAAGTTAAATGCTCGTGTTTCATTACTTGATATCGGTGGTACCTGGCAAGTGGCTTTATTAGCGAAGAATCTTACCGATGAAACCACAGCCAGTTTCTCAATTGATATGCCATTAATGCCAGCTGGTTTTTACAATGTTTGGACCGAACCTGGACGCAGTGTTTCGATGCAGTTGAGCTATAACTTTGAATAAAGGCTAGTTAATGTAATTGTGTTATAAAAGCTCTAAATGTTTATTTAGAGCTTTTATATTTGAGACTAATTTACATATGTTTTAAGCGGGTAAATCGCTTTCGCGGTGAATGAATAGTACGGTACTCTTTGGGGGAAGTATTATTCCAGCGTTTAAACGCACGCGAAAATTCACTGTAATTTGAAAAACCTAAAACATCAGAAATATGGTTCAAACTTAAGGTTGAATCAATCAAATATTGTGACGCTAATTTGTTACGCACATTATCAACAATCTTTCTAAAACTGGTATTTTGACTGCTTAAATGGCGCTGTAGGCTGCGCACACTTATCGCCATTTGATCAGCAACCGCTTCGATACTCAATGGCGTTATGGCAATATTTTGTCTGATAATATTTTCTACAAACTGCGGTACTTCATCAACATAACCAATGTTGTCACTGTTAAACTGCGCGGCAAGAATATTTAATAAGGTAGGATCGGCTGCCGCTATCGGCAACTCAAGTGCTTTTTTGGAAAAACAAATGCCGTTAAAGGTGCTATTAAAATTGGGCATAATGCCCAAGTAATTTTTAAAGGAAGCTCTATTTTTTGGCGAGCTATGTTGCAAATGTAAACTAGTAATATTGGCGTTGTTAGAGGTTAATGTTGTTAATATATTTACGCCAAGTCCCAATGCCAAATCTGTCGCTTGTGCTGTGCTATCAATGGTATTTAAATTAATTGCATAAGACCAAGTAACCCGATCATTTTCAACCGTTAAGCCAATATCTGCCGAAGTTAAGTGATGATGAAAAAAACGCTTAAAATTAATTAACGCATCGCCTACCGTTTTACAGTTTTTTAATAAGTAACTGATCGACCCCAATAACTCGATATTTTGCATACAACCTAAATGCAAACCAAAATTTGGCTGTTTTAATTCTGTTGAGGTGATATTTAGCAGCTTAATAAAATCATTATATTGCATGTACATATCAGGCGTAGACAATAACTTTTTAGACAAACCGACTTTATGCAAAAAATAGGTATGATCACCGTTAAAATTTTCAACGGCTTGATCAAAATGACTTAATGCTGCTGCACGAACGAGATCTAACATTGACGTTATTAGTCCTTTTCTTGTCGTAATAAGTAAAGCTTTAACCAGTCTACTTTAATAATGTTGTAATCAAATTGAATTGTAAAGTTAATAATTGGTATCTAATTGTTAACTTGTAAGGTGCGTAGATGTCAGCAACTGAATTTCAAAAGGTTTTTATTACGGGTGCTAATGGCTTTATTGGTCGCAAGCTGGCCGAAAAGTTTCGTCAACAAGGTGCGCAAGTATGCGGTATGGATATGGTAGAAAACCTTGAGCAAAATATTGTTAAAGGAACGCTGTCGCATCCAGACACTTGGCGAGATATGCTGCAAGGTTGTGATCTTGTTATTCATACCGCCGCTGTGGTGTCTAACGCACTAAGCTATGAGCAAACATGGCAGGTGAATGTTGAAGGTACTAAAACAGTGCTTGATGAAGCAATTGCTTGTCGCAGCGTAAAGCGCTTTGTGCATATATCGTCGGTAGCCGCTTGTGGTTTTGAGTCGACAACGACAATTGATGAGTCTATGCCTTTAAAAACACAAGGGCACCCCTATCGCGACAGCAAAATTCTTAGTGAACACTTAGTGATGAATTACCATAGCCAAGGCAAAATTGACTGCACTATTGTCCGCCCTGCTGATGTGTACGGTCCTGGCTCCCGACCTTGGGTGATCACCCCGATTGAAGAAATGAAAAAAAATAAATTTATTGTGCCAAAGGGCATGTTTGGTCCAGTTTATATTGACGATTTAGTCGAGGGCATTTATTTAGCGGCGTATAAAGATGCTGGCAAAGGGCAAATTTTTATTATCTCCGGCGATCAAGAAGTCACCAATACTCAATATTTTGGCTACTTAGCAAATATGTTAGGCAAGCACAAAGTACCAACCTTACCCAATAGACTATTAAATTCAGTAGCATTTTTGAATGAGTCTCTATTTCATTTGTTTGGTAAAACGACCGAAATCAACCCAAACACCATGAAAATGTTAAGCCGGCCATGTGCCGATTATAGCCATGCAAAAGCACAGGCGTTATTAGGTTATCAGCCTAAAGTGAGTTTGTCTGATGGCATGGAAAATAGCCGCCAATGGCTGCAAGACAATGGTTACTTACAATCATAATCAAAAATTACAACAAATAGGCTGGTATTAGCCACATTAGAGGAGAACAAGTATGTCTGACGAAATGAGTATATTAAGGCAACCACAAGACTGGTTACCGATAGCAATTCCGGGTGCAGAAGGTACGTCATTAAAAGTATATAAAGCAGATGAAGAAAATCAGCGTGTACTCATAGGCGTAAAATTTGAGCCTAACGCTAAAATGCCACGCCATGTTCATCACTGCACAGCAATTGCCTATACCCTTGCGGGAACCTGGGCTTACGATGAAGGCAGTTTTGAACAAGGTGATGTTGCTTATGAAAGTGTTGGCAATGATCATACGCCGTGGAGTGATGAAGGCGCAGAGCTATTTATTGTCTTTGATAGCCCAGATGGACGATACATTGATAATTACATGCCTGACGGTTCTATATTGCATATGGGCTTCCCTTTTTTAAAAGCATTAGAAGGCCTGTCGTTAACGGATTTTTCCAAGTTAGATATTCATAGCCTAGTGGATATTCGCCAAGCTTAGGCGCTATATACTCATCTACTGCCTGTGCGCTAATTACAGGCAGTAGCAAACGGCTTACTTCTTTTACTTCCCTTCTACCTTTTCTAAATTGTCTACGTCACCAGTTTGCAACTAACTACGTTTAGAATTTATCTTTTCCTGTTGGCATTTTTTTGCAGACACTTATTTGTGTGTTAAATCATTTTTTGAGGTCATTAAATAACGATAAAGCCGTTTGTATGTTAAAAAACTGTCGCTACCTTTAAGCTTGTACGAGTTTTAAAGGTTGTGCGAAAAATAGGGCGTATTGAAAAGCGAGCGAGAGATAAGTGAAAAATAATGGGTCAGAAATAAAAAAGCCTTACCAAACGGTAAGGCCGAAATGCTCGCTGTATGGGCTTGTTTTACAAGCTTCTTATTAATTATTTTCGTTCTTTTATTATTGTTATTATCTAAGCGCGGGGTAATTTATAACAAAGGGATATTTAGCTTGCAACAACTTTAATAGAGCATAAACTCGACGATTATTTTCGTATAACATTGTAAATTTGTGTAAATAACCGTAAGTAATTGAAAATGAGTTTGTTTTAAAAATGACCAACTTTTTTTATCGATTGAAAAAAAATTGCATCAAGAGAATTGATTTGTGTCATAGATCATATTTTAGGGGGGTGCTAGAATGTGCGCCATAAAAGTTATGAGGAAAACTGCGTGACAGAATTAAAAAATGACAACTACTTAAGAGCTTTACTTCGCCAACCTGTTGATTACACCCCTGTGTGGATGATGAGACAAGCAGGTCGTTATTTACCTGAGTACCGTGAAGTACGCAAAGATGCTGGCGATTTCATGTCAGTGTGCCGTAATGCTGAATTGGCTTGTGAAGTGACCATTCAACCATTACGTCGTTTTCCTTTAGACGCAGCTATTTTATTCAGTGATATTTTAACTATTCCTGACGCGATGGGCTTAGGTCTTTATTTTGAAACCGGTGAAGGGCCAAAATTTGAGCGTCCGATCACTTGTAAAGCAGATGTCGATAAAATTGGCATTCCTGATCCTGAAGGTGAATTACAATACGTAATGAATGCGGTTCGTACTATTCGCAAAGAACTCAATGGCTCTGTGCCATTAATTGGTTTTTCTGGTAGTCCATGGACACTAGCGACATACATGGTTGAAGGTGGTAGTTCAAAAGGTTTCACTAAAATCAAAAAAATGATGTTTGCTGAACCACAAACCTTGCACCTATTGCTTGATAAGTTAGCTGACTCAGTTATTTCTTATTTAAATGCGCAAATTGCAGCAGGCGCGCAATCGGTCATGGTATTTGATACTTGGGGTGGCGTATTATCACCTCGTGATTATAAAGAATTCTCATTGCAGTACATGCACAAAATCGTTGACGGTTTAACGCGTCATAACGACGGTCGTCAAGTACCTGTTACCTTGTTTACTAAAAACGGTGGCATGTGGCTAGAAGACATCGCGGCAACAGGTTGTGATGCCGTTGGTCTTGATTGGACCATTGATATTGAAAATGCCAAAGCACGTATTGGTGATAAAGTTGCGCTACAAGGTAATATGGACCCTTCAATGTTATATGCGCCTAAACCACGCATTGAACAAGAAGTATCGAAAATATTAGCTGGCTTTGGTGAAGGTGGTACAGGTCATGTATTTAATCTAGGTCATGGTATTCACCCAGATGTAGATCCTGAGCATGCTGGTCACTTTATCGACTCAGTACATCGCTTAAGTAAGCCATATCATAAATAGATAACAGTAAGTTTATAAACAAAAGCCAGCAATAATATGCTGGCTTTTTTGTTGATGCGTTTTATTTTCGGCTTGTCGCTTGTCGCTTGTCGCTTGTCGCTTGTCGCTTGTAGCTTGTAGCTAAAGCCCTGCGCACGGCTATAAACTTGGCAGTAGTTGCGCAGGCATTAAGGTATTTAATGCACCTTTGGTAATAATTTTAGATGCCTCAACCATGTCTGGTGCAAAGTAACGGTCTTTATCATAAAAACTGACTTTTTCGCGCAATATGGCTTTGGCTTGCTCAATTTTATCTGCTGCTTTTAGTGGCGCTCTAAAGTCTAACCCTTGTGCGGCCGCTAAATACTCAACCGCTAACACACCATTGGTATTTTCGTTCATATCTTTTAAGCGACGTCCTGCAAATGTCGCCATAGAAACGTGATCTTCTTGGTTAGCTGATGTTGGCAGGCTGTCAACAGAAGCAGGGTGTGCTAATGATTTATTTTCAGAAGCAAGTGCTGCAGAGGTTACTTGTGCGATCATAAAACCAGAATTCACACCACCGTTGTCGACTAAAAATGGCGGTAATTTGCTTAAACTCGCATCGATAAGTAACGCCATTCTGCGCTCTGACAAGGCGCCAATTTCAGCAATCGCTAACGCTAAGTTATCTGCTGCCATGGCAACGGGTTCTGCGTGGAAATTACCTGCCGAAATAAAGTCGCCTTCATTGGCAAATACTAACGGGTTATCGGTAACGCCATTCGCCTCAACATGCAGTACTTCAGCGGCTTGGCGAATTTGTTGTAAACATGCGCCCATCACTTGTGGCTGACAGCGCAGTGAATAGGGGTCTTGCACTTTTTCACAGTCGACATGAGAGCGGCCAATTTCAGAGTCACTATCAAGAATATGGCGATAAGCCATGGCGGCGTCAATTTGCCCTTTTTGACCACGTACTTGATGTACGCGAGCATCAAATGGTGCACGACTGCCCTTAGCTGCTTCAACTGACATTGCGCCTACTGTTACGCCTGCAGCAAATAAATCTTCTGCATGGAATAAACCTTCAAGGGCAAAGGCCGTTGATGCCTGCGTGCCGTTCAGTAGCGCTAAACCTTCTTTAGCAGCTAAAGTGAGTGGTGCAATTTCGGCAATTTTTAACCCTTGGTTTGCTGGCATTACTTCACCTTGGTAGCGCATTTCACCTTCACCTAATAGAGGTAAAACCATATGTGATAATGGCGCTAAATCACCGGATGCACCAACAGAACCTTTTTTCGGAATGCACGGGTAAACTTTGGCATTAAGTAAGGTAATTAACGCTTGAATAACTTGTAAACGAATGCCTGAAAAACCACGTGACAATGAATTAATTTTTAATACCATCATCAAACGAACGGTGGCGTCATCCATAAAGTCGCCAAAACCTGCAGAATGGGAAAGTACAATTGAACGTTGTAATAATTCCAGCTCGTCGTTTTTAATGCGGGTACTGGCGAGTAAACCAAAACCGGTATTAATACCATAAACGACGCGATCTTCTTTGATAACTTGTTGCACGGCTGCCGCGCTTTTATTAATTTCGTCAAAAGCCGTTTCATCTAGGCTAAAAGTCATGTCGCTGCGTTTTGCCACTTGGCGTAATTGTGCTAGCGATATTTTACCTGGAATAATATTGAGTGTTGTCATCATTACGCTCCCTTTTGTCCGTTAGCACCGTCAACCATTGGCAAGTCTAACCCTTGTTCTTGTGCGCAATTAATGGCGATGTCATATCCAGCATCGGCATGGCGCATAACACCCGTTGCTGGGTCATTCCACAATACGCGACCTAAACGTGTTGCTGCTGCGTCGGTTCCGTCTGCAACAATCACCACACCAGAGTGTTGACTAAAGCCCATACCAACACCACCGCCGTGATGTAAACTTACCCAAGTTGCACCACCTGAGGTTGATAATAACGCGTTTAATAATGGCCAGTCAGACACAGCGTCTGAACCGTCAAGCATGCTTTCTGTTTCGCGATTTGGCGAGGCAACTGAACCTGAATCTAAATGATCGCGACCAATGACCACTGGCGCTGATAATTCACCATTTTTCACCATTTCATTGAAGGCTAATGCAAGGCGAGCTCGGTCTTTTAAGCCGACCCAACAAATACGTGCAGGTAAGCCTTGAAATTCAATACGCTCACGCGCCATATCTAACCAATTATGTAGATGTGGATTGTCAGGAATAAGCTCTTTTACTTTTGCATCTGTTTTGTAAATGTCTTGTGGATCGCCAGACAATGCGACCCAACGAAATGGCCCAATGCCTTCACAAAATAATGGACGCACATAAGCCGGTACAAAACCTGGGAAGTCAAAGGCATTTTCTACGCCTTCTTCCATTGCCATTTGGCGAATGTTGTTGCCATAATCTGTGGTAGCTGCGCCAGCTTTTTGTAAATCAAGCATGGCTTGCACTTGCACGGCCATAGATTGCTTCGCTGCTTTTACCACTGCGGCTTCATCTTTTTCACGCATTTGCGCGGCAAATTCCATGCTCCAACCTTGCGGTAGGTAACCATTTAATGGATCGTGAGCAGAGGTTTGATCGGTAACAACATCAGGGGTAACACCGCGTTTTACTAATTCTGGAAAAACATCAGCAGCATTACCTAATAGACCCACTGAAACGGCTTCACCTTTGGCTGTCGCTTCATTGATCATCGCTAGCGCTTGGTCAAGATCAGTGGCTTTTTTGTCAACGTAGCGGGTTTTTAAGCGAAAATCGATGCGAGATTCATCACATTCAACCACTAAAGCAGAGTAGCCGGCCATAGTTGCCGCGAGAGGTTGTGCGCCACCCATTCCACCTAAACCACCAGTAAGTACCCACTTACCTTTGGCACTACCACCAAAATGCTGCTTAGCCATAGCAACGAAGGTTTCATAAGTACCTTGCACTATGCCTTGTGAGCCAATGTAGATCCAAGAGCCAGCGGTCATTTGACCGTACATCATCAAACCTTGCTTATCGAGTTCGTTAAAGTGCTCCCAATTTGCCCAGTTAGGTACTAAATTTGAATTAGCAATTAAAACGCGTGGCGCATTTTCGTGGGTTTTAAAAACACCGACGGGTTTGCCTGATTGCACCATCAGGGTTTCATCGTCTTCTAGGCGCTCTAACACTTCAATTATTTTATCGAAACATGCCCAATTGCGCGCGGCACGGCCAATACCACCATAAACTACGAGTGACTGAGGGTGCTCAGCAACTTCTTCATCAAGGTTGTTCATTAGCATGCGTTTAGCGGCTTCTGTTAACCAACTTTTAGTGGTTATTTTACTGCCGCGATCAGCACGTATTTTTCGGCTGCTATCAATACGGCTTTCTGTGATTGATTGAGTCATTGTACTCTCCTCAAATTGGATCTTAATTGCGTTAATTATTGTTGTCGCTTGTTTAAAATACTAAATGGCTGCCTAGGCGATATTTATCACCCGGTGTTGTTAAAATCGCTACGCTGACTACGCCTTGGCGTGACCAGGTTCTGCGTTTTACTTGCAAACAAGCGGTGGGTTTTGAAATGGCAAGTTTTTGGCAAATGTCGTCATCTGCTAATACTGCTTCCACTTCATGTGTTGCTTCGGTTAATGGTGCAACCATAGATAGATATTCGTGTGGTGTTGTTTTGGTAAAGTTCTGAGCGATGTATTCGGGCGTTAATAAACTATTAACAAAGCGCTGCTCTAATTGGATCGGTTGGTCATTTTCAAAGTGCAGTATTTCTGAATAAAAGACTTCAGTGTCTTGGCTAACATTAAGTAAAATAGCCATCTCTTTATCGACTTCAACCGATTTTAGTTGCAGTTGTTGGGCACTGTGTTGGTGGCCGCGATCTTCAATTTCATCGGCAATATTTTTAATTTCCAATAAAGACGATTGCGATTTAAAGGTTGCGACAAAAGTACCTGCACCTTGTGAGCGCACTAAAACACCTTGTTCAGTGAGTTCTTGCAAGGCTCGTCGTGCCGTCATTCTACTAACATGAAATTGGGCAGATAATTCATTTTCTGACGGCACTTTACTGTGTTGCGGCCATTCACCAGATTCAATTTGTTGGCAAATATGCTGCTTTATTTGGCTAAACTTGGGCACTGTCATTATCTTTACCTTGCATAAATTATCTATAATTATGTTACGCATTGTACCTATTTAACTTGTATATACAAGCTTGCTTGTCAATTTAATATCAGCTAAAGTGACAGCATATTAATACAGCTAATTGGTCTAGCCGTTAGCTAGAACTAAAAAATTACCCAATAAACAGAGATATATATGACAATGCAGCAGGCTATCAACAGCACTTCTTGGCAAACGCTTTGGCTAAATGTAAATATAGCCAGTATGAACGACGGCGCCAGTAGTTACGGCATCATTGAGCACGCTGCTCTGGCTATCGCAGAAGGCAAAATTGTTTGGTTAGGAAAAATGCAAGACTTGCCAGACTATGACGAACAACAACCGCAAGTCTTTGATGGTAAAGGTGCATGGCTAACACCCGGCTTAGTTGATTGTCATACCCACCTTGTTTACGGCGGCAATCGCGCCAATGAATTTGAAATGCGCTTACAAGGGGCAAGTTATCAGGAAATTGCCGAAGCAGGCGGTGGTATTGTTTCTACGGTAGCGGCAACCCGAGCAGCAAGTGAACAAGCCTTGTTTGATGCCGCCTTGCCAAGGCTTAAGTGTTTATTTGAACAAGGTGTGACCTGTGTTGAAATAAAATCAGGTTATGGCTTAAATACCGACACCGAAATTAAAATGTTAAAAGTCGCGGAAAAGCTAGCTGAAACATTGCCGGTTACCGTCAAACGAACATTTTTGGGCGCACATGCTCTGCCTGTTGAATATAAAGGACGTGCTGACGATTATATTGAATTAGTTTGCCAAGAAATGTTGCCTATTATTGCCAAAGAAAAGCTGGCTGATGCGGTTGATGTGTTTTGTGAAAGCGTAGGTTTTAGTCTTGAGCAAACACAGCGTGTTTTTGCAAAAGCCAAGGCGCTAGAGTTACCAGTAAAAATTCATGCTGAACAATTGTCAAATTTAGGTGGCAGTGCGCTCGCGGCGAAATACCAAGCGCTGTCAGCAGATCATATTGAATACCTAGACGAAGCTGGCGTAAATGCAATGGCAACCTCGGGCACCACCGCGGTATTGTTACCCGGCGCATTTTATTTTTTACGTGAAAAGCAATTACCACCAATTGAATTACTTCGAAAATATAAAGTGCCAATGGCGATTGCCACTGATGCCAATCCGGGTTCTTCCCCCATTCATTCATTGCAACTTATGCTAAATATGGCGTGTACGCTTTTTCAATTAACGCCGGTTGAAGCCTTAGCGGGTGTTACCTGTAATGGCGCGCAGGCGTTAGGGCTTGGTCAAACAAAAGGTAAAATTGCCTTAGGTTACGATGCCGACTTTGCCTTGTGGAACATTAGCCAGCCAGCAGAGCTATGTTATCAATTTGGCGTAAACCCACTTGTTGCGTTAATTCAAAATGGTAAATTGGTGATAAATCATCAAGCGTAAAGCGGGCTTATTACTGTACAACTTAGGCGCTTTTAAGTAGTCTTAATAGACTGTGTAGATATTTTTTCAGTCAAAGGCTTTAACTGATGAAAAGTTTTCTAATACGCAGGTTATTAACCCCAATAACCTGCGTTTTTTCAAGTATATTATGTGTTTCGTTTCCCGCGTTTGCCGCTGAATTTTCCTTTATAGAATTTAATATTGCCTTTGTTTTAGGCCTCAGTTTGCCTATTCTCATTATCTCTGGACTAATGAAGCCGTTAGTTTCAGTGAAATGGCGTTTTCCTGTTCTAATCTCTTGCTCGTTAATGGTCATGCTTTATTCGTTAGCATACCTTGCACCAATGCAGCCTTTATTCCTGTCTGCAGCGAGTATTTTTCTGGTGCTGCTGTATTTATGGCCGCTCAATATTGAAGAAAAACAACAATCGACATTAGAAAAAACTACCTTAACTGTCGGTTTAGTCACTACATTAGTCTTTATTGCTGTTACTTGGTTAGCGGCAAACGTTGAATTATCTCTCGCTTGGCTAGTGTTTAGTATTATATCTTTGCTATTAAGTGGCCTGCGTATTGTAGATTTTGTTAAGCATTCAAACGTACGCGCCCTGCGTTTGGTGGTGCAATGGTTAGTGGTGTTTACATTTATCGCGAGTGTTTATTTGTGGTTAGGTCAACAAATACATACCGATTGGTTAGTGATCAGCTTAGTGGGCAGTTTTGTTATTACCGTGGTTAACGGTAGTTGGTTACTAGTAAACCTCACGCTTGCTAAATTTGCGTCTGGTAAAGCGGTCTCGCAGTTGGCCGTTGAGGATGTATTTTTATATAGCCACGATCCGGCAACAAATTTGCCTTCATATCAGCATGCCTTGCACCGTTTTGAAAAGGCGCTTAAGGCTAATAATCAGGCCAAGTATGCGGCCATCGTATTTAAACCGACAAATTTTCAGCAAGTTAATACCGTATTAGGGCATCACAACTCTGATTTGCTATTACTGCAATTTGCTTATTGCTTGCAAAAGTTTGTTGAATCAAATGACGCTCTACTTAATTTCGAAAATAAGCCTGAGGCAGTTCGTATTGCTCGCTTGCAGAGCCTGCATTTTTTAGTGGTGCTAGATGTTAGCCAAAGCCATCACCCAGAAAAAACGGTGATTGAAAATTTATGTCAGCAAATTAGCGCCGCAGTGCCAGAAGCGATGAGCTTCAAGAGTTTTTCACTGCATTTTGAGTTGGCCTTTGGCATTGCTATGTCAGGTGAGCACGGCGTTGACGTTGACGAACTTATTTCATTTGCTGGCGATGCGCTATTGTCTGCCGAAGAAAATGGTGCCTTATTACGTTATTTTGATCACCAACGCACTATTTATGCTGAGCAGCAGCTGAGTCAAATGGAGCAGTTAAAAGCGGATATTCGCGCTGACAATTTACACTGGCACCTTCAACCTAAAGTGCATACAAAAGAGCGCTCATTTAAAGGGTTTGAACTTATGGTTAATTGGCGAATTGGTGAAACTAAGCCGATTCAATTGCAACAATTTAACCAAATCGTAGAGCACAGTGGCGACGCCTATCTTTTAACCAAGCTTATGATTGAAAAAGCGTTTGACGCCTTAGTCATCCTTCAGCAACACCAAGTTTTTGAACCAGTGGCTATTAATTTAGTTAGTAAACAAGTGCTTGAGCCTGATTTGATCGAATTTATTGAAGCACAAATTGAGCAACGTGGTATTGCGGGTCAATATTTAATGATTGAATTGACTGAGTCTGTGCTTTTAGATGCTTCGGCGAAAGCAAAATCGATTATTGATCAGCTTAAAACGCTTGACGTTAAAGTGGCAATAGATGCCTTTTCGGGAAGTTATGAATCGCTGCGATATATTCGAAAAATGTCGATAGACCAAGTGAAAATAGACTGTCAGCTGTTGGGAAATCCAGAAAAAACTACAGACAAAGCGATTATCAATGCGCTGATAAGTTTAACTCGCTCGATGCAGTTACCTTTGGTTGGTGTTGGTATTGATACTACCGAAGTTGAGCGAATATTTTCATCGATTGGTGGTGAATTAGTGCAAGGACAAGCGGTTGGCCGTGGTATTGCCATCGATGATTTTGACAACTGGTTACAGCATTCGCTCAATAACGAGAGCCAACCTTAAGTGCGCATTTATTATTAAGCACTTACTCAATATCGAGTGGTTCAGGTGATAAAATAATACCGGTATTATCCACGTAAACAAGATCATCAGGTAGAAACGTCACGCCACCAAAGTTAATGGCTAAGTCGCTTTCACCGGTTAAGCTGTCGGTTGCACCAACTGGAATTGATACTAACCCTTGAATGCCGATGTCAATATCTTCTAGGGCGTCAACGTCTCTAACGCTACCGTAACAAATAATGCCTTCCCAGCCATTTTTTGCTGCCGCTTCAGCAATATAAACATCGATTAACGCTCTGCGTGTTGAGCCGCCTCCGTCAATCACTAAGACTTTTCCACTGCCATCACTTTCTGCGAGTTGACTGATCAAGCCGTTATTTTCGAAACACTTAACGGTGACAACTTGCCCACCAAAAGAGCTTATACCGCCATAATTACTAAAAATAGGTTCTACCACATCGACTAAGTCGGCATAGGTGTTACATAATTCTGAAGTATTATATTCCATGGATTCACTCGTTTAAGTTTTGCCTAGTATCAACAGTAATTAGTATAACTTGCTCAGATTAAGGTACAACGTTTTAAACAATACTTTACCAAAAAATCAGCGAAGTATTGATTTATATGCCGTTGGCACGCTAACTAAAAGCAACGCTAAGTCTATGTTGCTTAATTATTAATGAAAAAACCGCAATTTTCCCTAACAATCAAGCATTAATCACTAGCTTTAATTGACGTTGTACTATACTCATTTGAAACTGTAATTCATTAACGTTTGGACTTTTACTATGTTAATAAAGCACAAAATGCTCGCCAATACGCTAATCGCGGTTGTTTCAATGGGCATCATGATTGGTTTGTTAGTTTATACTATGAATTCGCTACAAGCTGATATTGCCATAGCACGAGATATTGGAAAACTTGAAAGCTCTATTTTAGAGCTTAGGCGCAATGAGAAAGATTTTATTGCACGTAAAGATTTAAAGTATTTAGATAAGTTTAAAAAGACCATGGCTTTTACGCAAAAGCATGTTGGCAGTATTGCGCAACAATTAGCAGCGCAAAATATTGATGCCAAAGAAACGGCATCAGTACTGAACGTATTAAAAACATATCAGCAAAAATTTGAACAGCTAGTTCAACAGCAGCAAAAAATTGGTTTACATCCAAAAGACGCTCTTTATGGTGAGCTGCGAGCTGCGGTGCATAATATAGAAGAGTTAATTGGCGACCAAGATTTTAGGCTGCTCAGTGATATGCTGCAATTACGACGTAATGAAAAAGACTTTATGTTGCGCCTTGACGATAAGTATGTCGATAAACTCAAAACCAATGCCATCCATTTAGCTGATGATGTTAGTGCCAGTGATTTACCCGAACAGCAAAAAGACACGATTAAGCAGCTAATTAACGTTTATCAAACCAAATTTATCAATTTAGTCGACGCGCAAAAAGTGTTTGGTTATAAGGCTGACCAAGGCTTGCTAGGTGAAATGCGCTCTGCTGTGCATCAACTTGATGTCATGCTAGAAAAAATGCTAGTTAACAGTAAGCAATCGGTTGATGAACATACCAGCTTTATTAGCACATTAGCGATAGTTGTTTTTATCATTGTGGTACTCATTGCGGTTACTTCAGCATTTTTATTAAGCCGTAATATTCTCAATAACATCGACAGCATGAACGGTTCGATGAACACCATAGGTATTGAAAACGATTTATCGATTGAAGTGAATACCAGCAGTGGTGACGAGCTTGCGCAAATGGCTGCGGTGTTTAATTCAATGATCGGCAATTTTAGAAACCTTATTAATGAAGTGAGCTTATCCGTGACTACTGTTAATCAAGCGACTCAAGGTTTGTCAGAAAACATTCATACTGCAAACGAAGGGGTGGAAGTACAAGTTCAGCAAACCGATATGGTGGCAACTGCAGTTACGGAAATGGTAGCGACGGTTGATGAAATTGCGAAAAATACCCAAGAAGCCGCTAAAAAAGCAGAAACCACTAACATCAACGCTGAGCAAGGGCATCAAGGTGTTTCGCGTACTATTGAGCAAATAGATTTGCTGTCTGAAAAATTGATTGAGTCCGAAAATGTGGTTCAAGAGCTTGCTAAAGACAGCATTACCATTGGCTCTGTGCTCGACGTTATTCGCGGCATTGCAGAGCAAACTAATTTACTAGCACTAAATGCCGCGATAGAAGCGGCTCGTGCTGGTGAACAAGGGCGAGGATTTGCAGTGGTGGCTGATGAAGTAAGAACGCTTGCCAGTCGAACACAAGACTCGACCCAAGAAATTGAAAGCATTATTCATTCATTGCAAGCAAGAACTAAATCGATTGTTGAGCATATGAACACCTGTCGATTGCAAGGGGAAGAAAGTGCCAACCAAGCAAGCTCTGCCGGTGAAATGCTCATTGAAATTGCCAGTGATGTGTCAACCATTATGGAAATGAATACTGCGATTGCCACGGCAATTCAAGAGCAAAGTACCGTAGCTTCTGAAATGAACGAACATGTTATTTCTATTCGTGATGTTGCTGAACAAGCGGGCGAGTCAGCGAAGAGCAATGCGCAGATGAGTGAAGAGCTGAGCCAACAAGCGCAAGTGTTAAAAACGGAAGTAAGCCGCTTTAAAGTATAAAAGCGGGTAATGTTTCGCTAAAACAAGCTAAAAAAAAGCCTAAAATCTTGACGGATTTTAGGCTTTTTACTGTTAATTATTTAAACCGAAGTCAGGTTAGTTAGCTACAGTTGTTTAATATCGATATTTGCTTCGCGATTATGAGCACTATTTGCGATATTGGCTAAATAACCCTTCCAGCGAATATCGTATTCATGAAACAACTGAATTAGATACGTTGTGCCATAAATCGCGCTATGGTCATCATCAAAAAGAAAACGGTAACCGTGTTTGCCGACCGATTCTATTTTTCTAATTTGCACCATTTTTTTGTGACTAACGATGTTGTTACCTTGGTGACTTTGCACTAAAGGTGAAAATACCCGTAAGTACTCAAAAGGTAAGGTGATCACCGACTGCTGATCTAATTCAACTAAGAGCAGTTTTTCATCTTTTTTAAGGGTAAAACAGCTGATCTGAGACATAGTGTCACCTTGTATTTTGAGTATTTAGTTAAGCCGACTATAAAATAAAGCGGCTTAAATCTTCATTTTTAACCAATTCGGTTAATGTGCGCTCAACAAAATCTTGGTCGATAACAACTTTTTCACCACTGCGATCGTTGGCAGTAAACGATAATTCTTCAATTAAGCGTTCCATCATAGTATGTAGTCGGCGAGCACCAATGTTTTCAGTGCTTTCGTTAACTTGCCATGCAGCATTGGCAATAGCACTAATACCACATTCACTAAATGAAATATCAACACCTTCAGTGGCAAGTAATGCAATATACTGCTCAGTTAGTGAAGCGTTTGGTTCAGTTAAAATGCGCACAAAATCATCGGTGGTTAACGCTTTAAGTTCAACACGAATTGGCAAGCGACCTTGTAATTCAGGGATCAAATCAGACGGTTTTGCCATTTGAAAAGCGCCTGAGGCGATAAATAAAATGTGGTCAGTTTTTACCATGCCGTGTTTAGTACTAACGGTAGAGCCTTCAACTAATGGCAGTAAATCACGTTGTACACCTTCACGAGAAACGTCTGGGCCTGAGGTATCGCCACGTTTACAAATTTTGTCAATTTCATCAATAAAAACAATGCCATTTTGTTCAACAGACTCGATGGCTTTTTGTTTGATGTCTTCTTGATTAACAATTTTGGCTGCTTCTTCTTCTTGCAACGCTTTAAAGGCATCTTTGATTTTTAATTTACGTTTGTTCTTTTTCTCGCTCGACATGCTTTGGAACATGTTTTGTAATTGCGAGGTCATATCTTCCATGCCAGGCGGTGCCATAATTTCAACGCCAACAGGTTGTGCCGCTAAGTCGAGCTCAATTTCTTTGTCGTCTAACTTACCTTCACGTAATTTTTTGCGGAAAATTTGGCGGGTACTGCTGTTGTCAGGTTGTTCTTCTGCGCCAAAACTATCGCGTGGATTTGGCAATAGCACATCTAAAATGCGCTCTTCTGCCGCTTCTTCGGCTAAGTGTTTTACTCGTGCCATTTCTTGCTCTTTAGTGAGCTTAATCGCCATATCGGCTAAATCACGAATAATGGTTTCAACTTCTTTACCTACATAGCCGACTTCAGTAAATTTAGTCGCTTCTACTTTGATAAATGGTGCGTTGGCAAGTTTGGCAAGGCGTCTTGCAATTTCCGTTTTACCAACACCAGTTGGTCCGATCATCAAAATATTTTTTGGCGTAACTTCGCTGCGCAATTCTTCATTTAATTGCATACGGCGCCAGCGATTTCTTAAGGCAATAGCAACGGCACGTTTGGCGTCGCTTTGACCAACAATGTGGCTGTCTAGTTCATGAACAATTTCACGAGGTGTCATATTCGACATAAATAATTCCTTGGCTTTACTTAATACGCACATCATTTACGTGTGCGTAGTCGCTAATAGTTAAAGTTCGTCAATTGTTTGCTGATGATTGGTAAAGACACAAATGTCACCGGCAATTTTTAATGACTTTTCAACAATTTCTTTGGCAGATAATTCGGTATTTTCTAATAGAGCGGTTGCTGCAGATTGGGCGTAATTTCCGCCACTGCCGATAGCAATAAGGTCGTGCTCTGGCTGAACTACATCACCATTACCCGTAATAATCAGTGAAGCAGTTTCATCGGCAACCGCTAGCAGCGCTTCAAGCTTTCTTAATGCGCGGTCACTGCGCCAGTCTTTGGCTAGCTCAACTGCGGCTTTGGTCAAATGGCCTTGATGTTGTTCAAGTTTGCTTTCAAAACGCTCAAAAAGGGTAAAGGCATCAGCAGTACCGCCAGCAAAACCAGCCAGTACTTTGTCGTTGTATAAACGGCGCACTTTGCGAGCATTGCCTTTCATTACTGTATTGCCTAAAGATACTTGGCCATCACCGCCAATGGCAACTTTGCCATTGCGTCTTACTGAAACGATAGTAGTCACATTAAACCTCAAATTTCTTAACCGACAATGGCATTATTGTCGGTCGTTATCTATGAACAAGAAATAGGGGCAGTGTTGAAAAAATCAAGGGTCTCGGGGTGAGATTATCGCCATAAACTAATTTGGCAATGATTTACATTGTTGTTTTTAAGCTTGTGTTTATCGGCTTCTGCTAAACGTTTACGGGCATAAGGACCTAAACGTACTTGATACCAAGTGCTTGAACTGCCTTCGGCAGCGCGAATAAATGACTCTAAACCAGCAAAGGCAATATTGGCTTTTAATACTTCGGCTTGTTTACGGGTTCTAAACGAGCCACATTGCATTTTATACGGACCTTTATTTTCGACTTGATATTGGCCAACTTCAATTTCTTTTTCTGCTAGCTCTTTACGGTAAGCCCATTTCTCTTTTGGCGGCTCGGGAAGTTTTGCTTTTTCGGCGGTTTTTGTCGTTTGTTCAGCTGCTGGCGTTGCGGTTTCGCTAGGTTGAGTATCTTTTATTTCCCATAAAAAGTAGCCAAAAGCACTACCGGCTATTAAGGTAATAACGATGATAAGTTTTAATTTCAACGGTATGCCATTGCTTTGCTCAGCAGGCTTTTTCTTATATGGGTTGCTTTTTTTCTTGGAACTGCGGGAAACGTAATCTTGATGTGCCATGGGAAATTTTAACCGAGGAAAACAAAAATTCAATTCGAACTATTCTAGCGAATCTGAATGAAGATTACAGTACTTTGTTTACGCAACTTGTAAGTGATTATTTTGCTAAGCTGTAGCTCAACTACTCGCTGAATTACCAGCTTAAATCCGTTGGGTCGATATCAACCGACCAGCGCACCTTAGTTTGTAACTCGTTCACCATAATTTGCTGTAGTAAAGCTTGCACGCCTAAGTGCAATGCTTTGCGTGACTTTGCTTGCACAATTAAATGATAACGAAATTTACCGGCTTTTTTCTCCATCGCTGCAGGAATAGGGCCTGCTAATTCACAGCCTTGGTATTGTACTTGGCAGAGCTGGCGAATGAACTTTTCTGGGTAGGAAGGATAGTTAGCTTCGGCACGAAATAGCGCTTGAAAAGTGAATGGCGGCAATAGCGCTTGGCTGCGCTCGGTTAATGCTTGACGGGCAAAATGATTATAACCATTGTGCACTAAATCTTGTAAAAGTGGGTGCTCTGGGAAATAACTTTGCACCATCACTTTACCCGGCTTGCTTGCACGACCTGCACGACCTGCCACCTGCACCAGTAATTGCGCCATATTTTCTGCAGCGCGAAAGTCATAACTAAAAAGGGCGCCATCAATATCTAGCATTAAAACTAAAGTAACGTTAGGGAAGTGGTGCCCTTTGGCTAGCATTTGTGTACCAATAAGTAATTGATGTTTATTGTCAGTTACTTCTTGTAGTAGCTTCGCTAATTCGCCTTTTCGTCGCGTACTGTCGCGGTCAATACGCACCACGGAGTAGTCGGCAAACATATCGCTAATTCGGTGTTCTAACTGTTCGGTGCCTTGACCAAGTGGCGCAATACGAGGGCTACCACAGCTCGGACATTGCAGAGGTATGCGCTTTTGACTACCACAATGATGACATATCAGTAATTGCTGACCTTGGTGCAAAGTGTACGGTTTATCACAGCGCTGACAATCCGCGATCCAGTGACATTCTTTGCAGTTAATTGCAGGTGCATAGCCTCGACGATTCAAAAATAGCAGTACTTGTTCACCACGGGCTAAGGTTTGCTTCATCGCCTTTTTGATATTTGACGACAAACCAAACTCGGTTGGTTGATTGGCCATATCTACCAATTCTATTTTGGCTTTACTGCTATTACCGGCACGTTTTAATAATTGGTGATAATGATATTTACCCGACAAGGCATTTTGTAAGCTTTCTAAACTGGGTGTCGCGCTGCCTAACACAATAGGAATGTTTAACTGCCTAGCGCGCATTATCGCCATATCACGCCCGTGGTAACGGAAACTGTCTTGTTGTTTAAAAGAACTGTCGTGCTCTTCATCAACAATAATAAGACCAAGCTTATGCAAAGGTGTAAATATCGCTGAACGAGTACCAATAATAATGGCGGCATTGCCACGCTGGGCACTTAACCATGTGTCTAGCCGTTCTTTATCGTTTAGCCCAGAATGGTGTAAATAAATGGGCACTTTAAAGCGTTGTTCAAATCGGCTAAGGGTTTGCGGCGTTAAGCCAATTTCCGGCACTAATACTAAAACTTGTTGATGACTCGCGAGTACTTGTTCCATTGCTTGCAAGTAAACTTCAGTTTTACCGCTGCCGGTGACCCCTTCAACAAGGTGGCAAGCATATTGATTGAGCGACTGTTTAACTGCCGCAACAATAACCGCCTGTTCAACCGACAAGTTAAGCTTATTGTCGGTGGCCAAGGCATTTTCTTGCCAAGCAAAGGTTTTGATCTCGGCAGGTTTTTTAATAATGAGTGCTTTGTCGGCTAATGCTTTTAATTGCGCTTTGTTGTAGTTGAGTGTTCTGAGCTCAGGCCAAGATAACCCCTGGTGTGAGGCAATTAATTGAAACAAGGCAAGCTGTTTTGAAGCGCGCTTTTTGAGTTTGCTTAGTGCGTC
This sequence comes from Thalassotalea sp. PLHSN55, assembly GCF_052030545.1. NCBI lineage: Bacteria > Pseudomonadati > Pseudomonadota > Gammaproteobacteria > Alteromonadales > Colwelliaceae > Thalassotalea > Thalassotalea sp. PLHSN55. Next base: position 289,229 of record NZ_JBPDIH010000003.1, on the reverse strand, counting down.
ATCAGTAATGTCAGTTGCGCTATGCCAAAGCTGAGTGGGGGCAACGTCCGGTTGTTCAACTTGTCTAAGTAATACCGGTAGCGCTTGCTGAAATACGTCGCCAATTGGGTGATGATAATATTCGGCGCAGCGGCGCACAAATGCCAACAGTAGTGGGTCGAAATGATAATTGTCATTAATACGGGACAAAATCGTTTTCAGTTTGTTTTCGGGAACATCACAATGGCTTTGTATTTCAAGCACAATGCCGATCACTTGGCGATTAGCAAAAGGCACAATAACGCGTTCGCCTACGTTAATTTCAGAGATTAATTCCTCTGGAACTTTATACGTAAACAATTGACGCATTGGAACAGGAACGGCGACTTGTAAATACTGTGCAGACATGACATTTCTAGTGATGAACAATACTCTATTTTGACGTGCTAAAGCATAACTGCCAAGAGGCAATTTGCAGAATGAGCAGATTATTGATTATTCATTGATGCTTTGCAGTTGCTGTTTTAGTTTGTCTCGCATGGTTTTGTGCGCTTTGTCGTTGATATATCGGCGATGGTAAACAAAGCTATAACTAAGATCTTTCAAAGGGATCGGGCATGGAAAGATATTCAATGCCAACATCTTTTGCCATTTTTTGGCAAAGGCGCGCGAAACAATACCCAAACTGTCACTTTGAGAAACATGCATGGCAAGTGCCGATACTGAACTGATGGTTAAGCTGGCTTGTCGCTCTTTGGTTGGCCCCAAAGCGCCATATTCAAAGCCGCTCATTTTGTCCCATTTTAACGTGTGCACGATATGCTTTTCTTGATAAAAGTCTTGTTCGGTGAGCTGCGTTTGTATTCTAGGGTGATGTTTTCGGCAAATAACCACAGCCGGCTCACTGTAAGCTTCTTCAAAGACTAATGAAGAATCTTTGTTGGTTACTACACCAATGGCAAGGTCTACTTTTTGTAATCGAATGTCTTGAAAAATTTCGTATTGATTTAGCGGAGGCTCTTTATATACCAAGCTGTCTGACAGTGGCATTACATGCAGTAGAACTTCGGAAACATACAAGTTAAACGTTTCTCGCTCGACAATTGCATTTTCAATATCGTCAAGTGCTTGATGAAATCGGTTGGCAAGTTTATCGGCTTGCGCTGTCGCTTTAATGCCACGACCATGTTTAATAAATAGCTGACTGTTTATCTCACGCTCTAACCTTTTTATCGCGGCACTAATGGCAGGCTGAGTTAAATTTAACTGCTCAGCTGCTGTGGTATAAGAGCCACTTTGATGTACTTGCAAAAAGGTTTTAATTAAGTTCAGGTCTAAATTCATTAACTCTTACTTATAAATTTCATTTATGAAACATAAAAATATCGCGCTATATATTCAATATTTAACCAATAGTATTATCTAACTGAAGCCAAAACATTAAAAGTATTTATAAATCCTGGTTGATTTTATAGAAACAATTAATGAATAACTAAACATATAATGTAACACATTATTTTACAATTTAGCTTGCTGAACCCCAAAGGTCCGACTAGTCTTAAGCTGTTATAAAATTAAACAGTTTATTCTGACCATTTTATAGGCTGAAATAGCAAAAAAGGTCTAAGCTAAATATTATTTGTCGCCATGGATTGGGGCTTAATTTAAATGTTTTGGTAAAAACTTTGAAACATGAACATTATTTTTAACTACTTATCGCGGTAAACATTATGAAAATCAAAAAGATTAACTATCTGATCATGTTAGCGCTTCTTGGCCAAGGCTCTGTTGCTTTAGCTAACGAAGGCGGCATTGAGTATGCTTCAAACGATGTAAGATATTCGCCAAATGCGGATAGAGAGCATGCAACTGATGTATATTTCGGTGATACGCATTTACATACAAGCTATTCTACTGATGCTGGCTTAATTGGTAATACGTTAGGCCCAGAAGAAGCGTATAAATTTGCTCGTGGCGAGCAAGTGGTATCAAGCCACGGAATTAGCACACGTTTAACACGTGCTCTTGATTTCTTGGTGGTTGCCGATCACGCAGAAAACATGGGTCTTTCAGTATTAATCGAAGAATCTAACCCTTCATTACTAGCAAGTAAATGGGGTAAAGAAATTCATGATATCTCTAAAGTTGGTACGGCTGAGTCTATTGGTATCGCATACGACATGTGGGCTAAAAGATTAAACGACTTAGATGATCCACTAAAAGAGCAATCTGAGTTATTAACCACTATGTGGCATCGTTCAACAACGGCTGCAGAAAAATACAATACACCAGGTTTATTTACTGCGTTTATTGGTTTTGAGTGGACGTTACAAGAACGTGGTAACAACTTACACCGTAACGTAATTTTCCGTGACGGCAAAACCAAAGCTGACCAAATTACACCTATCTCTCAATACGATGCTCAAGACCCTGAGCGTTTATGGGATTGGATGGAAGCGTATGAAAAAGATACTGGCGGTAGAATGCTTGCTATCCCTCATAACGGTAACCTTTCAAACGGCTTAATGTTTGACGATATTACGTTACGTACTAAAAAAGCATTCGACAAAGAATACGCAGAGCGTCGTATGAAGTGGGAACCACTTTACGAAGTTACGCAAATGAAAGGTGACGGTGAAGCGCATCCTTTCTTATCGCCTGAAGATGAATTTGCTGATTTTGAAACCATGGACAAAGGTAGCTTTGGTCCAGAGCCTAAACAGCCGGATATGTTACGTCGTGAATACGCACGTGAAGCATACAAGCGCGGTTTAGAATACACTGAAAAACTAGGTGCTAACCCATTTAAATTCGGTATGGTAGGTTCAACTGACTCCCACACCAGTATTGCTTCTGCTGAAGAAGACAACTACTTCGGTAAAGTAAGTTTATTAGAGCCAACGGCTCACCCAATTCGCTTTAAAGAAGTGATTACTGCACGTACCGGTGTTGAAGAAATTAAGCAATACGCTTCTGAAATTTCAGGCTCTGGTTTAGCGGCTGTCTGGGCACGTGAAAACACCCGTGAAGCACTTTGGGATGCGATGGCAAACAAAGAAACTTACGCGACTACCGGCCCAAGAATGCGTGTTCGTGTATTCGGTGGTTATGATTTCACTGAAGAAGATTTAACCCGCTCTGACTTTGCTGATCACGGCTACGATAACGGTGTACCTATGGGTGGTGATTTAGCGCATAGCAACAAAGCGCCTAAGTTACTGATCAAAGCACTTAAAGATTCTTACAGTGCAAACCTAGACCGTGTACAAGTGGTTAAAGGTTGGTTCGACAAAAACGGTAAGAAACATGAGCGTATTTATGACGTAGCCGTATCTGATGATCGTAAGATCGGTAGTGATGGTCGTTGTAAAACACCTGTTGGCAATACTGTTAACGTGAAAGACTCTAGCTACAATAACTCTATTGGTGCTGCTTCTTTACAAGCATACTGGCAAGACCCTGATTTCGACGCAGCTGAGCATGCTTTCTACTACGTACGTGTATTAGAAATTCCTACTCCGCGTTGGACAACAAGAGATGCGAAAGTATTTGGTAAAGAATTACCACCAGAAGTTGCTACTACGATTCAAGAGCGTGCTTACACAACACCAATTTGGTACACGCCTAAGTAACTTGGTCGTTAACTTAAGACCTAAGTAAGCTGTTAAGTAAATGACTAAACAGTGAAATGAAAGCCTTAAATAGTATTATTTAAGGCTTTTTTTATTGGCACATAAGGGTGTTTACAACCAAAGCATTGCGCTTTTAACGGGAATTTTTTTGTATTTTTACTTTGAATGGTTTTTTGTTCAAAAAATTACCGATTTAAGTTGCAGTAGTGGTAACGATCCTTTATTATTCGCCCCCATTATTTTTAACTCGTATGGTGCTTAGCAATAGACTAAGTGGCGATGCGGCCTTAAACAGAGGTATCCCATGAAAGAAGGTATTCATCCTAAATACGTAGAGATCAAAGCAAATTGTTCTTGCGGTAACGTTATTACAACTCGCTCTACTCGCGGTAAAGATATTCACTTAGATGTTTGTTCAGAATGTCACCCGTTCTACACTGGTAAGCAAAAAGCTGCTGAAACTGGTGGTCGTGTTGATAAATTCAACAAACGTTTTGGCGCACTTAGCTCGAAGTAATTCCAGCTTAATTAGCCGAAAAAAAGCGCCTGTTTGGCGCTTTTTTTATGCCTGAGATTTGCCCAAAGCTGTTTGTCTTTTAACTTTTATAAAAAAACTGAACTTTTATTTAAACCTTTTTCCTGCATACTGCATCTAATCATTTAACTAACAAAAACAACGAGTATATCGATTGGATAATACCAACATCAGTAGCAGCCAAGTGCTGGTTTTGCCAACGACAGAGCACAATGAGCTTGAATGGATTGCTAAAGCTCAGCAAGGCGACCGTGATGCTTTTCATCAGCTTTATATAAGCCACCAAGGCAAAGTGTACGCATTGTGTTTTCGTATGTTAGCCAATAAAGAAAGTGCTGAAGATGTTTGCCAAGAAGCTTTTGTCAAAGTTTGGCAAAACCTCGGCAGTTTTCGAGGCGATAGCAAATTTTCGACTTGGCTACATAGCGTTGCCACACGTGTGGTATTAGCGCATATTCGTGCCCAAAAAAACTGGTTGCAACGTGTATTTAGTATTGAAGAGCAACAAGGTGTTGAGTCAACAACTGAGCTGTCTGAACTTGACGAACTTGATAAACATATTTTGAGATTACCCGAGCGAGCCAGATTAGTGTTTGTTTTGTTTGCGGTGGAAGGTTATCGCCATGAAGAAATTGCCAATATGCTAGGTATGGCGGTTGGCACAAGTAAGGCGCAATACCATAGAGCCAAGCAATTATTAAAAGAGTGGATTGAGCAATGAAAAAATTAACTGCTGAGCAGGCATTAGCACAAAAAATTGCCCAATTACCGGATGAAATTAATCCCGATAGAGATTTATGGTTAGGTATTGAACGAGCGATAGAGCAGCAATCTCATGCGCCTGTTGTTGATGAAAAGAAAGGTCCCTTAGCGGTTGTTTGGGCTACGGCAGCATCATTTGCAGCGGTCATGCTTATCGGCTATCTCGTTAATCTATCGCCGACAACTGGGGTAAGTTCAGGTGAACTTGTCGCCTTGATGCAGCAAAATTTTGAGCAACAAAAAGTGACGCTATTAGTGAGCCTAGGTCAGCCGAAAATAAATGAATTACCGAGTGCGATGCAGGAGCAACTTAAGCAACTAAAAAGTGCACGCTTGGCAATTAAACAAGCATTAGCAAATGATGAAAACAATGTCGATTTAATTAATCTGCTTGATTGGACTCAAAAGCAAGAACTCGAATTAATTGAGAAACTTTATACCCCGCAATGGCAACACATTTAGCGGTACTGTTAACTATGGATGATAGAGGCGAATATGAATATTGTTAAAAACATAACGTTAGGTCTAGTAATGGCGGCAGTTTTGCCAGTAAGTGCTGGCGAAAAAATTGACCAAAGCCTTTCGGCTTCAGGGGTGAGCCAAATAGAGATTGAAAATGTACGTGGCGATATAAAGGTTACTGGTGGCTCATCAGATAAAGTTACCGTAACAGGTGAGTTAGATGATCAAACGGAAGACTTTATTTTTAAGCAACAAGGGTCACAATTACTGATAAAAGTTAAAGTGCCTCGTCATTTAGATGGCAATGATCGCGGTAACGGCTCAAAGCTAGATATTAATATACCGCAGGGCATTAAAGTGATTTTTAATGGTGTTTCAACAGATCTTAGCGTAACCAATACCAACAGTAGCGCTGAGATACGCACAGTGAGTGGAGATGTAAAGGTAGATCAACTTGTTGACTATATTGAACTTACCACCGTAAGTGGTGACGTTGAAAGTAAAGATTTATCGGGAAAAATCAATATATCAACCGTGAGCGGTGAAATTGACGACCAGAGCTCTCAAGGGCGCCTGCAACTTAAAACGGTTAGTGGCAGTATTGAAACCTCATCAGATGCCAATGAAGTTTTTCTTAATACCGTTTCAGGCGATGTTGAAGCGAACTTGGCAAAAATAGACGAATTAGTGGTGGCTACTGTTAGTGGTGATGTTGACAGTCAGTTCGAATTAAACGACGACGGCAATGTTAAATTATCAAGTGTTAGCGGCGACTACAAACTTGGATTGCAAGAAAATGTTCAAGCAAGTTTTCGATTGAGTAGCAGCGCTGGTGGTAGTTTTTCTAACAAGATTACCCATGACAAAGCTCAAGAGGCTAAATATGGTCCAAGTGCTAAGCTTAATTTTGAAACTGGCAATGCGAGCAGCTCAATACGAGCAACCACTGTCAGTGGCGACGTTGAACTCTATACTAAAAAATAACTGACACTCATATTGTAAGTTCTGAGCTAGTACAGATTAAGGCAAGAGCGTGTTGAGCTAATGCGGCATTAGGCGGCAAGGTTCAGCCCGCTCTTATTATCATTCAATATCCTCACTCAATATTCTCTTGATATATTTCCTAGCCAAATTCCTATCGACAACTCATTAAACAGGATGATTAATTGCCGCGACATTCGTTGAGTTTAATTGTCTTTTTATGTGAATTAATAGCGTAATCTGCTACATTAGCAGCCCTAAAAATTACGCATTTATTAGAGCGTGTTGACCTTTTGCGGTATAAATTTAGTTTAAAAAAATCTTAATGACAGCGTTTATCGCCTATTTATGTGGAACAACCACACTGCATAGGCGCTGCCTTGTCTAAATACGCAATATACTGCTGCAAAAAGATACACCAAAGATCAACACGCGCTAAATTAATTGCGCTAAAATACCCGTTCAGCAGGTGATGACATTTAGACACCTAGATGAAAGGTATAAGTGAAAGGTAAGCCAATGGCCGACAATAAGGCAGCAAAATTTTCTAAAAATAAGTCTTTTTTGCAAGATAAAAAAGTTGATGATTTAAAAGTACCACCTCACTCGTTAGAGGCTGAGCAGTCAGTACTTGGCGGTTTATTACTTGATAACGAAACTTGGGATCGTGTGAGTGAAAGAGTCGTCGCACAAGACTTTTATTCACGTTCACATCGTATTGCTTTTGAATGCATTGCGTCATTAATTGAACTGGGTAATCCAGTCGATTTGGTTACGTTATCGGAAGCGTTAGAAAACGATCAAAAATTAGAAGATGCCGGCGGTTTTGTCTATCTCGCTGAAATGATGAAAAACACGCCAAGTGCCGCTAACATTGTTGCCTATGCAGAAATTGTGCGTGAGCGCGCGGTTACGCGCGAAATGATTTCTGTCGCTAATGAAATTGCCGAAGCAGGGTACGATACTCAAGGGCGCACTAGTGCTGAGCTACTCGATTTTGCTGAAACCAAAGTGTTTGCCATTGCCGAGCAACGCGCTAATAAATCTGAAGGCCCAGAAAACCTAACCACCATTTTAGAAAAAACCGTCGACCGTATTGAAAAGCTTTGTTCGGCGCCATCAGGTGGTGTTACCGGTGTGCCAAGTGGTTATGCTGATTTAGATAAAATGACCGCAGGTTTGCAAAAGTCTGATTTGATCATTGTTGCCGCACGTCCTTCCATGGGTAAAACCACCTTTGCGATGAACTTGGCCGAACACGCCGCGATGACGCAAGAACATCCCGCGCTTATTTTCTCGCTGGAAATGCCTTCAGAACAAATTATGATGAGGATGCTCGCCTCATTGGGCCGTATTGACCAAACTAAAATTCGTACCGGTCAGCTAGAAGATGAAGACTGGGCGCGTTTATCGTCAACCATGGGGTTATTGATAGAAAGTGGCAAAATGTATATTGATGACGCTGCTGGTTTAACGCCAACGGAAGTTCGTTCGCGTGCCCGTCGTATTGCTCGTGATCATGGCGGTATTAGCCTGATCATGATTGATTATTTGCAATTAATGCGTGCACCGCAATTCTCTGATAACCGTACTCTAGAAATTGCTGAAATTTCTCGCTCGTTAAAAGCCTTAGCAAAAGAATTACAAGTGCCGGTAGTTGCGCTTTCTCAGCTGAACCGTGGCTTGGAGCAACGTTCGGACAAACGTCCAATTAACTCAGATTTACGTGAGTCAGGTTCGATTGAGCAAGATGCCGATTTAATCATGTTCATTTACCGTGATGAGGTTTATCACGACGATTCTGAATTTAAAGGCATGGCAGAAATTATTATTGGTAAACAGCGTAACGGTCCAATTGGGCGTGTGCCGCTTACCTTCCAAGGCCAGTTCTCACGTTTTGACAACTATGCAGGTTCACATGTACTTGAGGAAGACTAAACAAGTATGAGTTTACGAACTGCTACCGCGTTAATCGATCGTCAAGCGTTAGCCAATAACTTTAACGTAGTAAAAGCGCTCGCGCCAACAGCCAATATTCTAGCCGTACTCAAAGCAAATGCATACGGGCATGGCTTAGAATTAATTGCGAAAACACTGATCGAACAAAATAGCCAAGCCGATGCATTTGGTGTTGCGCGACTCGATGAAGCGCTCGCACTAAGATCGACCGGAGTGGTAAAGCCGATTGTTTTGCTTGAAGGCTTTTTTGATGCCAAAGATATCTCAAAGCTTGCTGAACATAACTTGCAAACTATCGTGCATAATCATGAGCAACTTGAAGCTATTACCGATGACAATTTAAGCTTAGCTGAACCGTTAAAGGTATGGCTTAAAATCGACACCGGCATGCACCGTTTAGGGATTAACCCTGAAGATTTTGACATTTTTTATCAAAAGCTGAGCCAATCAAAAAATGTTCATGCTGATCTTATTTTAATGAGTCATATGGCTTGTGCAGATGAAAAAAACAATCAAGCAACCACACAGCAGATCGCTATATTTGAAAAATTAACGGCAAATTATCAAGAACAAAAATCTATGGCCAATTCGGCCGGGTGTTTTGCTTGGCCAGAAAGCCATTATCAGTGGTTACGCCCCGGTTTAATGCTTTATGGTGTATCGCCGATGATTTCAACTCAAGACAGTGCCAATGAAATTGGTATTGAACCGGTAATGACCTTGCAATCAAGTCTAATTGCGCTGCGTAAAATTCCAGCGGGTGAAGCCGTAGGTTATGGTGGAGCTTGGGTAAGCGATAAAGAAACCATTATTGGCGTAATTGCCATCGGTTATGGCGACGGTTATCCGCGCCATGCCGGCAATGGCACACCCGTATTAATTAATGGCCGAAAAGTGCCTTTAGTTGGCCGCGTGGCAATGGATATGATCACCGTAGATTTAGGTATAAATGCGCAAGAGAACATTGGTGATATCGCCACGCTTTGGGGTAAAGGTTTACCGGTTGAAGAAATTGCTGAACACGCAGACACCATTCCTTATGAGCTTTTGTGTAATATTACTCGTCGTGTGCAGGTAGACGTGCTTTAGAGCTGCAAGTTTTTAGCTGCAAGTGGAAAGTTTAAAGCTAGAAACTAAAAACCGAAAACTAAGCGCTATTCGCCTTGTAAGGTCAAAACCAAGGTTCTGCTGCTAGCATGGTCACGATGTTCGCCTAAATAAATGCCCTGCCAAATGCCCATATTTAAACGCCCACTTGTTACCGGAATCGTAATGCTACTGCCGAGGGTACTGGCTTTAATGTGGGCGGGCATATCGTCTGGTCCTTCATAGGTATGGCGATAATACGGAGCATTTTCAGGGACAAATTTATTAAAGTGTGACTCCATATCAACTCGAACGGTCGGGTCGGCATTTTCATTTATGGTCAGCGAAGCTGACGAATGCTTGATAAAGATATGCGCCATGCCAACTTCTACCGCAGGAAATTGATTAAGCTGTCGTTCAACCTCGTCGGTAATAAGATGGAATCCACGTTTTTTCGCCGCGATTGAAAATTCAATTTGTTGCCACATCTTAAATTATCCCTATTGCTATATTGTCATTTACAACGTTAATTTTGTATCTTAGCAAACTCTTTTACAGGTCGTTAAACATTGTTTAAAGACAAAAGAAAACCCCTAGCGAATCTCGATAGGGGTTTTATGCTTTCTAGCTTCTAGCTTCTAGCTTCTAGCTGTTAAAGTTTAGCGAAACAACGGTCTGCTGCAGCTAATGTCGCTTCTAGTTCTTTTTCTGTATGCGCTGTTGATAAAAAGCTCGCTTCAAACGCTGATGGTGCAAGGTAAACACCTTCATCAAGCATTAAGTGGAAGAAGCGTTTGAATTTTTCACCGTCACAGGCGGTTGCTTGTGCGTAGCTAGTAATTTTTTCTTCATCAGTGAAGAAGAAACCAAACATAGCGCCAACGTAGTTAATACTAAGGGATACACCGTTACGTTCAGCAGCAGCTTTAAAGCCCATCGCTAATTTTTCAGTGGCTGCGCTAAGTGCAGCATGTTTATCACCTTGTGATAATTCGTTTAATGCGGCTAAGCCAGCAGCCATCGCGATTGGGTTGCCTGACAACGTACCTGCTTGGTACACAGGGCCAACTGGGGCAATGTAATCCATAATTTCTTTTTTACCGCCAAATGCGCCTACAGGCATGCCGCCGCCAATAACTTTACCTAAGGTGGTTAAGTCTGGCACAACATTATAGTGTGCTTGTGCGCCGCCTAATGCGACACGAAAACCGGTCATGACTTCATCAAGAATTAATACGCTTTTATATTCGTCACAAATAGCGCGTAAGCCTTCTAAGAAGCCAGGTACTGGCGGAATACAGTTCATGTTACCGGCAACGGGTTCAACAATAATACAGGCGATTTCGTCGCTATATTGTTCAAATACCGCTTTAACTTCTTCAATATTATTGTAGCTAACAGTTAATGTGTGCTTGGCAAAATCTTCTGGAATACCTGGTGAATTTGGTACGCCTAAGGTTAATGCGCCAGAGCCGGCTTTTACTAATAACGAGTCAGCGTGACCGTGGTAACAACCTTCAAATTTTAAAATTTTATCGCGGCCGGTGTAACCACGGGCTAAGCGAATTGCGCTCATGGTGGCTTCGGTGCCAGAGCTTACCATGCGTAATTTTTCCATAGACGGCACAAGTTCACGCACTTTTTCTGCCATGGTAATTTCAAGCTCGGTTGGTGCACCAAAGCTTAAACCGTTTTGCGCAGTTTCAATGACGGCATTCAAAATCGCAGGGTGGTTATGACCTAAAATCATTGGTCCCCAAGAACCTACATAATCGATGTAAGCTTTGTCGTCAGCGTCGTAAATATAAGCGCCTTCAGCACGTTTAATAAAGCATGGCGTTCCACCTACGCCATTAAAAGCGCGTACTGGCGAATTTACGCCACCAGGAATAATTTGTTTTGCATTTTCAAATAATTGATCAGAATGTTGCATAATTGTTGTTCGCTTTTGTATAGATTAAAGGGCTGTTATTTACGAGCCTGTTTATTAGTAAACCAAGTCACTGGTTTTTCATATTGAGTTAACTTTTCGTCAACGCCTAATGTTAAGGCAAATAGTGCCATGCGCACTAATACGCCATTTTGGGCTTGACGGAAAATAGCTAAATTGTCTAATTCGTTTAAGTCGGTGTCTAATTCGTTTGCTTCAGGTCTAGAGTCACGCGGCAGCGGATGCATGATCACCGTGTGCTCTTTGCAGTACTGTTGATAAATTTCTTTATTTAAGCTGAAGTGACCGCGGTATAAATCAGCTTCGTCTTTACTGGCAAAGCGTTCTTGTTGAATACGTGTTTGATAAATGACGTCGCAGGCCAAATTACCTTCGATTTTATCAGTGACGACAATTTCATGACCAGCATTGCTCAGTGTTGAAATGACATTATCTGGCATTTGCAATGCGTTAGGTGAAATCATAGTCACTTTGACATTGTTATATAAACTTAACAGCTTGGACAATGAATGCACCGTTCGGCCATGTTTTAAATCACCCATTAAGGTAATGTGCAAGTTGTCTAAGCCTTTTTGATAAGGCGCCATTTCAGACTGAATAGTAAATAAATCAAGTAAAGCTTGTGTTGGGTGTTCATTTGCACCGTCACCACCATTAATTACCGGTACCGTGCTACCTTCGGCAAATTCTGCGACCGAGTGCATTTTAGGGTGACGCATGGCGATCACATCGGAATAGCCGCTAATCACTTGCGCGGTATCAAATAATGATTCGCCTTTGCTAAGTGAGGAGTTCTCTTCGCCAACGGTTTCTCTAACAAAACCACCGAGTAAATTGAAGGCAGCGCCAAAGCTTACTCGGGTGCGGGTGCTTGGTTCAAAAAATAGATTATTTAAAATCGCACCGTCTAATACATGACAACGTTTTTCGCGTAACGCGTAAGGCGCCATTTGACCTGCAACTTGTAAAATTCGAGCAATTGCTTCTCGGTCAAGTTGGGAAACAGATAAAATATGACTACCTTGAAAATTCATCATTAAAGAAATACCTAAGTGTACGAAATAAGCTAATTAACTGCTGTTAACTTAGCCAAATTAAAACCGGAAAATTTGGAGCAAGAATATAGCATAATTCAAAAATGTTGAGAATGTTTAATACGTGATAATGCAGAATCTTTGATCCAAATAAACTTTATAAATACCGAACTTTGGCTATAGTTAAATTGTTTCGACTTAAGAAAAATAATTATACAAGGACAGCGTTTGAATAAATTACTCTGGCTCGCTCTGTTTTGTTTTTTCAGCGTTCACTGCACAGCAAATGACGAAATTCGCTATGTCGACTCTAAAGAATACCCAGACCCTAAAACACGTTATTTTGTTGACTTATTAACCCTAGCGTTAGAGAAAACTAAAAAGGACTTTGGTGAATACACCTTAACCCCTGTCGCCATTGAAATGGCACAGGCTAGAACCTCAAGCATGTTGGAAAATAATAAGATCATCGACCTAACATGGCGAATGACCAGTAAAGACCTAGAGCAACGGTTAACGGCGATTTACGTGCCTTTGTTAAAAGGCATGATGGGTTATCGTATTTTTATTATACGAGCCAATGAACAAAATAAATTTTCGAAAAATATCAGTTTTGAACAACTAACGAGTATGTCTGTTGGTCAAGGTTACAATTGGCCTGATAGTGACATTCTCGAACATAACAGCTTTGATGTGGTTAGAGGTTACGACAATTATCTGCTTAAAATGCTAGCCAAAAAGCGATTTGATTACTTTCCTAGAGCGCTACATGAGCCTTGGCATGAGGTGCAAGGCAATAGTGACCTAACTGTTGAACAGCATTTATTATTAAAATACGTTTCGCCTATTTATTTCTTTGTTAATAACAACAATAAGCGGTTAATTGACCGTTTAAATAAAGGCATGGCGGCAATAGTGGCTAGTGGTGAAATGGATGAGCTTTTTAATAACCATCCAATAACGGCTAATATTATTGAAAAATCAAAGCCGAACAGACGTAGTGTCTTTGTGCTAGAGAACCCACTTATTTCTGAAAAAACCAAGCAGATCACACACGATAAACGTTTATGGCTAGAAGTGATTGATTAAGGTTGGGCAAAAAGAAAGTCTATTTGATAGCAACAAATGGTTAGCCATAAAAAAACCGCAATAAAATGCGGTTTTTATTTGGCTGTTATTGGTCGATTAGTCGAAACTAAATTCGATATAGGCTTTACCAAATTCAGAGCCTAGCGGAATGATAACTACGGCGCCTTCAGCTTTATGTTTAATGCTATGGTTTTTTCCAGAAACTACCATAGGTGTCGCCATATCAAACTCGATGCCTTTTTCACTTAACATACGTTTGGCACCGCCGGTAACCATATTGGTGATTTCACCCACTAAATCGGTAATTTCTTCGTTCACTTCATCAGGTGCTTCACCAACCATATTTTTCATGGTGGCTAACGCTAAGCTGCCTTCAAACGTTATAGACAGAGAGCCTTTCGCCTGATCACTCACCATGCCAATTAAACCGGAAACATCACCTTGCGCTACTTCATTTTTCTTTAGCTTGGGTTTTTCTGGTTTCAATTCCATTTGAGCCATCGTAGACATTACGTTTAGCATCGAAGATAAAAAGGGGTTGATAAACTCTACATTCATGAAAGTTACCTAAGGCTTAAGTTTTTTTATAATACTGTTCTGATTCTGCAAGCTTTTATAGTAAATGTAAATGAATCAATTACATTAATTGTTAGCAATTTTTACACTACATTGAATTGCCGTAAAAGTTAGACTTCCACTTACGACAGCATCTTGATAATTCACAGTATTTATTTATTTAGCATAAGTATCGACGAGGATCTGGTTTTTTACCACTAAACTGCCTAAAAAGTTTTGCTTTTTCACGGCTTGGTCAACAAAAGTCAGTCCTTTGTTTAACTCGATTCCTACTCAGTTAATGGTCAGCTTATTACCTTTGTCATATAAATTAAAGTGTTGTTCGACATATTCTTGAATGTTTTTTTCATCTTCGCGATCAGCAACTGAAAACTATTTCTGGTTTTATTGGCAACTGCGTGTGTTATGTCGTGCAATGTAATTTGATGAATAATTTCAAGATGTTGTGTCTTTTCATTCACTTGAAGTTCACAGAGGATAAAAACGTGTACGTTTCAGTGCGAGTTAATAGCTGTGGTTTATGAAATCTGTGGTGTGATGTGCCAAACATGGCGTACATAAAACGATGGCCTATTATTGGATAAAAATAGGCGCTAGTTTACTGACAAGTTTGACATTTTCCATGCGCTTCAACGATTTGATGACTTATGCTAAAACGACTGGCATCCGCCATTGAACGCAAAGCAAGATCTAAGTTGGTTGACTGAATCTCTTCAACATGACCGCAAGTATCACAAATAAGTAACTGCACTGGATGGTTGCATTCACTAAAGTGGTGACATAAAACAAACGCATTGATAGATTCAATTTTATGCACAAAGCCTTGTTGGCTTAAAAAATCGAGTGCTCGATAAATGGTTGCCGGCTTGGCTGAAGGGTCAATTGCTTTTAATTCGTCGAGTAGATCGTATGCTCCAACGGCATTTTCATGCTGCGCTAACAATAAAAATACTTGCTCTCTTGCTGGCGTTAAACGTGCGCCGCGTTGTTGGCATACTTCTTTTGCTTGTTCTAAAAGTGTTTCAGTTGACATGTTCACTAAACTTAGACGATTTTTTTCAGTGTACCATAGCCAAGCAAAAGCTGAAATCGGCTTTTTGTTTTCAACATTTTACCGCGCAGTTTTAAAACGCTTTTATGAACTTCTTAGCCAGCGCAGAAAAATTATTATGATGAACTATACTTATAGGCTAGGATGATTTCGTGTTGTTAAAGGAGAAGATAACTTAGCATTAATGACGTAGTGAGAAGTAATGAAGTCAGAGTATTCTCAATTAGAAGATTCTATTTATCGGTTGTTTGAGGTTACCCCGGTACCAATGATCCTTTCGTATCCAGACGGTAAGTTTGAATATGTTAATCCTGCCTTGTGTAAAATGCTGGGGTATGAAGGCGATTCGATTTATGCCGATGAGGTTATTATTACTCATGCTGACGATATTGAAGTAAACAAAGAAATTCGCTCACACCTGAAAAAAGCACCATTCACACCAATAAAAATTGAAAAACGCTACAAGCATAAACTCGGTCATACCATTTATGCACAGCTAAATATTGTTGCGCAAGCTGACCCAAACGGGACAATTAAACGTTATGTCTCGCAAATAATCGACTTAACGGCAATTAAAAAATCTGATGCTGCTGAAATCTTATTAAACCAGCTTGTTAATCAATCTAACGATGCCATTTATGTGATTGATGGGAAATTTGGGCGGATCTTAAATTGCAATGATTTAGCCTTTACCAGACTTGGTTACACAAAAGCTGAACTGCTCAGTATGAAAGTCTCAGATATCAATCATAACTTTGACGACCAACAGCGCTGGCAAACGCATGTCGAGCGCATGAAAAAAGTCGGTAATATCTTAATCGAGTCAAGCCACACGCGTAAAGACGGTACCGAGTTTCCTATCGAGGTAAATGTAAGTATTCAAGAATACAATAACGCCAGTTACTTGTTGGCCATTGCGCGCGATATATCAAAACGTAAACAAAAAGAAATCGAAACCTATCAACGACTAAATTTAGATCCGCTGACTAATTTACCTAACCGAAGAGTACTGAACGAGAAACTTAAACGCTTGGAACAAGAAAAGCAGCGTAAAAAATGTTACACCGCTTTTGTTTATATTGACCTTGATAATTTTAAACAGCTTAACGATACCCATGGTCATACAGTCGGTGACAGCGTATTGGTTCAAACAGCGAAGCGACTAAAAAACTGTATTCGAGAGTCTGATATTATTAGCCGTTTAGGTGGCGATGAATTTCTTGTGGTGATGTGTAATCTTGATTCGCAACATTTAGTTAAGCGAATGGCGACCAAGCTTGAGCAAGAATTTAATTCGCCATATAAAATTCAAAAAAAGCTGTTAACCGTTGAAGCAAGTATTGGTGTTGCCGTGCATTTTGAAGGTGACTTATCAACGAAAACACAAATTCAATTAGCAGATAAAGCTATGTATAAAGCCAAGGAACAAGCCGGTTTGAGTATTTATTATGGGGATGAATTATCTTAGCTCACTTAACACCTTTTAAAATGCTTATACTGCAGTGTTTTGGACAATGGATATATTAGTTAATTTTCATGCGAGTTTTTACAGAATGTTTTTATTTTCCTCTGTATAATTGGTGTGTTTTTTTAGCGGCGATGACTTCAGTTCGGCATTACAGAGCGTGTTTGGCTTTACTCAATTATCATCGTCACGAAACAGTTAATTCTTCAAGGTAAAAAAGTGTCTAATCCAGTAAAACCGCTAAACACAGTTAATCCTATCAGTCACAAGCTTTCCATTGCGCCCATGCTTGATTGGACAGATTTTAAGCTAATATAAGGTTTATGAGCTAGCAAGGTGTACTAATGGTGTGTTTTGCTTTTTTTCAGGTGTACTTTAATCAATTTAAATCGCCATTTTATATAAGTTCTAGATGATTAACCTAAGATCGCTTTTCCGGTCAAAAAATAGATAACCATAGTTATTGCCCCATAAAGAAGGCCTGTGACATAGTTTAATTTGAAAAGATTTTCTATTAATGGTTTTCTAGTCGGTGGATATTTGTCTAAAAAGGCTTGGTGAATAGAATGTATATATTTACTTCCTTCACGATGAGCCATTGAAGTTTTTTTTAGGATGTAAGACTTCAATTTAATGGGGTCTTCGATTATATGAGTTTCTGGCGATAATGTTAAATTATCCTTAATTTTCTTTAGTTTATGTGAATTTAAAATAATTATATCGTAGTTTTCTAATAGTTTTTTGTAATCTCTGATTTGACGTATTTTTAGATCGTTTGTTTTATAAAATGTGTTTCTTTCTTCAACGGTTTTAGCCGAGAAAACACTCCAAAACTCAATCGATTCTTTGAAAGCGTTTTCTAATAAAGAAGTTAAATCATTTATATAAGATTTTGCTTCGTTTCTTGATGTTATATATTTTGTCGAATTAAGTAAAACAAACCACCCAAGAATGAGCATTATGAGGGAAATTAATCCACCATAGTCTTTAAAGAAATCAGTCATTATTTGTCTTTTAATTCATCTAAATACGATTGAGCTTCTTTTTCCCACTCTTTATTGACAGACTTAAATTTTAATCTTTTGCATAACTCAGAATACTTATAACCTTTTTTTCTAATTAAATTGGCGAATGCTTCATCTAAAAATGAGGAGTTATATTCATCGTCTAAAATTCCATCTAAATTAATTATAAGGTCATTACCTTTTTCAAGCTCTGGAACTATATAATTATCTCTAAATTCAGCCCCATTACCTTCTCCGTCAGATTGATAACGTCCAAAAGGATCATTAGTATAATCTATAACGTTAATTGTAACTGTGGACATATTGTTGCCTCCTAATAATAAAGCTTCCATTCTACTAATGTACCCTTAAATGCTTGTGTTAAATCCAAGGTTGTTTTACCGTTTTGGATAGTTTCATCATAATATGCATAAGATACCTTATCACTAATGATAAGCAAAACATCATTTTTGTTCGAATATATCGGACTTTGAATATCCTTTGACCCTCTTCCTCTGCCTTTTTCTTTAGTTGTTGTTACAAATTCGGTCATTGCATGTTTTAAACAAGCACTATCGCTTTGGTGTTCAAATAAAGGAAGTTCATTTCTAATATTAAAAGGTATCCCGCTGCCTCTATCAAGTATGACGGCTGAAAGATAACTGCCTTTATCATCCTTACGAATTTGAAAATAACACCACCACGTATAATCAAGTAGCTTTGTAGGTCCTTGATATGCATGATGATGTATATTTAAAAGAGTCTCTTTAATTGCTGTGATTAGTTTTGGTGGTAAAGCATTAAGGTCTAATCTTTTTCTAATTTCGGCTAAAAATTTAGCTCTATCATTGTTATTCCCACAAAGAAAATTTGAATTCTTCCATAATTTTTTTAATTTAGATTTTCCTCCAGGTTTAAGAGCCGTATGTAAGCCTGTATCGGAAAATACTCTCTTTAACTCCTTGTTTTTTGGTTGTGTAATTTTAAAATAATCAATTGATACATATGCTTGCATGGCTGAAACTAAAGCGAATAAGTAAGTTGCTGTAGCAGAGTTAATATATTTCAAATCTGATAAATCGATTGTTACAGCATAATTTGGGTTATTTGATAGTGATTCAATTTCATTAAAAAATTCGATTGTATCTTCTATACGGTCAGGGTTATAAAGACAAAGCTTTTTTGGGGACGTGACTGTCTTTCTTTTTATTTTGTATTCCATAAAATCACATCCTCTGTCCTGACCACACTACGCGGCCTATTAATTCGATATCCGTACCATTTAAATGTTTTTTGTTTATTTCCCATGGTTCGTACATGTTGTTATCCGATTTTACTTTGATAATCCCCTCGGGTAATAACTGTAGTCTTTTCACGAGTAAATTATTGTCGTGACGCATTACGTAAATACCATCACTTAAGCCGTTAAGGTTTCGGTTTGCTATTATCATATTAACGTTGTTTACTGCTCCAAACCCTTTCAAAATGGTAGGCTTTATCATTTCGTTGTTTAATGCAGGCTTCCCGCTTTTTCTCTGTTGACGGGTTTTTACAATACTGTGGTGTTCGGTAGTATTTAAGCCAAGCCTTTTGTTTTTTGCCGCTGTATATATTTTCTAAATTAAGTTTATTTTTCTTTTTATTGTACGTTTTATTTTTACCTTTACGGCAATTTTGATAGGTATTGTGCTTTTTATGCTCAAGATCTCTTAGCCTTTGAGTGCTTTGTTTTCTTAGTAGTTCTTGAACTTTTTTTAGGGCATTCCACTCATATTGGCACTTCGATACTGCATATGCATGATTACTGAAAAATATGAGTATTATTAAAAACAACCTAGCCGTATGCACTTTTATATCCTTATAAAAATTAACTTTGTTCCATATTGATTAAGCCAGTATAATTTAACAAATTTTTTGTCAAAAATGCATTGAATAAATTACTTATTTCAAATGCCAAGTTAATTAACTTTATGATTTCTCACAAACTATCTATTGCGCCCATGTTGGATTGGACAGATCGTCACTGTCGCTACTTTTACCGCACTATGTCTAAACATACGGTGTTGTATACTGAAATGGTGACTACTGGCGCGATTTTATTTGGCAAAGGTGACTACCTTTCTTATAACGAGGAAGAGCATCCGGTTGTTTTGCAACTCGGTGGTAGCGATGTTAAAGCGATGACTGAATGCGCAAAAATTGCTCAGCAACGCGGTTATGACGAAGTTAACATTAATGTTGGCTGTCCGTCTGATCGTGTGCAAAATGGTCGCTTTGGTGCTTGTTTAATGGCTGAGCCGAATTTGGTTGCCGACTGTGTAAGTGAAATGCAAGCGGCGGTTGATATTCCGATCACAGTAAAATCTCGCATTGGTATTGATGAGCAAGACAGCTATGAGTTTTTGCATCAATTTATCACCACTGTCAGTGGTGCAGGTTGTCAGCACTTTATAGTGCATGCGCGCAAAGCGTGGCTTACCGGTTTAAGTCCTAAACAAAATCGTGATGTGCCACCGCTAGATTATGATCGTGTTTATCAGGTGAAAAAAGATTTTGCTAACTTAGACATTTCAATTAACGGCGGCATTAAAACCTTAGATGAAACTAAAGCGCACCTTGAACATCTTGATGGTGTGATGATCGGCCGCGAGGTTTATCAAAACCCATATATGCTCAGCCAAGCGGATCAGGTGTTATGGCAAGAAAATACGCCAGTGATCAGCCGTGCTGACGTGATTGAGCAAATGGCGGACTATGTTGATCGTCATGTCGCTAATGGCGGTAAAGCGCAACATGTCTTTAGACACATGCTAGGATTGTGTAACGGTTTACCGGGCGCGAGGCAGTTTCGTCGTACCTTAAGTGAATGTGCCGGCGATCTGAGCGCCAATGGTCAAACCTTGCAACAAGCGTATAACCAAGTGGTCGCTGCCAGTTTGTAATGTCTGTTTAAAATAATGAGCAGCGTGATGTTTTCATGCTGCTGTTAACTTTCTGCTCCCTTATCCTTTTCTTGCTACTTGCTACTTGCTACTTGCTACTTGCTTATTAGCGCTTCTTTCTTATTTTCCTGCTCTTTTTAGCGATTCGTGACTGACTAAATGCCAATTGCCGCTTTTTGATTTTTCTTGTTGGTCAAATTCACCACATCAGTTGTTATTTTCACCAAAAATTAGCTTGACATATTATGTCTTGTTTTTAGCTGTTGCTCGGATAAAAAATAAAATCCTTATTAATTAACGAATTAAAGTTTTTTACAAGGTTGGCACAAGCCTTGTAATAACTAAGTCACGCTAAGTCGAGAAGTCTAGCAACCCAATTTAACTATAAGGATGAAGATAATGAACAAGTTAACTAAACAAAACTCAGTGGTAAAAACTTTAATCGTTGCTGGCTTATTTGCCGCGGGTATGACAACTGCAACATCAGCAAATGCTGAAGCGGTTTCACTTGAAACAGCCATTGCACAAACTATTGCAGCGCAAGGTCAACGTTTAATTAATGAAGTTAGCCAAAACGTGCAAAGCAATATTCAACAAGAAATCGATACTTTTTCAATTGATGCAGCATGGCAATGGCTTACCAGTGAAGAAACTGAACAAGTTATCACTGAACAAACTATCGAAGTTGAAGAAGCGTTAGAAGATAACAACCAACCACAACTTATTGCAGCGAACAAGGCATAGGAGATTAGACAATGGGAATTTTTGCACGTTTTACCGACATCGTTAATGCAAATTTAAACAGCATGTTAGACAAGGCTGAGCATCCAGAAAAAATGATCCGTTTGATCATTCAAGAAATGGAAGAAACCTTGGTTGAAGTACGAGCGACAGCAGCGCAGCAAATCGCACAGAAAAAAGGTTTGCAGCGTAAAATACTTAACCTGAATAAAACTGTCGCTAACTGGCAAGCTAAAGCTGAAATCGCAATTGGCAAGGGTAGAGAAGACCTAGCAAAATCAGCGTTAACAGAAAAGCATAAAGCGGCTGCGCAACTGGAACAAGTGCAAGCTGAAATGGTGGAACTTGACGATATTTTAACGAAGATCCAAGACGATAGTGCCAGATTACAAGAAAAGTTAACTGAAGCTAAACGTCGACAAGAAGCTTATGTTATGCGCCAAAAATCAGCGGAAGTTCGATTAAAGGTGCGTCATCAAGCTGTGGTACACAATATCGAAGATGCGATAACTAAGTTTGAACGTTATCAGCAAAAAGTGGATGCCGTTGAAGCGCAAGTTGAAGCGTTTGATATGACAACAAACCAAGATTTGTCTAGCCAAATTAATGCATTAGAAACACAAGATACTATTGAAAAAGAGTTACAAGAAATTAAGCAACGTGTAGCCAATAGTTAGGTAAAAGTAGAGGCGATTATGTCAAATTCACAACTATTTGCTTTGTATTTTTGTTTAGCGCCAACGGTAATATTTTTTATCGTTGCTGCTGCGCTTCAATATGGTCAGTCAGGCGTTAGTCTATTTAAGCAAAATATAAAGCATTTATCGCAAGCAGGAGAAAAATAATGAGTTATCAGCGTAATTATTCAGTGGAAAAAACGTTAGCTAAAGATGTGGTACATAAAAAACTTACTGGCGTATGTGCCGGTGTCGCAAATTATTATCAGTTACCACGCTGGGGTGTTCGAGTTGCAGCAATATGCGCACTAATTACTTTACCGGCCGCAACGGGTGTGGCTTATGTTGTTGCCACTGTGTTAATGCCAAACAGCAAAACTTATTGAACTATACATAAAATCAACAAATAGGAGTATCTATGTCTTTTTTTAAATCGTTAATGCTCGCCATTCTTGCCACGCTATTTTTAACCTATGTATTGGGCGCAAGCATAATTGACCTATTTAATGTTGATGTATACATGGACAATGAGCTTATTGAGCCAATTAAAGCAATAAGCGTTTCAGCATTGGTTGCCGTGGTTTTAGTGGTAGTGGCTTTAGGTATTGTATTGAGCGTATTTGGCACCATGATATTCATTGGTATGCTCATTGTCGGCTGTTTCGCGATGTTTGCTATTGGCGTGTTTTGGCCGGTATTGTTAATAGCCTTGTTAATTTGGTTATTTACCCGAGACCCTAAACGTCAATCAGCTTAATTATGAGCAAAGTGTTAGAAAAGTTTAGGTGACTATAAATCACCTAAACCTAATAGGCAGACGAGGTAAAGCGCTAATTACTTAAAAAATGATGTTAAAATGGCTTTGCAGTCAGGAGTATTGACTAAACGAATAAACTCTTCAGCCTCACTTGCCATCATCATTTTTAAGGTTTCATCGCTTGCTTGGCGAATTAAGCTACGACTGGTACTTACCGCATCAGCGGGCAATTTAGCGATGGTTTGAGCAATTTTTGTTGCTGTAGCAATAACGTCATCTTTTGCAGTGACTTGATTGACAATGCCATAGTTTTTCGCGTCTTCAGCAAAAAATAATTCACCTAATACTAAAAGTTCAAACGCTTTGTTATAGCCTAAACGTTGAGTCAGTAAATAGCTGGAACCTGCTTCAGGGCATAAACCTAACTGAGTAAAAGGTAATTTAAATTTACTATTATCGGCGGCAATCACCATGTCACAATGCAGCAATAAGGTAGTACCAATGCCAACAGCAACACCGGCAACTGCTGCGATAAGTGGCTTGTTAAATTCAGCCAACTTTTTAATAAATTTAAGTGCGACGATATCGTCGCTATTTTCGAGAAAGTCTTGTAAGTCGTTGCCGGCACAAAAACACTCGTTGTTACCTTGAATTAATAAACAGCGTACAGATTCGCTAGTATTGGCATATTCAAATGCATCACAAAGTTGCAAATACATAGATGAATTTAGGGCATTTTTTTTATCAAAACGATTTATAGTGACGGTAAATACGCCTTGATCTTCATTTGTGAGAATTAAGTTATTCATTTGCTCTTAGCTTAGTTACAATGCAGATGCATAAACCTTAATTGTTATAAAAAAGGATGTATAGCAAGTTATGAAAAAAAATGTGATATTTTTGACTTTATTACTGAAAGTTTTCAGTATTTCTTTCTTAGCAAGTGCTGAACAAGCAATTACGGTGAGTTCGGGCTATGTTAAAGAAACGATCCCCGGCACCACTATTTCAGCCGCATATATGACCATATCGAATAAAAGTGACCAAACCATTAAACTTATTGGCGCAAAAAGTCGCTTAAGTGATCGTATTGAAATACATCAGCACTTAATGGCTGATGGGATGATGAAGATGCGGCAAACAGATTTCATCGCTATTGCTGCCAATGAGCAGGTTAAATTGCAGCCTTCAGGTTACCATTTAATGATTTTTGATCTAAAAAATCCATTATCTAATGGTGAAACCATGCCAATCACGTTATATTTTGACAACCAAAAGGATGTCAGTCTTAACTTGCCTATTCAAGGGCTTAAACGAAAAACATCTCATCACCATCATTAGGAGCATATAATGGTTATTAATTTCTCCACCAAAACATTTGTCTCAATTATTTCTGCTCTTATTATCTGCTTTTATTTACTTGGGGTGTTTTGGAGTTTTGAACCAGACAATATCGATCTTCAAACTGAAGTCACGCAAGATGCCAGTGCAGATAATGTGGCGCCTGTCATTGGCTATACCACCACAACAGCCCTTATTCGTGTTGCCGAAACCTTATTAGAAAAACCGGGTGGTTATTTGTCTAACGACGCCTTACCGCCGTCAGTATTCTTAGATAACATTCCGTCATGGGAGTTTGGCGCGCTAGAGATGATCCGTGATTTATCTTTGGTGATGCGTCAGGAGTTTAGCCGCTCACAATCGCAATCAAAGGAAAATATTCATTTAAAGTCCGCTCATCCAAAATTTAATATTGATCACGCCAGTTGGGCAATGCCGAGTGCGGAAAGTGAATACAAAAAAGCGATTAAAGCGCTTTATTCGTATCGACAAGAACTAACCGAGGTCAATAGCCAAAGCTCACAATTTTATGCACGTGCAGATAATTTACGCGATTGGATCGCCAAAGTGCAAAAGCGTTTAGGTAGCTACTCGCAACGCTTAAGTGCCAGTGTTGGTCGCGACCAAGTTAATATTGACTTAGCCGGCGACGCACAAGCAAAACAATCGACGCATACGGCTAGCAATATGCAGGTAAAAACCAGTTGGTGGCAAATTGACAATGAATTTTATGAAGCGCGTGGTGCTTGTTGGGCTTTACTTCACTTTTTAAAAGCAGTAGAAATAGACTTTAATGACGTATTAGAAAATAAAAACGCAAAAATAAGCGTAGAACAAATCATTCGTGAATTGGAATATAGCCAGCAAGCCGTGTGGAGCCCTATGGTGTTAAACGGTGATGGTTTTGGTTTAGTTGCTAACCATTCTTTGGTAATGGCCAATTATATTTCGCGCGCGAATGCCGCCTTAATCGACTTAAATGAATTACTTAGTAAGGGATAAAACATGAAAAAAGCAGTAATTGCAGCAGGTGTTGCAGCTATGATGTCTGCCAGTGTTCAAGCAGATGTATTAGGACTATACATTGGTGGCCAGTATTGGGATAACGAAGCAACTGGCGTATTTGGCGACGGCCCTAATGCCGACGACCAAGAAGATTTTGGTTTACAAGGTGAATCGCAAAGCAGCTTTCATATTGCTTTTGAACACCCAATTCCAATTATTCCAAACATCAAAATAGCATCAACTACGCTTGATACTACAGGTAATGCGGTTATCGATACCGATTTTGGTTTTGGCGACACAGTAACGGGTGAAGTTGACTCAGTATTTGACGTTAACTATGTCGATTATACTTTTTACTATGAAGTATTTTCGAATGACTTATTGGCGTTTGACTTTGGTTTAACCGGTCGTGATATTTCAGGTGATATTGTGATTACTGAAACCGCTAACCCAGGTAATTCAACCGACACTGACTTTTCTGCAATCATTCCGATGCTTTATGTTAAAACAGTAATTGGCCTACCGTTTACCGGTTTTAATGTATTTGCTGAAGGTAATATTGTCAGTTACGACGACAGTAAATTACAAGATTACCAAGTAGGTATTGCTTACGAATTGTTAGATAACTTAGCGATTGATTTAGATATTCAACTTGGTTATCGCTCTGTTGATATGGAATTATCAGATATAGATGATTTCTACTCAGACATTAAATTTGACGGTGTTTTCTTAGGCGCTATCGCTCACTTTTAATGGCGAGTTAACTCGTGTTTTATAAAAAATGCCGCGTTGTTTTTAGTGAACAACGCGGCATTTTTGTTAACCTGAACTCGGTTTAAGAGATATTTAACTAGTTGAAATATAAGATTATATTTTCATGTTAACCTCTAGCTTGCTGGTTTTGCTTACTTCAAGGCAAATTTACGCGTCAATAGCTGGTCTATTGCAAGTGAATTTAACGCGGAAGTTAGTAAAAGTAGTGGCTAGAGAAGTATTTATTAAGCCGAGCTCAGGTTAGTTGTTAAGTCTTTGTTAAATATATTGCCCGTTCACGTTCATCTCGCGCTAAATCTTTATCTTCTTGGCTAACGGTGCTCAGAATATTGTTTAGCTGTTCAGTGGGCAGCTTGGTTTCTTTCGCGCCAATGGCTACATGGTTTACGTACCAAGAATAAGGCGCTAGGTTAGCGTTAATATTGGTGGCGATATAAAGTAATGCGTTAACATATTCGCCGTCATCATTGACAACTTGCACCATTTTTTCGTCATAACCAAAGCCTAAGCCTTCCGCTTTATCTAAAAAAACTTTATCGCTTTTATCCATCTCAAATAATGCGCCAATAACTTGGTCGGTATGATTATCTGTAAAATAAGCATCACACTTTGCTGAGCCATCGGTGCTCGCTTTATGAAAACGTAATTGATGTTTATTTAAGGTATAGCGACCAATTTTTTTTGCACTTGGCACGCGTTGTTGTAATCGTAAGGTCGACATATTTGAGCCATAGGCAAAATACTTCATTGCGTCACTTATATAATAGTTATTAACCGATGACGTTTACTTTATACCAAATTGACTAAATATTTAATCAAATTGGTATTAGGGCAGCAAGTTAAAGGGAGCAAGTGAAAATGGCAGACCCCTCGACTTTATCTTAATGATGTAAAGAGGCCTACGTGATAGCAAAGAGGTTAATGACCTAAGCGCTATTTAATTGAATTGACAACAAAATCGAGTACCTCGTTGCCAGAAGGGCGATAAGCTGTGTCAAATAGTGGTTTTGGTTTATTTAACATGCCACGAGCTACCATTTCTGAGATCACTTCAAAGTCGAGTAATCCGGTTTTACCGACAAGTAGGTTGTCGATAGATTGTTGTTTTGCCGTGGTTAAAATGTCTCTAAAGCCAGTTAAATATAAGTAGTCTTTGGTAAAGCCACCGCCGCGGTAAACCCGGGTGGTTAAGGTAAATGCAAACTCTTTTTCAAGTGAAAACTCGGTCATTAACGCATGGTAAGTTTTAACAAAATCGCCATGGGCAAGCATGTATTGCACGGCGATAACACGCAGCGCAATAACCTTTAAACGAGCAATAGTTAAACTCCCCGAGCAATATTCACTATAAAGGGCAATGCCTTCTTGGGTGTGCGTATTGCCTGCTAACCCTAAACTAAATACTTTCAACGCATGCTTTTTGGCGTTAATGGTGGTTAACATATGAATGCCAAGTTCGTGATAGGCAAAAGCGTGTAATTCTTTTTCGCTAAACTGGGCATTTTTATTAATTAAAAGTAATGCTTTTTCATTATTCACCATGGCTTTAGCAACCACTTTGCCTGACTTTTCAACTTTGCACTTTAATCCCCACGCTTGTGCTTGGTTTCTAAAGTAGTCAATGGCTTGGTCAGCGTTTAAAAGCTCGCTTTGTTCACTGTGCTGTTCGTCATTTAAATGCAAAATAAAACGCGCATTGGCGATATCGGTTTGGCTAGGTTCACCATAATATTTCAGTGAATTATAAACAAAGTCGCTAGTTCCAATCGAGGTGAGCAAATCAATTTTACTGGCAAGGTTATCTATAACATGTCGATATAACTGTTGAATGTCAGCATCATTAACGTCGTCTACCGGCAGTTGGTATAGATTTTCTCTAAACTTATACGGGTTAATGTTGAGTTGCTTGTAGTTAAAATTGGGCGGCAGATAACTGTTCTTTTTTAAAAAACGATTTTTTTGCGCGTTTAAATTTATCGGGTTGATAAAGTTTAAGGTTTCAACCTGCTTGCACAGGGCAAATAAACGTTTATCAAGATTAAGCACTTCTGGGCTAATGTTTGACGATAAAATATCGGCTTTTTGCGTGCGTGTTTTTTTAGTGTAGCGACGCATGAAAAACGCGGCGGTTTCACTAATGGCATTTTTAAAACCGGCTTTTAGCTCTTCAAGTACTAATGGATATACTTCGCCAGAGCTTTCATCCATGAAGACTTTCTTCACTTCAGTGGGTAATACCAAGGTATTGTCAAAATGCGCGTTAATATGTGAAATTAAATAACCTCTGCCGTGAAAAACTTCGTCGGTTGCCGCGCGCACATCAATATTGGGTAAGTTAATTTTGTTAAGCTGGCGTTCAAATTGGCCTACAACTTTGCCCCAGCGTTCAACGTCGATTTGCCCTGCGCCAATGTTAAAGGTCGGTGTGTTTTGTTCAATTCGTTTGTAATTGTAGGAATGAATATCAAAGACAATCGCATTGCTATATTGTTGTTCAATAACACTAACAATGGCTTCTAATACGTTGTAAAATGCTTGATGCTTGGCATGGCTAGTCGCCCGCTGTTTTTGCGTTAATGGCTTTTGCCAAACTTGTTTGTTCCAAGCGGTTTTAAAGTAGGTCGATAACGTTTTTGCGCGATTGAGATCGTATTCAAAGCGCGAATCGTTGCCAATTAACTGAATGGGAAACGAAGAAATTAGCTCATCGGTATAAGGATCTTCTTCATAAAAACGTTCTTGCGTTGACAACAAGAACGCCTTATTTAACTCAGCACGCAAATTGTGCCCGTTGTGGATCGCAGCGCAAATGAGCGGTGTGTATTCGTCAATTTTTACAATAAAAGAGCCATTGTTAACCTCAGCATGAAAACACTGGCGCTTTTTGATCAGCGATATGCATTCTTTTTCAGACAGCGTTTGCATCTTCAATTACCTGTCTAAATTGCGATTTACGGTTAATAACTAACTCTTTTGCTTGCACCACGCTTTCAACAAAATCGATCACCTGTGCTTGTAATCGAGTACGGTTTAAGCGATTGATACGGACAATGCCGCCCGGGCTTAATACGTTAACTTCAATCAGTTTGCCACCAATTACATCAATACCAGTAAAGTACAAACCATCTCTGACTAATTTAGGGCCTATGTATCTACAGAGTTTTTTCTCTTGTGCGGTTAATTTATGTTTCACCACTTTGCCACCAGCATGCACGTTTGAGCGAACATCATTTGAATCTGGCACGCGTTTCATTGCGCCAATGGGTTCACCGTTTAACATTAAAATGCGCACATCGCCTTCTTCTGCGCCATGAACATAATCTTGTAAAATAACGTAGTTACTACCTTTACCGTGTTCGTCGCCGCCAATATAAAAGTCGAGTAACGAACGGAAACTTTGGCGAGCACTTTTTTCTAAGACGATCACGCCTCTACCACCATAACCATCTAGTGGTTTTAAGATCATTTTATCGCTGTCAGATTCTTCAAAAATACGCTCTAAATAATCTCTGTTTTTTGATACATGGGTTGCTGGAATGTATTCACTTTCGGTGTCTTGAAAAGAAGCGGTATAAACCTTGTTATTGGCAACACGTAAACCATCAAGGTCGTTCATGATAAAAGTATCACCACGTATAGAGTCTAAGAAATTAAGAGCAAAGGTATCTAGTGGCGGATTTGCGCGCATTATTATTGCGTCAAAACCTGCTAATGGTAGTTGAGCGCGTTTAAAGTTGGCCGATTTATAAAAGCTGACAATGTTATCTGAGAATTTTGTTTTTTTGGTAAACACGTCACAAAACGCACTAGCGACACTGTCGCGAATAGTGAGATTGTTTACCGTTGCAAGTGCTACCGTATGATTTCGTTTCACACATTCATGTATTAATCTTAGGGTAGAGTCTGTTTCAGGATCAACGCGATCCCACGGGTACATGATAAAACAAATTTTCATAAGCTTAGCCCAGCAAAAAGTGAATAAATGAGTATGGTGAATTTTTGCCGGAGCTTACAGAAATCCTGATGTATTTACTGCTAAAAAATATTTATCGACAGGTAAAAAAATATCTATCAATCGTTAACAGCTGCTAGGATGAAAAGCCGATTAGAGCCAAGTTGTTTATTTCAGTGCTAACAGATATAACCCTTGTTTAAATCAATAATATCAACGGCAATGATTGCTGCAGTTAAAGATGACGATTTTTATGAATAAGTTCACATTTACGCTACAAATAATATTTGTCGCGTCGTTAGTTTTTAATTACATTAGCAGCAATTATTTTATTTGGGGCTGACATGGATATACGCGTTTTTAAAACCTTTATTGCGGTTGCTGAACATAAGCATTTTGGCCATGCGGCAGAAACCTTATATATTACGCAAGCTGCAGTAAGTGCACGCATTAAACAGCTAGAAGAGTTTTATTCAACTCAGCTCATTATTAGAGATAAAAATAATTTACGCTTAACGCCATCGGGTGAGGCGTTGTTAGGGCATGCGCATTTAATGGTTAGCCAAATGACGCAGTCGAAAGTCGCGGTTTCTATTGCTAATGCTCAAAAAGCGTCTTTTAGTATTGCCGCCACGCCGAATGTTTGGGATGCTTTTTTTAGCCATCGAATTCACGAAGCGATTGAGTTATTTGATAACCTCGTATTAGGCACGGAAATTTCGGTGCGCGAAGCAATACAGCGTAAACTCGATGATCGAAGTCTCGATGTCGGCTTATTAACCGATCCCATTAAAGATGATGATTATGTCAGTGAATTAATTGGTCACTTTGATTTATCGCTAGTTGGCACTCGTTCAGTTTTTGATAAAGCAATTGAAGACTATATATTTATCGATTGGGGACTTACGTTTCAAAAAGAGCACGCACTTCATCATAAAGTGGTGCCAAGCCTTAAAACCTCAACGGCGATGATTGCGCTAGAAGTGCTATTGTCAAAAGGTGGTTTTGCCTATTTACCTGCCGAGCTAGTTAAAAGCCAATTAGACTCGCAAGCGCTATTTCAAGTTGAGGCGCCAATGCAAATTAAACGGCCGATATTTATGGTGTATCGAAAAAACAATAACAATGAAGAACTTATCAACCAGTTCAAAAGTTTACTGACCAACATACAATAGTCATTATTTAGCAGGCTTATTTAGCCTTAAACTCGTTTCAATTTGGCGAATTTTCTTGTTGAAGATGTGCCTTTTAGTCGTAGCGAATAAGAGCTAACTTGATGATATAGATATAATTACACCTATTGCGGTGTATCAATAGCTTGCTTGTTCTTCTTTCCTAATATATTGGCATTTGTTTAATACAGCTTTCTATATTCTTTTTTTGAATAAAAAGGCGTTTTCTATTCTTTTTAATTTTTATGATCAGCCGCTATCCTTGCTGCATTAATTTGAAATGGGCGAGTTGACCTTATGTTGCCGGATCAGCAAAATTTGAATCAAACAATGTTAGACGCAAACCAATTGGCGTCGTTAAAAGAAACTATCGGTAGTTATACTCCGCTGCAACTTGCGTGGGCAAGTGGCTATTTAGCAGCAAAAAGTGAAGGATCTTCAGTCGCTGTATTACCTACAGCCGCTGCTGCACAACCTGCATCTACCTTAACCATACTTTACGGTTCACAAACCGGTAATGCTAAAGGCGTAGCCAAAGCGTTAGCTGAGCAAGCTGAAGCGGCCGGCATTATGGTTGAATTAAAAGGCATGGGGCAATTCAAGCCAAAAAGCATTAAAAATGTCACTCACCTATTAATTGTGACCAGTACCAATGGTGAAGGCGAGCCGCCTGATGACGCCATTGCCTTGCATGAGTTTTTAGCGTCGAAAAAAGCACCTAAACTGAATGACTTGCAATACAGTGTTTTAGCCCTTGGTGATACCAGCTACGAATACTACTGCCAAACCGGTAAAGACTTTGATCAATACCTAACCAAACTTGGCGCAACAGCGATTGCTCCTCGTGTTGATTGTGACGTTGATTATGAAGACGCCGCTAAAGCTTGGTCTGATGAGATTATCGAAAAAGCAAAAGATTTAGTTGCTGCCAAAGAAGCTGCTGCGCCAGTGGTTAGCTTAGCGGCTTCAGGTGTTGCTGCAAGCTTTACTAAGCAAAATCCGTATGCAGCTGAGTTAAGCGTTAGTCAAAAAATTACCGGTCGCGATTCAGCCAAAGATGTTCGTCATGTAGAAATTGACTTAGGCGACTCTGGTATTACTTATCAAGCAGGTGATGCTTTAGGTGTGTGGTTTGAAAACGACAGCGCCCTTGTTGAAGAATTAATTGCGGCACTTGGTTTATCAGCTGAAGATGAAATTGACGCCTCAGGTGAAAAACTTTCACTAAGCCAAGCGCTTATCGAGAAATTTGAAATTACCCAAACAGCGGTTAACTTCATTACTTTTTGGGCTGAAAAATCTCAAAACAAAGAATTATTAGCGTTAGCTGAAGATAAAAACGCAGCGCGTGAATACGCAGCTAATCATCAAGTGGTTGACGTAGTCAAAGCGGCTCCTGCAACGGTTAGCGCACAAGAATTTGTTGATAGCCTACGTAAAATTACCCCGCGTTTATATTCAATTGCGTCAAGCCAAGCGGAAGTTGACGAAGAAGTCCACTTAACCGTTGGTTTAGTATCTTACCAAGCAGGCGAACAAACGCGTGTTGGTGGTGCGTCTGGTTTCTTAGGTCAACGTTTAGAAGATGGCGACACTGTTAAAGTATTTATTGAGCATAACGATAACTTCCGTCTGCCAAGCGATGGCAATACGCCAGTGATCATGGTGGGTCCTGGTACAGGTGTTGCACCGTTTAGAGCTTTCATGCAAGAGCGTGAAGCACAAGGCGCTGAAGGTGATAACTGGTTATTGTTTGGCGATCAAACCTTCACTCAAGATTTCCTATATCAAGTGGAATGGCAAGCGTATTTAGCTTCAGGTTTATTAACCAAAATTGATTTGGCTTTCTCTCGTGACCAAGCTGAGAAAATTTATGTACAAGATCGTTTGCGTGAAAATGCCGCAGAAGTTTTTGCTTGGTTAGAGCGTGGCGCGCATTTCTATATTTGTGGGGACATGAGCCGCATGGCAAAAGATGTTGAAAGCACCTTACTTACCATTATTGAAGAGCAAGGCAAGTTAAGCAGCGAAGACGCACAGCAATATTTAAAAGATTTACGTAACGCCAAGCGTTATCAGAAGGACGTATACTAATGACTACTACGAATGATCAAAACGGCCCATTGGTTGTTGAAGGTAAGCTTGCTGATAACGAACGTTTAAAGCGTGAAAGTAATTTTTTGCGTGGCACTATTGAGCAAGACTTAAGCGACCCTGTAACGGGTGGTTTTACCGCTGATAACTTCCAGCTTATTCGTTTTCACGGCATGTATCAGCAAGATGATCGTGACATTCGTGGTGAGCGTACTAAGCAAAAATTAGAACCATTACATAACGTGATGTTACGTGCCCGTATGCCTGGCGGTATTATTACGCCAAAACAGTGGTTAGCGATTGATAAATTTGCCGCTGACAAAACCATGTATGGCAGCATTCGTTTAACTACCCGTCAAACGTTTCAGTTTCACGGCGTATTAAAGCCAAACATTAAGTTAATGCACCAAACGCTTAACAGCATTGGTATTGACTCTATCGCGACCGCTGGTGACGTTAACCGTAACGTGTTATGTACCACTAACCCGGTTGAATCTGAACTGCATTTAGAAGCTTACGAATGGGCGAAGAAAATCAGTGAGCACTTACTACCTAAAACTAAAGCGTATGCTGAAATTTGGTTAAATGGTGAGAAAGCTGAAAGCACTGAAGAGCCAATTTTAGGCAGCAACTACTTACCACGTAAATTTAAAACCACGGTAGTTATTCCGCCGCAAAACGATGTTGATGTACATGCCAATGACCTTAACTTTGTTGCCATTGCAGATAACGGCAAATTAGTTGGTTTTAACGTTCTTGTGGGTGGTGGCTTAGCCATGACACACGGTGATAAATCAACCTATCCACGTCGTGCTGACGATTTTGGTTTTGTGCCATTAGCCAATGTTTTAGACGTAGCGGCGGCTGTTGTGACGACACAACGTGATTGGGGTAACCGAGTCAACCGTAAAAACGCAAAAACTAAATACACCTTAGATCGTGTTGGCATTGATACGTTTAAAGCCGAAGTTGAAAAACGTGCGGGCATTGCTTTTGAAGAAAGCCGTCCGTATGAATTTACCGACCGTGGCGACCGTTTAGGTTGGGTTGAAGGTTTTGATGGCAAGCATCATTTAGCGCTATTTATTGAAAATGGTCGACTTTTAGATTTCCCAAATAAGCCACTGAAAACCGGTGTTGCGGAAATCGCTAAAGTACATAAAGGTGACTTCCGCATGACCGCAAATCAAAACTTGATTATTGCGGGTGTTGCTGAAGAAGACAAAGCGCAAATCGAACAACTGGCGCGAGAGTACGGTTTATTAGACGACGGCGTTAGCGAACAACGTAAAAACTCAATGGCGTGTGTAGCCTTTCCTACCTGTCCATTAGCGATGGCAGAAGCTGAGCGCTATTTACCAGGTTTAGTAACTGACGTTGAAAAGATTTTTGAAAAATACTACATGCAAGATGAGTCGATTATTCTACGGGTTACCGGTTGTCCAAATGGCTGTGGCCGTGCGATGTTGGCTGAAATTGGCTTAGTAGGTAAAGGCCCTGGTAAGTACAACATGTATTTAGGTGGTAACCTTGCAGGTACCCGCATACCAGCACTTTTCAAAGAAAATATAGACGAGAAAACTATCCTCAAAGAAATTGACGGCTTAGTTGCGCATTGGGTTAGTGGTCGCCGTGAAGGTGAAGCCTTTGGTGACTACGTAGTTCGCAAAGAAATTGTGCGCGAAATTAAAGTCAGTAAGCGAGATTTTCATGACTAAACCAGCAATTAATAACCGCTTTCCTGCTTCATTACCAAAACCTTGGTTGAATCAGTGGAATGAATTACTTGAAAAAGAAACTGCCACCGCCCGTGTCGAATGGGCGATGGAAAATTTGCCTGCGCAATTTGTATTGTCGTCAAGTTTTGGCATTCAATCAGCGGTTATGTTGCATATGTTAACGCAAGTGGATAAAAATATTCCGGTGTTGTTAACCGACACGGGACATTTATTTCCAGAAACATACCAGTTTATTGAGCAGTTAACAGAGCGTTTAGACTTGAATTTACACGTATTTAGCGCAAAAGAAAGTGCTGCATGGCAACGTGCTAAATACGGTGAAGAATGGGCCAAAGGTGAAGATGAGCTTAAAGCCTATAATCGTCGTAACAAAGTTGAGCCGTTAGAACGTGGTTTGAATGAACTTGAAGCGAGCACTTGGTTTTCAGGTGTACGTCGTCAACAATCTAGCCACAGAGAAGGTTTGTCTGTGGTGAGCATTTTACGTGGTCGCTTTAAAGTACACCCCATTATTGATTGGAGTAATCGTGACGTTCATCAATATCTAACCAAACACAACCTGCCGTACCACCCATTATGGGATCACGGTTACGTGTCGGTGGGTGATGTGCACAGCACACGCCCATTAGAATTAGGAATGGATGAAAGTGAAACGCGTTTCTCAGGTATGCAGCGTGAATGTGGCTTGCATACTGACGGTGATGGTATTTAAACCTTCATTGCGATAACAACTATTTATTGATGTTATGAGAAAATCATTACTTTGGTAATGGTTTTCTAACTTCCTTGCTTATTTTGTCTATTCCCTTAGCTTTCACAGTTAAAATGGGTGCTCAATTCACGCTTTAATGACTGATAAAAATCTTCGTCAGCTTTATCACCAATTAAGTTCATTAACTCAACGCCAACCGGTGTAAATTTATAAAAACATAAAACGCTATCGGCCTTTTTAGCTGATAAACTAAGTGCCAAGCCGTTGTAACTAAAGGTCAGTACCTCGCCTTTAGCTAATACGCTAGACTCAGCTTCTTGAATAAATAATAAGTGATTGTCATCAAGGTTTAGTAAGTCGCTATAACTTAACCCATATTGATTGAGGTTAATTTTATGCTGACGACTTTTACTGAAAAAGTTGAATAAATTGGGTGTTTGATAGCTACCAGAAAGTATTCTTAAATTTTTTCGCGCTTTATCACGCACGGTAAACTTAGCCACTTTAGCTAATAACTTCGCATCTTGAATGCTTAATTCGCGAAATGTTTTTAATGCCTTTAACGAAAATGAACCTGGGCTGGCAATTTCTTTGGCTAATATTCTCGCCCATAAATCTTGCATGGTTTTATTGCTAATGCTCTCTGCAAGCGATAGGAAACGATCAAACCAGTCTTGGTCGGTTCTATCAGGTACTTGACTATCTGAGCTTAGACCAACTGCCTTTTGAATAATACGTTCTAGGTTTTGTTGATGGCGCAAATGATTTAAGCGATCGCGTTTTCGTGCTCTATCTTCAATTGGAATTTGTTTTTCAGGCGGAAGGAATTGTCCGTCGAGGCTAAATTGCTTGGCTAAACCGAGCAGTTGCATTTGCGATGAGGCATTCGACGAACCTTTACTAGTTGCCGCAGTTTTGTCTTCTGCTGCTTGGCTTTCAACCACCACAGTGTGCTCGTTATTGCTCACTACGATATCGTTTTTATTGTCGTCGCTTGAACTCATGCCTATCTCCAAAGGAAAAGGTTGGGCTGGTTAAAAGTCATTTTTTATTTTTTAAGTATAGAAGGTATTTATTGTTGAGTTAACAGACAAATACCTTGCTTAGTATTTCAAAACAAACGGTGTGTTTCAAATTTGTTTCAATTAAGTCGGAAAGGAAATATGAGATGGATAGTGTAATGTTAAAATTTTAAATTGAATTAAGCTAAGTAATAGCTACAACAATAATTCTTCATCTATTGCGCTATAGTAATCTGCGGCATTAATTAGCGCTTGTGCGGTGAGGCTTCTTACACCATAAACATGTGTTGTCGCGCCATAGTTGTTTCGCATTTTACTGAGTAATAAATCAAAGTCGCCATCGCCTGATAACAATACAATGTATTCAGCGTCTTTGGCGGCGTCGAGCATATCAATGGTAATACCAACGTCCCAGTCACCTTTTGCGCTGCCGTCTCTTCGTTGAATAAAAGGTTTTAGCTTAACGTTAAAGCCAATATGTTTGAGCGCTTTTTGAAATTTATGTTGCTGGTCGTCACTGCGCTGAATTGCGTAGGCATTTGCTAAAACAATATCTCCCTGTTCACTTAGTTTTTGCCAAAGTTTACGGTAGTTAAATTGTTTGCCGAATGCGTCGCGCGTGGTGTAGTAAATGTTTTGCACATCAACAAAAATGGCGATTTTTTTCATGTGTGATCCTTTTTGTTGATGTGTTTGTTGAACTTTCGTAGCTGGGTTTAGCTTTTAGTGCGCTTTGTTACCCACGCCCAGTCCATTTCACATACTATGGGTTGTTCGCCAGTTTCGTCGAAGATCTTCACTTCAACAAAAAAGCTACCTTTTTCATCTTGTTCAATGGCTTGAATACCACTGTCATCAATCGTAGCAATGGCTTTTAGATCACCTTGCATGCGGCGTTGATATTCAATTTTCATCGATTTTAACAGCGGTAATTTATTGTCAGGCACGTTCATACCAAAAACAATGCCACTGGCTGATTCCGCAAGCAATGCTGCCGCAATGGCATGTACACCACCAATGTGATTTTGCACGCGTTTAACGTTTTTTACGCCCAGCTCAACTTTATGGTTGCTTACAGCATAAAGCTTAATTTTTGATGTTTTGGCGTACTTTACCTGTGAACAAAAAAGCTTAGTTAACAAATAAGGTTGTATTGATTTAGGCAGGCGGTGTATACCTGCCACAGCACGTGAAAATCGATTTGCCATGGTACTCTCAGATTATTTAGTGATTAAATCATTCTATCTAAACTGGTCAGACCTGCAAGTTTTTTGTGTGAATAGTAAGCTTATTACCCGCTTATACGTTAAAAAAGTGTGCCTGATAGACCTTTAATTCGGCAATCGACTCGCGAATATCATCAAGGGCTAAATGTGCACCTGTTTTTTCAACTTTTGCTAAAACCTCAGGTTTCCAGCGACGGGCAAGTTCTTTAACTGTGCTGACATCGAGGTTGCGGTAATGAAAGTAGTCTTCAAAGTCTGGCATGTATTTATTAATGAAACGGCGATCTTGGCCAATGCTGTTGCCGCACATCGGCGAGACACCTTTAGGTACATATTGCTCAACAAAGCGTATGGTTTCTTCAGTCGCTTGCGCGAGAGTGGTTGTGCTTTTTTTGCAACGTTCGGTTAAACCCGATTTGCCGTGATGTTCGATGCACCAAGGGCTCATATTATCGAGCACTTCATCAGCATGTTTAATAGCAAACACAGGACCTTCGGCCAGAATATTGAGTTGACTATCAGTAACAATGGTCGCGATTTCCAAAATCACATCCGTTTGTGGTTCTAGGCCTGTCATCTCCAGATCAAGCCAAATCAAATTTGAATCGCTACACGCCATAATTAACCTTTAGTCACCTTAACTTTTTCTTTGTTGTTCGAAATTTTCACTATAGTGCCATTAAAAGAAGACAAAATTAGATGAAACCTTAATTAAACAGTATACTACGTGACAATTAATGTTGTTAAAAAATCTTTATCAAATTTAAGCAAAATAAAATGAAACAAGCTCGTGGCTAAAACTAAAAAGCTGACTAAAGGTCAGGCACGGCGAATTAAAGCCAATCAAGACAAAAAACTGCGCAATAAAGCCGATCAAGTGCATTGGCAAGATGATGAACTCGGTGAAGCACAAAGCGGTGTTGTTATTAGCCGGTTTGGTCAGCATGCAGACGTTGAAGCGCAAGATGGAACCTGTTATCGCTGTAACCTTAGACGTTCAGTAAAATCACTTGTCTGTGGTGATAAAGTGCTGTGGCGTTTAGGAAAAGAAACCGAGCATAGTATTCGTGGCGTGATTGAAGCGGTGCATGAACGTGACTCCGTATTGTCTCGCCCTGATGTTTATGACGGCGTGAAACCTATTGCGGCTAATATAAGCCAAATTATTATTGTCTCGTCTGTATTACCCGTTTTTAATGCCGATATTATTGACCGTTACCTAGTTGCTGCCGAGCAAACCGGTATCACGCCAGTATTATTGTTAAACAAAGTTGATTTGCTTGATGAGGCGGTAAAAGCCGAAATAGAGAAACAGTTACAAATTTATCGCGATATTGGTTACAAAATTATTTATGCTAGCAGCAAAACTGCACAGGGCATTGATGATGTGCGAGCGCAGTTAAGCGATCACACCAGCATTTTTGTGGGTCAGTCAGGGGTTGGTAAGTCGACTTTGGTGAATAGTTTAATGCCAGAATTAGGTTTGCTTACTCAAGAAGTTTCTGAAAATTCAGGCTTAGGGCAGCATACCACCACAGTAGCGCGTTTATATCATTTTAGTGATGGCGGCGACTTAATTGACTCGCCTGGTATTCGTGAGTTTGGCTTGTGGCATTTAACACCAGAGCAAGTCTATCGCGGCTTTATTGAGTTTGCTGATTACTTGGGCGGCTGTAAATTTCGCGATTGCAAACATCAAACCGACCCTGGTTGTGCGTTAGTTGAAGCTAGTGAGCAAGGTAAAATACGCGCTGAACGTTTAGCCAGTTTTCAACGAATATTAGCCAGTTTAGATGGCAACAAGTTAACCTCGCGGTTTAATCATTAAATTAATTAATAAGTAGTGTAAGGAACCTTTAGTGTCACTCGATAAAGTAAAAATTGCTTTGCAATATATAATGCCAAAGCATGCAATTTCACGTTTAGTTGGTAAGTTAGCAGCAGCAGAAGCCGGTTGGTTAACCACTAAACTTATTTCTGCTTTCATTAAAGCTTACGGCATTAATATGGCGGAAGCTAAGTTAAAAAACGCCAGCGACTTTAAAACCTTTAATGATTTTTTTACCCGAGAATTAGAAGAAGGTGCACGTACCATTGACCCAGATGAAAATGCATTATGTTACCCAGTGGATGGCGCAATTAGTCAGCAAGGCGATATTGTCGACGGGCAGCTTATTCAAGCGAAAGGGTTCAATTATAGTTTGACCAGTTTACTTGGTGGCGACGAAGCAACAGCAAAGCCATTTCAAGGCGGTAGCTTCTCTTGCATTTATTTAGCGCCAAAAGATTATCACCGCATTCATATGCCGATGGCAGCAACGTTACGTGAAATGATTTACGTACCTGGCGAGCTTTTTTCGGTGAATCCATTAACCGCCAATAACGTGCCAGATTTATTTGCCCGCAATGAACGTGTTGTTGCTATTTTTGATACTGCACATGGTGAAATGGCGATGGTATTGGTTGGTGCGACAATTGTAGCAAGTATAGAAACAACGTGGGCTGGCACCATCACACCGCCTGCGGGTAAAGATATTTTTAGATGGCAATATCCAGCAACGGGTGTTGGCGCAGTTACCTTTGAAAAAGGTGATGAAATGGGGCGCTTTAAGTTAGGCTCTACCGTTGTATCAACGTTTGCGCCAAGCATGATTAAATTTAATGAAACTGCTGGTCCTGAAACCGTGACCCGTTTAGGTGAGCATTATGCTGACTTATGTTCTGCTAAAACTAATGAAAGCGGCGCTGAATAAGCCGTTGTAGTTATTATGCATATTATTGCTCATCGAGGTGCCAGTGGCGAGTATCCAGAAAATACCCTTCTGGCGTTTGAGCATGCAATTAAACAACAAGCCGATGCGATAGAGTTTGACGTTTTTTACCATCACAGTGGTGAATTTATTGTTCGTCATGATGTTTACTTAGAAGAAACAACCGATGGCAAAGGGCATTTTGATCAGTTCTCTTTGGCTCAGCTGCAAAATTTAGATGCGGGTAATAACCAACAAATTATTACCCTAAATCAAGCCCTGTCTTTTATCCACGGGCGCTGTGTGGTGAATATTGAATTAAAAGATACCACCACAAAACCAGACCAACTTGCCCATCTTGTGCAAGCTTTGGCGAAGCAAATTCACCAAGCAATAGCGCAACATCATTTTTCACTTGAGCAATTTGTAATCTCTGCCTTTAATCATCACTTACTTGTCGCGACAAAGTCGGTAATACCTGAGATTAAAACGGCCGCGCTTATTGCGTGTTGCCCGATAGATTACGCCGCGTTTACCGAAAAATTAGCCTTGAATAGCCTAAATCTTGCAATTGAATGTTTAAACCAAGGCCTAGTCGACGATGCCCATCAACGTGGTTTAACCGTAAATGTGTATACGGTAGATAAACCCCAAGATATTGCCTTTTGTCAGCTGATAGGAGTTGATGGTATTTTTACTAATTTCCCCGAATTAGCGCGAAAATCATTGTTGTAATTTGATTTTTATCAACGACTTATTCTAGGTATATATCTCCTTCAGAAATCAATAAGTGCGACTACTCTTAAGCTTATTTGTTGCTCCAATAAAAGCGAGTTATTGGTGTAAACATCATAAAAATGTAATCATCCTGTTTAACTGCTGTAATAAAGTGTTGCTCATTTTATCTTCACAAGATACGATGTTATTCGTAACTCTTTATTCTGGCGCTAACTCTAGTTAGTTGTTTTATTGTTAAGGAAGTAATTATATGGCTCGTGAAAGTTCGAGACAAAAACCTACTGAAGCTGAATTGTCGCTGTTGAACGTTTTATGGAAAATAGGACCTGCAACGGTAAGGCAAATTCATGATGCAGTCAGTGAAACACAAAGTACCGGTTATACAACCGTATTAAAAATATTACAAATTATGCACGACAAAACACTGGTAACACGAGATGAAACTAATCGTGCTCATGTATACTCTCCTGCGAACAGTGAAGTATCGACTCAGTCGTCGTTATTGAAAGACTTAGCCGCAAAAGCGTTTGGCGGTTCAACGTCTAAACTGGTGATGCGTGCTATTGGCGATTCAACCAGTAAAGAAGAAATTGAAGATATTCGTCAATTGTTAAATAAATTAGAAAAACAGGCCTAGTGTAAAGCGAAATATTGATGCTGGAAAATTTTTTAAGTAGTCCACTTTTATACAGTTTAGCCTTAACCTTGATGCACTTTGTGTGGCAAGGCTGCATGGTTGCGCTCGTATTAAAGTGTGTGCTTGCCATTATTCCTCATCAAAAAGCTCAAGCTCGGTATTTGGCTTCATCTGTTGCCATGCTTGCGCACTTTTTAATGCCGATATCAACGTTTTTCTGGATTTATCAACCTCATTCTCTGCAACAGCTTAATCCGCTTGAATTTCTCGCCGTAGAACATTCGGTATTAGGCATTTCAACGGATATGAGCAATGCATGGTCGCATAGTTTATTAGAGTTTGCGCCTTATATAAGTCTTGCTTGGCTTGCGGTGGTTTTGTTATTGGTAAGCAAATTATTGCTTGAGCTATACAACGTTCATCAATTACCTAAGCATGGCATAGTGCCAACCAATGAACAGCTGCAACAGCGCTTTGTTGAGTTTAGCCAGCAATTAAAAATTACCAAGACACCACGTTTATTAATCTCGCTAAAAGTGAAAGTGCCAATGGCAATTGGTTGGTTAAAACCTGTTGTTATTATTCCTGCGAGTATGCTTTCAGGATTGACGCCTGCTCAGCTCGATATGTTAATTTTGCACGAGTTGGCACACATTCGACGCCATGACTATTTGGTTAATTTTTTACAAACGCTAGTAGAAACCTTGCTGTTTTTTCACCCTTGCGTGCATTGGGTGGCTAAAAAAATGCGTAATGAGCGTGAATATTGTAGTGACGATATTGCCGTGCATCATTGTGGAAACCCTGTTGCTTATGCTCATACGCTTGCAGATACCGCCAGTCATTGTAAAAAACACCGCGCACATACAATTCCATCAATTGCTATGGCTGCCTCGGGTGGCGACTTAAAACAACGAGTATTGCGTTTGATCGATCACCATCATTGCGTAAATGAAAATCAAACGGCAAAACTATTAACATCGGTAGCAATTATTGCCACCTTAGCTTTGGTTGCCTTGAGCCAATTTATTCACTTACCTATGTATGACTTTAACTCAGGCCAGCTTTTATTTAAGCCTGAAAGCATAAGCCGTGATGTCTCAAGTTATCAAACTGAGCAGCAATTATCGCAAACATCGATTGCACAAAATTTACTTGAACAAGATACGGTGCTAGCACCGACTGTAGTAATTAGTAACGATAGCGAGTCTTTGGCTAAAGAGTATTTATCGGAAAATAACGCTGCGGTTGACAATGATATTGTGCTTCCTCGTCAAAACCCATCAGCGGCTGAGTTACAGCAAAAAGACGTGGTAGCTTATCAACCAACAACAGTCAAAGCGGTTATTGATGAGTCGACTACCGAGAAAGTGGTTGTTGAACCAGCTATCGCTAAAAATGAATCTTTTTCAATAACAGAACATATACCAAGTGAGACACCGTCAAAGGTTGAATCTGCTTTTGAGCGCACTAACTCTTCAAATAACAACTCAGTAGTGAACAACCCTTATGCACTGCAAATTGCATCACTTTCTGAAGATGTTCCGGCAGATGACGTTATAGCAGCAGAGCCACTCAAGCAAAGCGCCGTACAGAATAATTACCTTAGTTTTAATAGCGAACCTGAAAACACGGTTATTGCTAATCAAGAATATTCAAATACGCCTGTGGCTTATCAAAAAAGCAAAGCGACATTAATTAAGTCGGTAGATCCAAAATATCCGTCAGCGGCAAAACGTCGAGGCATTGAGTTAGATATTTTTGTAAGCTTCACCATAGATACCAATGGTAAAGTGAAGGATATTTTCTTTGAACGAAAAAACAAAATGAGCTATTTCAAAAGCTCAGTAAAAAACGCCATGTCTAAATGGCGTTTTATACCGGCTAAAGAGAATGACAAAGCCGTAGAAAGTAAAATGTCTAAAATATTCTCTTTTAGCTTAACTCACTAAGCAAACGATTTATTAAAGCGTTCTGTGCTTATTGCCACGTTTTTTGAATTTACTTTTTATCTTCATCCACTTGTCTTTTTGCTCTTGCGTAAGCACTTGTAACACAGCATGCTTAACTTTAGCTTTTTCAACTTTAGCGGCTAAAAAGGTCTGCTGATTTTCTTGGTGTAAATTAACAAAATCACTTTCGTTAAACTCTTCTGCTTCCATAATCGCTTTCATCGACAGTTTAAAGGCTTCTTTTGTTGCTTGGTTTTCAGCTTTACTTGCTTCTCTTGTTTCTTTGGCGCGGCTCAGGATATCTTTTATCTGAGTGCGCTGTTCGTCAGTAAGATCTAGTGCTTTTGACATACGTTTTAGCTCGTGACCATGGTGATGATGGGCACCGTCACGCATACCGCGCATATCACTTTCAGCGATTGAGATAGTCGATGTTAATAAAATTGCACTCGTAGATAGGGCAATAACTAACGGCTTTAACTTACTTGCTTTAATAATACTCATTTCTTGCTCCTCAACAATGAAACTGTGTTTGATATGATATTAAGTCACGTAAGGGGAAGGTCACTTAATAGCCATATAGTTACTATAGAGAAATATAAGCAAAGAAACGCAAAGCAGTGTAAAGCTTGTGTAAATTATTCTTGGTAGAAAAAGACATGCCTTATGATACAGTTAGTAATAGCTTCAAACGCGCCTAAACACGAGGTATTGGCACCATGAAACCACAACATATTTTATTAATAGACGATGATCACGAACTGGTCGAGTTACTGTCTGAGTATTTGGTCAGCGAAGGTTTTGAAGTCAGTGCTTGTTATGATGGCGTTTCTGGATTAGAAACCGCCTATAGTGACAATATTGATCTTATTTTATTAGATGTAATGATGCCTGAGCTGAATGGTTTTGAAGTATTAAAAGCGCTCGGCGGGCATCATAAAACCCCTATTTTAATGTTAACAGCACGTGGCGATGAAACCGATCGAATTTTAGGGCTAGAGTTAGGTGCGGATGATTACCTTGCTAAGCCATTTCAACACCGTGAATTATTAGCTCGTATTAAAGCCATCTTGCGCCGAATTGATATTGTTAAGC
The DNA here is from genome assembly GCF_052030545.1 of Thalassotalea sp. PLHSN55. Lineage (NCBI taxonomy): Bacteria > Pseudomonadati > Pseudomonadota > Gammaproteobacteria > Alteromonadales > Colwelliaceae > Thalassotalea > Thalassotalea sp. PLHSN55. Next base: position 244,337 of record NZ_JBPDIH010000003.1, on the reverse strand, counting down.
ATAACAAAGAAGAGTCGTCGCTTTTAGAAGTTAATCATGTGGTGTTAAATCATGCAACGCGAGAGGTCAGCTGCCATCAGCAGGATGTTGAATTAACGGGGACTGAATATCAACTTTTACATGTGCTTATGTCTAAAACAGGTCAAATTGTCACTAAAGAATTATTGTCTGAAGAAGTGCTTGGTAGAAAGTTAACGGCTTTTGATCGTAGTATCGATATGCATATCAGTAATATTCGCCGCAAACTTTTGCCATTAAGCCCAAGCGACAAATTTAAAACTATCCGCGGGGCAGGATATATCTTCCTTTCTGGAGACTTGTAATGGCGCGCGGTTTTTTATCAGGCTTTATGTCGATTAACGTTAAGTTATTTTTGTGGTTTTGGCTGATCACAATTACCTCTGTTATCGCCACTATTGCAATAACTAATCAACTGAATAAGTCATCCACTCGCTTAAGTCTTTACCGTGGCGATGCCAAGCAGTTAGAGCAAATAGAAACGCATTTACTCAATGCTCGCCCCAATAATATCAAACGTTTTGTCATGTTTTCCCCGCGCAGGTATGGCGATGCGATTGTCATTAAAGATATGCTCACCGGTAAAGTGGTGTCGAATGTGCGTGAAAAAATAACACCGTTTGCAGACTACATTGCTAAAAACGATTTCGACAACGAAATGAAAACCATTCGGTTAGCATTTGGAAGAATTACCGGCCCTAAAATGGTATCTTTTAATAATAAAGAATATCAACTTTTCTATACCGGTAGAGCGCCATCTCCGAGTATTGCCCGTAAATTTATGAAGTTACCTGCTTGGTTAAGGTTAATGGTGCCATTATTTATTAGTTTCGTGTTGTGTTGGTTCTTAGCGCGCACCTTAAATAAGCCATTGCGTCGAATTCAAAATGCGGCAACGCAATTAGGCGACGGTGATTTAACGGTGCGTGTAGAGCGTGACAGCGCTCGTAGCGATGAATTAGGCAGTTTAGCGACCAGCTTTAATTTGATGGCGGAAAAGCTTCAGTCAAGCATGTCAGCACAACAACGGCTGATTGCCGATGTTTCCCATGAATTGCGTTCGCCAATGACACGACTGCAATTGGCATTAGGTTTAGCGCAAAAATCGTCAAGCAAACCTGATGAGCTGATTAAATACTTACTGCGTTGTGAAATGGAAGTAGAGCGTTTAGACCAAATGATTGCTAACGTATTGTCGTTGTCGAAATTAGAAAATTCACTATATGCGCTGAATGTTGAAACAATTGATATAAAAACATTACTCGAACCTATTATTCAAGATACGCAATTTATTGCTGATAATAAGCATATCGTTATTCATTTTAATTTGAATGTTGAAGGCAGTTTGTCGGTAGATGTGCAGTTGTTAACGAGTGCGATTAATAACGTGTTAACCAACGCCGTAAAATATAGCCCTGAAAATAGCTCGATAAGCTGCACAGTAGAAGTCATCGCACAGCGTTTATTGATTAAAGTCATCGATACTGGTCCTGGTGTTCCAGAGCAGAACATCAATCAGTTATTTGAACCTTTTTATCGGGTTGCAGACGCGCGAGATAGAAAAACAGGTGGTACGGGGTTAGGCTTGGCTATTGCCAAACAGGCCATTGTTGCCCATCAAGGCACCATTAGCGCAAAAAATAATAGTGAAAAAGGCTTGACGGTAACTATAGAACTACCGTTAACTATTTGATAATTTAAAGATAAAAACTATGGAAGGTGAGAATTCATGACAAAGGACAAGTTGTTTACTAACGAACAGTTGTTGTTATCTGGTAGTGATAATGCAATTAGTCGTTTTTGGCGTCAGGGAACCTTTTCTGAATTTGTTGGCAAAGATCAGCTTCGAATTAACTTTTGCCAGTTTAGCTTTGCTCAGTTTGAAAAAACAGTCGTGATTGTGCCGGGGCGAGTCGAGAGCTATTTAAAATACAAAGAGCTCGCTTACGAATTTCATCAACAGCAATTTAATGTCTTTATTCTTGACCATCGCGGCCAAGGTTTGTCGGGACGAATGCTACCTAACCCACACAAGGGCTATGTTGAATCGTTTGATGATTATGTTGCCGATTTAAATTATTTTGTTGAACATTATGTTGTTAGCGAGCACCAGCATAAACCCTACATCTTAGCGCACTCCATGGGAGGCGCTATTGCTTGTCGATTTATGCAAACCTATCCTGATAAAGTGCAAGCGGCAGTACTCTCCTCACCTATGATCGCGATTAATAGCGGATTAATTCCTCACAATATTGCCAATGGTGCGGTTAAGTTTCTTGATAAAGTTAACCGCATGTTTAGTAAAACTAGGTGGTATTTTTTAGGCCAAGGCAATTATAAAGCGACACCGTTTAAGCGAAATCATTTGATGCAATCACAAGTGCGTTATCAACAATTTCTTGATCTTTATCGGCAGATCCCGAGCCTACAATTGGGTGGTGTTACGATAAAATGGCTGATTGAAGCTGAAAAAGTTCGCCTAAAAATATTCAACAACTTAGCCAAATTAACGACACCTATTATGGTGTTGCAAGGCAGTGAAGACGTTATTGTTGATAATAACGCGCAGGATGACTTTTGCCAGCAGCTTCATCAGCAAAATGCCAACTCTTGCCCTAAAGGTGAACCCACCGTTATTCATGGTGGGCAACATGAAATATTGTTTGAAAAAGATGTATTACGTCAACATGCACTTAGACAAGTGTTTAAGTGGTTTAACAAGCATTAGCTTTTCAGGCATATATTTAGTTATTTTTGCCCTTATATTTAAGCTCTTCAGGTACCACAGAGCTTGGATCATGGTGAATAAAAACCTCGCATGGCGAAAAGGCTGCCATTAATTCCTGTTCTATCGCATCGCCAATTTTGTGCGCATCAATTAATAATAATGAATCATCTAACTCTAAATGGAACTGAATAAAGCGTTGTGCACCAGCTTTTCGTGTGCGCAGCTCATGAATACCTAGCGCATCTTTATTGCTTAAAACGATTTTTTCTATGGTGTTAAGTTCGTCAATATTAAGTTCTTTATCCATTAAATGATCAACACTCATCCAGATAATTTTACTTGCGCCGGAGAGCAGAAAAATACCGACCCCAACCGTGAAAATACCATCAGCATATAGCCAAGTGCCTTGACTTAAAAATAGCGCGATTAATACCCCTAAATTGAGTAATAAATCTGACTGATAATGCAGAGCGTCTGCGCCAATGGCAACTGAGTCGGTTTTTTTGATAACCCACTTTTGCAGCAATACCAACAACAAGGTTAAGGCGATAGCGATAACACTGACCCAAATACCTATAGCGCTATGTTCAATAACTTTAGGTGTATGAATGCGTTCAATGCCGTTAATAATTAATAAAAATGCCGAGCCTAATACGAAGGCTGACTGAGCAAGACCTGCCAGGCTTTCTGCTTTGCCATGGCCAAAACGATGATCGTCATCGGCTGGGGCTAGGGCGTAACGCAGAATAATAACATTGGTAATCGATGCAAATAAATCGAGCATGGAGTCGGTGGCAGAGGCGAGCATTGAACTTGCGTCACTAACAAACCAGGCATAAAGTTTTAAGATAACTAGTAGCAATGCTGTGCCTGATGCGGCGATTGCGGCTAAACGAACGAGAAAAATGTAATTTTCATGCTGACTATTGGTCGATGTTTTTAATTGCTCTTGGCTCATGTTTTATCAATTTATCGGTAAAATAAGAAAATGGTATAACGCCTACGCGTTAGGGCTTATTGTAGCCTTTTTTACTTGAGGATAAATGAAAATAGTTAACTTAGCGCAAAGTAAGGTACAATATCGCCTTAGTTATTTTGGACAGAATTTGAGTTAGATTTCATGTTAGACGTTGTTTTATTTCAACCACAGATCCCACCTAATACAGGTAATATTATTCGTTTGTGCGCAAATTCAGGCTTTCGCTTGCATTTAATCGAGCCACTAGGGTTTGACTTTGATGACAAAAAATTGCGCCGAGCAGGGCTTGATTACCATGAATTTGCTGCAACCAAAAAACACAAAAGCTTTGAAGATTTTGTTGCCAACGAGCAACCAAATAGAATTTTAGCGATCACCACCAAAGCGACCAACTATTACGGTGACGTCACTTTTAAAGAAGGTGACTATGTACTGTTTGGCTCAGAAACGGCGGGGTTGCCTGATTCAGTACGCGATCAAATTCCTGATCAAGACAAAATTAGAATTCCGATGTTAAAAGATAGCCGTAGTATGAACTTATCTAATGCAACCGCGGTTATTGTTTATGAAGCTTGGCGTCAATTTGGTTTTGCTGGTTCGGTATAGTTAGCCGTCTGTCATAGTTACAAGTTACAAGCTAAAAGCCAAAAGCTAAAAGCTAAAAAAAAGCCAAACAATTTAACTGTTTGGCTTTTTTGAACATGACAAAAAATACTGTTATTCGTATTTACGCTCGCGAGAAAGCAAATCAGCCGCAGCTAATTTTGCATTTTTGTTGCAGTATAAAACTTGATATACCTGTTCAACGATGGGCATTTCAACATTCATGCGTTGCGCTAACATGTGAACTTCTTTGGTATTACGATAGCCTTCAACAACTTGTCCAATATCTGTCATTGCCTGTTCAACACTAATGCCATTACCTAGCGCTAAGCCAAAGCGTCGATTACGTGACTGATTATCAGTACAGGTTAGTACTAAATCACCTAAGCCTGCCATACCCATAAAAGTTTCAGGCTCTGCGCCTAGGGCGCTGCCTAAACGTGTCATTTCGGCTAAACCACGGGTGATAAGTGCAGTTCTTGCATTAGCACCAAAACCTATGCCGTCGGCCATACCTGCGCCAATGGCAATTACATTTTTAACTGCGCCACCAAGTTGTACACCAATAAAGTCGTTATTACTGTATACGCGAAACGCTTTTTCGCAGTGCAGTAAATCAGATATTTCGCCGACAAAACTGTCATCGGTTGATGAAAGTGAAATCGCGGTAGGTAAACCAGCAGCCATTTCTTTGGCAAATGTTGGCCCCGATAATACGGCTAAGCTGACTTGCTCCCCCAATATTTCTCGAGCGACATCTTGCAATAAACGACCCGATTCATGATCTAAACCTTTTGTTGCCCATGCAACTTTCGCATGTGCTTTTAAGTGAGGTTTAATTTGCATCAACATGTCGCCAAATGCATGGCTAGGCACAACCACTAGAATAATATCGCTAGCAGTTACCGCTGTAGCTAAATCTGCTTCAAGCTGCAGTTTTTCCGGGAATTGGCAATCAGGTAAGTACCTGTCATTGCTGCGCTGCGCTGCCATATTAGCAACGTGTTGGCTATCGCGTCCCCACAATATGGTACTGTTATTATTACGTGCTAAACAAATAGCTAGAGCGGTGCCATAAGACCCCGCACCTAATACCGTAATTTTTGCCGAACAGTTTGACATTGACTAGTGAGTTTCTGTGCTAGTTTGAGTTTGCTGTTCTTCAGCGGCTCTTTGTTGAACGTAAGAAGCGAATAATGCTTCAAAGTTAACTGGCGCTAAGTTTAATTGTGGGAATGAACCACGGTTAACTAAGTTAGCAACTGTTTCACGAGCGTATGGGAATAAGGTTGTTGGGCAAAATGCACCAATGGTGTGTGCTAACTGCGCTTCTGGTAGGTTACCAATAGTGAAGATACCCGCTTGTTGTACTTCCGCTAAAAATGCAGTTTTACCTTCAATTTCAGCAGTAACAGTTACTGATAATACAACTTCATAAGTATTGTCTGCTAATTTTGCTGAACGAGTGTCTAGGTCTAATTTAACTTCTGGCTTCCATTCTTTTTGGAAAACTTCAGGAGAGTTAGGTGTTTCAAAAGAAACATCTTTAGTGTAAACACGTTGAATTGCAAATTGTGGGCCTTGAGCACCTTCTTGAGCGCCGTTTTGAATTTCGTCAGCCATTTATCTATTTCCTATTGTTTGGCGAGGCATCTTTACTTGAACGAGAAGCGGATGCGTCATTAAGTTAATTTGTTAAACCAGTAGAGAGTCGAGCTCGTTTTTAGCATGTAAGGCAAATAAGTCATCGCAACCGCCAACAGGCTGGTCGTTAATAAATATTTGCGGCACGGTATAACCACCGCTGCGTTCAATCATTTCTGGACGTAACTCTGGCTGAGCATCAATTTTATACTCGGTAAAGTCGACACCTTTTTGTTCAAGCAATGCTTTTGCTCGGTGACAAAAAAAGCAGGTCGCTTTGGTATAAATTTCAACGTTTGCCATGATTAATTCCTTACTTCTTTGCTACTGGCATGCTGGCGTTAAGCCATGAATTCATACCACCTTTCAGTAAGCTTACTTGGCTAAAACCTGCTTTGCTTAGCTGATTTGCGACTTTGCTAGCAGTAATACCAGCAGTGCATACTACAATGATGGGTTTATCTTTGTGCTTTTCAAGGCTAGCGAAGTCATTGTTGTTGATTTTTTCTTGTGAAATATGTTTTGCATCAAGAATGTGACTTTGTTTAAAGTCTTTCTCTGCACGAATGTCTAATACTAATCCGTCTTTTCTGTTAACTAAAAAAGTGAGCTCTTGTGCACTTAATTGCTTGATAGGTGACATTTTCATTTTGATAGAGGTAAATATTATCATCAAAAATATAGCAACCCAAGCTGCGCTAAGTACTGCATTGTTGCTGACGAATAATGTAAATTGTTCCATAGTGTACCGCTTAAATAATACTGTAGTTATCTCGTTAGTTTGCGCTAACGAGCGAAAAATTTGACACAGTATAACGTTTACTAATTAGATAACACAATCTAATCAAGGCTCTCTATATAGCTAAGTTAAAATAAATTGATAAATTGAGCATTTAAAACTAAGCGCTATAGTTGATATACTCTTGCGTGATAATCAAAATTAAGTCTCAAGGGAAGTAGTAATGCCACACAAAAAATCGACCGTACTCATTATTCTAGATGGATGGGGATATCGAGAAAATACAGATGCCAACGCCATTTCACAAGCCAATACGCCTGTGCTTGATAACCTAATCGCTAACTACCCTAATATGCTTATTCAAACCTCAGGCATGGCAGTTGGTTTACCTGAAGGTCAAATGGGTAACTCTGAAGTAGGTCATGTTAATTTAGGCGCTGGACGTATTGTTTATCAAGATTTCACTCGTATTACCAAATCCATTGATGATGGTGATTTTTATGAAAACAGTACTCTTTGTCAGTCGGTTGATAATGCAGTTGCTGGCGATAACGCTGTTCATATTTTTGGATTAATGTCACCAGGTGGTGTGCATAGTCATGAAGAGCATATCTTTGCCATGATGGATTTGGCGCAAAAACGTGGCGCTACTAAAATTTATTTACATGCGTTTTTAGATGGCCGTGATACTCCGCCACGCAGCGCCAAGGCGTCGCTAGAAAAAGCACAGCAAAAATTTGCCCAAATGGGCGTTGGTCAAGTTGCTTCAATTATTGGCCGTTATTATGCCATGGATCGCGACCAACGTTGGGAACGTGTTGAAACGGCATACAACCTAATGGTTGATGGCGACGCTAGTTTTGAATTTACTAATGCGGTAGACGCATTAGCAGCAGCATACCAACGCGATGAAAACGATGAGTTTGTGCAAGCAAGCGCAATTGTTGATGCTGGCGGCGAACGTATTAAGGTTAACGATGGCGATGCGTTAATTTTTATGAACTTCCGCGCTGATCGTGCTCGTCAATTTACCCGTTGTTTTACTGACGCTGGATTTGATGGTTTTGCTCGTAAACGTACGCCAGAAATTTCAAGCTTTGTCATGTTAACCGAATTTGCAGCTGATATTGACGCACCTAGTGCATTTCCTACCGAACCGTTAGTGAACGTCATGGGCGAATGGTTAGAAAAGCATGATAAAACGCAATTGCGTATTTCTGAAACGGAAAAGTACGCGCATGTCACTTTCTTTTTTAGTGGCGGTAAAGAAGATGAATTTAACGGTGAACAGCGTATTTTAATTCCGTCACCTCAGGTTGCGACTTACGATCTTCAGCCAGAAATGAACTCTCAATTATTAACAGACAAATTAGTGGCGGCGATTGAAAGTGGTGAACATGACTTAATTGTATGTAACTACCCTAATGGTGACATGGTTGGTCATACCGGAAAGCTAGACGCGGCTGTAAAAGCATGTGAAGCGGTTGATGTTGCTATTGGTCGTGTTGTTGCTGCATTAGAGAAAACAGGTAGTGAGTGTTTGATCACCGCAGATCACGGTAACGCAGAACAAATGAAAGATGAAGTATCAGGGCAAGCACACACTGCACATACCTGTGAACCAGTGCCATTAATTTATGTTGGCCGTGAAGCTACCGTTGCCAAAACTGGTGCATTAAGTGACATTTCACCAACCTTGTTGCATTTAATGGGCATGGAACAACCTGAAGAAATGACAGGTTCAACATTAATGACAGTAAACAAGTAGTTTGTTAATGAGCATATTGCGCACCATAAGTTATTGTCTGGGATTTTTTGTATGGTCTCTCCTAGCAATGCCTTCATGGGCGCAAGATGCAAAAGCAAGCGAAAAACATAATCAACAGCTTAATGATGTTAAGCGGGCAATTGCTAAGCAAAAGCTGGCAATTTCAAATGTGAGTAAAAAGCGGCAACAACTGGAAAATCAATTAAAAAAAGATGATCTGGCTATTGCTGCTGTCGCAAAATCGATTAATAACACTGAAAAAAAACTAATTGTTGTGCAACAAAAGTTAATTGAATTAACTAAGCAAAAACAGCAATTGACTAAAGAAAAACAGAAGCAAGAAGCATTATTAGCTAAGCAACTAAAAGCGGCTTATGCCAGTGGTCATCACGATTACCTCAAGCTTATTCTCAATCAAGAACAACCTGCCAATGTACAGCGCACTGTTACTTACTACGACTATTTAAATAAAGCACGTATCGAGCATATTGATGAATTTCAACATACCTTAACGGCGTTGTTAGAAGTCACTACGCAACATCAAGAGCAAGAGCAACAACTAAACGAACTAAAGCAACAACAAGCGGCTGAGCAGCAAACACTTAAATCCAATAAAACAGCACGCAGTCAAACCATTGCTTCACTGCAAAAAGAGCTACTTACGAGCAAGCAACAGCTAGCAAAACTTGAGGCTGAAGAAAATAACCTAGTGGCAGCGTTAGCAAAGCTTGCCGCAGCGGCAAGAGCTGAAATTGACTTAAAAGGTTTAGCCAAGTTACGCAACAAGCTACGTTGGCCGGTTAACGGTAAAATGCGTCATCGATTTGGCACTAAAAAACAAGGCTATTTAAAATGGAAGGGCGTATTAATTGGCGCTAATGTTGGTAGCCAAGTAAAAACTATTCATAACGGTACCGTGCTATTTTCTGATTGGTTAAAAGGTTATGGTTTAGTGACGGTTATTGATCATGGCAATGGCTATATGAGCTTGTACGGACATAATCAAGCCTTACTTAAAAAGGTCGGTGATCGCGTGGAAACGGGCGAGCCTATTGCGCTGGTGGGCCAAAGTGGTGGCCAACAAAGTTCGGGTTTGTATTTTGAAATTCGCCACCAAGGCAAAGCGGTTAACCCGCGTTTGTGGTGTAAATAATTCAAGGTTAATAATTCCTTTTTTACATGCTTTTAACATTACATACTGTTACCCTGTAACTTCATTTTTTATACATCTTCAAGTTAATGCGTAATTTTCCCTCATTGTTTTTTGTTTTCTCAGTTTTATTTTTAAGTGAAGCGCAAGCGGCCAAAGTCGCCATTGTTATTGACGATATTGGTTATCGTTATACCGATCACCGTGTGCTTGAGCTGCCTAATCAGGTCACCTTTTCGGTATTACCTCATACGCCGTATGGGAAAAAAATTGCGTTACAAGGATATGAAAAATCGCGTGATATTTTTTTGCATATCCCAATGGAAGCTGAAAATGGTAAAAAGTTAGGTCCTGGCGGCTTAACAACGTCGATGAATGAGCAAGATATTCATCAAAGCTTAAATAAGGCTTTTACCGAAATTCCTTTTGCACTAGGCATTAATAATCACATGGGCAGCAAACTGACGAAGTTATATCAGCCCATGGCGTGGACAATGTCTTATCTCAAACAGAATCAATTGCTGTTTCTTGACAGTAAAACGATTAGTGGCTCACAAGCTGAACAGGCGGCGCTAGATGTTGGCGTGCCGGTAAGAAATAGACATGTCTTTTTAGATAATCAGCTTGATGAAGGTTATATCAGGCAACAGTTTAGTGAAATGGTTGCTAAAGCATCAAAAAACGATATCGCTATTGCCATTGCGCATCCACATCCTGAAACGGTAGATGCGCTAAAAAAACTGATCCCGCTTTTAGCTGAGCACAACATAGAACTGGTGCCCTTATCACAGTTATATCAGCAGCAATCGCATCAAAGTAGCATCGCAAGTACTGCTGAATAGCCGTTTATCATTGTGATACCTATAGGGTTACTTTCGCCTTTTTTAATAGTTGGTGAAGGTATTTGACCGGTATCGCATAGGTAATGCCGCTTGGCTTAGAAATTACTGCTTCTTTACTTTCCTGAATAAAAACCTTGTTGATCACCCCTAACACTTCACCCGTGTTAATGTCATACATCGCACTACCGCTGTTTCCCGGGTATGCGGTGGCATCAAGTTGATACACTAAATAAGGGTTTCGCATCCGTTTTAGCATTTTTATGCTTATTTGTTCGGAATTTGCTGCAGGCACTATCGTCGGCGTGATACTGGCAATGATACCGCGGTGGGTTACAGGGTATAAACCCAGTACCGCGCCAATAGGAAAGCCGGTAAAAGCAATATAACTGCCTTCGCGGATGAATTCTTCAGCGGCTAATTTCATTGCAGGGAGTGGCGCTCCAAAAATTTTCAATAAAGCCAAATCGTGCTCTTGTGATGAAGCAATGATTTCAGCTTTTCTCACTTTTGCATTTTTACCTGAACCAACAAATACCGCCATAGTTTGTCGAAGCGCTGGATCAAGTAATTCAGGTAAAACATGATGATTAGTAACGACGTATTGACCATTACCTATGACAAAGCCACTACCTTGAAGGTTATTTTGCGGTCTACCAGTTGGTGTATGAACGCCAATGCCAACGACAGAGGGTTTAATTTTAGCAACTGTGTCAGCAAGTTCGGCGAAACTATGTGATGAAAACAAACAGCTAAAAACGATGAGTAAATAAATTCCGTAATGCATAGGCATTTTCCATTTTAATAAATCATTTGATAATAGTTTGCGCTTAGCAAGGTAAAAATACAAACCCGTAAGTGACTTTAATTTACTTTATAGCTAAGCACTAAGGCGAGTTATTGGCTGAGAAAAAAATGCAATTAACTCAGTACTTAAATTAACATCAGTTAGTTTTCGCTAAAACGCATAACTTCAACCATAATTATTGCTGATTAAAAGGAGATTTTATGGCAAAAAAAATTGTACCTATATTGGCGGGTGGTGGCACTCGTTTACCAGCGCATATCGGTGTATTAAAAGCGCTAAACGACTTAAGTATTGATTATGACCATATCGTTGGCGTTTCTGGTGGAAGCATTATTGCGAGTCTTTATGCCTCAGGTTTATCTATCGAGCAAATAAAAGATATTGCTTTTAATACTAATTACAATCAATTTAGAGAGTTTTCGCTGATTAAACTTATTCGCAATGGCGGCTTAAGCTCGGGGGATGTATTTGAAAAATGGGTTGATAAACACTTGCAAGGCAAAACGTTTATTGAAATGGAAAAGTCACTTCATGTTGTCGCAACAGATGTAAAAAGTGGTAAGCCGGTTATTTTCAATAAAGAAAATACACCATCAATGAAAGTTTCAAAAGCGGTACGGTTTTCAATGTCTATTCCGTTGGTTTTTAGCTTTAAATCATTCGGCAAACACCTCATGGTTGATGGCAGCATATTGTCGGAAGACGCTTTGCATCGTGACTGGGGAAAAAATGGTACACCTGTATTATGTTTTCGCCTAAGAGGTGAGCATGAATATGATGAAATAAAAACCGATGGCTTATTTCCAATTTTTAATTACGTCACTATGCTAATTCGCACTTTTATGACTACAATTTCAAGAGAATATATAAACGAAGCGTTTTGGCACAATACGATTATTATCAATACGGGGGACTGTTCTGCCGTTGATTTTACAATGGATAGCCAACAGAAGCAGACTTTATTTGAAATTGGTTACGACACTGCTATTGAGATCATTCCAATTAAAGTCGATGGTTAAAATCGAATCTATGTTAAATTTATGTAAATTAATAAAAATGTTAATTATTTAAATGAATAGAACTAATCTGTATATTTGCAGAAAGTGCAATCAACAAATGGGTTCCTGTTAAGGTTTTATTTGTTTGATAATAAAGGAATTATTTGTTTTATCTACATTTGTTTATTATATTCATATACAGAGCTTTAATTAACTGATTATGTTTTTACAAAGAAAGCAAAGAGTTAATATCGTAAACTCATTGTTTTTTTAGCGTGATTAGTTGAATATTGTTACAACGACTTTTATTATGTAATTGTGTGTTAGGTGAGTCATGAGTTTACAGTCATGGTGCATTGTATCTATAACGAATTGTAACTAAAGAGGTCTTTAGTTATTTGAGGGCTATATGCAGGCTTCAGAAAATACGAATGATGATTTTTTATTTATCGATGACAGCGATGGTAATGAAAGTCATGAAGAGATAAGCGGTGATGCTTGGAAAGTATTGATTGTTGATGATGATCCTGAAATACATTCCGTCACTAAACTTGCCTTATCTGATCTAATTGTTTTAGGTAGTCCTTTAGAGTATCTTCACGCCTATTCAGGAGAAGAAGCTTGTAAAATCGTTCACGATAATCCTGATATTGTTCTGGTGCTACTTGATGTGGTCATGGAAACTGACGATGCGGGTTTAAATGTTGTTAAACATATTCGTAAAGAGCTTGACCGTGAAGATATTAGAATCGTTCTTAGAACTGGCCAACCGGGTTACGCTCCAGAAGAAAGTGTCATAAAAGATTATGATATTAATGACTATAAAACTAAAACTGAGCTAACTCGTCGAAAACTCGTCACGACTGTGTATGCCGCAATTCGTTCATACCAACAAATCAACATCGTGAGTAACAACCGTAAAGGGCTTGAAAAAGTTATTTTGGCCTCTGCGGAATTGCTTGAATTTCATTCAGTGCAAGATTACGTGCAGGGCGTACTTACTCAGCTTCATTCATTAAGTCATAGTGAGTTAAGTCTATTTTGCGCGCGCGGCCATGGTATCGTCGCTAAAGCCGATGACTTGAGTTACTACATTTTAGGTCAACAAGGCGCGTCTGCTTTATTGGTTAATCAAAAGTTAGATACTTTAAAAAATGATCAGGCATCTCGTGTTGTCAACAATTGCTTTATTCAAAAGCAACATTATTTTTCTGATGAATGTGCCGCTTTGTATATAAGCAGTGGTGGCTACCGCGCCGCGATTTATTTGCAACTTAATGAACCTATTCCTGAATTAGATCGCCAACTTATTGAAGTGTTTTTAAGTAATATTTCTATAGGTTATGAAAATGTCCATTTATTCCAAAAACTCAGTAACGCCGCATACAAAGATTTATTAACGGGTTTACCTAACCGTTTGCAGTTCTTAAGTTTACTTGACGATTTTTGTCAAAGCGACAATACCGATATGGTTGCAGCGCTAATTGATATAAACCACTTTAGTGATATTAACGACGGTTTAGGACAAGAGGTTGGCAATCAGTTATTAATTGCGGTTGCGACACGTTTAAAAGAAATGCCTGGTGAGTGTGCTTTGGCACGTGTTGGCGCTGATGTATTTGGCATTATTGGACCTGCACGTTACGTTAGCCCTGAAAGCATTTTAGCCTTATTTCATCATCCGTTTATCGCCGGCGAGCAACATTTACCTGCCAATGCTTGTGTAGGTTTTTGTAAGCAAGAGCATGCAGGCAGCCGCGGTGTAAAAGCACTAAGCCAAATTAATATTGCATTGAATTTAGCGAAAAAAGAGCGCACTACCTCTTATGGTTATTACAAACAAGAGATGGAAGATAAAACTCTTTGGCGCTTAGGTATGATCAGACAGTTAAGAACTGATTTTGCTGAGAATAGACTAGAGCTTTGGTATCAACCACAATTAATGCTCGAAACAGGTAAGGTTATTGGCGCTGAAGCCTTGCTTAGATGGCGCAGAACCGACGGTAAATTTATTTCTCCAGCGGTTTTCATTCCATTAGCGGAATACTCTGGTCTGATTATTGATATAGGAGATTGGGTTATTAATCAAGCTTGTCAGCAGATTAAACATTTAGAAGCCAAAGGCTTCGACGATGTCGGCATCTCTGTCAATGTATCCATTCCACAATTTAGACAAGATGACTTTGTCGATAATATTATTACCGCAATCGATAAACACGACGTTGAATCAAGTAAGTTAGAATTAGAGATCACTGAAAATGTATTGATGGATGAACCTCAAGTTATTATTGATGCTTTAGAAAAGCTCAAAGCTAAAGGTTTGAGTATTGCATTAGACGATTTTGGTACGGGCTTCTCATCTTTAAGTTACTTGCAAAAACTACCACTTGATCGCTTAAAAGTAGACCGAGCGTTTGTTACTGATATCGCCAAGCCAGGCTTGTCGATTATTGCAGATACCATAATCAATTTAGGCAAGCAAATGGGCTTAACCGTTATTGCTGAAGGTATTGAAGAAATTGAACAAGAGCAGCATCTAAAAACTCAAGGTTGCCATGAGGTTCAAGGTTTTTACTACGCTAAACCTATGCCAATGGACGAGTTTTTAGAGTATTTGCATAGTCACAACGCTAACGGTTAACTCGATTAAGCCTTAGCTGCTAATAGCAATTTTTCTTTTTGTCTTAACTCGATCCCTTGCATTGGATTACAAGGGATCAGCATTGATAAAATCAAAGAGCAAAAGGCAAAGCCTGCGCCAACATAAAATACCCACGACGAATTTACAATCCACACCATACCTAATAGTGCCGGTATCACTACGGCTGCTATATGGTTTATCGAAAAGCTAACCCCTGCACTTGCGGCAATATCTTCTGGCTGAGCAATTTTTTGAAAATAGGTTTTAATTGCAATCGCGAGCGCAAAAAATAAGTGGTCGATAATGTAGAGGGCTGCGGCAAGCTGGCTGTTTTCAACTAGCCCGTAGCTAATAAACAAAATGAACAAACCGACATATTCAAATACCAGAGTTTTTCGTTCTCCAATTTTGCCAATAAGCTTGCCTATTTTTGCAGCAAACAACCAATTAAAAATATAATTAACAGTAAATAGTGCACTAATTTCTGCAACACTGTAGCCAAATTTTTCTACCATTAAAAAGCCGGCAAAAACGACAAATATTTGTCTTCTAGCACCACTGAAAAAAGTTAACGCATAAAATAGCCAATATTTCTTTCTTAAAATAAGCTTTTTATGTTGTTCAACTTTGGGTGGGAAATAGGGAAATAAACAAGCCAAAGCGATGGTGAATATGAGCGCAACAATACCAAAAAATAAGTAAGTGCTCTGGTAACTCCAACTAAGTTGCTCCATTAACAACCAGACACTCGAAAAAGCGAGTAAAGAGCCCACAGATTTCACCGATAACATTTTGCCAAGAAAGTGCGCCGTTTTATCTTTATTAACCCATTGTAGTGTTAAAGACTGATTGACCGTTTCAAAATAATGAAAACCAACTGACATCAATATTGTGGTTAAATATAAACCCGTGGTACTTGGAAATAAGCCCGTCATTGCAACACCGATACATGTCACGGCAAGTGCCAAAATAGCGAGGCGTTGTTCACTGATAAATAGTAGTAAATAGACAGTGGTAAATGCTAAGAACCCAGGGATTTCACGTAGACTTTGTAATATGCCTATTTCTGTACCGGTAAAGGCTGCCTTTTCGATAACAAAGTTATTAAGCAGTACCATCCAGATCGAAAAAACCAATGGCATAATAAATGCCATAGCTAGCAGCAAGTTCTCTGGTCGCTTTAAATACTGAGTCATGAAATTGTAATCGCTATGTGTGTTCTTTGAAAAGTTGGCTTAGTTTACGTGAAATTTTTTGATAAAACACAGCAAACTTATTTTTATTTCAGCCGGTTAAATGCGCGCTATAAACCTTTACATAGTTTTTACAGTTGCTCGGCAGTATCTTTACAATGTGTTTGTAATACTAAGGTTATGTTTTGTTACTGGTCATTATTATGCACTTACTAGTGTTCATTAAATTGTTTCTTAATCAAACAAAAAAATATCTATTGTTTTTGTCTCTGATATTGATTGTCGCCTGTGGTGGTGGCAATGAAAGCTCTAATAATGACAATAATAGCGATGAAAATAGTCAGCCTCCACAAAGTACGAATGCTGTGCCGGTAGCGCAAGCAGGGGGTGATCAGCAAGCGAGTATTGGTGACCTTATCGTGCTAGATGGCAGCAATAGTAGCGACCTAGACAATGAGCCACTAACCTATCAATGGACATTTCAAAATAAGCCAAATACCAGTAATGCACAGCTCTCTAGCAATAATGAAATGATCACCAGTTTTACCATTGATGTTGATGGTGAATATGTCGTTGGTTTGGTGGTTGATGATGGCACCGAGAGTAGTGAATTAGACATTGTTATTGTTAGCAGTAATAGCGCAAAAAACTATGCCATTGTCGATACTAATCAAACACGGTGTTTTTCGTCGGTAACGGGTGCAGAGCAAGTATGCTCAGGTGAAGGTGTAGATGCAGATCATCAGGGAAATAATCCAAGTTATTCATTATCTAATGATGGCTTGATTGTTATCGATAATATTACCGGACTTGTTTGGCAACAAAGCAGCGATATTGATAATGATGGCCAGCTTAACTATGCGGATAAATTATTAGCCGTTGATGCTGCGCAATATTGTGATGATTTATCTTACGGCGGGCGAGATGATTGGCGCCTCCCTAGCATTAAAGAGTCGTATTCGCTGATTGACTTTTCCGGTAAAGATGCCAGTAATTACAGCGGAACAGATACGAGTACACTAACACCTTTTATTGATTCGGTTTTTGATTGGGCTTTTGGTGATATTAATACTGAGCAAGGTATTAACGCGGGGGATCGCATAATTGATGGTCAATATGCGTCGAGCACACAATACGTAAGCACCACGATGAATAATGACGTAACCACCTTTGGCGTAAACTTTGTCGACGGCCGTATTAAAGGTTACCCCACTGAACGTAAAAAGTTTTATGTGCGCTGCGTCGCAGGTAATACAAACTATGGCGCCAATCAGTTTGTTGCCAATAATGATGCAACCGTTTCAGACGTAGCAACGGGGTTAATGTGGCAACAGCAAGATTTACTTTCTACTAACTGGGATGATGCAGTAAGTGTATGCCAAGCCTCTTCAACCGCTAATTATAGCGATTGGCGCCTACCTAACGCCAAAGAACTACATAGTCTTGTTGATTACAATAAATCACCTGATACCAATAATTCAGCCGCAATAGATGAATTATTTCAAAGTAGCTCGCTGACGAATGAAAACGGCCAGCTTGATTGGCGCTATTATTGGAGCTCAACAACCCATATCGATAACAATGATGATGGCAGCAATGGTGTCTATATCGCATTTGGCCGCGCATTAGGTTATATGCAAGATACCTTGCTAGATGTTCATGGCGCTGGCGCTCAGCGCAGTAATGACAAGATAAACATTGCCAATGAATCGGGTGCCCAATCGGCAACTTCAAATAACGGTCAGTTTTACTATAAAGGGCCGCAAGGGGATATTTTAAGGCTAACCAATTCCGTACGATGTGTACGCAATATTACTGCTGCGGATGAAGACAAAATTGCCACTAATGCAAGTCTTAATGTGTTGCTAATTATTGCCGATGATCTTGGTCTTGATAATATTAGTAGCTATGATCTACAACCCGATTTTAGCGCCAATACACCGATTATTGACCAGTTGGCCGAGTCAGGTGTTAGGTTTAACAATGCTTGGGCGAACCCAATGTGTTCACCATCTAGAGCAAGTTTACTAACCGGGAAATATGCATTTAATCATAATGTAACGCATCCTGGTGGTAATGTAGGTACCTTGTCTGCGCAAGAGCAAACTATCGCCGAACTAATTGCACCTGCAGGCTATCAATCGGCACTGTTTGGCAAATGGCATTTAGGTAACCAAGCAGGCGTTTACCCAACAGATCAGGGCTTTGATTATTATTCAGGTAGCTTGTCTAATATCGACAACTACTTTAATTGGCAAAAAACTCAAATAACAAGCCAGGGTGGTGTGCCAACCGCTACCTCCGAAACCGGTTATGCCTCAGCGGTTGTTACGCAAGAAGCTGCTGCTTGGATAAATCAGCAAACAGCTAACCCTTGGTTTGTTCAGCTAGCCTTTAATGCCCCTCATTCACCGTTTCATGTGCCACCAGAGTCAACGTTCAACTCGATCACTTTATCAGGCGTACAAGGCGATGCATGTAACGGTAATAATAATACCGACGATATCAGTGATTGTTACCGAGCAACCGTCGAAGCACTTGATACTTATATCGGTGAGCTAATTGCAGCCATTCCAACACAAATCTTAGAAAATACGCTGATTATTTTTGTTGGCGATAATGGCACTCCTAAACAGGCCATTATTGAACAAGCCGGCACACCTTTTATTGAAGAACACGGCAAAGGCACTGTTTATCAAGGCGGTATTCAGGTGCCGCTGATCATCTCTGCAACACAAACCGTAGGTATTGATAGTGCGGTGATTAATGAGCAGGTGCTAATTCAAGATATCTTTACCACAGTGGCAGAAATAGCCGGGGTTAAAGACCAAATAGCGGCAGATGTTGAAGGCAAAAGTTTACTGGGATATATCGATAATCAACTCGCAACCCCAGAACCAAGAGCTGTGCTGTATTCTGAACTTTATAGTAATTCAGAAGGCATTGATCGCTGGACGATCAGCAATGGTAATATCAAATACATCAACAACGAGTCGGTTGAAGAGTGTTATAACCTTGAAGTAGATTTGCAAGAAAGTAGTAATGGTTATGAAAATAATGCCACGTTTACCATGACTTGTGATGAACTCAAAGTGAGCCGACCACAATAACAATGATTGAAGGCTGAGCTAAAAGTCGTTACTTTAGAGGCAATTCTATTCTCCTTAATGAGCCTTCACTTTGCCTGTCGTTAAATGTTTATTGATTTTTTTATGTGCTATTGCATTTACTAGTTATGGTCAGCAATGGCGCGATAATTGTGTTGAGGTAAACAGCAATAGTCAATTAATTGAACAATCAATAAATGATGGGCTTTTTCGTTTTAGCGATACCAATAAAGCCACACCGACATTTTCCTTTGACGAAAGTAAAAGTTATGCTCAATATTTGCAATATGGCCGAGCGTTAATTGCAGCAACCAATGTGCAAGCATCGAGACCTTGTCCGATCAACAGCCCGATAGCATCTTATTTAAATAATCAAAGTAGTGAGCCTACTTTTACTGTTGCCGATCTAATCTCACCGTTTGAGTTATTGCAAACAAATAATCAAAAAGCGATTTTACTGATCCACGGTTTAACGGACTCGCCGTTTGTTTTTCATGACTTAAGTGCTTTTTATTATCAACAAGGCTTTAATGTGCGTACCTTGTTATTACCCGGTCACGGCGGCACTGCGAGCAATTTAGTTGATACTAAGCTGAGTCATTGGCAACAAGCGGTTAAATTTGCCATAGAAAAAACATCGGCAGATTTTGAACAAGTGTATCTTGGTGGCTATTCAGCGGGCGGTGCGCTTATTTTTGATTATTTGCTGAACCAGAAGAGTGAGCTTAGCAATATTGCTGGTCTTTTTATGTGGGGACCGGCAATAGCGGCTAAAAGTGAACAAGCATGGCTAGCGCCTTATTTAGCCAAAGTGCCATTTTTAACTTGGTTTGACGAAAGTGCAGATATTGATTTTGCCAAGTATGAGTCGTTTCCTGTTAACGCCGCCGCGCAAGTAGAGCAGTTAATGACAAGTGTACGAGAGAGCGATTTAAACAACTTTCGTCATAACATTCCACTGTTTATTGTTGCAACTGAAGTCGACCAAACCATTAATAGCCAAGCGACATTGCACTTTGCTAATCAATGGCATCAACCGGCTAGGTCTCCGAAAACCTCGGCAGATCGCTATATACATTACGGCGATAGGGCTGTTGCTAAACAAACACTGGCTAACAGCATAAATTTACACTTTCCTCTCTGTAACAAAGGGGAGCAACATGTTTGCAATCAAGTCATTGATGTCGCGCATTTAGCATTGACCAATTCGCCGACAAACGGGCACTATGGACAAAATGGTAGCTATAGAAATTGTGAACACTACTTGGCTGAGATTAACCAATATCAAGCGTGCAAAAGTCAGCATGACATTGTCGCAGGCGAAAAATCAGCAGAAAACTTAAGCCAATACCCACTAGTAAAACGGTTAACCTATAATCCATACTATTTTGATATGCTTGAGCAAATTAAGCTATTTTTGCATCAAACCGCTGCTGAATTTAATTGAAACAATTCTTTTGAATTTTTCTGATGATCCTCTGCATTTTTATACTATGCTTGTACTGTATTTGTTCAGTTATATTAAGGGGTTTAGATGATAGATTTTGATAGTTCTTCAATTTTTAAGCTTAAGTCGATTGATAACGAAAAAGCGAGAGAAGACTTCCACCATTTTTTAATTGAAGGTGAAGAAATATTTGCCACCTTTAAAACCATTCGTGATCAGGTTGTTTTTACTAATAAACGTGTTATTGCGGCCAATGTACAGGGGATCACTGGCTCAAAGGTAGACTATACCTCCATACCATTTAGCAAAATTCAAACCTTCTCAATAGAAACGTCAGGCTCGTTAGATCTGGATTGCGAGATACAGTTATATATAAGCGCGGTTGGTCGAGTAACTTTTGAAATTAGCGGTAGTTTTGATATTGTAAGTTTCAACCGTATGCTAAGTGAATTTGTTTTAGGCTAGAAAACCAATAATTAGGAGTCATTATTATGAGTAAACTTGTATTGATTATACTTGCTATATTTTTACCGCCAGTTGCGGTATTTTTTCATAACGGTGTAGGTAAAGATTTGTTTATTAATATTTTGTTGTCGTTGATATTTTTTATCCCCGGAGTCATCCATGCGCTATGGTTGGTGACTAAACAATAATTAATCAATCGCTAGCATATTGGTCGCATTTAAAAATAATTAAAAGAAAAAGGATAACAACATCTCATGAAAAAAATATCTGCAGCATTATTCATGCTTTTTGCATTAACGGCATGTTCGCCTAAAGTCGGCAGTGAACAGTGGTGTGCTGATCTAAAAGAAAAAGACAAATCAGCGTGGACTGCTGAAGAAGCAAAAGATTTTGCCAAGCACTGTATTTTCTAAATAAAGCATTTAAGTCGTCATAAAAAAGCCAGCGATAGTCGCTGGCTTTTTTGATCAGTAATGCTGAAATTATTCGTTTTCAGCAAGCTTACTTTCTAAGTAATGAATGTTTGCGCCGCCACTAACAAAACCTTGATCATTTAAAATGTCTTGGTGTAAGGCTATGTTAGTTTTAATGCCATCAATTACCAATTCGCTTAATGCATTACGCATACGCGCAATTGCGACATCACGGTTATCACCCCAAGTGATCAGTTTGCCGATCATAGAGTCATAATGTGGTGGTACAGAGTAATCAGCATAAATGTGAGAATCCCAACGAACACCTAAGCCACCTGGTGGGTGGAAACGGGTAATTTTACCCGGTGAAGGGATAAAAGTACGTGGATCTTCAGCATTAATACGACACTCAATTGAATGACCAGCAATTTTAATATCATCTTGCGAGTATGATAACGGCTGACCAGCAGCAACGCGTAGTTGCTCTTTAATTAAGTCTACGCCAGTGATCATCTCAGTAACCGGATGCTCAACTTGAATACGCGTATTCATTTCAATGAAGTAGAATTCACCGTTTTCATATAAGAATTCAAACGTACCTGCACCGCGATAGTTAATCTCGATACATGCATTACAACAACGCTCACCAATTTTGGCACGCATTTCAGGTGTAATACCTGGTGCTGGTGCTTCTTCAACAACTTTTTGATGACGACGTTGCATTGAACAGTCACGCTCGCCTAAGTGAATTGCACCACCTTGGCCGTCAGCAATAATTTGAATTTCAACATGACGTGGATTTTCAAGGAATTTTTCCATGTAAACCATGTCATTTTTGAAAATAGTACCTGCTTCTTGTTTCGTTAATGCGATAGCATCAACCAACTCTTCTTCAGAGCGAACAACACGCATACCACGACCACCGCCGCCGCCAGCAGCTTTAACGATTACTGGGTAACCGATACGTTTGGCGTGCGCTTTGTTCAATTCTTCATCGTCCGTTAATGGACCATCAGAACCCGGAACACAAGGAACACCGGCTGCTTTCATTGCTTGAATAGCAGCAACTTTATCGCCCATAATACGAATGCTTTCCGCTTTTGGACCAATAAAAGCAAAGCCAGACTTCTCTACTTGCTCTGCAAAATCGGCATTCTCAGCTAAAAATCCATAGCCTGGGTGAATAGCAACGGCATTAGTTACTTCGGCCGCAGTAATAATTGCTGGCGCATTTAAGTAACTGTCTAGTGCAGAGGCTTTACCAATACAAATGGTTTCGTCAGCTAATAATACGTGCTTTAGGTTTCTGTCGGCTGTTGAATGAACAGCAACCGTTTTAATACCTAACTCTTTACAAGCACGCAAAATTCGCAATGCAATTTCGCCACGGTTGGCGATAACAACTTTATCTAACATGGAATGACCCTTTTAGGTTGGGCTTATTCAATGATGAATAGCGGTTGGTCGAACTCGATAGCATCTTCATTTTGTGCAAGAATTTCTTTGATAACACCAGACTTGTCAGCTTCGATTTGGTTCATCATTTTCATCGCTTCAAGAATACAAAGTGTATCGCCTGCATTTACGTGCTGGCCTACTTCAACAAAAGCAGGTGCATCTGGTGAAGATGATGCGTAGAAAGTACCAACCATAGGAGAACGAACAATGTGGCCAGAAAGTGCAGGAGCCGCCGCTGCAGCAGGAGCCGCCGCTGCCGGTGCTGGAGCTGCTACTGGAGCCGCAACAGGTGCAGCTTGAACAACAGGAGCTGCTGCAACTACAGAACCACCACGACTAATGCGTACTGATTCTTCACCTTCAGAAATTTCTAATTCATTAATGCCAGACTCTTCAACTAGCTCGATTAGTTTTTTGATTTTACGAATGTCCATTTAAACACCTTTACTATTTGTTTAATTTAAGCTTTTATTTTTTATGTAATAAAAGCCGATAATTTGTGACTTATTATTTAGTTTTCTTACTAAGCCATGAATGTGCAGACGTTAATGCAAATTCATAACCTTGTGTGCCTAATCCGCATATAACCCCTTGGGCTACATCAGATAAGTATGAATGATGACGAAATGCTTCTCGTGCGTGTACATTTGACAAGTGAACTTCAATAAACGGAATAGAAACCGACAATAACGCATCACGAAGTGCTACACTGGTGTGTGTAAATGCCGCTGGATTGATAATGATAAAATCAATATGGTTAAATCCAGCATGAATGTGATCGATCAGTTCATGTTCTGCATTTGACTGCAAATGACTTAGTTCAATATCTAGTGAGTCAGCTTGCTGGGTTAATGTTTCAATAACATCAGCGAGTGATTGAGCACCGTATATTTCTGGTTCGCGTTTGCCCAACATATTTAAATTAGGGCCGTTTAGTACTAAAACTTTAAACTTGGCGGTCATTGTCTGCAAAAACACCTTTAAAATTCAATTAAGCACATCTTTACATAAACTTTGCTTCGGTTAAACAAAAAAATAGTAACTGAAACGTATTTATGAAGTTTTGCGATTATTATAGTGTTTTCGAAGAATTTAGCAGCAAAATACTGGTCTAATCTCTCAGGAGGTGTTTTCAGGGGTATATTGTTGCTAATTATCCTCGCTCAACTAAACTGAGGGTAGATAACTTTACTTGATAATTATATGATTTATAATCAATTGCCAAGTTTTTTTGTCTGCGTCGTGATATAACAGCAACTATGTTGTGTGACAAGGTAGTACAAGTTGTAGAAATAATAGGGATATTTATATCAAACATATTCTTTATGGGCTTTTCATTACACTAGCTATCTTTTTTAGCTCGGTAAGTTATAGCGTTGAAGTGATCGTCAACCCAACGGTTGAAACAACATCACTATCGACAAGTCAATTGCGTCGAATTTATTCGATGCGTCAAGTTCGTTGGTCTGACGGAACTGCCATTGCGGTATTTGTTTTGCCAAGCCAACATCCAGTTCATCAACGATTTAGTAAAGACGTTTTACGCCTTTTTCCATATCAATTAGACCGTATTTGGAACAAATTAACATTCTCAGGCTTAGGCTTGAGACCAATACTGGTTAATTCTGAACAAGAGTTATTGAAAAAAATTGCTTCAGTGCCAGGTGCTATTGGCTACGTTGAGAATAAGGAAGGGGTAGACAATGTTGTTGTTATTAAAGTTAATGACTAGACAATTCAGGGAATTCTCAATGGTGACTAAGGCAATAAAGATTATTGCACTCTCGCTTGTCGCCTTAAACGCGCAAGCTAATCAAAGTGAAAGTCAAGACTGGCAAATTCACGGTTTTCTTGCACAAGGCTTAATCGATGTTAGTGGTAGCGACTTTGTTAACGATGACGGTGATTTGTCTGCTGAGTTAACGGAAGTTGGTGTCAATGGTTCTTATCAGTTATTTGATTCAATTCGTCTTGCTGGACAAGCCGTATATTTAAATGGCGGTAATCGTTATGAACAAGGGTTGCGTTTAGATTATGCCCTGATTGATTGGTCGGTATATAACGATGAAAACTGGCTAGTGAATTTGTATTTAGGCCGCTTTAAAAATAACCATTGGTTACATTCTAGTACTCGAGATATTCCTCATGCTCGTCCCAGTATTATACTGCCGCAAGGTTTATATTTTGATGGCTTTCGAGATATTGCCATGGGCGGCGATGGCGCGGCATTGAAGGTAAGTTACAATTTTGAAGATTGGGGTGATATAGACTTTAACGTCAGCTCAGGTAAAACAAAAGTATCTACAGATGCAGGAAAATTACTGCTAGGTGATGATGTTGACGGCGATATGAATCAAGAGTCAGACTTTCAAACTAGTGTGTTTTGGCAGCCTGCATATTCTCCTTGGCGTTTTGGTGTTTCGTTTTTAGACTCTGAATTTAGCTTTACCCGTGAAGAGCAAAACGACACTCTTTTGCCAGCAACGCCTAGTGTTGAGTTCTACGACGGTGTGTTCTCTTTTAAACAATATACAGGGTATGTTGTTTATGAAGGCGAAAATTGGGAATTTACCGCAGAAGCGCTACAGCAAACTTTTACAACTGAAGGTTTTTACCCTGACGCGCTTTATGAATTTCTTGGTGTTGACCAGATTGAAAAAGTGGGCCAAGGGATCTATTTCCAATCACGTTATAAATACAATGACCGACTTTCGTTAATGGCGAGAGTTGAGCGATTTTATGCGGACAAAGATGATAAAGATGGTAGTCAACTTGAAGCGGAAAGTGGCGGTTTAGTACCGAGTTATTTTGGCTTTCAGCATGATATTGTTTTAGGTGCGCATTACGATATTGCCGACTCATTAAGAGTACAAATGGAATATCACTGGGTGGAAGGAACTGCACGATTGACCCCTGTTGTTTCACCTAATGCAATGATAAACAGCAATAAAAATTGGAATTTATTTGCTGTGCAATTAATGTATTGGTTCTAGGCGATGAAAAAAGTATTTATTAGCGTTCCTACCAAATTATTGCTGCTAGTTGTGGGGGCGCTGCTGATCTTAAGCACTGGCTTCTCTATTATGTCGTTAACGCGCTTGAATCAAGAATTTGAGTACTATCAAGCAGAGAACAAGCAGCAAGGTGAAATTCAGTTTAATATACAAAGCGCTAATTTACGTGACCAAATCCGCACCTGGATTGAGTCATTTTCTGATGTTGTTCGCATTAAAGAGCAAACCGACTTTACGATGTTGGCTAAAGAGCTTGAGCAGCAATTTGATGCACTGCAACTTAATCAAAATGTCGAAAATGTTTGGCTCGTTGATCAAAAAGAAAACTTACTCTTTTCTTCAATAAATATTCCCGATTATGCGGCAAATACTGTAAAAGCGACATTTCAAGCACAAGAGCCGCAATACCAATTATTTTGTCAATTCTTATGTGAGCAATTAATTACTGTGCCACTGCTAAATAAACGTGGTGACATGGTGGTGGTGGCGATGACAGTGTCATTAGTGGATATGATCTACGCAATTAATCAATCGGTTAAAAGCGATATTGCCATAGTGAGTTATGCCAACAAGAGTAAACGAACCTTTAATCGTGCTCAGTTTGTATCTGCTTCTAATACTCAATTAGTTAAATCACTTTTTGTCGATCAAGCCAATCAAACTTATGTGGAAGAAGTGCTCGCAAAAGGTTTACAGCTCGATATTCAAAGTGGTAATTACCTCGTAAATCTGCTGCCGTTAGCAATTAATTCTGAACGCAACTTTTATATGGCAATTATCGACGATGTTACCGCATTTAACGTGCAGTTTAGTGAATATCGCCGCCAGTTCTTATTATCTTCCTTACTTATTTTCGTCACGCTTGCCATTTTAGTGTATTTCGTTTCTAGCCCATTTACCCGCAGGTTGTTATTACTGTCTAATGTTCTCCCTTTGCTTGCTCGCAAAGAGTTCGATAAATTCAGACAAGTTGAAATGAAAAAAACAGGCTTAGTTACTGACGAGCTTGATATTTTAACAGATGCCTCGCTAGAGCTCAGTTATGAACTTGAACAGCTGAACTTGGAAGTAGAGCAAAAAACCAAAGAGCTTGAAAACATTGCGATGTATGATTTGCTTACCGGCTTACCTAATCGCAATATGCTTAATTATCAATTGCGTAAGGCGATAGTTAATTTATCAAAATATAATCAGAATGTGACTGTGTTGTTCCTAGACTTAGACGACTTTAAAAAAGTTAATGATAGTCATGGGCACAGTGAAGGCGACAAACTCCTGATTGAAGCGGCCAACCGCGTGCGGTTAAGTATTCGTAATGTTGATATTGCGTGTCGCTTTGGCGGCGATGAATTTGTCGTGATATTAGGGCAAGTTGACGGTTTAAAACAAGCACAAGAAATTGCCGATAATATTTTGGCGCAGTTTAAAGAACCAATCAAACTTGGCTCAAGTATTTTCTATGTATCAACCAGTATTGGTATTGCCTACTCGGAAGCGGAGTTAGTCAAAGCAGAAGAGTTGATCAGTCATGCAGATATCGCCATGTATGAGGCAAAAGACGGTGGCGGAGCGCAATACCATGTCTACCACAATGATATGTATCAACGGGTAGCACAACGGGTAATGCTTGAAGGCGAAGTGCGTCAGGCATTGGCTAAAAATCAATTTAGCTTGAGTTTACAACCACAAATTTGCGCTAAAAATAATAAACTCAGTGGCTTTGAAGCTTTACTGCGCTGGCAACATCCAGAGCGTGGTATGGTGTCACCAGATGACTTCATTCCTATTTTAGAAAATTCAGAACACATGATCGATCTAGGGTATTGGGTCATTCGTCGCTGTTTTGAACTACTCATTGAAATGCGAAAAAAAGGTCTTACCGATATTCGTATTGCGATTAATTTATCTGCAGGGCAGTTTATCGATAATAACTTACCGCATTATCTACAAAGCCTGCTAACAGAATTCGAGGTATCAGCAGAATCTTTTGAGCTAGAGCTTACCGAGCAAACCTTAGTTAAAGATATTGATCGCGCGATTGAAATGATGGAAAACCTAAGAGAGCTTGGTTTTAGTTTCGCCATTGACGACTTCGGTACCGGCTATTCATCGTTAGCTTATATTAAAAAAATGCCGGTTGATGTGATTAAAATCGATAAGAGCTTTGTCTTTGGTATGTTAGAAAACTATGCCGATTATCAAATTATTATGTCGACTATCGCTATGGTGAAAAACCTTGGCTTACAAGTGATTGCTGAAGGGGTGGAAAGTAGCGCCCAATTGCGCAGTTTAACCGAAAACGGTTGTGATACCATTCAAGGCTATTATTTTTCAAAACCGGTACCTGAAGTGGAGCTACTTGAGTTTATTGATACTAAACTCACTGGTGGATATTGGAAAACTAAAGCGCAGTAAGCGCGCAGCGACAAGCGACAAGTCGAAAGTTGAAAGCTACAAGTGGAAAGTTGAAAGCTACAAGTCGTAAGTCGAAAGCTACAAGTAGCAAGCTGAAAGTAAAAAAGCGACAAGTCGTAATGAAGATTAAAAAAGCCCGCCAAGTATCCACTTGGCGGGCTTTTTAGTTTAAATAAAATGGCTTAGTTAAAGGTTGCTTGCACATGTTGTGAAAATTGCGGTGCGTCCATAAAACCCGTCACACGTTGCTTGCTTAGTTCATCGCCTGATAAGTCAAAAAATAAAATCGATGGTAGGCCTAATACTTGGTATGTCTCAGACAGTTCGTTATTTTCAGGTGAATTAAAATCGGTCATATCCACTTGAATCAATACGCTGTTTTTTAAGGCCGTTTGTACTTCCGGTTTTGGGAAGGTGTATTTTTCAAACTCCTTACATGCGATACACCAATCTGCGTATAAGTCAACCATCACCGTTTTACCTTGGCTGTTGGCAGCACTTATCTCTGCTTCTAATTCTGCAAGGTTACTGACATGTACAAAGCCGTGTTCAGTAGTTGCTTGAGGTGCGGTATTTTGAGATGGAAATACGGTTTGATAAAGCAGATTTGCGCCAACAAACAGTGCTAAGAAAATAACTAAACTACGCACACCAAACCAGAAATTTTTATTACTGTTTTGATTAGCAACATAGAAATAGCTAGCACTTGCCAATATCAGTATCGCCCATAAAATTTGGCTAATTTGCTCTGAAAGAAAACGCTCTAATAAAAATACTGGCACGGCGAGTAATAACAAACCAAACACATTCTTGATGATATTCATCCAAGCGCCGGCTTTAGGTAACAATTTACCGCCTGAACTACCTAATACTAATAAAGGTAAGCCCATACCCAAACTTAAGGCATACAAGGCAGATGCGCCAATAACAATATCACCCGTTTGAGAAATATATAACAGAGCGCCTGTTAATGGTGCCGTAGTACAAGGTGAAGCAACTAAACCTGAAATAGCACCCATGACAACAACACCGGCAAGTGAGCCACCTTGTTGCTTGTTACTGATGTTATTGAGCTTGTTTTGCCAGCTAGCAGGCAGTGCCAAGTTAAAAACACCAAACATAGAAAGTGCTAAAAAGATAAACAGTATGCTTAACGCTATTAATACCGCAGGATGCTGAAACATCGCTTGAAATTGAGCGCCAGCAAGCGCCACTACAACACCTAATAACGTATAAGTAATTGCCATACCTTGCACATAAGCAAACGACAGCATAAAAGCATTTTTATTGGTAAGTTTGTCACCTTGGCCGACAATAATGCCAGTTAGAATTGGGTACATTGGAAATACGCACGGGGTAAACGATAACAATAAACCGCCGAAGAAAAAGGCAATTAATACCCAAAGTAAACTGTCGTTTTGCAAGCTTTGCGCTAAACGATGTTGCTCACTTTGTGGCGCTGAGCTTTGTGATGCCGCTGTGCTAGCAGCTTCTGCTTGTTCGCTATCACTAAGTGCCGTTAATACTGCTTGTTGTGCACTTGCTGGGTCGACCATATCAAGCGGAATATTGATGCGTTTTGGCGGATAACATAAGCCTTTGTCAGCACACCCCTGATATTTAATGGTTAGCGAAGCATTGCGGTCTGCTTTTTCAATATTAACGTTAAACGTTAAGCTGTCTCGAAAGACTTGTTGTGTACCAAAAAATTCATCGTGATGATCTTCACCGATAGGCAGTTCAACAGGTGTAAAGTCAGCATTTTCTGCGCTGAATTTAAATTGATGGCGGTAAAGGTAATAGCCTTCTTCAATATCAAAGCTAACGGTAACCACATTTTCCTGTTGATAAAATTCAAACTCAAATGCTTGCTCTACTGTTAAAAACTCATCGTCGTTGCTAAATAAAGATGATGAAGAACTATCAAAAAGCGACGTTTGCGCCTGACTCGCTATCGGAAAAAAGCTCAACAGTACAAAAACAACACTTAATATATTTAAAAAACGTTTCATTATTTCTACTTTATAGACTCTGTTATCCAGTTTAAATACTGCTTATCGCCTTGCTGGATGTTCACGGCAATAATCTCTGGTACGTCATAGGTATGTAATGACTTAATTCGCTCGGCTAACAAGGCAAACTTTTCGTTTGTTGTTTTTATCAAAAGCTGAATTTCATCATCACACACTACTTTATCTTGCCAATAATATACCGATGTTATTTTAGGTATGATATTGACACAAGCAGCTAACTTTTCTTGAACCAGTGTCTGAGCGATCACATTAGCCACGTCTGAGTTTGGGCAAGTACACAACACAATTTGAAACATAACTTATCCGTTGTCGAAAAAACTTAACGAATATCAACATATCATGTTTTCGTGTTGATATTACTCAGTAAATGACTAAGTTTACGCTATAGCAAATGCTTGAGTAAACCATTTGCCAAGCGGGTAACCTCGTCGCTCCTTGAAAAAGACCTGTTTAACCCAATATTAGTTTCATTGAATTTTTTTAGGTGAACTTATGTTTCGAGTATTATTTGTACTTTTTGTCATTATTCCCATTATTGAAATTGCTGTTTTAATGAATGTTGGTGCTTGGTTAGGTGTATGGCCAACAATCTTTATCGTTGTGTTAACCGCATGGCTCGGTGCTAAAAATGTTCGTCAACAGGGCTTGGCAACCATGAACTCAGTGCAAACTAAACTGGCACAAGGGCAAGCGCCTTCTGATGAAATTGTCGCCGGTTTAATGTTATTAGTGGCAGGCGTCTTACTGGTAACCCCAGGCTTTGTTACCGACTTTTTTGGTTTGTCGTTATTAGTGCCTAAAGTACGTGCTGCTATCGTGAGCATGGTGCAAAAGCACATGGTGGTAAATCAATCTCAATTTGGGGCTCAAGGCGCCCACTTTTACCAACATTCGAGTAACGAACAAGCTCAACAGCACTCGCCGTTTAACGACAAAATTGAACCGGAACGTCATCAAGGACAAACAATTGATGGTGAATATGAGCGAAAAGAGTAAAAAAAATACATTGGGGCTTGTGAAGTCTTAAATAGACCCCATCTTTGAATCAATAAATAATTATCGAGGCAGTAAAGCAACCGTTATTGCCTTTGATTGAAAACCTTGTAAACCCATTTGTAAAACATCTCAGGAGAGAAATAAATGAGCATTCGTCCATTACACGATCGCGTAATCATCAAACGTAAAGAAGTAGAAACTAAATCTGCTGGCGGTATTGTTTTAACGGGCAGCGCTGCTGAAAAATCAACTCGTGGTGAAGTGATTGCTGTTGGTAACGGCCGTATTTTAGAAAGCGGTGAAGTACGTGCATTAGACGTAAAAGTAGGCGACCAAGTCATTTTTAGTGAAGGCTACGGCGCAAAAACTGAAAAGCTTGACGGCGAAGAAGTGTTAATTTTGTCTGAGTCAGACATTTTGGCCATCGTAGAATAGTCGCAAAATTTCACGTCGCTATTTCATCTTAATAGTGGCATTAGAAGTACTCACTTACTAACGTAAGCTCCGTGCTTCTGCTTTACTCTTAAGCGAAAAAGCATAATGTAAGCTTTGCTTAAGATAATACATTCGAACTCATTGCTTTAAGTAAGCGATGATACATAAAAAATTAAGGAAAAATAACATGGCTGCAAAAGACGTATTATTTGGCAACGACGCACGTGCAAAAATGCTTAACGGCGTAAACATTCTAGCTGACGCGGTAAAAGTAACCTTAGGTCCTAAAGGCCGCAACGTAGTATTAGACAAATCATTTGGTGGTCCAACAATCACCAAAGATGGTGTTTCTGTTGCTAAAGAAATCGAATTAGATGACAAGTTCGAAAATATGGGCGCACAAATGGTGAAAGAAGTTGCTTCTAAAGCCAATGACGAAGCAGGTGACGGTACAACTACTGCAACTGTTTTAGCGCAAGCTATTGTTAATGAAGGTTTAAAATCTATCGCTGCGGGTATGAACCCAATGGACCTTAAGCGCGGTATTGATAAAGCTGTTATCGCAGCAGTTGAAGAATTAAAAACACTTTCAACAGCATGTGCCGACAACAAAGCGATTGAGCAAGTTGGTACTATTTCAGCAAACTCTGACGACACTGTTGGTAAAATCATTGCAACAGCAATGGATCGTGTTGGTACAGAAGGTGTAATTACGGTTGAAGAAGGTCAAGCGTTAACTGACGAATTAGACGTTGTTGAAGGTATGCAATTCGACCGTGGTTACTTATCGCCATATTTTATCAACAATCAAGAAAGTGGTGCGGTTGAATTAGAAAACCCATTCATTTTATTAGTTGATAAAAAAATCTCAAACATCCGTGAATTACTTACCACTTTAGAAGGCGTTGCAAAAGCGGGTAAGCCACTATTAATTATTGCTGAAGATGTTGAAGGCGAAGCCCTAGCAACCTTAGTGGTAAACAACATGCGCGGCATCGTGAAAGTTGCTGCAGTTAAAGCACCTGGTTTTGGTGACCGTCGTAAAGCGATGCTACAAGATATCGCAACACTTACTGCAGGTACCGTAATTTCTGAAGAAATTGGCATGGAATTAGAAAAAGCGACTTTAGAAGACTTAGGTCAAGCTAAACGTGTTGTTATCTCTAAAGACAATACCACTATCATTGATGGTATTGGCGAAGAAGCTGACATTCAAGCACGCGTTGCGCAAATTCGCGGTCAAATCGAAGAAACGTCTTCTGACTACGATAAAGAAAAACTGCAAGAGCGTTTAGCCAAACTTGCTGGCGGTGTTGCGGTCATTAAAATTGGTGCAGCCACTGAAGTTGAAATGAAAGAGAAAAAAGCACGTGTTGAAGATGCCCTGCACGCGACACGCGCTGCCGTTGAAGAAGGCGTTGTTGCTGGCGGTGGTACTGCACTAGTTCGTGTTGCTGAAGCAATTAAAGACCTTGAAGGTTCTAACGAAGACCAAACTCACGGTATTAACGTAGCGATTCGCGCAATGGAAGCACCACTTCGTCAAATCGTCACTAACTGTGGCGACGAAGCGTCAGTTGTTCTTAACGAAGTACGTAACGGCGAAGGTAACTTCGGTTACAATGCAGGTAACTCAACTTATGGCGACATGCTAGCGATGGGTATTTTAGACCCAACAAAAGTAACGCGTTCAGCACTACAATTTGCTGCTTCAGTTGCGGGCTTAATGTTAACCACAGAAGCGATGATCACCGACGCACCAGTTAAAGATGCACCAGCTGCGCCAATGCCTGATATGGGCGGCATGGGTGGTATGGGCGGTATGGGCGGCATGATGTAAATTATGCTTGATTAAATTGCCTATTTCTTCGTTGCTTTATAGTTCGTTTAAGAAACACTAAACGTCACTATAAAGCGCCTTGAACTAAACAATTTATTCTGCGCCTAAATAAGCTTAATCTCTTATTAAATCAAAGCCTGAATAGTAATATTCAGGCTTTTTTATTGACTTAAATAAAAGAAGATGGGGTCGGTGGCATTGTTTTATGACTGACGCTAATTGTCGGTTTTATTAGTATTAATTTAACGTGTCACCGCCCCCTAGTACTCCTTTTTGTGCTTGTTGTGTGTAAATATAGATAACGTAGTGCGTTTTTTGTCGTATCTACACACCAATTTACGTCACTAAATGGAGCTTTGAAAACCATGGATAACAATAAAGAAGCGATAGAATACGAAGAAAAATTTAGAACCTTTATACTGAATACTCGAAAAATTTATTTACCCGTTGCGATAGTCATAATTGTAGGGTTTTATTTTGTTCATCATTATTTTGGCATTTCTGGTTTAGGCAGTAATGCAGATTTTGGGGCTTTTGGGGATTATCTTGGCGGTTTATTAAATCCTATTTTGGGCTTTTTAACGGTACTCTTGTTGGTTTATTCTATCTCTTTTCAATTACAAGAATTAAAAAGGATGAATAATCAAATAACTGAAACTAAAGAGATCCATAAAGATGCTGTTGTCTTAGAACAAAACTTGTTTACTCAACGTTCGTATCTAGAGGAAATAGACTTTCTTAATAGTAAAGTGAACAGGGCTATTAATGACCAGCGCATCTCTTATTCGATTGAAAATAATGTCAATGGATATGCATTAAGTGAATTACCGTTTGGTTTTGAGGCTGTTCCCGAAATAGATAAAGGTTTTGTTAAGCAAATAGAGCTAGCCACCAAAGAGATCATTAATTTAACACGTTGTTTTGATTGGGTCATGCAAGATGAACGACAAAAAGCTATGGATGCAAGTTATTACGAAATGCGCCTGAAAATCATCAGCAGTGAACTTTTCAGCGGAAAAGATAGATTTTATACATGGTTAAATACGTTAATTGCCCAGCTTAGCGTTACATTAATTAGTAAACAGGCTGATTATACGTTATCACTAACACAAGAAAGTGTTGCAAACGCTGACGAATTACAAAATCAAAATGAAGAATTTAAGATGTTGTTAAGCTCTTTAAAAAAATATTGCGAAATTTTAAAGACGTCATCTAAACCAAGCGCTTATAACTGGCAGTCAGAAGAGTTATATTTTGTATAACTTGTTAAAATTCAAAAAATTAAGAAGGGGCGGTTGTTTTATAGCTGAGTCTTATTGTCTGTTTCATTAATATTAATTTAGCGTGTCACCAACCCTTACTTGCTATAAAATAGAAGTACTAGGATTTAATAAGTACAAACACACTAAGGAAGGTTGTGAGTAAATATTCAGGTTGGGCGATTTGCCACATAATAACGATTGTTATTTTTTTGAGCGCCGCAAGTGCAGGTAGTCAACAAGGTCTAGCAAGTGACTTAGCTCAATTTCATTCTGATAAAATTTTACTGTGCATATACTTAATTTGGGGCTATAGCCTTACGCAAAGAATTCTAACTTCGCCAAATTACTTAAATATTGTAAGTGTATTATTAAGCTCGTTATATTTTTATACGGCATTTTGCATGTTTTCTGATGGTCATGTGGCGGGTTGGTCTCATAGTCAAGATATGATCACCGAGAAAGTTTTAATGGGCTTGTTTATATCTTTAATTAGTTTATTTACGATCTATATTCCTGTGATAGCGGTTGTCGCTGGGGTCGTTCAAAACTTTTTACTCAAAACTATTTGGCACCTTCAACAAAATGATTCATAAAGCGACCATATAAATGACTAAAGGGGTCGGTGACATTGTTTTATAGCTGAATCTTATTGTCAGTTTCATTAATATTAATTTAGCGTGTCACCGACCCCTTCTTGCTCTTCTTATTTAACGTCGGTTGTAATCAACCGTAATTGTTTTAGCTTCACCTTCCCTATTATTCTCAGCTTAGTGCTAAGCCATTTGTTGGCAAATGAAACCGAGTGTCTTGTAACTAGTTATCGGGTTATTCATTATTACTAAAGGGGTCGGTGACATTGTTTTATAGCTGAATCTTATTGTCAGTTTCATTAATATTTATTTAGCGTGTCACCGACCCCTTCTTGCTCTTCTTATTTAATGTTGGTTGTAATCAATCGTAATTGTTTTAGCTTCACCTTCCCTATTATTCTTAGCCTAGTGCTAAGCCATTTGTTGGCAAATGAAACCGAGTGTCTTGTAACTAGTTATCGGGTTATTCATGGCAACTTTACCGTATTCATCAATGAATATTTTGGCTTTTCGTATGTACAACGTTCTGAGCAATAGTTGCTCATCAACACATATATGAATAAGGGGTATATTATGATTTTATGGGGAAAAGACCATCAAGCACGAGCTGAGGCTTTAGCCGCGGCATATGGTGAACAAGCCATGGCAGAGGCGAGTTTGGCAAGATCAAACAAAGGTATTCAACCTGTAGTTTGTGTGGATGCGACACTCACCGTATGGGGACACGGCGGTGCTACCAAGTTTTCTGATATGTTAGATGTCGAATTCGGCGTGCTCATTCAAAACTGGAAAAAACAAAATCCAAGCCTTAAAACTGTCGAACTTGTAACCTGTGATGCACAGCACAACATTATACCTCTAGCAGGTTACGCCATGCGTGTTGCTAAATATGTCGATCGTGATTACAAAGATATAGTGATCAAGGCGTTGCCAGTAGGGCAACATTCCGACGACAGATCAGTACTTTGGGCTAATGCGGTCACCAGCACTTTCTGTTATCTAACGGCTCCTTCTCAAGTTACTTTTGATAGTGCAAATCAACGAGTGCAAGTACTCGACCCCATTTGTGGCGGCAATTTGAATGAAGTGGCTGCAGAAATGGCGAAAGAGCGCACCTCGTTTCCGCCTAATAACTTTACCGTAAGTGGCGGTAATTTGGGCTCTTTACGTGCATCTCTTGCCGTAATTAAAACCGCTTAATCAACTGGTAGCCATTGCGAAAAACGGCAGCTATTTGAGGTGTCGTATTTTTCGTTCCTGGTAATTTTTTATCTTTATTCTTAGCAGGTTTTTACTGTAATCCACTGTAATGTAAGTTTATTTTTTTATCGGTAGATTGATGGCGTGACTTTAAATTCACAATAAATGCAGTTGGTTATTGCCGTTAAAGTTGCATAACCACTGAGAATTATAAACAAATAATTGAGGAGAATAGAAATGGGACACGGACCTAGTTTGCGTAAAGCAATCCAAGATAAAGCTGATGCAGAAAAAGCACTTCAAGCAGAAATAGACCGCGTAAGAGCGACGCTTGATAATTCTGAGCAAGTGGCGTTTGATTATATCGATGGCCACACTAACGGTATCATTCTGGCGCGTGATACTCAAAAACCAGAGATTATGTTTGAGAATAACGATTCTTATACTAAATTCTCTGAGGAGTACAGCCTATCAGCCTTAGATCAAGTTATCGACGGTGTCGTTGATACCGCAAAAAATGCAATGGAAGTTGCAGCAACTGACGGAGATGACCCTAAGGCAGTTTTGGACCTTGTTGGCTCTATTGGCGGCTTGATTAAATCGGGCTTGGCACTCGCGGCGTCGAGCTCGACCACTAGTACTAAACTAACGGTCACATTCAGTCAGTTCAGTGTTGGCGATAAAAACTTTGCGGTATATAACGCGGTAAACTCTGGCGTGGTAAAAGCTAAGAATGCATGGGGTAATAAAGAAATCACGTTAGTTGCTCAAACAACAGTGCTCGCACAAGTGAAGGCGGATCCTAATTTAACTGCAGAGATCATGCTGCAAGATGATTTGAATACAGTCGCTCGCTTAGTTAAGGCTCGCAACAAGGAAATGATTGATGCTGTTGAAAAGGGCATTGATAATTCAGCGGCACTTGCGGTGGTTGAAAAAATGATCGACGAAGCAGAAGAGAACATCAAGAAGGATCGCGACAACCTTATGAGAGATTCGAAAAAATCTTAATGAATAGACCAAGGTTATTCTAATTACCCCTCACCTTATACGCAGTAATACAAGGGCGATGGATAAAAGGGGTCAGTGACATTGTTGTATATATGAGTTCAATTGTCAGATTCATCAATATTAACTCAGCGTGTCAGCGACCCCTTCTAGTTTAGACCCCTTATTGTGCCGACCTCTTCTTGCGCTTTTGCTGCCCATAAGTGTGAAAGCTGTTAGCGCTTAGGCATCAAAATACAACTTGTTGCAATTATTAAGCGGACTTTTTGTATACTAATTACCTTTTGTATTGCACTATTAACAAAATAGTAACGTATTTATAAGGTTAAAGATGAACAACACAGTTAAATTTATAGCGGCGATCGCAACGGCTATTTCATTATCGGCTTGTGTCAACGTTACACCTGAACCTCAACATAACCGAAACAATCAAGTGGCAATCTCTAGTGTGCGCGATTTGCCGATTTCTTACCCAGCGGGTAGCACCTTCAGCCTTTCACCAAAATATTTAAAACATGTGTCGTTTAAACCCGAGCAAGTTAAGCATATTTACGATATTTATACTCAAGCAATTGTTAATAGTTTGGTTGAACAAGGTTATGTGCAGGCGGAAAATTCAGAAACAGCACA
Organism: Thalassotalea sp. PLHSN55; assembly: GCF_052030545.1. Taxonomy (NCBI): domain Bacteria; kingdom Pseudomonadati; phylum Pseudomonadota; class Gammaproteobacteria; order Alteromonadales; family Colwelliaceae; genus Thalassotalea; species Thalassotalea sp. PLHSN55. The sequence continues at coordinate 205,916 of NZ_JBPDIH010000003.1, read as the reverse complement.
GTTCTACGTTGGCTTTGGTCTTGCACTTGACGAAGATTTAGAAAGTAGCAACGTTAGCGAATTTTTTGGCGTTTCGCCCGGTCTACATGCAGTAGAAGACATGGATAAAGGTAGTTTCTTAGTCTTTATTGAAGATACCCAAACTACGTCAACAGTTTGGCGTGGCGCAGTACAAGGTTATGTACAAACACATTACTCAGCAGAAGAGCGCATGGACAGAGCGCAAAAAGTGGTCGACAAGGTGATGTTACAATTTTATACAAAGCTGTAGTAAATTTGATCAGTTATTTGTTGTGATTTTGTTGTAATGGGAATGAAAGTTACAAAGAGGAACGAAAGATGAAAAGAATATTTGTTGTATTATTATCAGCATTGTCATTTTTGAGCATAGCTCCAATGGCATCGGCTGCAGAATCTGAAGTGACTTGGACGAATCCAGATGACTATCGCGATATTCGCCCAGGTAATACCAGCACGAAAAAACGTTTTCAAGAGCACGTTTTTAGCGAATTAGAAGAGCATTTTGCAAAGCTTGCAAGTAAACTTCCTGAAGATCAAAAGCTTATTATCGACGTAACCGATGTTGATTTAGCTGGCGATGTAAGAATTGGTGCCATTAATCAAATACGTATCGTGAAAGACATTTACCACCCTCGCATTAAGTTCTCTTATCAATTGGTTAATGCTGACGGAAGTGAAGTGGTTGCTGACGAAATTAACTTAAAAGACATGAGCTTTTTATCAGGTAGTCAAATGCGCTACAGAAACGATGCTTTTGGTTATGAGAAAAAAATGCTTGATGACTGGTTTAACAAAACGTTCAAAACCATGATCACTAAATAGTGTTTTAGTCTCTATTGACAAAGGTCGCTTAGGCGGCCTTTTTTATTGCTTAATTTTTCTCGCCAAACTCTATAGTGAAAAGCGCAGTAAAGTGCTAGCTTTACCGCGTTAGTTTAGCTATAACAATAGTTTAATTATTGTCTGGTAACGGAAAACTTATGAAGGCATTTAATGCGTTTAGCTTACTTTTTTATGTTGTGTTCCTATTAGGGACCGCTCAAGCGCAGGTACCACATGATGTCTCTGTTAAAGAGATTTTAGAAAAAGAAGAACAACAAGAACAGCCCTTAACTCCCGTTGATTTAGCAAGCCAAGACAGCAGTATTCCACAAGACCCGTATAACCGTGGCACACCAAAATCGACAATGTATGGCTTTTTACAGGCCGCTCGCACCAATGATTTTGAATTGGCGAGTCAATATTTAGACTTTCGCAATATTAAAGCAAGCACTCTGGCCATTGGCAAAGTCGAATTAACCAAGCAATTGTTTGTGGTGCTTAACCGTACACTTTGGGTCGATATTGATAATTTAAGCGTCGACTATTACGGCCATGCCAACGATAAGCTGCCTAGCTATCGTGATTTACTTGGCACCATTACGCATAAAAAACATAATATCGACTTATATTTACAACGCGTGCCACGTAGCAGCGATCAAGTTACCGTTTGGAAAATATCTAATGCGACTGTCGCTAAAATTCCTTTTTTATCCGAAGAATTTGCGTATACGCCATTTGGTGAATGGTTAGCTGAAAATACCCCAGAGGTTAGTTTTTTAGGGGTCATGTTATGGCAATGGTTGTACTTTTTATTATTGTTAGTGTTTTATTTTCTTATTGCTAAAGTGATCACTTGGTTGGTAAGTAAAACGCTAAAACACATTTATCCAAGCATTAGCACAAGCACGCAGAAGTTCATTGAAAACCCTGTAGCCTTGGTCTTAGCGGTAATACTTGCACGCAGTTTGTTTGCCAAAGCCAATGTAACCTTGGCGGTACGAGCAGTTGCTGAAGGCAATACTTTGCTTACTTTAGCGTGGATTTGGTTAATTTTCAGTTTTATTGATTTAATGAAACTAAAACTCTCCGATCGTTTTGTTGAACAAGGTAAGCCGTTAGCGGTTTATTTATTACGGCCTGCTGGCACAGTGCTTAAATCGCTAATTGTTGTTTTTGCTTTATTAATATGGTTTGAAAATTTAGGCTTTAATGCGACAACGTTATTGGCAGGTTTAGGGATTGGTGGTTTAGCGATTGCCTTGGCAGCGCAAAAAACGGTGGAAAATATTATTGGCGCTATTACCTTATATACTTCTGCACCAGTGCGTATTGGTAATTTTTGTCGCTTTGGCGAACAGCTTGGTGTGGTGGAAGAAATTGGCTTGCGCGCAACCAGAATTCGTACTTTAGATCGCACAGTAATTTACATTGCCAATGCTCAGTTTGTCGACTTACACATAGAAAACTACTCGGAACGAGAGCGTATTGCTTATCGACCAAAACTGTTATTAAGCAACGATTGTCAGCAAGACAACATCTCAGCTTTGTTGGCTGATATTACGGAATTGTTGAATGAACATAAAGACGTGGCAGAAAAGCCGGTGCGTGCGCACTTTAAAGCCTTTACTAAACATGGTTTAGCGTTAGATATTTTATCGTATATTGAAACCACAGATTTTGATCAATATTTGCAAGTAACGAATCAGCTGAATTTGGCAATATTAGCCTTAGTGCGCAAACATCATTGTTCGCTAGTCACTTCTGCTGCAATGGTTGATATCGCTGCGAGCTAGAAGCGACCAGTTATAAGCTGCAAGTGGAAAGTGACTAGCTGCAAGCTCGAAGCGACAAGTTAGAAGCTATAAGCTGCAAGTTTAAAGTGGTTAGTGAAATACCAACAGTAAATAAAGATCAATACATTCTAGCTATGGCTGGCTTCAAAGTTACCAAGCACAGTAAATAATTGCTCAATTTTTTTCACAAGTGCAATTAATAATTGCTGATCTTGGCTTTGTTGCCACGCTAATAAATCGTTGGCGACTTCTTCTACATACGGTTGAAAGGTATTGTCGGAGCAGTTAAACCCTGCATCTTCTTTAAAAATGGCTTTAAAGCTGGCCTTATTTTTAGCGCGTAAATCGGCTAAGGTCGCGTCGGCGGCGAGCGACTTTTTTAAGATAATTGAAATGTTATCAACTAATTGTTGGTTTACTGCTTTACTCATGGATCGTTCCTATCAAAATAATCGCGCTATTATCGCAAATTAATGGCGGTTTTGTTAGCTTCTCCGGCAATTTCTCTTACCAATTTAGGCATTAAAAATCCTGGTAAAATTGCCATCACTTTTTTTATTAGTTCAACCGCTTCTCGCTCATCAATATCAAAATGCGCTCCTCCTTGAACGGGATCAAATAAGTGCAAATAATACGGTTGAATGCCAGCATCAAACAGCCGCTCACTTAAATTAACTAACCCATCAACATCGTCATTCACTCCTTTTAATAAGGTACTTTGGTTAAATAAAGGAATATGGGCGATACGCAGCTTATGCACCGCATCTTCTAATGTTTTATCTATTTCATTGCCGTGGTTGATGTGCAGCACCATAACCGCTTTTAATCGACTGCCCACTAATAAATCAACCAAGCCTTGGGTGATACGCTGTGGGATCACCACAGGTAAGCGGGTGTGAATACGTAATCGAGTAACATGTGGAATTTGTTCAAGTTGCTGCACTAACCAAGTTAAGTGCTCGTCGCTAGCCATTAACGGGTCGCCGCCACTAAAAATGACTTCATTGATGTCATGGTTATCTTTGATATAGCTAAGCGCACTTTGCCAGCGTACTTTATTTGGGCTGTTATCTTGATAAGGGAAATGACGACGAAAACAATAACGGCAATTAATGGCGCAACCAGCTTTTACCATCATCAGCACACGATGTTTGTATTTGTGCAATAAACCTTCTGCAACCGTATCGTGTTCGTCAAGTGGGTCGGTTACGTAGCCGTCAAGGTTGGCAAATTCATCAGCTAATGGCATCACTTGTTTCAGCAAAGGGTCATTAAAATTACCTTTTTCCATACGCTGAAGAAATGGTTTTGGCACCCTCACAGGGAATAACTTTCTTGCTTTAAAATGCTGCTGATATTTTGTTGGGCAAATATCTAACATTTCAAGTAATTGCTGCGGATCGGTGACCACATTTGCCAATTCTTTTTGCCAAGTTTGAGCAAGATCATCACAGCTGTCTGGAGATGACATAACGAGGGAAATTGGCACTGCAGGTTTTAACATAAAAAATTGTGGCTTGAATATTTTGGCCTAATTTTATGCTTTTTATTAGTACTTGGGTATTTAAAACTGTCTCTTTTGATAAAACCAGCCGATAAGAGCGCATTTAAAGTTCCGCTTTTTGAGCAACTCAGCGCGAAAAAGCCATTTTTGTTGAAAAAAAACAAGATGACGCAAAAAATACCGGAAAAATCGATGAAATAAACCCGTATACGGGGTATTATTTGCGGCATTAAAATATCAGTCTCTGTATTAATTAAGAGTATATTATGGCTAATTTCAGTACCAACCAGTTCAAAGCTGGTCTAAAAATCATGCTTGACGGCGAACCTTGTAACATTTTAGAAAATGAACTTGTAAAGCCGGGCAAAGGCCAAGCATTTAACCGTGTAAAAATTCGTAAGCTTATTTCAGGCAAAGTGTTAGAAAAAACATTTAAATCAGGCGAAAGTGTTGAAGGCGCTGACGTGATGGATACTGAATTAGCGTATTTATATTCTGACGGTGAATTCTGGCACTTTATGAATAACGAAACCTTTGAACAGTTAGCTGCAGATGAAAAAGCCGTTGCTGATAGTGCCAAATGGTTAGTCGATGGTGATGTTTGTACGATTACGTTATGGAATAACTCACCAATTTCAGTAACACCACCTAACTTTGTAGAGCTAGAGATCACTGAAACTGACCCTGGTTTAAAAGGCGATACTGCGGGTACGGGTGGCAAACCTGCTACATTAAGTACTGGCGCGGTAGTACGTGTACCATTATTTGTGCAAATTGGCGAAGTGGTAAAAGTTGATACTCGCTCTGGTGAATATGTATCACGCGCAAGCAAATAGCATTTACAAAAAATATTGTAAAAAAGCCTGCTGATGCAGGCTTTTTTATTTATAGTTATAAACAAGAGGCTGTTAATCTTTGTTTATAATAATACCAAGATCAATAGCCCCTAAGATATTGTTTATCTTATTCAATGTTTTTTGTCTTTCGCTTATTGAGGTTTACCTATGAGCATTAAAAAAATACTTTTTCTTCTTGGCGGCGTATGTTGCTTATCTTTTCCGGTTGTTGCTGACAATTTAAATGGCCCAAGTGTGCGCAGTGGCAAATGGGAAGCCACGTTTATGTTAACCCATAATGACGAACGCTTTCTTCAAGGCCAAGCGCTTTCCAGTGTCGATATCAAAGAAGCCACAGGTTGGGGCGCAAGTGTTGGTTATAACTTCAATGAACACTTTTTAGTGAATTTAGAGATGCTCTCGAGCGTGCCAAATTATCAAGCCACTTTTGTCACCGATGAAGTCGACCCGCAGCTGGAAACCATTAATCATAAAATGAATGTGGTGCACACCCAGTTAAATGCAGTTTATAACTTTAGTGCTGAACGTTTATCACCATTTGTTCAAGGTGGCGTGGGTTGGACGTATGTTGATAGCAATATTGCCGATGGGCCCGCACAAGGTATTTGTTGGTGGGATCCTTGGTGGGGCTATGTTTGTGACGGCTTCCAACCAACGTATCACGAATCAAACTTTAGCTATAACTTAGGGGTTGGCCTGCGTTATGAATTATCAAACGAAATGATTTTTAAAGTAAGCTACCGCAGATCTTATAGTGAACTAAATGGCAATACTGATCTAAACCTTGATATATTTACCTTTGAAATTGGTGCATTCTTTTAATTAATCACCCTCGTTTTTATTGGTAGAACAAAAGCCTGCAACTAGCAGGCTTTTGTTGCTTAACAAGCCATTAAATTTGTACCGATGTTTATCGACGAGTAAGTAAACATATTTTGTCGTTGTCATATTGAAAACGGCTAAACAACCCATATTAATAAGGTCTGTTGGCCAAAGGGTACCAAAATGACAAATGCATTAGAAATTTCAGATTTAGCAAAAACCTATAAAGGCGGCTTTCAAGCGCTTAAAGGCATTAATTTGTCGGTAGCACAAGGCGACTTCTTTGCGTTGTTGGGGCCTAATGGTGCAGGAAAATCAACAACTATCGGTATTATTACCTCACTCGTTAATAAAAGCGCTGGCCAAGTGAAAGTGTTTGACCACAGTATTGATACCGAGTTAGAGCAGGCAAAAAGTTATATTGGTTTAGTGCCGCAAGAATTTAATTTCAACCAGTTTGAATCGCTCATTAAAATTTTAGTGAATCAAGCCGGGTATTACGGCGTAGAGCGAAAAGTTGCTCATCAGCGCGCCGAAAAATATCTCAAACAACTTGAGCTTTGGGATAAGCGTGACGACGCTGCGCGGATGTTATCTGGCGGTATGAAACGTCGATTAATGATCGCACGGGCATTAATGCACGAACCTAAAGTGCTTATTTTAGATGAGCCTACCGCAGGTGTTGATATTGAACTACGCCGTTCAATGTGGGATTTCTTACGCGAGCTAAACCAACAAGGCATTACTATTATTTTAACCACTCATTATTTGGAAGAAGCGGAAATGCTTTGCCGTAATATTGCCATTATCGACAAAGGTAAAATTGTTGAAAATACCAGTATGAAAGCACTTTTAGCTAAGCTCGACGTGGAAACCTTTATTCTTGATGTCAGCGAAGACTTAAATGAGCCTGAGCTTGAAGGCTTTTGTCATCGCGTGATCGACGAGCATACTTTGGAAGTCGATGTGAAAAAATCACAAAGTATGAACAGCGTATTTATTCAATTATCTAAGCAAAATATTAATGTGCGCAGCATGCGCAATAAATCGAATCGACTTGAAGAATTGTTTGTTAATTTGGTCAATAATGGCGCTGGGAGCTAATCATGTCATCAAATGTTAATTTCATTGCCTTAAAGAGCATTTTGCACAAAGAAGTGCATCGCTTTATGCGTATTTGGGTGCAAACTTTAGTGCCACCAGCGATTACCATCAGTTTATATTTTGTAATTTTCGGTGAGCTCATTGGCGCTCGTATTGGGCAAATGGGCGGTTTTGACTATATGTCGTTTATTGTGCCGGGTTTGATCATGATGAGTGTCATCACCAATTCTTACTCGAATGTCGCCTCGTCATTTTTTAGTGCCAAGTGGCAACGTAATGTTGAAGAAATGTTGGTTGCGCCGGTACCGAATTGGGTGATTGTTGCCGGTTATGTTGGTGGCGGTATGATCCGAGGTATTTTGGTTGGCTTGATTGTAACCAGTATTTCCTTATTTTTTACTGACATTCATATTCACAATATCTGGGTTATTATTCTTACGGTTAGCTTAACCTCGGCAACGTTTGCTTTAGGTGGCTTAATTAACGCTATTTTTGCGGGTAGCTTTGATGATATCTCTATTATTCCAACCTTCATTTTAACGCCATTAACGTATTTAGGCGGGGTATTTTACTCGATTTCATTATTGCCTGAATTCTGGCAAGGGGTCTCTAAAATCAATCCTATCGTGTATATGGTTAATGCCTTTAGGTACGGATTTTTAGGTATATCTGATGTTAGTTTAACCGTTGCATTTTCAGTACTCGGTGTATTTATTGTCACCTTATTTGCCACTGCGATGACCTTAATCACCAAAGGTATTGGCTTAAGAAGCTAACTATTTTTAGAGAAAACCATGACACAAACACAAGCCCCAATGGGGGATTCAAAAGCCATTATTAGTAATCAACCAGGCGTTCATGAAAAGCTTGACGAGATTGTGCGTAAGCATCTTGCCCATCGTTCAAAAAAACCTTATCAAGCGCATACTGAACAAGCATTTAATGAAATGAATGCCATTGTTGAAAACTTTGACGGAGAAATTATTCTCGACTCTTGTTGTGGTGTTGGTCAAAGCACGCGTATTTTGGCAAAACAAAATCCCGATGCGCTGGTTATTGGTATTGATAAGTCAGCTCATCGTATTAATCGTAATATTGACGATGTTTGGCAAGCAGACAATTATCATTTGATCCGCGCCGATTTAAATGATTTTTATCGCCTAGTTGCTGCGGCTAATTGGCCCGTAAGTAAGCATTATATTTTGTATCCTAATCCGTGGCCCAAAGCTAAACATATTCAACGCCGTTGGCACGGCAGCGCGGTGTTTCCTGAAATCATTAGCATTGGCAGTGAAATTATTTTACGCAGTAATTGGCCGATTTATTTGCAAGAGTTTCAACAAGCCGCCGCTATTGCAGGTAGAGCAGGGCAGTTAACACAGGTGAATGAGGCTGAACCACTGACGCCATTTGAAGCAAAATACCAAGCAAGTGGTCAAACGTGCTGGCAATTGCGTGTGGAATAAAAAGTTTGTTCGTGTGAATGCACTTCTTTTTACACCTGCTTTAGCCAAATAAACTCATTTTTTGGTGGATTTGACCAACTTTCGAATCAGACTTTACGTACTAGATTTAATTTTTCTTTATAAAACAGGCGTGTACGTTTTGGTTCGATTTTTGAAAGTAACTCCTTAAAAGAAAAGAAGGGAGTTATCATCATGATTAAAGTAAAACAAAAAGTCTTATTTACTGCTTTTTCAGGCGTTATTGTTGTTGAATGTGCCTTGGTTTATTTGTCGAATGTGGCGCTTTAGTACCGTCAATACGTAAAAAAGCGAGACTTTTGCGTATTTTTTTATTAAAGTGCCCCGCTAAACTTGTAACTGAGCCTGTAATAAAACAGGCAAGCAAAAGTGAAACGGTATGACAACGGAAAAACGCGCAGCGAAAGTCTCTAAAGCGTCTTTGCATCGTATTTTTACAATTCCTGAAGCGCCTGATTCTAAGCTTGGAATTGTTGAACGAGAAATTTCTGAAAACCTTGCAGGCTTCCTCGGAAACCATATTGCAGCTTCAGAGCGCGCGTTAACTGATATCGAAAAAGACTTCGCCAGTTCAGAAATTCCTGAGCAACCCAGTTTTGTTTCTGATCATATGCATCATTTACTCGACAAAGTGGTTGCGCAATCAGTTCATACCTCAAGTCCTAGTTTTATTGGTCACATGACCTCAGCCTTACCTTATTTTATTTTGCCGCTGTCGAAATTGATGGTTGGTCTTAATCAAAACTTGGTAAAAATTGAAACCTCAAAAGCCTTTACGCCACTAGAGCGCCAAGTGCTCGGCATGATGCACCGCCTTGTTTATCAAAACAGCGACGATTTTTATCAGTCTTGTATGCACAGCGCGAGTAATTCGTTGGGTGCATTTTGTTCTGGCGGTACCATCGCTAATTTAACCGCACTTTGGGTGGCACGTAACAATTTACTTAAACCTGACGGCGATTTTAAAGGTGTGGCGCGCGAGGGGCTGTTTAGTGCATTAACGCACTATGGTTACAAAGGTTTAGCTGTTTTAGTATCAGATCGTGGCCATTATTCACTGAAAAAGTCAGCGGATGTCCTTGGCATTGGCCAAGATAGCGTTATTGCCATCCCAACCGATGAAAATAATAAAATTGATTGCCAATTATTGAAAGCGCGTTGCCAAGCACTGACCGAACAGAACATTAAAATATTAAGCATTGTTGGTGTTGCCGGTACAACAGAAACGGGCAATGTCGACCCATTAGAAGAAATTGCCGATATTGCCGAGCAATATCAATGTCATTTTCACGTTGATGCTGCGTGGGGCGGGGCAACATTACTGTCGAATAAGTATCGGCATTTAATGGCAGGTATTGACCGCGCCGACTCAGTAACGATAGATGCTCATAAACAAATGTATGTGCCAATGGGCGCAGGTTTAGTGGTGTTTAAAAACCCAGCATCGGTGGCTGCGATTGAACATCATGCGGAATATATTTTACGTAAAGGTTCAAAAGATTTAGGCAGTCATACATTAGAAGGTTCGCGTCCGGGCATGGCGATGCTCGTCTATGCTAGCTTGCATATTATTAGCCGACCAGGCTATGAAATGTTGATAAATCAAGGCATAGAAAAAGCGCAGCACTTTGCTAACTTGATTGAACAACAAGCGGATTTTGAATTAGTAACGCGCCCCGAGCTGTGCTTGCTCACCTATCGTTATGTACCTGAAGTGGTACAAACTGCGTTAATGAAAGCAAACGTTGAACAGCGAGAACAACTCAATGTCTTGTTAGATAAACTCACTAAATTTATTCAAAAACGTCAGCGGGAAAATGGTCGCTCATTTGTGTCGCGTACCCGTATTGAAGTCTCAATATATGATGGGCGTAAAATATTGGTATTTCGTGTGGTATTAGCTAACCCATTAACTTCACAAGATATTTTAGCCGATATTCTTACCGAACAATTGGCATTGGCAAAAACGAGTCAAACATTTTTACCCGAATTGCTAACGCTAGCAGAGCAGGTTAATGTTAGTAAAGTGGGTTAACTCGCACTCGATAACAACAATAATAATTCTTCTTGTTTTAACCATTTATCGATAGAGGCAAGTACTTGCTGACTGTGGTCGGTTATCTCACCTATGCCGGCAATATGGTTAATTTCGTCCAGAACCTCTTCGGCATCGTAAGGGGATAATTGCTCTAAATAGCTCAATTCGTCTCGATAGGTTTTATCAAAAATTTTTTCCGGTTGGCTAATTTTCACCCGCAAAATTGTTGGTGTGCCAAAAGCGGTAATTTTGTTCATTAGCTCAGGTAATCGTCCTGACTGACGAATTTTTTGTAAGTCGCCAATTGAATGCAAAATTTGCTGACTTTCATCATCTTTACGTGGCACGACAATTAAATAGAATACTTCAGCTTGTTGGTTACTGTTCACTTTATTAATTACTGACAAGCAATGGTTTTGAAATTTCTCTTCACTTACTACATGACTAATTGCCTGCTTGTTAGTGGCACAATGATTAAACGCATCACTGTTTTGCAAGGTTGGAATATTGGTGTCTGCTGTTAACGCAATGGAGTTGATAAACCATTTTTGTTTGTTTTGATGAATAAAAAATGGCATGCATAAATGATTGTTTGCGTATATGTTTTGCAAAGCTTGGCTTAAGCCATAAACTTGGTCGGGCTCCATTCCACTGGGCTTTAAATGATCTAAGTTTTGGTAGATGAACTCGCGAATTGCACGACTGGCCGTATGATGTTGCGGTAAGCCACTCACCGTTAAACGAACAACATGATTGTCGTTGTTGCCAATGACTTGGTATTTTTGATTGTTTAAGGTCACCATAGCGCCGCGATAAGGCATTTTAAGCGTTAAATGCAACTCTGCCCCAGGTTTAAACTTATGAGGCTGTTTAAGGAGGATTGACATGCCTTTAGCTGAAATATTCTGGCTAGTGGCAGAAACTTTACAGCTGGTTTTATCACTTCGGGTGATGACGAGATCTATTGGATATTCAAACCTATCTTCTGAACGCAATTCGTTATTGTCAACGTTGATAACAGCCATTTCAGTATTAAGTGTCCGTTGAGGTAGTGAAAACTTCAATGGAATTTTTTCTGTTTGGCTAGCAACTGCGTTTACCGCCATGGCTTTAGGTAAGGCTAAAACACTGTTAATTTCGGTGACGTCTGATAAAACGGCAAAGAAGCTACTGTCAGAAAGACTATTTTTAACGCCTTGCGTCAGTGGTCTATTAAGAATTGCCATGGCTGAATTGACATGGTTTGGCATCGCACTGGGCACATAAGCATCATGTAAGGCGTCAATGGGTTTAATGCTAAGCTTAATAAAACGGTAGTCACAGTGATTTAAATGCTGCTTTATAAACTTTAAGGCGCTCGGATCGTGCGCCAGCTGGTCTTGCCAAATAACGGCAAATTGCAAACTGTTTGATGATTCGAGCCTGAAAATATAGGCATAAAAGTCGGCTTTTTCTTGTTTTTCAAAGCTTTTTTGTAGCTGTGCATTGCCAAAAATACGGCTGACAATATTGTCTTGCTCATCAACAGAAAGAAACCGCCACAAGGCTTGGTTATTTGTAGTTTTTAACGCATTTGACGGTCGCCAGTGATTGTTCTCTTGGCGACAAACCATGGCGATATCACTGGTGCTATTAATGGCAAATTGCTGGTGTGCTTTGGCAAGCACTGAGCCAACGAGTGGAGTTATTTTTAAATGGTGTTGATCACGTCGTAACTCAAATTGGCGGTTTATAAGCTCTGTTAAAGTGCCGACTGTTTTTGCGGTATTTTTTTCTTTGATATGCAGGCGGTAATGGTGTTTGCCACTTGCGATGGTCTTTTTATGCTCTTCAATACCACAGACCAAAATAATATCATCTTGAATATTTAACGCTTTGTGATGTTCGTATAACCAAATAAACACCTCACTCGCGTCAGTATCCATGGCTTGTGCTTCGCTCGTAAGCACGCAACTTAACATGTTTAAATCAACTACCTGAGCGTCTTTGCCAATTTCTTCCCGGCCTTTGCGAGAAAGACTGGTTGGATCATAGGCAAACACTTTGCATTTAGGTGAGTAGTCGACATTAGGCTCGCGATATAAGTTCTTATTGACTAAAGGGGTAGTTTTTACTGAGTCGATTGGCGTTGTACTATTACGCTTTATTTCTGTGCGTTTTTCTTTTTCGAAGATTAAATGGCGTTCTTTTGCTTGTTCGCTGATTTCATTGTAGCAATGTAAGGTGAATTGACCGTTATTGGCTTTAATACTTTCTAAAAACAGTGATTTGGAAATTTCGTCTAGATAATGACACAGATTTTCATGTTGCACAGGTTCGCAATTATCAAACCAAAGGCGATAATCTAACGTTTTCGCACAAGGTTTGGCCAGTCGCTTAATTTCCATTTTAATTAAAAAACGGTTGCCAGCATTCGTTTTTGGCGTGAGTTTCTCAATTAAAGTATCTAATTTCGGGTGCTGCGCATACGAAATTAAACTTAATATAATCGTACGGTAAGCAACAAGATCACTGCTAACGCTAATAGTCATTTTTATTCTTATTATGTGTTTATTTTTATTTGTTTATTGTCCTCGCTCTACCACGAGTCGCTTATTTTTATGCACGCTGTAATTAACAAGCGTTAAACATACTAGGGTGGTTTTGTTGGTATTTCAACCAATTTGCACGGTTTTAAATGATCTGGGTAGTTTATCTTTGCAAAAATGAAAATAAGTTTTAGCGGAATTTTGAAATTTACATGAGGTCGTAAATTAAACTATGCCTCTTTGATACGTGTAGAGGCATAGTTTATTTGGGATTGGGGTTAAATTGAAACTTGTAAATTGTCGATTAATCGAGCTTTACCGCAATGTGCGGCTGCCAAAATGACCAACTCTTTATCGTCTTCACTGGCCGGCTGCAAAGTTCTTGCATGACAAATATGAATATAGTCGGTATGCAACCCTGCATTATCGATGTAGCTAGCTGCTTGTTTGGCTAAGCCAAGAAAATCGTTATTTTTTTGAATTTCGCCGGCAAGCCACTCTAGGTTTTGATAAAGTGCTGGCGCGACTTTTTTCTCTTCTTCAGTTAAATAACCATTTCGGGAGCTCAGCGCTAAACCACTGCTTTCACGTACTGTTGGTACGGGAATGATCTCAATTGGCATTGAGAGATCTTCTACCATGGTTTGAATAACCTGTACCTGTTGGTAATCTTTTAAACCAAAACAAGCCACATCAGGTTGCACTAAATTAAACAGTTTACACACTATGGTTGATACGCCGCGAAAATGGCCCGGGCGACTTTCTCCGCAATAGCCTTCAGAAACATTCGGCACTTCAACAAAGCTTTGTTTATCTAATCCTTTCGGGTAAATAATTTGTGGCGTAGGAGTAAACAATAAATCAGTTTTGGCTGCGATAAGTTTCTCTTGATCGGCCGTCATTGTACGTGGGTAACTGTCTATGTCTTCATTCACACCAAACTGCATTGGGTTGACAAAGATACTTGCGACCACTTTATCTGCATGTTTATGTGCTTCAGTAACTAACGATATGTGACCTGCGTGCAGATTGCCCATGGTGGGCACAAATGCAATTTTTAATCCTTGCTGACGCCAAGCTGATATTTGCTGGCGTAATTCACTAATGTTATCGGTTGTTTTCATAGCTAATGTTTATCTTTTAGTTTGTGATCACTTGAAAATATGTTCTGGACCAGGGAAGTTGCCATTAGAAACTTCACTGATATATAACTCAACAGCTTTTTTGATATCACCGGTATCAATTAAAAAGTTGCGAGAGAATTTAGGCATATAACTACATGAAATACCAAGTGCGTCGTGCATCACCAAAATTTGTCCGTCGGTATCTTTACCTGCACCAATACCTATCGTAGGAATTGATATCGCTTCTGAAATCGCTTTGCCTAGTTCACTTGGAATGCATTCTAGTACTAATAATTGAGCGCCAGCAGCTTCTAGTGCTTTTGCATCTTCAATCATGGCTAATGCTTTGTCGTTATCACGCCCTTGCACTTTAAAACCACCAAACACATTAACCGATTGTGGCGTTAAACCTAAATGCGCACACACTGGAATACCGCGTTCAACCAAACCTTTGATGGTGTCAATCAACCATTGACCACCTTCCATTTTTACCATGCTAGCACCCGCTTGCATTAGTTTGCTTGCGTTAACGTATGCTTGCTCGGTAGTGGCGTAGCTCATAAATGGCATGTCGCTGATGATAAGCGTTTCTTCAACACCACGTTTTACACATTGGGTGTGATAGGCCATGTGGTCGATGTCGACAGGTAATGTATCGTCTTGACCTTGTAAAACCATGCCTAAAGAATCACCAATTAAAATTGCGTGAATACCTGCTTGGTCGAATAGCTTAGCAAAACTAGCGTCGTAAGCGGTGATAGTTGATATCTTCTCACCTTGGTTTTTCATTTTTTGCAATGTCGACGTGGTTATTTTAGCCATAATTGGGATCCGTAATTGTTGATTTTTTGCGTATTACTGCCACGCAATCTTACCTTGATTTTCAAGGGAGTTGCGGGCTATTTTTTCACTGAGTTCTAGAACACTGTCACCGTCGGGTAGTGTTAAATTAGGTGCGATTTCTGCCAAAGGTAACAGCACAAATTCACGTAATTTCATACCATAATGCGGCACAGTTAATCGTTCATCGTCAATAATCTCTTGGTTATAAAGCAGAATATCTAAGTCTAATATGCGTGCGCCCCAGCGATTTTCTTTGCGCACACGTCCTGCTTGGTTTTCAATGTTTTGTAATTGATCCAATACCGCATGGGCTGACAATGGCGTAGTAACGGCTATCACCGCGTTAACATAGTCAGGTTGGTCTTGTGGCCCCATAGGTTTACTTACGTACAACGAGGACACTTGTGTTACTGCAATACTTGCTAGCGCGTCAACTTCAGCAACGGCCTTAGTCACTTGCGTTTTAGGGTTAGATAAGTTGCTGCCGATGCCGATATAAACAAGGTTCATTGCGATTAACCGTTATTGTTTGCTGCAGGCTTTCTGCGTTTTCGTGGCGAGCGTCGGGCACTTGTTCCTGAACGATTCGACGCGGTCGCTTTGATCATTTGCTGCTGAGTTTCCGGTGATACATTTTGAAAGTCGGTCCACCATTTTGCTAACTCTGACAATGAGCCTTTAGTATTTTCTGGCAAATTGGCTTCTTCAATTTGGGCGCGTAGCAATAAAAAGTCGTAGCCGGCTCTAAATTTAGGGTGCTCAAATGCTTTGTAGGCACGCTTGCCGTCGCGACGTGCCAATCGCTCTTGTAATATCCAAATGTCTTTCATCACCGTTTGGAATCGTTTAGGGATCGCGATACTTTGTTGCTGGCGTGACATGATAATGCCAAGCGCTTCAAAAAATGCGTCTTGTGGTGACAACTGCGCACTGGCTTTAACTAATTGAATTTGTTGCTGCAACGGGTACCAAAGCAGGGCGGCAAATAAAAATGCCGGTGTAACGCGTTGATTATTGTTAATGCGTTTATCCGTATTCGACATCGCTAAGATAATAAAATCGTTAACATACTGATGTTGTTGCTCAGTTAACATGTCGTTAAGCGCAGGGAAGAAATATTGAAAAATATTGTAGTGGCAAAGGTGCTCAAAATTTGCCACCGCTTTGCCTGAAATAAATAGCTTTAAAAACTCTTCAAACATACGCGCAGCAGGAATGCTTTCTAATAGCGGCGCAAGTTCGTTAATTGGCGCTTCAGTTTCATCACTTATGGTCATATCCAATTTTGTAGCAAAGCGAATTGCGCGCAACATGCGAACAGGATCTTCACGATAACGGGTTTGAGGATCGCCAATTAAGCGGATTTTTTTTGCGTTAATATCGTGCATACCGTTGGCAAAGTCATGTACGGTAAAATCGGTCGCCGAGTAGTACAAGGCATTGATGGTAAAGTCGCGACGTTCTGCATCTTCTTCAATCGAACCATAAATGTTATCACGCAATAGCATGCCTTCATCGTTTTGTTTCGATGTTTTTTGGCAGCTTTGCTCTTTTTTACTGGCATTTTCATGATGACCACGGAAAGTGGCAACTTCAATAATATCGCGACCAAAAACAATGTGCGCTAAGCGAAAGCGGCGGCCGATTAAACGGCAGTTTCTAAACAGTGCTTTAATTTGTTCAGGTGTTGCATTGGTGGCAATATCGAAATCTTTAGGCTCTTTGCCTAATAAAATATCACGCACACCGCCGCCAACTAAGTAGGCCTTATAGCCACCTTTGTTTAGTCGATATAATACTTTTAGCGCGTTGGCGCTAATGAATTTTCGAGAAACTGGGTGTTGATCTCGTGTAAGAACAGTCGGTTGAGCCGTAACGACACCAGCGCCTGAAGAAGCGGGGTTTTTGCTGAACATTTTTTTACACAAATTGATTACGCTTTTGATAATTGTAGACTCTAAAAAGTTGATGAATATATGAATAAAATAGTCGCGCAATGATATAACAGCTAAGCGTAAAAGAGAACGAAAAGCCGCATAATATGGCGATTAAAGTGCTATCTCAGCGACTTTAGGTACATTTTCTCGCTGCCAGTTTTGTACTGCCCATGTAATGATTTCATTTACGCTAGCTAATGCTAATTCAGAATCAGGGCTTTGCCCCAAAAAGTTAAGTGCCGCGATTAAAGCTGGCTGCGGTTTTTCATTGTTGATTGCAGGCGCTTTATTTTGTTTACTTAACTTGTAACCCTCTTCGGTCACGGCAAGAGGAATATGCCCGTACTGTGGTGCTTGGCAAGCTAATATTTGGAAAAAACTGAGTTGCCTTGCGGTTGGCTCTAATAAGTCGAAACCTCGAATAACATGGCTAATGCCTTGGAAAATATCGTCAACGACGCAGGCGAGTTGGTAGGCAAACAAACCATCTTTTCGAAAGACGATAAAGTCTTCTTGAGCAAGCGCTTGGTTGCAGCTGACTTGTCCTTGGATCACATCTTGATATTGATAGATGCCATGCTTATTAATCACGCGTATCGCGCTCTTATTACGATCAAGGTTTAGTGAGCGGCAGTGCCCTTGATAAATACCACCAATAGCTTTTATTTGCGCACGTGTGCATTGACAACAATAACTCAGCTGATGTTTTTTCAGATCGCTAAGCACATCTAAATACAATTCACTTTGTTGGCTTTGGTATAAAACCTGTTCATCCCAGTGCAAACCAAAGGCGTCAAGTGTCGCTAATATTTGCTGACTAGCACCAGCTTGTTCACGCGGTGGGTCGATATCTTCAATGCGAACGAGCCAACGACCATGGTGGTGTTTTGCATCTAAATAACTTGCTAAAGCGGCAACGAGAGAGCCAAAGTGTAATAAACCAGAGGGAGAGGGGGCAAAGCGACCACGATATTGAGACAGTGGTCGCTGACTTAGAGAAAATTTCATGAACCGAGCAGTAATTAACCTGCTAACTGACGCTCTTTAATTTCTGCTAATGTTTTACATTCAATACATAAATCTGCAGTAGGGCGCGCTTCTAAACGACGAATACCTATTTCAATACCACATGATTTACAGAAGCCAAACTCATCTTCTTCGATTAACTGTAATGTTTTTTCGATCTTTTTGATCAACTTACGCTCACGGTCACGGGTACGTAACTCAAGACTGAATTCTTCTTCTTGCGCTGCACGGTCAACAGGGTCAGGAAAGTTCGCTGCTTCGTCTTGCATATGCGTTACAGTACGGTCAACTTCTTCACGAAGCTGAACACGCCAAGCATCTAGAATCTTTTTAAAGTGTTCTAGTTGCTCACCATTCATGTATTCTTCGTTAGCTTTTTCTTTATAAGGTTCTACACCGGCTAGTGCCAAGATACCTAACGCTTTATTTTTTGGCATGCTAAATCTCCTAATGCTACATAGACTAAATTAGGCTTAAACAGTTACGAAATTCGTAATGGCCTTACTTAGTTGCAATTGCCAATTGTTAATCGTCCTAAAATCACAGGACTATATTGAGATGCAAATAGTAAATTTCAAGTCTAAAGCAATAAAAAAGTTTTAGACTCAAATTTATCGAATAAATAATAGCGAAAATTATGGCAGCTATTATTGCCACGGATATTTACAAGCTAGCACTTTTAGCAATTTTTCATAGGGTTCGTCAATAATTATTACTCAATTTTGTCTTTATGGCTATTTATTAGCCAATATTAACTTTTATATGCCTTAATACTTGAATATCGAACCCTTGCTCGACTTTTGAAAATTGTGCTTGATACGCCAATATTTGAACGCCTTGTTGCTTTGCCTCGTTTAATAATTGAGCATATTTTGGGTCAATATGTGCTGCGGCTTGCACCGATTCTATACCGCTATGTAATACTGCAAATAACAAAACCGCACGTTTACCTTGCTGCGCCATTTCAATTAATTCTCGCAAATGTTTTTGACCGCGCGTGCTCACCGCATCAGGAAAGTAACCTTTACCTTGCTCTAATAAAGTGACACTTTTCACTTCGACATAAGTGTCTGGTTTATCTGCGTAGCTGAGTAAAAAATCAATTTTGCTGTTTTCACTGCCGTATTTAACTTCTCGCTTAAGAGTTGAAAAGCCTGAAAGTGAGGTAACAACGTTATTTAATAACGCCTCTTCAACCAACTGGTTTGCTCTAATGGTATTTACGCAAATATGATGGTTATTGCTATCGACACTAATTTCCCAACTAAACGGATATTTTCGTTTTGGATTGTCAGATGTGCTGTACCAAACGGTATTTCCCGGTTCGGCACAGCCGGTCATAGCACCTGTATTGGCGCAGTGTATGGTAGTGATTTCATCATTCGCTAAACGGATATCGGTTAAAAAGCGCTTATATCGTTTAATTAAGGTGGCTGAATGTAAATTCAGTATCATAGTTAATCATCAGTAAAAAATTTGAGATGCAGGTTAGGCAGTTTTAAGCAAAATGGCTAGTTGATTTTACGTTGTTTGTGTTCAAGTAGGAATTCGTCGAGCCACTCTTGGGCGCTATAAGGGTCGCTAAATACGTGAAATGTAAGGTTTACAGATTGATAAATTCGCTTAAGCTGCATTTGTTGTAAATCTGCTTGTGGGCAGTTTTGAATCACACTGGCATTGGCGATCATGCCATGTTCCATGCGGTACTTGGTCACATTAACAATTTCCCGTTCAGCTTCTGGGCTAAACACACCAGCGCCACTATAGGTAACTAACGACGCCCAAGGTTCATTGTTAAAAAGCTGAGTGGCTTTGATCATATCTTGGCTATATTGCTCGATCACTTGGGTATCATGAAAAGGGCTTTTAGCAGCGATAAAAAGAATACTCCCTTTCTTTTCAATCGAATAACTTCCGTGTGCGGTTGAACTCATAATGCGCGCCTTTTAATTTAATGTTGTTATATTAACCTGAGTTCGGTTTAACAAATATTTATCTAGCAGCTACTTTTACTTACTTCCGCGTTAAATCCACTTGCAATAGACCAGCTATTGACGCGTAAATTTGCCTTGAATTAAGCAAAACTAACAAGCTAGATGTTAACATGAAAAATAGAATTCTATATTTCAACGGGTTAAACATCTCTTAAACCGAACTCGGGTTATATTAATACCAACTAAACATTTATTTGCCAAGTAAGCAGTTATTTTAAAAAATGCAAATAAAGCGTTTTAATTATTTATGACATTTGAGAATTAATCTTATTGGTGCAACTGCCATTGCTTAATTGGTTGGTAACGCACGCCAGTGTCTGATGAAATTGACTGATACAAGCTAAAGCTATTGACCGTTATTTCTTGATCAAAACTTATCGATTTGCCACTTAATGTTGTTGCTTTACGAAATACGCTAAGATGAGGCAAGTAGGGCCGTGGCTCTTGAAATACCCCTTCAACCACGGCGGCGACACTTAAGCAGGTGGCTAATTGCGAGAGCCAGCATGGGCATTCCTTTAACCCTAAATACAATACGTTAGGTTCTTTAAATAAGGCTAATTTTGATAAGGTTAATCGGCAATCTTGCTTTTTAAACAGCAAGTTATTGGTTAATTGCTGATTCGCCGTTTGTGCTTTTAACAGCAACTCTTGTTGTTGTTTTGCGTTGACGTTGCCTAAAAATGCCAAGGTAATATGAAAATTTTCAGGTGCAATGGCTTTAAATGGTAAGTCGAGTTGATCGCGCCAATTGGCGATCATTTCTTTATCGTTATCATTAATATCTAAAGCAAAAAATAATCGACTTAACATAAAAGAAATCACCACTTTTGAAAAAAATATTCGTTTGAATGTTATTATAGTCGTTTTCGTCTATTCGCACTTTTTTTCATGACCACAACTTTACCTGTTGAAGCTATTAAAGCTGAATTTTTACAACGTTTGGTTAATCACAATACCTTAGTGTTATCCGCACCACCGGGAGCGGGAAAGTCGACGTGTTTGCCTTTGTGGTTACTTGATTTGCCAGCGCTTTGCGGTCAAAAAATATATTTATTGCAACCTCGCCGCGTGGCCGCAAAAAATATTGCCTGCTTTTTGGCGCAGCAGCTGGGGGAAAAGGTTGGCCAACGTGTTGGTTATCGTCTAAGAAATGACAGTAAAGTCTCACAACATACCCAAATTGAAGTGATCACCGAAGGAATTTTGACCCAAATTATTCAAGCTGATCCCGAAATTGCCGATTGCGGACTGATCATTTTAGATGAATTTCATGAACGTTCACTCAATGGAGATTTAGCACTGGCGTTGGCGTTAGATATTCAGCAAGGTCTGCGCGACGATTTGAAAATATTGTTAATGTCGGCAACCTTGGCGGTTGATGATATTTTATCAAAACTGCCTGACGCCTATTACTTAAAAAGTGAAGGACGCAGTTTTACGGTTGATATTGAATTTCAACCACCAAGTAATTCGAGAATTTGGCGAGATCATGCGCTGAGTGTTATTAAGCAAACAGTATTAACCCATCAAGGCTCAACACTAGTCTTTTTACCCGGCGCTGGCGATATTCGCTTTTTAGTTGAGCGCTTAACTCCATTAATGCCAGCGCATATTCATATCTGCCCGTTATTTGGCGAACTCAGTTTAGCTGAGCAACAACAGGCGATAGCACCTGCGCCCGCAGGTCAACAAAAATTAGTATTAGCCACCAACATTGCAGAAACCAGTTTAACCATTGATGGCGTTAATCTTGTTATCGACTGTGGTTTAGAAAAAGTGGCGAAATATGATGCCCAGTCGATGACGAATAAACTGCAGCAGCAAGCGATTTGTAAAGCTTCGGCTATTCAACGTGCCGGCCGCGCAGGACGACTAATGCCGGGCAAGTGTATTCGATTATTTAGCGAAGAAGATTTTGAGCGCAGAAGTGCCAATGCAGCAAGTGAAATTCAACAAGCCGATTTATTGCCACTGTTAATCGAAGCGGCCCGTTGGGGCGTATCGGCATTGCACGAGCTGCCCTTAATTGAGCGGCCATTATTAACCAAAGAAGACCAAGCGTGGCAAGAGCTCATTGCGCTAAATATTATCGATCAGAAACGCAGGTTAACCTCGCATGGCGAAACCGTAAGCCAATTAGCCACGCATCCGCGTTTTGCTCATATGATTTGTCAGGCGAAGGCGCTAGAGCCTAAACAACAAGGTTTAACCGCATTAGCATGCTTGATTGCCGCGTTACTGGAAGAGCGCGATATTTTTTCAAGTCAACAAGCACAATTAGATTGTGACCTTCGTCATCGACTGGATGTGCTTGTTCAGCCAAATGCTAACAAGCAAGGGCGATATCAACGAATCTTAAAACAAGCTACTCGGCTTAGGCAGCAAGTCAAATGCAAAGAAAGCCAACCATTAACTTCGTTGATTCAATATGCTGGCTTATTGCTCGCGTTAGCCTATCCAGAGCGTATTGCGCAAAAACGGAGCAAATTAGGTGAATACCTTGCGCAAAATGGTAAAGGCTTTGCCATGCAGCTTGAAGATGCCCTGGCCGATGAAGTGTATATTGTTGCCGCACATATTAGCGCCTTTAAGCAGACAATGACGATACGTTTAGCGGCACCGGTAGACCTTATTTTACTGGAGCAATGGCAAGTAATAACGCCTAGTGAAGACGCTTTATTAGCGTATGATGTTCAGCAGGATAAAATTATTGCTGAGCATCAGCAAAAACTTGGCGCAATAGTCTTAAATAGAAAACCGCTAAATTCTGTAACTGATCAGCAGCGCGCCAGTTTATGGCAGCAGCAAGTGGCTAAAAATGGATTAGCGTGGCTAAAATTACCAGAGCAAGTGCAAAGCTTATTACTGCGTTGGCGTTGGCTCAATAACTTTTGTTCGTCAGTTGATTTTCCATTGGCCGACGATGAAAGTTTAATGGCAAATTTACCGACGTGGTTTACACCATTTGTTGGTCAGGTGAAAAATAAACAACAGTTGCAAAAGCTTGATTTTCAGCCAATGCTAATGTCACTACTTGATTATCAGCAGCAACAACAATTTGCTAAGTTGGCGCCGACGCACTTTATCGGTCCGACTGGGCGAAAATGCATGATCAGATACAATGAGCAAAAATCGCCGACCGTATCTTTGCCAATGCAAGAGTTATACGGACAAAAAATAACCCCTAGTGTTGGCGACATTAATAATAATAACGCTATTGCTTTGGTTTTGGAGTTATTGTCACCTGCACAACGCCCAATCCAAGTGACACAAGACTTACCGACGTTTTGGCAAGGGAGCTATCGCGCTGTACAAAAAGATATGAAAGCACGCTACCCTAAGCACTATTGGCCAGATGATCCCGCAAATGCCGAGCCGACCAATAAAACCAAGCGTCATATATTGAAATGAGTTGCCACAAACCCTATTATCTATTTTTATTTTGTTCTTAAAGGACACTGTCACAACTAATGACACTATTATTTATCTACCTAGGGGTTGCTATTGGCGTCTCCTTTTTATGTTCCATCCTTGAAGCTGTGTTGCTTTCTATTTCACCAAGCTTTGTTGCTAACTTACAAGAAAAGTCACCTAAACATGGAAAAATGGTCACTAAAGTTAAGCAAAATTTAGATCAGTCTATTTCTAGCATTCTTATTTTAAATACCTTCGCTCATACTATGGGAGCCGCAGGTGTCGGCGCACAAGCTTTAAAAGTATTTGGCGAAGAAAGTGAAACCATAGTGGCGCTCGTCTTAACCCTTGCCATTTTATACTTTTCTGAAATTATTCCTAAAACATTAGGGGCGAATTTTTGGCGTTCATTAGCGGTACCATCAGCTTATATTATTAGCTTTTTGGTGAAACTGGTCTTTCCGCTAGTTTGGTTATCTTCACAGTTAACGAAACTCTTTAGCAGCGGCAAAAATGATACGATTAGTCGTGATGAGGTTTTAGCGTTTACTGCACTAAGCCATAAAGGAGGTGCGATTGCAGGACAAGAAAATCAATTGGTGAATAATATTCTTGGTTTAAAACACGCAAAAACCGAAGATATTTTAACGCCACGTACGGTGATGCACACCTTAGATGAAAACACTACAGTATCGCAGGCGATTGAAGCAGAACAAACGTCAATTTTTACCCGCATTCCTGTTTATCAAGAATCGACCGACAATATTACCGGTGTGATATTAAAAGCGCACTTGTATGAACAAGAACGACAAGGCAAAGGCGATGTTGCTATTAAAGAGATATTAATGCCGTTATATCGGGTCTCGGAAAGTTTTCCTGTACTCAATTTGCTCGATTTATTTATCAAACGACAAGAGCATATATTTTTAGTTGAAGATCATTTTGGACAAACGGCTGGTATTGTCACGCTTGAAGATTGTATCGAAACCTTGCTCGGTCGCGAAATTATTGACGAAAGTGATCAAGTTGAAGATTTACAACAGCTGGCTAAATCTAAATTTAGAGAGCGGCTAAAGCGTATTAAAGACCAAGAAGACAATAATTAATTACTGTCTGCTTGATAGCTAAAACCTACCAACAGTTTATATTGTTAGTAGGTTTTTTTATGCTTATTTAACCGTAATGGTGATCTTTTTCGACATGACAGGTTGCTTGTGTGGCACATGCGCATGATTGCCCAATACTAGCTGTAAGGTATGTTTACCTGGGCTTAAGTTTAATGTCGTTTCAGTTTGACCGCCGCCAAAATGCTTAATTTTATCGGTAGCCGGTAACGGCTTAGTTAAATCGGGTAAGGTATCGGTATCAATTAAAATATGGTGATGACCGGTATTTTTTCGTTCAACCCCAGCAGGTGCAACTCCCATGCCCGACAAACCAAAAGTCACCTTCACGGGTGATGAAACTGTTGCGCCATTTTGCGGTGAAATAATATAAACACTGGCTTTAGGTGCATGTGCTTTTTCATGTTGATGTGCCATTGCCATAGGCGAAATATTTGCCAGTAATAGTGAGGCAAGTAATAGCGACTTTTTCATAATAATTCCTTTATTTGGAAGATAATTGATGTGCGCTATAGCATAGTGAAATTTGTGATCAAAATCACATAAAAATCGATAAACAATTAACGATGCGCGTTTGTAATTGCCGCTAAGGCTTGTGGTAAATTCGCTTGCTCGCCAGTTAAGTGATTGATGGTAAAACCATTGCGTTCTAGGCGTCTTAACCAGGTATCTTGTTTTTTGGCAAACTGATGTATTGCCGAATTAAGCTTTTGAAACATATCGTTTTTACTTATCTTTCCTTGTAGATATTGCGCAATAAATCGGTATTCCAAACCATAAAACTCGAGCGTTTGCCAAGCAACACCTTGTTGATGCAGCTGCTCAACTTCTTCGATTAAGCCTTGTTCTAACCTTTCTTTTAGACGACTTGTAATACGCTGGCGCAGAACTTCTCGTGGCCAATCAATGGCAAAAATGAACGGTTTAATTTCTGGAAATGGTGGTAATTTAGCATTTGCTGCTTGTTCGCCTTGCGCAATTTCAATGGCGCGTACTAAGCGCTCTCGCTCTATAAGATCAGTGGTATTGTGCAACTGAGGTTTTAATTGCTGTAACTTTTCCACCAAGCTTTGGTGGCTTTGCGGGGCTAATTTAGCTCTTAATGCTGGGTTTTCTGGTACTTCAATTAAACGATAGCCTTTTAAAATAGCGTCAACATAAAGCGCAGAACCGCCGGCTAAAATGGCTAATTTGTTACGCTGGTTAATGTCTTCAAACGCTTCAACAAAGTGGCCTTGAAAATCAAAAATATTGTACTCATAACCTGGGTCGACAATATCAATTAAATGATAAGGAATTTCTTGGTATTCGGCTAAATCTTTACCGCTGCCTAAATCGAGACCACGATAAACTTGCCTAGAGTCAGCTGAGATCACTTCGCCATTGAATTGCCGTGCTAATTCTACCGCAAGTTTGGTTTTACCTGAGGCGGTTGCGCCAAGAACGACTAATAAATTGAACGATGACATAATAGGGAGGTTAACTCAGAACTTAGGTAGCGTGATTATACCTGTTATCGCACTTACATTAAATAAACCCTTAGCGGGAAATATATTTCGCTAGAGGAAAGTGCTGTGCTGCTTTATCATGTGGAAGTTTCTCATCCAACTCGATACAAATTACAAGGTTATGGTCAGTAAAACTCCCACGAAAAAAACATCGTCGAGTGCCAAAAAAAGCGCAGCCAAGCCGGCAAAAAAAACAACGGTTAACAATAACCCACCGTCAAATTCAAAGCTGCGTTGGTGTGTAGTTACAGCATTTAAGTTAGCGTTAGTCATGCTGTTAGCGATTGTTATTTATGTCATTTATCTTGACGGTAAAGTACGCAATACCTTTGAAGGTCAACGCTGGCAAATCCCCGTACAAGTGTTTGGTCAAATCGAAACGATTACTTCGGGCATGCCACTAAACTTGCAGCATTTGCGCAAATCACTCGATTATGCCGGTTATCGCAAAGTTGCGCAGGTAAAACGCGCCGGTGAATATGCCTTGTCTAACCAACGCATTATTATTTATCGCAATAGTTTTGATTTTGGCTATGGTATGGAGCCAGCTGTAGAGCTAACCATTAATGTTAACAGCGGCGTAGTTGAACGTGTTTTTCAAGCACAGTTTGAAGTTGAAAGTGTTCAACTAGAGCCGGTATTTATTGACCGAATTTTACCTGAAAGCAAAGAAGATCGGGTATTAGTTGCGCTAGAAACAGTGCCAGAACAGCTTATTGACAGTTTATTATTGGTAGAAGATCGCGACTTTTATTTTCATCATGGCGTTTCACCATTAGGCATAATTAGGGCGTTAATTACTAATATTAGTGCCGGTAGAACGGTACAGGGCGGCAGTACCTTAACTCAGCAGTTAGTTAAAAATATGTTTTTAACGCGCGAGAAAACCCTGACACGCAAAATTAATGAAGCCTTTATGGCGCTGATTTTAGAATATCGCTACAGCAAAGATCAGCTATTAGAAGCCTATTTAAACGAAGTGTATCTTGGACAGCATTACGCGAACGGTATTTATGGCTTTGGTTTGGCGGCTCAATTTTATTTTGGTCAACCGATCCAGTCACTCACCCCTGCGCAAATGGCGCTATTAATTGGTCAAGTTAAAGGGCCAAGTTATTACGATCCTTGGCGCTTTCCCGAGCGCGCGAAAAAGCGTCGCGATTTGATTTTACGCTTGATGTTTGAACAAAATTATTTGACCAAAAACGCCTTTGTTGATGCGGTTGAATCTGACTTATCGATTCGACATAGCCGCCGTTTAGTCAAGCAAAAATATCCAGCCTATATGCAAAAAGTAAAAAGCGAGCTGGCACAAATACTCGACCCACAAAGTCAGCAAACTGGCATTCGTGTTTTTACGGGCTTTTCATTGTTTAGCCAATTAAGTGCTGAACAAACGGTGCGCGAGCAACTAGCTGCATTGGAAAAAAGCCACCAAGAAAATAATTTACAGGCGGCGATGGTTATTACCGATATCGAAACAGCCGAAGTTAGAGCCATTGTTGGTGGCAGAGAAAGCGGCTATGCCGGATTTAACCGCGCTTTACATGCTCAGCGACCAATTGGCTCATTAATCAAACCCGCGGTATTTTTGGCCGCGCTAGAGCGCTACGAGCAATATAATTTTGCCACCATTTTAAAAGATGAAAAAATTGTCTTAACTAGCGATAGCGGTAAAGAGTGGCAACCAAAAAATTACGACGGTAAATATCGTGGACAAGTTAACTTAATTGACGCCCTAGTACAATCGCTCAATATTCCAACCGTTAATTTGGGCATGAGTTTAGGGCTGGAAAGTGTTGCCAATGCGGTGCACCTTTTAGGTTATCAACAAGATATTGTTACTCGTCCGTCGTTACTGCTTGGCGCGATAAATATGTCACCTTGGCAAGTTAATCAACTTTACTTGCCGCTTGTGGGTCAAGGGCAATACTTGCAGGCTCATGTTATTAATCAGGTAATATCTGCCAAAGGTGAAACCTTGTATGCCTTTGAGCAAATCAAAGAGCAAAGGTTATCTGACAATGGTGCCTTTTTAATTGATCACGCCTTACAGCAAGTTACTAAAACCGGTACAGCACGCTCACTGACTTGGCGGCTAAAAGACAAGCAGCTAGGCGGAAAAACGGGTACCAGTAATGAGCAGCGCGACAGCTGGTTTGTCGGTTACGATCAACAACATTTGGTGACCACTTGGCTTGGCCACGACGATAACCAAACAACAGCATTAACTGGCAGCAGTGGCGCTTTGGTATTGTTTGCTAATTTTATGAAAAAACAAGGTGTGGTTGATTTAGTGCCAACAGCGCCAAGTAGTATAGTGTGGCAAAAGTTTGAAAAAATCAGTGGTCATGCAGTGGAAGAAAATTGCCAAGACACCATTGAATTGCCGACAGTAAATTGGAACATTAAACTTCAGCCTTGCCAGCAAAAAGCAGAAGAGCCAAAATCTTGGTTTGAAAAACTATTTAGTGATTAGCGAAAAGCGGCAAGTTAGAAGTGTGAAGTTGCAAGTTGGAAGTTAAAAGCTACAAGTTAGAAGTAAAAAGCCGCAGCTTATCGCTTGCGGCTTATCACTTGCAGCTTAAAGTTGGCTTAGAACTTAGCTGTTAACCAAACCCAAACTTTATCGGTATCAACTTTGCCTGCACCAGCATCACCCGCTGAGTACGCCGCAAATTTAATACCACCGCTTAACATTTTGTTAAATGGGCGAGCGTAGAGTGCGTTAATTTCACTACCTAAGTCATCTACTGTAGCACTAGCATCATCAGCAGAAAAATCGTGATAAGTAACTGCCCACTTACCTGAAAGTGCCTTACCTGAAAGTGATACATAAAGGTCTGCTAAACCTTCTTTTGGTGTTGATAAGAATTGATCTGACCAACCATTAAATTTATGTAACGTCGCTAGTGGCGTAGAAAAACCATACATGCCATCGTCAGAGCCTAATACTTCGTAACCTAACTTAGCTGTAACACCGCTAAAACCTGCACCGATTTCAGCTAACATGTAGTCAGCACTGTACGACATATCGGCAGAGTCAGCATCTTGAGTTGCGTATTCAAGTTGGTAGCTAATTTTAGTGCTATCAAGTTTTGTTGCGCCGGTAAAACTTGCGCCGTAAGTATCTAGACCATTTGAAATGCCGTTATCTACTTCAAGTAAATAACCGTATGCAGTAAGTTTACCGACGCTAGTTTTATATGAAGCATTCAGTAAGTGATCTTTTGAATCAAGATCTTTAGCTTCTGCAAAAATACGATTACGTTGGGTAATGTAGCCGTAGTTTAGTGTTAAATCGTCAGCAGCATACGCAAAAGTTGCACCATCAAAGGTTTGTCTATCTTGTCTCCAACCCACATGACCAACAAAACGGTGGCCGTCGAAGGTGATAACTTGACGACCAAGTTTAGCGGTTACGCCATCGGCTTTGTATTGAACAAAGGCTTGGTCTAATTCTGTTGTTTCTGGGTCAGCAATTACTGAATGGTCACCATTGTTGCCAACCGTATCATTGTAGCTATCCATGCCTAATACTTGACGTGAATCTTCAAATTCAATCACAGCTGAAAGGTTGTTGTAATCACCTGTAGCTAACGTCACGCGAGTACGTAAAGTTAATGCATCAGCATCTTTTAAGGCGTTATCTTGCGAGACAGACTCGTAACGTAAGTTCATGTCAGTTTTAACGGTAGACGCTGAAAGCGCATCAGCTAAGCTCGCTTCTGCATAACTTAATTGAGAGAACGATGCCGTACCTGCAAGCAATAATGCTAAAGTTGTTTTATTGAATTTCATGTAAGTGTTTAACTCCGTTAGTTTATTTTAAATATAAGAGCGTATTGGTCTTTGTGGTATGAATTTTGTCCAATTTAAACGCTTTCTGATCGCGGCACTAACTTGAAGGCATAGTGATTCTATGTCTAAAGTTAGTAACAAAGAGCAGGAAGCGTTTAAATGGCTCCTTCGGACAGCGTTTGTTTGCCATTTCTACTGCGTTATCACTCATTTATGTAGAATAACTACACGACAATCGCTCTGCCTTGTATAAATGGAAAACAATTCGCTGAAAAAACATACACCAAAGGTCAACACGCTCTAGTCTTTTATTGTTATAAGGTATTTCGATTAGCTAGACGCCGCAGAGCTTGTTTGTTTTTCTGCCGGTTTATGCAGTTCAAACTTTTCTACTTTACGCTGCTTCTCGTATAAAAATTTTAAAACTTCTGAGCGAAGACGGTTATATTCTGGATCTTTGGCAAGGGCTAAACGATTGCGTGGGCGAGGAATATTAATATCTAATATTTCACCAACAGTCGCTTCTGGGCCATTTGTCATCATAACGATGCGATCTGAGAGTAATACCGCTTCGTCAACATCATGAGTGATCATAATGACACTATTATTAAGCTCTTGTTGAATTTCCATTAATGAGTCTTGCATGTGGGCACGTGTTAAAGCGTCAAGTGCACCAAAAGGTTCATCCATCAATAAAATTTCTGGTTGCATTGCTAATGCGCGGGCAATACCAACACGTTGCTGCATACCACCTGAGATTTCATTAGGACGTTTGTGCATGGCATGATCCATATGCACTAATTTTAAGTTGTATTCGATCCATTCCTTTTTTTCAGCTTTACTTTTGCTCTTGCCAAACACTTGTTCAACTGCCAGTTCAACGTTTTGGTAAGAGGTTAACCAAGGTAACAATGAGTGGTTTTGAAACACTACTGCACGTTCTGGACCCGGCTCTTTTACTTCTTTGTTATTAAGCAATACGCCGCCAGTTGTTGCTTGATAAAGACCCGCAACAATATTTAAAACCGTTGATTTACCACAACCAGAATGACCGATTAATGAAATGAACTCGTTTTTCTTTAGTTGTAAATCAACGTCTTTTAGTGCTGTAAATCCGCCATTATCGGTAGGGAAAACCATATCAATGTGGCTAATGTTTAATAGTGTACTCATAATGAAACCTCATAGTTTAAGCTGTTAAATACTGCCGTTTTGTTTATCCCACGAAACTAGCTGCTGAATTTTTAGCATGGCTCTGTCTAGTAAAAAGCCAATGAAACCAATCACAATTACCGCTGCCATAATGCGAGCGAGTGATTCTGAACTACCGTTTTGGAACTCGTCCCAAACGAATTTTCCTAAACCAGGGTTTTGCGCAAGCATTTCTGCGGCAATTAGTACCATCCACGCAACGCTTAGTGATAAGCGCATACCGGTGAAAATCATCGGAATAGAAGCGGGTAGGACAATTTTTTTGATATGGGTTAGGGTTGAAAGACGCAATACGCGGCTAACGTTTTGTAAATCTTTATCGATGCTTGAAACACCAATTGCGGTGTTAATCACCATAGGCCACAAGCTACATAGACTTACTGTGATCATTGAATTTAGGAATGATTTTGAAATCATCGGGTCTGCGCTAACATAAACCGCACTGACCACCATAGTAACCAATGGCAACCAAGCTAATGGAGACACAGGTTTAAATATTTGAATAATCGGGTTTACTGCTGCGCTTAAATATTTATTTAGCCCGAGCGCTATGCCAAATGGAATGGCAATAAATGCTGCGGCTAAAAATCCGCTCATTACGGTAATTAGGCTGGTAATAATTTGGTCAAAAAAGGTTTCCTTACCGGTATAGTTTCTTACCTTAGGTACATAGTTAGGATCTTTTGCAACACGATCAGCATTGCGTTTTTCTTGACGTTCATAAAATGCGTTTGCTTTTTCTCGTTCGTCAACATGCTCTTGGTATAAGCTTGAAAACTGCGTTAATACGGCGCTTGGACCAGGAAACTTACCCAGCGATGTATCTATTTTTTGCGCACTAAACGACCAAAGAATAAGGAAAACCAAAATGCCGACGACTGGCAATAAGGCGACCTTTAAAAAGCGCGCCATCTTTCTTTGAGAAAGTGTTTTAAGATAATCTAACAGTGAAAACTGCTGGGTTATTTGAGCAATAGTTGTCATGAATTTATTCTCCGATATCTGGTAATGGGTGGCTGAATTGCTGTGTTACAGAATGTCAGCCACCTTAAAGAAAGTGACAAATTAAAGTTTGTCGCCTTCTTTTAAGCCAATGGCAAAAGTATTGATGTAAGCGTTTGGCGTTTTACCGTTGTAAACGATGTTATCGATGAAATGAGTTTGTGGTGCGCGGTAACCGTCTTCTTTAGCAAAGTCTGGGAAGTCTGACGCCTTCATTAACTTGTCTTTTACTAACGAGTTAGCTGCAACTTTGTAAATGTCTGGGCGATACACTTTTTTTGCTAAATCGTGGTACCAGTCATCGCTTTTATCTTCAGAGATTTGTCCCCAACGACGCATTTGCGTTAAGTACCAAATCGCATCTGAGTAATACGGGTAGGTCGCGTTATGACGGAAAAATACGTTGAAATCTGGTACTGGACGAGCATCGCCTTTTTCATATTCAAACGTACCAGTCATGCTGTTAGCAATTACGTCGTAGTCAGCACCAACATAGTTAGATTGTGAAAGAATTTTAACAGCAGCAGGGCGGTTAGCATTGTTGTTTTCGTCTAACCATTTAGCGGCGCGAATCAGTGCACGTGTTAAACGTATAGTCGTATTCGGGTACTTAGTGGCAAATTCTTCAGTAATACCAAATACTTTTTCTGGGTTGTTTTTCCAAATTTCGTAATCGGTAACCACAGGTACGCCAATATCTTTAAATACCGCTTGTTGGTTCCATGGTTCGCCCACACAGTAGCCGTAAATAGTACCGGCTTCTAATGTTGCTGGCATTTGCGGTGGTGGTGTTACCGAAAGTAAGGCTTGTGCGTCAATTTTACCAGCGGTGTCACCTTTGTGCGGTGCGTAAAAACCCGGGTGAATACCACCGGCGGCTAACCAGTAACGTAATTCGTAGTTATGAGTAGAAACCGGGAATACCATGCCCATGTTAAATGGCTTACCTTGCTCTGTGTATTTTTCTACTACAGGTTTTAGGGCGTCAGCTTTAATTGGGTGAACGGGTTTACCGTCGGCTTGTTTTGGAATATTTGGCTTCATTTGCTCCCAAATATCATTTGAAACTGTAATCGCGTTACCGTTTAAGTCCATTGAAAACGGGGTAATAATGTTAGCTTTAGTGCCGTAACCCATTGTTGCGGCAATAGGTTGGCCGGCAAGCATGTGTGCGCCATCTAAACGACCATCAATTACGCCATCAAGCAAAACTTTCCAGTTTGCTTGTGCTTCGATGGTGACATATAAACCTTCGTCTTCGAAGTAACCATTTTCGTAGGCGATTGCAATCGGTGCCATGTCAGTAAGTTTAATAAAGCCAAATTTTAGCTCTTCTTTTTCTGGGTAACCCAATTCGTCAGCGTGACTCATGGGTGTCAGTAGAGAAGAAAAAACCAGGACCGCGCTAGCGACTTTGCATGCTTTTAACCAGTTCATTAATACCTTCCTATATGTTTTTATTTAAAATTAAGTAAAAAATTTCAAAAAAAAACGCCCATCGCCTTTTCTTCTTAAGAAGAAAAAGTGATGAGCGCCTTTGCTCGAATTCTTGGCAGCTATGCCAAACACCGACTTGCGAATATGTCGCTTTTAGTGTGTAAAATTACTCGCGCCATTGCGGGCAATTTTATTTGCTCTATTGAGCTAATTCTTGGTCAAGCTAATCGCCATTGATAACTTGATGCTTTGAGTATAACTTTGCAGCTTGTGTGCCACT
Source organism: Thalassotalea sp. PLHSN55 (assembly GCF_052030545.1). Lineage (NCBI taxonomy): Bacteria > Pseudomonadati > Pseudomonadota > Gammaproteobacteria > Alteromonadales > Colwelliaceae > Thalassotalea > Thalassotalea sp. PLHSN55. The sequence goes on along the minus strand of NZ_JBPDIH010000003.1, from coordinate 172,238 downwards.
TGTCTTTAGTTACTGTATTTATTGGCTTTTATTTTATTTTTGCTTGTTTTTACTTGCGTAAAACTTGTTATTTGCACTATTGATAATCTTTACCTGCACCATTTATTAACAAGCCATGTACATTAATTTGTCGCCAGTAATTCCCAGACATCGATAACACTTTTTGAAATAGCCGCCATGGTTTGCCCTTTGTCCATTGCCATTTTTCTTAATGCCTTAAATGCTTGTTGTTCATTTAAGTTTTTTTGTTCCATTAAAATGCCTTTGGCTTTTTCCAATATTTTGCGATTTTCCAGTTCGGTTTTTGTCTCAACTAACTCCTGACGTAATGCTTGGTAGTTTTGAAAACGTGCATAAGCCACTTCAATAATGCTTTTTAATCGCTGTGGCTGAATATCGTCAACTATATAAGCACTTACCCCAGCACTAACAGAACTCTCAATGGTTTCTGGGGTATGCTTTTCAGCGAACATAATAATAGGATACGGTGAAATAGCGTGCAGTTTCACTAGTTGCTCTAACGTTTGCTCGTCCGGAATGTCGGTGCCAATAACAATAATATCTGGCGTTACTGCTTCAACTTGCGCAGATAAGTTCTGACAGTTATGCAGTTCGGCGACAATTTGATAACCAAAGTCATTGAGTGCGCGACGCAAGATAGAGCGTCGATGTGATATTGCATCGATAAGAATAATTTTTGCCTGATCCGATGGCATAAAGTTTTTACTTTGTTTGTGTTTTTGCGTCATAGCTTTACATCACCCTAAGTTAACCTGAGCTCGGCTTAATAAATACTTCTCTAGCCACTACTTTTACTTACTTCAGCGTTAAATTTACTTGCAAAGGACTAGAGCGTGTTGATCTTTGCTGTTTGAATTTTGTTCGAGATAAAAGCGTTTTAATCGCGGCGTGAGGTTTGTTGCCTAGTCATCTAAGCAAAACACCTCACACAGGTTACTAGTTCCAAACGTAACCTAAGTACCTACATCCATGTAGGCAACAAAGAGTAAAAAGCTTTTAGCCGAATCCTTCGGACAGCGTATGTTGTCATTTATACGGTGTTGGTGCTTTATCATGTGGAATAACCACACATCAAAAGCACCGCCTTGTATAAATACCCAACAAACTGCTGCAAAAACAAACTTGAAAGTTCAACACGCTCTAGCCATTGACGCGTAAACTTGCCTTGAATTAAGCAAAACTAGCTAGAGGTTAACTTGAAAATATAAATATATATTTCAATTAGCTAAATATCTCTTAAACCAAGTTCAGGTTAAGTTAATAAACCACCTAAGGTTTTGATACTCTTAGTTGTAACCTCTGTTTAACTAATACAAACTAAAGCAAAGCGCGAGCCAGATTTTATATTTCATTAAAATCAGTGTGTTAAGTGTTTTTGGGTGGAGTGGTTTACTTAAGGATGCCCAATAGTTACTCTGGAAAAGCCATCAAAGCACAAGTTCAGTGCAAAAAGCGCTTAGTGAAAAAATTGTGGCAAGTGTGGAAATTTTATTAAGAAAGTCAGCGATAATTACCTTACTTTGAAGAGTAATTATCGCCAGTGAAAATTTAGCTATTATCTATTGGTAAGTCGTTATTTACGAATACCTTCGATGTGTAAGCTAATATCAACATGCGTTGATTTTGGCCCTAAATTGGCTTTAATGCCGAAGTCTTTTAGGCCAATAGTGGTCGTGCCGCTAAAACCTACGCGATAGCCGCCCCACGGATCTTTACCTTCACCAATTTTAACCGCATCGATAGCAATTTCTTTGCTAACACCGTGTAAGGTGAATGTACCTTTAACCAGTAATTTATTATCACCTTGGTCGGTAATCGATGAGCTGACAAATTTGGCATTGCTAAACTTATCTACGTTTAAGTATTTGCCGCCACGTAAATGTTTATCACGCTCGCTGTGGTTAGAGTTTACGCTGGTGGTATCAATATTTACTTCAATTTTTGCATCGGCAAGGTTGTCAGCATCGTAACTAAAATTGCCGCTGAAGGTATCGAATCGACCCGTTAACCAGCTATAACCTAAATGCTGAATTTTAAAGTTAATTGATGCATGCGCACCTTTAGTATCAATCACATAGTCTGCGGCTTGGCTAAGTGGTGCCAATAAACTGCTGGCAAATAGTGACGCTAATAAAATTTTTTTCATGTGCTCTCCGTTGTATCGTGAATTATTTGTTTTACTCGTTTTAGTTAACTTATTTTAGCTAGCTCATTTTAGCTAACCTTGCTAGATAGCATTCTTTTTAAGGTTTTGTCTTTATCAATAAAATGATGTTTCAACGCGCCGATGGCGTGTATGGCAACTAATGTTATTAAGCTGTAGGCTAAATATTTATGCACTACACCAGATAAGTCGGCTTGGTCTTGAAACAATTCGCCCATGCTCGGTATTTCAAACCATTGGAATACTTCGATACTTCTGCCGTCGGCAGTCGAAATTAAATAACCGCTAGCAAAAATAATAAAAATTATTAAATAAAGTAACTTATGGACCACAGCTGCGGCATTTTGTTCCAATTTACTGTGGCTATTTAAAGGCTGAACTTTTGCTTGTTTGAATCGCCAAAATAAGCGAAATATCATCACCATAGCCAATAAAATCCCTATGCTTCTATGCAGATCTGCCCCTTGTTTGTACCAAGGATCATAATAGCTTAAATCTACCATCCAAAAGCCTAAGCCAAATAAACCAATAATGGTTACTGCCGACAGCCAATGTAATAAAATGGTAAGTAAACCATAATGTTGTACTGAATTTTTCAAACCAACCTCATGTGTTGTGTGTTTAACTGTTGTCTATAGTAAATGAATATCATTTAAACATTAATACTGCCAATGACCAATAATTGTTTCCATATGAAGTGTAATAACAATGCAAATGAATATCTGCACAGGCAAAAATTAAATGTTATTATGCGGCTACTTTTTTAAGGCAATACTAGCCATTAACGATGCCGTGGCTAGCCATTAACGATGCCGTGAGGCAGACAAAGTGAGTTTTTATGAGTGAAAATACCGGTAAGAGATTAAACAAGTTTATCAGTGAGTCAGGTTACTGTTCACGCCGCGCAGCAGATAAACTGATTGAAAATAGTCGTGTCACCATTAATGGCAAAGTGCCCGAATTAGGCACTAAAGTATTGCCCGGTGATAAAGTATTTGTTGATGGCAAATTTGTTGCCGCAAGCCCTGAAAATAAATCAGACCGCATTTATATTGCCTACCATAAGCCGATTGGCATTACCTGTACCACCGAGCGCCATGTGCGTGGCAACATTATTGATGCCATTGGCCATAAAGAGCGTATTTTCCCGATTGGCCGCCTAGATAAACCTTCTGAAGGGTTAATTTTCCTAACCAGCGACGGTGATATTGTGAATAAAATATTGCGCGCGGAAAATGCTCACGACAAAGAGTATATTGTCACGGTGGATAAACCCATTAGCGAACGTTTTCTTGATCGCATGGCACGTGGCGTACCGATCCTTGGCACCATCACCAAACCTTGTGTGGTCAAAATGCAAAGCAAGTTTGTCTTTCGCATTATTTTAACTCAAGGGTTAAATCGTCAAATCCGCCGTATGTGTGAATATTTAGGTTACGATGTCAAAAAGCTAAAACGTTCACGCATTATGAATGTGGAATTGGCCGGCTTAAAACCGGGGCAATGGCGTGATTTAACCAAAACAGAAATGGCAGAAATAAATGCCGCGGTGGCAACTTCCTCTAAAACCGCCGAGGGCGATAATTTTCAAGAACCAGCACCTGCTTTAAAAGATAAGCAAGCGCCAGCACCTGAAAAAAAGATCATTCAAACCAGCGATAAAATTTCAATAAAAACGCCAGAGAACCCAAAACGTAAAAAAGTGCGCAAGCCCTTTAAGCCATTTAATCCCAATCAAAGCCATGAAAAAGCCGCTGATAAAAAGCCTAATCCATCAACGGCTAAAAAAGAAAAGCGCATTGGCGGTAAGTTGTCGTTAGGTAAAAAGTAGCGACAAGCAACAAGCTGCAAGTTAAAAGTGACAAGCTTCAAGTAGCATAGCTACAAGCGACAAGAAAATTGCTGCAAGTAAATAGCTGCGAGTTACAAGCGGCAAGTTTCCAGCTTCTAACTTGAGGCTTTCAACTTCTAACTTGAGGCTTTCAGCTTCTAACTTGCAGCTTTCAGCTTTCCACTATCCCTTCACATGGTACTAAGGTACTAAATATCTTCCCACGCATTTACCTTAAGCTAGGGTAATAGCTTAATGAACAATCGCCACCTGAGATAAGTTCTTTATTTCTGCACATAAGGTGGGTGAAAACACCGTTCAAAATTACTAAAAAATATGAGGGAAGAAGATGTTAAAAGGTAAAGTGGCGCTTATTACCGGCTCAACCAGTGGCATTGGTTTAGCTACCGCACATGTCTTGGCAGAGCAAGGCATAGATTTAATTTTACATGGTTTGCTTGATGAAGCTGCTGGCGAAAAGCTGGCACAAGATTTTGCTGCGCAATACGAGATAAAAGTATTGTTTGATAACGCCGATTTGCGCGATCCTAGCGCTATTCATACCTTTATTGAAAAATCGGTCGCGGTAATGGGCAGCGTCGATATTCTTATTAACAATGCCGGTATTCAACACACCGAATGTGCGGCCACTTTTCCTCTGAACAAGTGGAACGATATCATCGCCATTAACTTATCGGCATCGTTTCACACCATTCAAAAGTCGCTGCCAAGCATGCAAAAAAATGGCTGGGGACGCATTATCAATATTGCCTCAGTGCATGGTTTAGTGGGCTCAGTGAATAAGTCGGCTTATTGCTCAGCTAAACATGGCATTGTTGGGTTAACCAAAGTGGTGGCGTTAGAATGTGCCGAACAAGGCATTACCTGTAATGCGATTTGTCCGGGCTGGGTTGATACGCCATTAATTAAGCAGCAAATTACCGACATTTCTGAAAAAAATGATCTGAGTTTTGAACAGGCACAATATAATTTAGTGACGGCAAAACAGCCGTTACCTGAAATGATGAAGCCAGAGCAAATTGGCGAATTTATTTTGTTTTTATGTAGTGACCAAGCTCGTGCTATTACTGGCTCTGCACTGCCAATGGACGGTGCATGGACTGCGCAATAATAGCGTTCTATCATAGCGAGAAATAGTACCGAGCAAGCATTAAGTTTTTAGGAGAACTGTAAGTGAAAAATCAAGGAGAACAAATACGCCGTCAAGTAATGGGTGATGTTTTTGTCGATCGCGCCCTAGATAATGCCGATGATTTTACTCAGCCGATGCAAGATTACATTAATGATCACGGCTGGGGCTCAACTTGGCAGCGCCAAGGCATTGATTTAAAAACTCGCAGTTTAGTGACCGTGGCAATGCTGGCGGCATTAAAAGCACCACAAGAGTTAAAAGGGCATATTCGCGGCGCATTAAATAATGGCGCAACAATTGAAGAAATTCGCGAAGTGCTTTTACATAGCGCGGTGTATTGCGGCGCTCCGGCTGCACAAGAAGCGTTTCGCGCAGCCAAAGAGGTGATTGATTTATAGTTTTTGGTAAATTGCGTTTATTAAAGGTTCATCCTTTTTAGCCATGTCTCCCGACATGGCTTTTTTTTGCTTATTTTTGTTTAGCGGCTGTTCAGTGCGGCATTATTATTTCTGATTAATGTAGTTGGTAATCACTTACTATTTTCTTGTATCTTTGTGAGTAAGCTATTCAAGGTAGTAGCACTAAGGTAGCACTTCTTTTTGACTTTTTGTTGATTACAGTTAGCCCTGTTCACTTTATGAACACTACAAGGGTTTAGTAAAAATCTAATAATAAAAGAACAATACAAAGGTCTGTTATGAATAAATTACAGAAAATAATGAAAGGTAAACGCAATAAGTTACTCACAAGTTTATTGGCTATAGGTGCCGCTATTTCTAGTGTCGCTTCAGCGGGAAGTTGGCAGCAAAATGTTAACATTGGCGGCTTTAATAATGTCCATATTTACACGCCTGATAGTGTATCTTCCGTGGGGGACGGAAAGGCACTACTCATTGTATTACATGGCTGTGTTCAGCCGATAAATAATTACTTAACCGCTAATTTAGAAGACGCTGCTGAAGCACATGGCATGGTGATCGCAGTGCCAGATGCTATGAATAAAGCCGGTTATAGCTGCTGGTCGTATTGGCAAGGCACTATTTCTAGAACCTCAGGTGATTATAAAAACCTGATCAATTTAGCCAATACCATGAGCGGTGATGCCACTCGTAATATTGATGCCGACCAAGTCTATATTGCCGGTCTTTCATCAGGGGCGGCGATGTCAGCGCAAACCGCGTGTGTCGCACCTGATGTTTTTGCCGGTGTTGCCCCCAGTGCTGGCCCGTCTATTGGTACTAGCTCGAATGGCGCAATCACCACTTGTGAAACGGTATCTGCAGCTACCTTTAAATCTCGCTGTGAAAGTTATGCCGGCAGTTATAAAAGCCACTTTGCCACGCAAATTGCGTCGATAGGTCATGGCACTGCCGATACCACAGTGAATACCTGTTACAACCAACAAAATGCTAATGGCTTTGCTAATGTTTATGGCGTTTCACAATTATCGGGCACAAATACACTTTCTGAAGGGGCAGGGCATACAGCCAGCGAAAGCTTGTGGACGGATAACCGTATTTCAATGTTGTGGTTTGATAACTTAGATCACTCTTGGTCAGGTGGTGCGGGCGCTTCAGGTGATTATGTCGCTGACGATAGCATTAATTTTGCTAGCTACCTTGGCCAATTTTTTGCCGACAATAACCAACGTGTTGATCGCAATTCAGCGCCGGTTATTACTAATCATGCCGCGCTCGATAATAACAGCCAATTAGTGATTTCCGGTACAGCAACCGATGAAGACAGTAGTGTGGCACAAGTGACCCTTAGCATTAACGCACTTGATACTGGCAGCGCGGTGTTAGTTGAAACGCTAAACAGCCAAGTTGATGGCAATAATCATTATGCCGCAACGAGTAGCATATTAAACGATGGCTTATACCAAGTTATCGCTGTTGCAACAGACGATCAAGGTAAAGCCAGCGATGCGGTATCGGTTAGCACCCGTATTGGACCGCCGCCACCAGATTCTGCACCTGAACTTAGCGCCATTAATGCCAATGTTATCGGACAATGTGCCACCATCACCGGCACGGTAATCGACCATAATCAGAACTTAAGTTCGGTCGTGGTCGCTTTTGCTAATGGTAGTGTTACCGCCACCGTTAACGGATTTCAATATTCCGCTGAGCAATGTAATTTAGCCGGTGGTTTAAATACTGCCACGGTTACTGCAACCGACAGCACCAATCAGGCAAGTACCGACAGCGTTGATTTTACTATTGATGCCGGTGTAACAGGTGACTACAACTTACATATTAATCAAGGGCACATTACTTGGGGCAGTGGTTATTCTGCTTGTTATTTAGCTTTTGGTACTGCTGCTTTTACTATGCGTGAATACCCCTCTGGCAGCGAGCAATGTCAATGGATTGCCGATGGCGAACCAAGTTGTGCAGGTCCAAGTCAGGCCTGTCAAAATACTTCAACGCCAACAGATTCTGATAACGATGGCATTGCTGACACGTTAGATAATTGCCCAAATACCGCCAATAGCGATCAAGCGGATAATGATAGTGACGGCATAGGTAATGTTTGTGATAGCACGCCTGATGGCGAAGTTAATGACGCAGATAACGATGGGGTTGCTGACAGTGTTGATAATTGCCCCAATACCGCTAATGCCAATCAACTTGATAACGATAACGACGGTATCGGTAATGTTTGTGACAGCACGCCAAATGGCGATTTTTCCTGTACAGAAACCACGTCAAATAACTATGCCCATGTGCAAGCAAATCGTGCAACTACCTCTGGTGGTTATGCGCTGGCGGTTGGCTCGGGTGATAATTTAGGTTTGTATAACCTGTTTATTACGTCAACGGTTGCCCAAACCAGTGCGGGTTATTATCAACTTGGCAGTTGTCCTTAATTACACAAGCTTTTAACTAAATGACTCAAACGGTGTTTGTCGCAATTTAGTGGCAAACATCACCATAATAATGACAATAAAGAGAGAGTTAAGATGAATACCATCAAAAATACAGTAAAAAAAGGTTTGGTGTTAATTGCGCTATGTTTTGCCGGTAACAATGCTTTTGCCGCGTGTGTTGATAATGTTGTCTTAGTGCACGGCAATGCCGGGTCGCCGTCAGATTGGGACAATACCTACGATAAACTCATTGCTAATGGCTATACCAGCAGCCAAATTTATCGACCTGCTTGGGGCAGCAGTTATGCCGCCAATAATAACCACAGTGGTTCGGAAGAAACGCCAATCAAAAATGCCATTAATAATGCCATTGCTGCTTCATGCACCGGCAAAGTCGATGTTATTGGTCATTCAATGGGAGTGACCTTAGCGGCGCAGCAAATTATTAAAGCCGGCAAAACCAGTAAGGTTGATGCCTTTGTTGGCATTGCTGGCGCCTATCGTGGTTTATGGACATGCGGTACTTATCCGTGGAATGTCTATACGCCAACGTGTGGTAGCAATGGTTTGTCGGTTTCAAGCCCGTTTTTAGATTGGCTCTACGGTAAAACGATTGCGAATCGTGTCTATTCAATTAAAAGTTGGAGCGACCAAATCGTGTGTGGCAGCGGTGTTTGTACCGTCGGTGGTGTGCATTCAAGCCAAATTAAAAATGAGAATGCCAGTTACAGCTATATTCTGGGGCATTTTGGTTTGCAAACGTATACCGCGCAAAAACAATACGATTTAATTAAATAAAGTCTAGGAGCTGTTTAGTGTCATTGTTGTTCATAGCTAAAGAACAATGACACTATCAATAACTTGTCGATGATCCCTAACTTTTAATTGCTCTTTTCGTCATGTTCTTTTTATTCTTTTTCAAAGAGACTTATAAACACACTAGAGTTTGATGCAGCACAACTCATCTTAGTTTTATTTTCATTATGTTTGTGAAAACCTCGTTAAGGTTCTTTACTTAGGTATTAAGGGCAACGACTTTTTGAAGTTCACCTTTTGTGAGGTAGGCAATGCATCGTCATGGTTATTTAGAGTTAAAATGGGTAAATGATACCCTGTATGTTACTGTTTTTGGGCCCTTCAATACCGAAGGAGCTCATGAAGCCGCACAGCAGTATATAACCGAAATAAAAAAAAGAAATAATCGCCCATTTTCAGTAATTGAATATTTAGACAACGACAGTTTAGGCTCGCCTGAGGTGATGAAAAATGTTTATAAAATCTGGTGTTTATTAGGCGAAAGTGGCTGTAAGTCGTTGGCGTTGGTTTATGCCAATACGGTGCAGCGATCTTTAGCTGAAAAATATTTACCTAACTTTGGTAACGCTTTCAGCGATCTAGCCAGTGCCGAGCAATGGATCTCTAACCGCAATTCATAGTAAGCTTGTGCAACCTCTTTACAAATAAAAAGGCCTAAGTTTATGCATATTGCCCATATTAATATTAGCGCTCCTCAAGACGTATTGGTTGAGGAAAAACAGTTTTTTTGTCAGGTTTTTGGACTTGTCGTTGGCGAACGTCCAAACTTTACGCGCACCGGTTACTGGCTGTATGCAGGCGACAAAGCCATAGTACATTTAACCGAAAGCGAGCAAAACTACCGCAGTCGTCGCGCCAATTATTTAGACCATGTCGCTTTTCAACTAAGCGATTTAGATGGTTTAATCGCGATACTAAAACAGCTAGGTACAGATTTTAATTTATCAAAACTGCCTGAACTGGGCATGACACAAGTATTTTTCAAATCGCCCGCAGGCATAGGTTTAGAAGCGTCATTTTTAAATCAGAAATAACCGTAAACAAGAGTTCTTTAGGCTTGAATGGCGTCGCTGATCAGTTGATAGGTTTTTTGGCACTCATCACTCACTAAGCTGTCGAGCAACATATACGCATGGATCATGCCTTCAAAATGATGGTGCTCAACCACAATACCTGCATTTTGCAACGCTTGATAATAGGCCCGTCCTTCATCGCGAAGTGGGTCACAGCCTGCAGTAATTATCATTGTTGGCGGTATTTTGTTGTGAATATTATACAAAGGTGATGCTTCAATACGTGACTGACCACCACGAAAGTAGTTGTCGAAATACCACTGAATACGTGGCTTTTCTAGTAGGAAACCTGTGCCATTTTCTTCGACCGAAGGCAAGCGCATGGTGTAATCAACACTTGGGTAAATCAGCAATTGTTTGTCTATTTTAATCGCAGGGTTGTGCAACGAACGCATCGCTAAACTAGTGCAAATTGCGCCGCCGGCACTGTCACCAATAATATAAACTTGCTCAGAAAAGTTAAGCCCGGTTAGTAGCTTTTTATAATGAATTAATACCTGTTCGCAGTCGTTTAAACCTGCCGGATAAGGGTGCTCTGGTGCTAAGCGGTACTCTACACATATCACAATGCATTTGCACTGGCGCGCCAATTTTCGGCTAATTGGGTCGTATAAATTTACATTGCCGCACATATGGCCGCCGCCATGAAAATGTACAAGCACGGGTAATTTTTCTGTGGTTGATGGGCTATAAACTCGCACGCTGACGTTATGATCGTGCTGGCTATCTTCTTTGGCTAATACGCGATTTTCAACAAAGTTAAGTGTTGGACCTTGGCCAATAAATACCGCGAGTTTTTCTAAATTACCTCTGACGAGCTCAGGTGTATATTGTACTTGGTTTTTCTTCGCTTCGGCTGCCGCGATGTTAACTTGCTCAAGAAAATCTTCAAGTTTGTTGCTTACTGTTCCGCGCATGTCTTTAGTCCTTTTGGTTTGGTTACTTTACCCGTCTCTGGTAAAAAGAAGCTGCCGATAAAAAAGCTTGAGCTGAGCACTGTGATTAAAACAAGGGCTGACGTATAGTCGCCATTATTGCTGTCAACGAGTGCGCCAAATAGCCACAAAATTACCGTTGAAATAAGGTAACTAATCGAATAAAACAAACTAAATACAACAGTCACGCGTTGACCGGTCATTTTCGGTAATTCATGCGGAATAGAAACCAAGGCCGTGATCGGGAAGAAGATAAAAAAGCCTAAAACAATTGCCGATAAGGTTTGTATTGTTTGCGAACTACTAAAAGATAAACCGGCAATGGTGATCACCATAATTAGGCCTGACCAACGAATAACGGGTAAACGTTGACTGACTTTTTTACTGTAAAGAATGCCGGCAAGGGTGCCAATTATGCCAAAGCCAATTACCCATTTACTTTGGCTAATACCCGCTTTGGGGTAGAAGGTAAATAAGCAAATATAAAACGCTAACAGCCCTGAATAGGTTAAACCATAGGCCCAGTTAAACTTATCTTTTAACCCGTCGAGGTAACTGTAATTTTCTGGCGCGGTGGTGTCATTGCTATTGGCACTTTCATGATCAGAAAATTTAACCAATAACCATGCCAGTGCAATGGCTAAACTTGCCATTGAAAACAAGAGTAGGCTGTTTTGCCAGCCGCCTGTTGCGTCATTAATATTGGGCATAAACCATAATATAATGGCGGTACCGACATTAAAGGCAACAGCGTTTAAACCATTAATTATTGGACGTTCGCTCGCGTCAAACCAGTGCATTACGATAGGGTTGAAATACACAATCATAAACGCGCCGCCTAGCCCCATTAAAAATCGGCTTAACAGCAATACTTCATAATTGGGTGAATAGGGCGTAAGCACGCCAATCACAATTAATATGCTTGAAAAGAAAAAGGCGTATTTAATGCCCAATTTAATCGCAATCCATGCCGCAGCAAATGTACCTACTATTTTGGCAATAGTCACCGCGCCGCTAATAAAGCTTGCTGAGGCCAAACTATCGATATTCATAGAAAGCATAATTTGTTGCATACTGGCAGTACCGCCAACCCAAGCCATAGCAAATAAAACGTAACTACAAAAAACTAAGGTTTCTACCAAGTATTTATTATTTATTCTCATATTAAGTTTTTCTAATCTTGGAAAAAGTCAGTAGATAGATTACCGTAAGCCCCTAGGCAAATAACTACTACCTTAGTTCACTACACTGTAAGTTTAGACATGGTATGCTAGCTGTAGCTACTGTAAATACTACGCATATCAACGCCATAGGCGATATTTCGTTAAGGAATTCTCTTGTTAGCTTGGCTTTCTCTCGATACATGGTTAATCACTTTTCTCTCTATCGCCTATTTAGCGTTACTGTTTGTGGTCGCTTATTGGGGGCAGAAACAGTCGAGTACCAGTTGGCGAAATAAACCGTGGATATACAGTTTATCGTTGGGGGTTAGTTGTACTTCTTGGGCGTTTTACGGCACCGTTGGACAAGCCGCAACAACAGGAGCTTGGCTAGCGCCGATTTATATTGGTACCATTTTATGTTTGGTTTTCGCGTGGCCAATGCTGCTTAAAGCCTTGCGTATTATTAAGCAGCAAAATTTAACCTCGATTGCTGACTTTATTGCTTTTCGCTACGACCGTTCACCGAAAATTGCTGCCACTGTTGCCTTAATAGCGTTAGTGGGCACCATACCTTATGTTGCCTTGCAGTTAAGAGCCATTAGCACCAGTTTTGATTTATTAACCGGCACCTATCAGTCGGGAATAAGTACCGCTTTTGTGGTGACCATTGTGCTAATTGTTTTTAGTATTTTGTTTGGTACACGGCAAATTGCCGCGAGCGAGCAAAACCAAGGTTTAGTGCTCGCCATTGCCTTTAGCTCTTTGGTGAAGCTTTTTGCTTTAACTGCGGTTGGCATTTTTGCCACCTTTTATATTTTTGATGGCATAAATGACTTGCTTAGTCAGCATCAGCAAATGGCAGGACAAAACAGTGAATTAACCGGCACCTTATTAGGCAATAACTCGGCTTATTTAGCGTTTTCGCAAGCCTTGCTTGGCGCGATCACCATTTTTATATTGCCACAACAATTTCACATGATGATGATAGAAAATCATCACGAACAAGAGTTGAAAACCGCTCGCTGGCTGTTTCCTTGTTACTTAATTTTAATTAATATTTTTGTCTTACCCATCGCCCTTGCTGGGCAAATTACCTTTCCTGGAGGTAGTGTCGACGCGGATACTTACGTACTGACTATTCCGCTTTTTTATCAGCAAGCTTGGCTTGGTGTGGTCGTTTTTATTGGTGGCTTAGCCGCAGCGACTAGCATGGTTATTGTTGCTGCGATTGTACTTAGCACCATTATTTCAACCGAAATTTTAACGCCACTGGTACTGCGTTTTCGATTATTTAATTCCAAACAAACCCAGCAACTTTCGGGGCTGTTTTTCACCTTAAGACGTATTTCTATTGCGGTTATTTTATTGCTCGCATTTGCCTTTGAGCGAATGATCGATCAGCAAAATCACCTTGCCAGTATTGGTTTATTATCGTTTGTTTTATTGGCGCAGTTTGCGCCAGCAACGATTGGCGCGCTTTATTGGCGCAGAGCCACCACTAAGGGCGCACTTACCGGCTTAGTGGTTGGCAGCTTGGTGTGGTTATATACCTTATTATTGCCAGCGATAATGCCTAATGCGGCATGGCTGCAAACAGGCATTTTTCAACAAGCGTGGTTAAACCCAACTTCGTTATTTGGTTTAACCCGTTTAGACGCCATTAGCCACGGGGTCTTTTACAGCTTATTTGCCAACTTACTTTGTTATATTGGCATTTCACTTATTGGTCAGCGCAGTGTCGGTGAAAAACTACAAGCTGAGTTATTTGTTAATAAAAGCCAGCGCCAGTTTGAACGTCATTTATCGATTGATGATTTATATAATTTATTACAGCGCTTTGTTGACCAAACTGCCGCCGATGGTTTATTAACGCTTGCCAAAAACACCGATAAACATCATGAAGGTAAACACGAAAAACTGATTGAATATGCACGATTGCAGCTGTCTGGTGTTTTAGGTTCAGCGTCTACCCGCATGGTAATGAAAGCTGCGGCAACCTCTCAAGAAATGCCATTTGAAGATGTCGTCAGCATTGTTGATGAAGCCAACCAAATGTTTCAATTTAACCGTGAGTTGTTGCAGTCGGGGGTTGAAAACATCGAGCAAGGCATTTGTGTCATCGACGCTGATATGCGCATTGTGGCTTGGAATCAGCGTTATATTCAGTTACTTGACTACCCTGAAGGTTTTGTCATTGCTGGTAAACCTATTGAAGAGCTGATCCGCTTTAATATTGAAAAAGGTGTGATTGTTGGCGACGAAGCGCAGCATTTAGTGGCGCGTCGATTAGATCATATGCGCCAAGGCAATAGTCATCATTTTCAACGTATGATGCCCAACGGCATGGTGCTCGAAATTCGTGGTCAGCCGATGCCAGGTGGCGGTTTTGTTAGTACCTTTTCAGATATTACCGCCCATATTGAAGCTGAAAAAGCCTTGCAAAAAGCAAACGAAAGCTTGGAAAAGCGGGTGGCTCAGCGCACCGCGGAATTACAAAGTGCAAAAGCAGAAGCGGAGGCAGCTAATAGCAGTAAAACGCGATTTTTAGCAGCGGCAAGCCATGATTTAATGCAGCCCTTTAACGCGCTGTCGTTGTTCACTTCAATGCTCAAGAAAAAAGTTGATAGCGAGGAGCTTGCCGATTTAGCTGGGCATATCGACGATTCACTGAATGTGGTGGAAGCTTTGCTGTCAGACTTGGTGGAAATCTCGCGCCTTGACAGTGGTTCCCAAAAGCTCGACCTGAGTGACTTTGCCCTTGAAGAATTATTCACCCCTTTGTGTAATGAATTCACCGTACTGGCTCAGCAAGATAATATTGAATTTTCTTGTGTGAAAAGCGATTGCAGTGTGCATAGCGACAAGCGTATGTTAAGACGCATCGTGCAGAATTTTTTATCAAATGCAGTGCACTATTGTGATGACAAGTGCGATGATAAGAGTGACGACAAGCGCGAGGATCAAAACGGTTCAAAAGCGCATTTAAAAAACAAAATTTTATTAGGTGTTAGACGAACCAAAGACACCATTCGCATAGAAGTTTGGGACAACGGTCCAGGCATTGCCGAAGATAAACAACAAACCATTTTTGAAGAATTTGAGCGCTTAGAACAAAACCGTGAAGTACCGGGGTTAGGGTTAGGTTTAGCGATTTCTGAGCGCATGGCAAGCTTGTTAGGATTAAAAATTTCCTTACGTTCGGTGGTGGGTAAAGGCACAGTTTTTAGCATTGATGTGCCACGCGTAATTGTGAACAGCACTAGCATAAGTAAAGCGGAATTAACTAGCGAACAAAACGCAGATAACTTTTCGCAAGTGCCAGTGCTGGTGATAGATAACGACGCGTTAATGTTAAAGGCGATCTCATCGCAACTTACCGACTGGGGTTTTGATGTGGTAACGGGTAAAGATCACAACAGCGTGGCACAGGCGTTATTACAACTAAACAAAAAGCCCGCCTTTATCGTGGCAGACTATCACTTAGATAACGACCATAACGGCGTTGATCTTGTCTTAGCAGTTCAAGCGCAACACCAGTGGCATGTGCCATGTGTAATATGTTCGGCCGACCCATCAGAACAAGTACGCGAGCACACCAGTAGCGCAGACTTCTTATTCCTTCGAAAACCGGTGAAAGCGTTAGCACTTAAACGAACTATTCGGCAGATGCTTGGGTAAAACCAACATAAAAAATTAAATTTAAATTAATTAATTTTGAACTAAACCGGCAAACTGGGCTCTTACTTAGCAGAGTGTTATCCCCCTAGTGTTTCATGTTTTTTAGCGCATTTTTTTAAATGCGCTTTTTTTTGCCCGCAGGACGCGGGTATGACGTGATTTCAGGGACGAAATAGAACGTCGGCCTATAGAAAATAAATAGTTCACGATTTCATGGACGAAAAAGAGTGAAGCTCGCAGAATGCGGCTATTATCTGCTTAACTGACTTGCTACTTACCGTTTATTTGGCGTTCGATTTCTTCGTGAGAAAGCGACTCATAATAACCCCTAAGCACAGACCTATTATTGGCGTATAAACAATGCCTAGTCCTATGGCTCCATAAAGTTCTATTTGGTAGATATCCAAAAACAGACCGATGATTGAACCCATAATTAAGCCAAATGAAATATATGTTGTACGTTTATATGCTTTCATCGAGCCTCTCAGGATAAAAAATTAATACTTATTAAAAGTGATCATTGCAAAACTACCACTAAAAATAGTTGGCTAAAATAAGCGATGCAGGAGCAAAAACCAACCGTGCTTTTGAACGTTTAATTGCCTTGCTAAATTTTTTATACCATAATCTAATATATATTGGTATTCAAAAGGTTTTACATTATGGCTAAAAATACAAGCGTAACATTAGGCGAGCATTTCGATAAATTTATAAGTCAGCAACTTGACTCGGGTCGTTATGGTTCAGCAAGTGAAGTAGTACGTGCTGGTTTAAGAGCCTTAGAAGATCAGGAAACAAAGATAATGACTTTACGAAATATGCTAATTGAAGGTGAAAACAGTGGCGTTACAGATTACTCGTATGATTCTTTAATTTCAGAGCTAGACAAAGAAAACCAATAATGTCGAAATTCGAATTATCAGGAAAAGCCAAAAACGATTTAATAAAAATAGCAAAGTATACTCAGCTTACTTGGGGAACAACCCAAAGAAATAATTACTTAAAGCTGTTAGATAATGCTTTTCATCAATTAGTCGACGAGCCGATGTTGGGAGTAAATTGCGACTACATAAGAGAAGGTTATCGAAAACGCTCTCAAGGTAGTCACGTGATTTATTATAAAGGGCACAAACCAAACCACGTTTTAATCGTAAGAATTTTACACAAAAGTATGGATGTTAACCGCGCGCTCTGAAAAATATAACGCCTCAGTAAGAGACAAAAAATAGTTGGCTAAAATCTGCAACGGAGGATAAAAAGCCAACTGTTATTTGTCATGCTTAAATGACTTGTATGTTGTATCTTAGACAATATATATTTTTCGAAAAGATAAATTAAAACTGCCAACAAAACGAATGCCACCAAGTAGAGTTTACTATGAAACAGAGTCCTGTTGAATGCCTTGTTAGGTTTACTCTACTTCTGGTCGTGTAACATATGCAATGAAACCTGTAATAACAATTGTAGGCACTGCAACATAAGTTAGAAAGACACCTACATAGCTCACAAAATAAAGTGTTAACGCATAAACAGCCAAAGTTAACCAGAATATTACAGAACACTTTTCATGTAACCAATTCTTCATTTATATCTCACCTTCGATATCTAGACTTCAATTCCACGCTAGTAGCGTAGCGATACAAAAAGAAAACCTAACAGCGCTTTTAACGAGAAATATCCCTTGCTTAAACAGAGAATACTTTTTCTTTAATCTCTAATTTAATAAGAGTTATACGGTATTTAATTACGCTTTTCAATTAATTAAATCATTGAAAGATAATGTCTTTTGTAAAATTAATTTAAGGCTAGGGTGGGATGGAGGTTGGTTGGTCGTTAGCTTCTGTGTGTTTTATTTAACAAGCTTCCTTCACAGGCTCTGGAATGGGCGGCGTTTATTTGGTTAATGTTTTTTAATTGGCTGTCGGAGAATTTAAAGGAATAATCAACTGATAATCTTCAACATCAACTCAATTAGCAAGCGATGGCTACTATGTTTAAATAAACCAACATTATGCTTTAACTTATTGAGTTTCCATACCATAAAGCGCATTATCTAGGAGCCTCTTGAGATATAAATATATGCAATATAATGAAAGAATTTAACGATGCAGCTACCAATAACATTAATAACAAAGCTCAAACTAATTCTTTCGATAAGGCTAATGGTTTCCCAGTAGTCGGAATTGGCGCGTCAGCTGGCGGAATCGAAGCGCTCGAAGAGTTTTTAAGTAAAGTGCCTGCAAACTGTGGCATGGCGTTTGTTATTGTGCAGCACTTAGCTCCTAACTACAAAGACATCATGTGTGATTTATTGCAGCGAGTTAGCTTGCTAAAAGTACAGCAAGTGACTGACGGCATTATGGTTGAGCCCAATAACGTTTACGTGATCCCGCCAGGTTATGACCTGAGCATGCTAAATGGCATATTATTGCTAATTGCTCGCCAAGAACACAAAGGTTTACACCTGCCAATAGATTATTTCTTTCATTCGTTAGCGGTTGACAAAAAAGCCCAAAGTATTGCGGTAATTTTGTCTGGTATGGGCTCAGATGGCACCTCAGGCTTACGTAAGATTAAAGAGCATGCTGGCGCTGTGTTTGTACAATCACCTCATACTGCTAAGTTTGATGCTATGCCTCAAAGTGCCATTCGTTCAAAGCTTGTCGATGTAATTGCTCCAGCTGGTGAGCTAATGGCAAAAATTGTTGACTACCTTGAGCATGAAGTATTGAAAACTGAAGACTATAAAGAATTTCAAAGCGATATTGATAAAGTATTAGTATTACTTCGCACACATACTGGCCATGATTTTTCACACTATAAAAAAAGCACTATTTATCGTCGTATTGAGCGACGTATGGCCTTGCATCAATTTACCAGCGTTAGCGACTACGTAAACTACTTAGTTTCTAATACACAAGAAAATGAATTGTTATTTAAAGAGTTACTAATTGGTGTTACTAACTTTTTTCGAGATCAAAAAGTTTGGCAGCAACTCAAAACAGAGGTTATCCCTAGGTTGTTGGCAAAATACCCTAAAGGCGGAACGTTGCGTGCATGGGTACCTGCCTGCTCCAGCGGAGAAGAAGCATATACGCTGGCGATTGTTTTTCAGGAGTCGTTGAAAAAACTTAATTTAGCCAATCATTTTGACTTACAAATTTTTGCCACAGATCTAAATAATGAAGCCATTACTGAAGCGCGAAAAGCGTTTTACTCTCAGTCAATTTGCGAGCATGTACCCAACGCGTTATTAAAACGATATTTTGTTCAAGTAGATGGCGGTTATCGGGTTGGTAAACAAACCAGAGAAATGGTTATTTTTGCTCAACAAAACTTGATAATGGATCCTCCGTTTACCAAGCTCGATATTATTAGTTGTCGCAATTTATTTATTTACCTTGAAGCCGCATTACAAAAAACAATATTTCCTTTGTTTCACTACAGCTTAAAAAAATCTGGTGTACTTGTGTTGGGCACATCTGAAACCGTAGGCAAGGATGACAAAATGTTTACGCCTATAAAAGGGACTCAACGAATTTATAAACGACGGGACATGTTAGAGCCTGTTAGCGTGATTAAGTTTCCTAGTCGCACCGTGCTTGACTATATGCAAGAGCAATCAATCGAAAAAGTTGTGCCAGAACAACCTCAAGGAGCGCAAGCTTTGAATTTACAAGAATTAACTCAATCACTTTTACACGAGCACTTTACTCCAGCGGCGCTTATTACCACCGAACAAGCGGATATTATTTATATTAATGGTAAAACCGGAAATTACTTAGAGCCTGCAACGGGCAAAGTTAGCCATAATTTGTTTGCTATGGCTCGTAAAGGTTTAGCAGCACCACTAAATGAAGTATTTCATCGCGCTATACGCCAACAGAAAACTCTTGAGTTGAAAAACATTGAGGTGAGTTTAAACGACACGGCTTTACAGGTTGATGTATGTATAAAACCATTGCTTCATATTGAGGAACTACGCGGTATGGTGTTGGTGTTGTTTACTGTTTCAGCATCTCAAGTTGCTTTAATCAAGGAACCAATTACCGCAAGTATTACTGGCGAGCATATGCAAGAAATTGAAACGCTCAAGCATAACTTATATCAAGCAAGAGAAGAGCTTCAAATTACCACCAAAGAAATGCAGCATGCGCAAGAAAAACTTAAATCTGCGAATGAAGAGCTACAAAGTACCAATGAAGAATTGCAGAGCACTAATGAAGAGCTGACCACGTCAAAAGAAGAAATGCAGTCGATGAACGAGGAGTTGCAAACCGTGAATCATGAACTTAACAGCAAGGTTAGTGAGCTGTCAGAAGCGAGTGATGACATGAAAAATATCCTCAATAGCACAAACATTGCCACCTTGTTTTTAGATAACCAACTTAGAGTACGTCGTTATACCACTCAAACGCTTGATATATTTAAACTTATTTCTAGTGATGTTGGGCGTCCTATTACCGATTTGGTTAGTTCCCTTATTTACCCAACCTTGGCAGAAGATGTCAATGAAGTGCTTCGCAGCTTAATTTTTCATGAGAAAGAAATAAAAACGACAGATGGTAGTTGGTATATCGTGCGGATTATGCCTTATCGCACACAAGAAAATTTAATTGATGGCGTGGTCATTACTTTTAGTAATAACACCGTTAATAGGAAAGCGAGTATTGCGTTGGCTCAATCGGAATTGCGCTTTCGTTTGTTATTTGAAAACTCAATGAACGCGGTTGCATATAAAAAAATCATCATGCAAGGTGACAAAGCGGTCGACTTCAACTACCTTGAAGTAAACAACTCTTATAGCAAAATTACTCATTTACATGATGTTGTAGGGAAAAATGGCAGTGAAGTAACGCCTAATACTTTGCAATCTAATCCAAAATTTATGGCTGCTTGTGCACGCGTCGCCTTAACCGGAACCTCGGAAGAAATTGAATTTTATGTTGAACAAACAAAACAATGGTTTAAATGTGCAATGAATTCGCAAGAGCAAGGCTTGTTTGTTTGTGTAACGGAAAATGTTACTAATGATAAGAAAAACATTAAGACAATTAATGACATTAAACTGATTTTAGATAAGCAGTCTAACCGCTGTGAAAGTGACCTTAGCAAAGACTTAGCAACCATTTCTGACTTACTATTAGAGCTTTCAAATTAAATTAACCTGATGTGACGGTTAAATTAGCCCAATGCCACCTAACTTTAGCATGTATTAACATGTTTTAGCATGTTTAGGATGATCTAGCGTTATGAGCAAGGCAACAAAACGAACGACTAAAACAGTAGATACCTTGCGTAAACTAGCAGAATTACGGCTGCCCAAAAAGCCTCCTATCGCTAATCAATTACCAAAAGATGCCAAACAAATTGAACGGTTATTGCATGAATTACAAGTACACCAGATAGAATTAGAGCTGCAACAAAACGAGTTAATTGCAGCAAGAGAATTGGCTGAAAAAACCAGTGAAAATTACCAAGCATTGTATCACTGCGCACCCGTTGGTTATGTTTCTCTGCAACGGGCAGGTCAAATTAAACAAGCTAATCTAACCGCTGCAAATATGCTAGGTGCGTCAATTGAAGCAATAAAAGGCAAACGCCTAGGTGCTTATTTAACGCAGGACTCTATACCTATTTTTAACATATGTATTGACAATGCTTTTGCTGGGCGAGAGCAAACTGCATGTGAAATAGAGCTTAATATCAACGAAAAAGTCAGTACCGTATTAATGCAAGTTAACATGAGTGCAGATGGTTTAGAATGTTTGACCATATTGACCGATATTTCAACGAATAAAGAACTTGAAGTTAAACTCGAACTTGCCGCGAGTGTTTTCACGCATGCGCATGAAGGCATCATGATCACCGATAAACACGGTACTATTCTTGATATCAATGAGATGTTTACCTGTATCACAGGGTTTAATCGAGAAGACGCTATTGGCAATAATCCGCGAATTCTCAAATCTGGACGGCAATCAGCTAGCTACTATATTGAAATGTGGAAAGCACTGGAAGAGCAAGGCTATTGGCATTCTGAGGTGTGGAACCGGCGTAAAAACGGCGAGATTTATCCGGAAATGCAATCAATTTGCGCAGTGAGTGATAAAGCTGGCGTAACAAATCACTATGTTTCAATATTTACCGATATCACCGAAAGTAAGGCACATCAATATCAGCTTGAACATAGTGCTCATCACGATATGTTGACGGGGCTACCCAATAGAGCTTTGCTCTCTAATAAGTTAGCGTTAGCTATTAAACAAAGCCAACGCCGAGAGAAAACACTGGCACTTGCTTATTTAGATTTAGACGGCTTCAAGCGAATTAATGATACCTACGGGCACTGTATAGGTGATAATTTTTTAATATCTTTATCAAAAAATTTAAAACAGGCACTGCGAGCTGGAGATTTTTTAGCGCGTATTGGTGGTGATGAATTTATTGCAGTATTAACCGATCTAAACAATGAAAGTGAGTGCATACAAGTATTGCAGCGCATGTTACTTGCTGCTTCCCAAAATATTATTTGTGATGATGAAGTCTTAAAAGTTTCAACTAGCATAGGGGTAACGCTTTATCCGCAAAACGGCTCAGATCCTGATTTATTACTTCGACAAGCTGATCAAGCAATGTATGTTGCTAAAGATGCCGGAAGAAATTGCTACCGTTTTTTTGATATAAGCATTGCTGAAAAAAGTAGAACACGGCGAGAAAGCTTAGAGAATATATACAGCGCCTTTAACAAAAACGAATTTGAGCTTTATTATCAGCCCAAAATTAACATGAAAACATGTCAGGTTGTTGGCGCAGAAGCTTTGATTAGATGGAATCACCCTGAACATGGAATTTTACCACCAGATGCCTTTTTACCTATTATGGAAGGGCACTCAATTAGCGTTAAAATTGGTGAATGGGTCATAAATACGGCACTCCAACAGTTAAGTATTTGGCAGCAAAAGGGCATAAGTATACCCGTTAGTGTTAATGTTGGTGCGAGCCAATTGCAAAGTGAAAATTTTATTGAAAACTTAACCCAAACACTAGCAGCCTACCCAGAAGTGTCAGCAGAACAATTAGTGCTAGAAATATTGGAAACCAGTGCCCTTGACGATATTGAACAAGTTAACGAACTTATGTATACCTGTTTGAAATTAGGGATTAAATTTGCTTTAGATGACTTTGGTACTGGATATTCATCATTGACGTATCTTAAAAACTTACCTGTTGACGTATTGAAAATAGATCAAACATTTGTTCGAGACATGCTCTCTGATCCCTCTGATCTTGCGATTGTTAAAGCCGTTATCGGCTTAGCTGAAATTTTCAACCGAGGAGTTATCGCAGAAGGCGTAGAATCAAAGGCACATGCAGACAAACTGCTCGCCTTAAATTGTACTATCGCCCAAGGTTATGGGATTTCCAGGCCAATGCCAGCGAAGGACTTTCCTCTTTGGGTAAAGCGTTGGCACCATAATCCTGTTTGGTCTGCATAATACGACCATAGAAAATGGACGGAGTTTATTTGGTTGATGCTTTTTTAATTAACTATTTTTAACTAAACGCTTTTACATATGCACTTTTATTTTCGCCTTAAGTTAGTCGCTTTAAACTAAGCGCTTTGCTGATTAGTTACCTAATTTTCATTCGCAAAACCTGGGTCGGTGACAAAAGTAAAAAGAAACTAAGTGGGGTTTGCCTATTTTATCAATGTCACCGACCCCTATATCTCGACCCTTTACCTATGCAAGTTAGCTGTAATTATTTCCGTTCGTGCTGAGCTGGTCGAAGTATATGAGATTATTAACAAGCCTCTAACTCATCTAAACTCATTTAAAACCAACCCCATACAAACTGCTTGGCAGCGACAAACTGCGCCATGTAATAAAAGGTAATATTTTTAATTTATTTATATAACTACACTCTTCCTACTGTAAATTTCAGCCTCACGAAATTACAGGAGCACAATAGATGAATTTCAATACTCTTAAAAAGGAAAGTACTATGAGTCAATATATACCAGAAGGTAGTTATTCAAAAACATCAAAAAATGTTAGAGCAACCCTATACGCAGAAGCCCAAAAAAGAGATCAAAGCTGGATCCCTGCGTCACTTGATATCAGCCATTTAAATGCTGCCGAAGTGACAAACTTAGATGGCTTTCTTGTGAATTCTGGCGGAAATGGAAGCATGAGTGGTTATGTGCCTAGTGGAAGCTATGCTAAAACATCGCGTAATATTACCGTTGTTTTGTCTGCTGAGTGTCAAAAAAGAGACCAAAGCTGGCAGTATTCAACACTGGTAATCAGTGATTTAGAAAATGTGAGTATTTCAAATATTGATGGTGTGCTTACTGTCGATTAATGAGTTGCTCGTTTAGCGGAACATGCCCTATTCAGCTGTTCCGCTGAAACGAGCCAATTTTTGTCTAGCGATGCTTAATTACCTGACTAGACGATTTTTTTCTCCATATAATAAAACCTTTCATCTTCATCGCTTATGGTAAAGCCCGTTCGTTTATAAAGATGAAATGCAGGGCTTATTTTAAATACTCTTAATTTGAGCTTATTGGCTCCTGACTTTAACGCAAGTTGTTTTGATTTTTCTAACGCTAGCGCACCAATGCCTTGGTTTTGGTGGTTTTCATCCACTTGCAGATCGCGTAAATAACAACCGTCATTATCAAACGCTAACCGCATAATGCCGACATACTTTCCATCGAATAAAATATCCCAATTATGCAAATCCAAGGTTTGTTCTAGAATTTTTGCTTGATCCCAAGCGACAGAATAACGCTCATAATATGAGCGCATATTGCTATACGTTAACTGCGCAGATTTATTTAAATCTTTAGCTGGTTGAAATGAAATCATTTAAATCTCCTAACGCCTTGCTAGCTGCCTGTACCAAGATTCTTACTGACCATGTACTGATACAGTAATTGGCTTTCAGGGTTATCTGCCTTTGATAAAGCTGATGTTACGCCAAGCTGATCTTCAATCGAGCGGTGTTGTCCAAGTTTATCTTTGCCTTGCAGCGACTCAATATTAATTTTAAAACCAACAATACCTTTACTAAGTTTTGATTTAAAGCCTTCGGGGATTGTTAGATTCGCCTCATATTTTTTCACTGTTTCATCAAGCGCTTTTAGTGTTGTGTCTAGATCTGTTAGCTGAATTACGCCTTTAGCATGAACCGCGCTGTAATTCCAAGTTGGTACCGCCGGAGCGGCTTTATACCAAGTAGGTGAAATATAAGCATGAGGACCCGAAAAAATGACTAATACTTTAGCGCCATCGGCAAATTTCCAGTGATGATTTGTTCGAGCAAAATGGCCATAAAGCGTGCCATTTTCGCCTTCTTTTTCCTTTAACAATAATGGTAAATGTGATGCGTTTAAATCATGAGATATTATTGCAGCAAAGCTAAATTCTTTAATAAAACTGTGCATTTGTTGATTGGAATTCATTTTCCATTTATCGGGATTGTGCATTTTCTTCCTTTGGCAGCTGAGTTGTTATTAAAGGGTAAACAGTGGTTCATTAAGAACCATACTGTACTTAATTAATATTTTCAATAAGTTAAGCGGAGCTGTTAGTTGATTGCAACATCGGGGTCGGTGACAAAAAGTCTAAAGAGGCTAAGCGGGATTTGCCATTTTTATCGATGTCACCGCCCCCTTCGCCTACGAAACTTCCAAAATTTCCGTTCGTGCTGAGCTTGTCGAAGTATAGGAAATTATTGATATTTTTTTATGAGGCAAAACAATAAAACCGGGGTCGGTGACAAAAAGAAAAAAGAGACTAAGCGGGATTTGCCAATTTTATCGATGTCACTGACCCCTTTGCCTGTCTTTAGAAAATACTAGGCGCTTTGTTGTTCGTGTTCGTTCGCAGCTAGCATGAGTTGTTGGTACGCTAAACCGGCTAAAGTGCGATTGTTTACGTCGAGTTTGAGTAAAATCGCAGAAACGTGTTTTTTCACTGTGGTTTCTTTAATGTCTAAATCGTAAGCGATTTGTTTGTTGAGCTGGCCGTCGGCGATGCGGGTTAATACCACGTATTGCTGTGGGGTAAGTTGTGCCAATTGTTTAGCGAGTTTTTGGTGTTGGGCAACTTGCTGTTCATCAATATTCGCTTCAATATTTTCTGGTAGCCAAATATCGCCTTCTAAAACGGTGTCGATAGCGCTAGCGATGGTGTTTAAATCGGCCGACTTTGGAATAAATGCCGCAGCGCCAAAGTTAATCGCTTTTTGCATGGTTTCGCTATTGTCGTCTGACGATACCATGATCACCACTAAATCAGGGTAGTGATTTTGTAGTTGGGTTAGTCCGGTAAAACCGTTATTGCCGGGCATGTGCAAATCAAGAAATACAATTTCCAGTGAGGGTGTTTTTTCAATGGCGCTAAGCAGTTCGTCAAAGCTTTCGGCTTCTAAGGTATTTGCATCGTCAATGCATTCAATAATGGCTTGTTTAAGTGCGGTGCGAAATAACGGATGATCATCAGCAATAATGACTTTCGGCTCGACACTTTGGCCGTTGTTGTTAGTTGCCTCAGAGCTTGTTGATGCAAACATAATGATCTCCCGAAAACCTTTGTGTTGTTGTTAAGTCAGTATGAAAAAAAGAGCTGACACATGCCAGCTCTTTCCACGCTTATTTTGTTAACTAAGGGTAAAAAAAGCGCAGTTTAGAACTGATAACCTAGGGTTAAGGAAATCGTTCTTGGGTCGCCATAATACGCAATTAAGGTATTGTCGCCACCTAAACCTGGTGCGTAACCACCGTCGTCAAGTGGTGCAACAAACTGATAACCGCCGATCATGTACTCTTCATCTGTGATGTTTTTCACATGTAAACCTGCAGTCCAGTTACCTTCCATGCTGTACCAATTAATGCTTAAGTTTGCTAAGCCGTAACCGTCTTGGGTTAATAAGCTGTCTTCTTCAAACAATACATAATCATCGCGATAGTAGTAACTTGCATTAACAATGAAGTCACCCACTTCAGACTCAATGGTATAGTTTGCCGCTAAGTTGTAAGTATATTCAGGTGTATTTGAAATACTAAAGCGATCAGATTTATCAAACGGGTCACCGTTTTCATCGTAATCAATCACTTCGGTAAATTCAGCGTCAATATAACCAAAGTTCGCAGTAAGCAATAAGTTCTCAGCCGCTAAATAGGTAAATTCTGCTTCAATACCTTGCGATTCTGACGTACCAATATTACCCAAACGTTGGTTTAAGTCAGCGGCATTTTCACCTGGTAATACTGAAATGTACTGACGGTTTTTGTGATCAAGCGAGAACAAGGTGATGTTGGCGCGTAAGCTATCGTCAAACCACTGGCTTTTCATGCCTAGTTCAATTGAATCAACATCTTCCGGCTTAGCTGCTGGCTCTGGCCCTGATGCGCGTGGGTTAAAGGTACCCGATTTAAAGCCTTGTGAGAAGCTGGTAAATAACATGATATCGCTAGTTGCTTGATATTCAACGCCAATACGTGGTGTGAATTTCGACCAATCTTGGCTGTCGTTTAGCACTTCGGTGACCGGTAAATCGTCTGGACGAACATAACCGTCAACCCAACCTGACTCTGGATACACTGTTTGAAAGTGTAGGTGGTTATTTACTAAGGCTTCTTTTTCGTCTTTGGTATAACGCGCGCCAGCGGTCATTGACCATTTTTCTGAAAAATCGTAGCTTAGCTGAGCGTAAGCCGCTTTACTGGTTGAATTACTGCAACCACTAATTTCACGTGTTAAACCCGGCAGGGTAATTGCTTGACCTAGCACTTCTAAAATCGCGTCGAATTGACCACAAGATTCACCGTCGTAGTAATAAAAACCTGAAACAAAGGTGTAGTTGTCGCCAAAGTTGTTTAATTGAATTTCGTGTGTACTTTGTTCATCGTCGTAAATCGCTGGTACGTCAAAAATACGCAATGGGGTATTGTCAAAGTCGATATTGGTTGGCGAGTAGCTTTCACGATCTGAATAAACATATTTTAACGTGGTAAAGTCGGTTACATCCCATTTAGCCGTAAAGCTCATGCCTTCAACTTCAACTTTGTTGGTTGTTGGTAAGCTAGTGTACGAGTCGTAAACGCTGTCAGGCACAGGTGCTTCAGTAAGAATACTTGGCAGTAAGCGGTAACCGCCTTTTGAATTTGACTCGTCGTCTGTTTTATCCCATTTAAGGGCGAAAGATAATTCGTCTGTTGGGCGGAACTCTAATGATAAACGTGCTGAAACTACGTCTTTATTGTAGTTTTCGGTATCTTGGCCGGGTAAGGCCGATTCTAAAAATTCACCGTAACCGTCGCGTTGTAAATTAGCATAGCCAAAACCGACATAAAGCTTGTCGGCAATAATTGGGTATTGACCCGTTAACTTAACGTCACGTTGATTATAGCTACCTAAGGTGCCGTTTAAGTTTAGCTCGGCATCGCCCGACATTTCTTTAGTGACGTATTTTATTGCGCCACCAATGGTATTTTTACCGTAAAGGGTACCTTGTGGACCACGCAGAATTTCAACACGCTCTACGTCTAACAAGTCTAATACTGCGCCTTGTGGACGCGCCATGTAAACGTCGTCAATGTAAATACCAACACCGGGTTCATAACCCCATAATGGATCTTGTTGACCAACACCGCGAATAAAAGCGGTAATGGTTGAGTTTGTACCACGGCTACGTTGTAAAGTTGTGTTGGGTGAAAATTGCTGAATTTCAGTGATAACTTCAATGCCGCTTTCGTTCAGTTCGTCTGCACTTAGCGAGGTAACGGCGACTGGAACTGTTTGCAGGCTTTCTACCGTTTTACGTGCAGTTACTTCGATAACTTCTAAGCCAGATTCGTTTTCTTGTTCAGCAGCAATCGCAAAATTGCTGGTTAAGGCTGTGGTTATTGCTAACGCTAAATAACTAAGTTTCGTTGCTTGTTGTTTCATTTCGTTCCCCATATTTCTTTAATTATTATTGACTGACTTACTCAGCAATTGATGAACTTATTGGTATGGGTAAAACTCTATAGTAATTCGTTTTAAAGTTAATTTGTACTATAGTACCATGCGTTCGTTTATTGCTTTAAATTACTGATAATTAAAGAATTAAAAAATATTGTTTTTGTGTTTTATTAGTTGATTTGCCAAAAATCGATTAAATGCACTGCGCTGCTTAGTGGTGATTCAAGCACAAATTCAGCCGCTGTGCCGCCATGTGTTTGTTGCGAATTTACCGCAATGCCATGGCCGATATTATCCAGTTCAATTAACTCCACTTGCACTGTGTTTGCTTGGTTATGCCATTGGCTAATTTGATAACCTTTATGTTCGGTTTGCTTGGGCTTTTTCGGCAAGTTATTCAGTTGCGCCCAATGTTGCGCTAGCATTTGTGCATTACTTGGATGCACGACTTTATCGTTAGATCCTGTCCAAATTGATAATTTAGGCCAAGGCGCGTTGGCGTTATTGATTGATTTAATTGCATCGGTAAGTTCTGATACCGACTGAGATGGCCCAGTGCGCATACAGGAAATCGCCTTAATTAAATTGTCTGCACACGGATAAGGAATACCGGCAATAACGGCACCTGCATTAAACAGTTGTGGGTAATGCACTAATAAACTGCTGGTCATAGCGCCACCGGCAGACAAACCCACGATAAAAACTTGTTCGCTGCTTAATTGCGCTTTTGTTGAATTGATCATATTCACCAGCGATAAGGTTTCGCCACTGTCTTTATTGGTATCTTGCGCTGAAAACCAATTAAAACAGTTCTTAATGTTGTTACTTTGCTTTTGTTGCGGCACTAGTAAGGCAAAGTTATGTTGTTTGGCCAAATCTAAAAAACCGCTTTGCTGAGCGAGCGCTTCGCCAGATTGCACGCAACCATGTAGCAGTACCACAAGGTTTTTTGTTTGTGCACCTTTTGCATAAAAGCTGGCGTCAAGCTCTCCTGGATTATCACCAAAACCAGTTAAAGGTTTAAAACTTGCCATTGCGGGTAAATTAATTAACAGCATTAGTAGCGATAAGGCGACTTTGACACTATTGCTAATCATCTTTTTGCTAACAATACCTGTTGTTATTTTCTTATTGGAAAGTTTGAACATGTCCATAAGTCCAAGTTGGTGATCGACTAAGATCTGAATAGGAAGTTTCATCTTGGCGAATATTTACCATTTGGTGAATGCTACTTTAGTACCAAGCCTTATATTTTGGGTGTTTGCTGACTATAACTGTTACTTTCTAATAAGGTAAAAAAAGCCTGCGCGGCACTTGAAAGTGGGTAGCGTTTCCGCGTGATTATGCCAATATTTCGACTTAAACTTGGCTCAATTAAGCGGCGGCATTGCACCCCTTGTGCTTGAAAGAGTGTGCGACAAATCGCCGGCACAATACTGATACCGATACCTGAAGCAACCATTTGCCCAATAGTGGCTAAGTGATTGCTTTCAAATTCAATATTCAAGTCGAGTTGCTGCTCAGCAATTGATTGCTGGATCATTTTTCGAATATTCGACGGTGGCTGTAAGGCAATAAAAGGCTCGTTGGCGATCGCTTGCCATGTGATATTTTGTTTACTGGCAAGTGCATGTTTTGGCGTAAGTGCAACAATAAAGTGGTCAGTAAAAAGTGGTGTGAATGTTAGGTCGCTCGATGGTTCATTTTCAAACGTTAATGCTAATTCAACTTTGCCTGCGCGTACCATTTCAACCGCATCCTCAGCGATCACATCGTGAATGGTGATATTTATTTTAGGGTGTTGATCACGAAAGCTTTTTAAAAACTCAGGCAACAAGCTATTGGCAAACGAAGGCATCGCGGCAATCGCTAATCGACCACGATTAAGGGAAAAGTGATTATTTAAATCTTGCAGCGCGCTGTCCCATTCATTTAACAAGCGTTGGGCGACAGGTAAGAAAGTATCGCCTTCGGGCGTTAATGCCAAAGTGCGAGTTGAGCGGACAAATAATTTTCCACCCACTTCTTCTTCCAAATTTTTAATGGCAATGCTGAGCGCCGGTTGTGATAAGTGCATTGTCGCGCAGGCTTCAGCAAAACTGTGGTTATTGGCGATGGCTAAAAAAGCGCGCACTTGTTTAATGGTGATGTTCATAACCAAGTCCTTGAGCAGTTGTTATTCAGTAAGCAATCAATGGTAAAACTTGCTTTATTTAAAATATTTATCAATTGGTAAATATTATTAATTTGATAAATATATAACCATGGCAGATGCTGATACTCAAGTTTTTCGAGTTAATCACCTTAGGTAGGAGCATTAAAATGGCAGGTTTTAATAAAGTAGTAAATAGCTACGAAGAAGCAATGGCAGGGTTAGCAGACAACATGACCGTAATTGCCGGTGGTTTTGGTTTATGTGGTATTCCAGAAAATTTAATTAATGAAATTCAGCGCAAAGGCACCAAAGGTTTAACCGTGGTGTCGAACAACTGCGGCACTACCAATGAAGGGCTTGGCGTATTGCTGCATAACCGACAAGTGAAAAAAATGGTCGCCTCTTATGTTGGCGAAAATGAAATTTTTGAAGCGCAAATGATGGCTGGTGAATTAGACGTGGAATTAACCCCGCAAGGGACCTTGGCTGAAAAAATGCGCGCAGGCGGCGCGGGCATTCCGGCATTTTTCACTGCAACAGGTTACGGCACTTTAGTAGCTGAAGGTAAAGAAACGCGTGAAATTGATGGCCGACACTATATTTTAGAGCCTGCTATTACTGGCGATTTTGCCATTGTAAAAGCGTGGAAAGCTGATACTTATGGCAATTTAGTGTTTCGTAAAACCGCGCGTAATTTTAACCCGATGGCGGCAACTGCTGGCAAAATTACTGTAGTAGAAGTTGAAGAAATTGTTGAGCCGGGTGAACTCGACCCTGATCAAATTCATACCCCAGGTATTTATGTGAATCGTCTTATTCAAGGCACTTTCAAAAAATCAATTGAACAACGCACTGTGCGCGCAGCAAACGCATAAAGGAGTAACTTATGGCACTTTCAAGAGAACAACTGGCAATGCGTGTTGCCCAAGAATTACAAGACGGTTATTACGTAAATTTAGGCATAGGTATTCCTACATTGGTGGCCAATTACATTCCAAAGGGCATGGAAGTGATGCTGCAATCGGAAAATGGTTTGCTCGGTATGGGGCAGTTTCCAACAGAAGATGAAGTAGATGCCGACTTAATTAATGCCGGTAAGCAAACGGTGACGATGGCAACAGGCGCATCACTTTTTGATTCGGCTGAATCGTTTGCCATGATCCGCGGCGGTCATGTTGATTTAACGGTGCTGGGCGCATTTGAAGTGGATGTAAATGGCAATATTGCCTCGTACATGATCCCGGGAAAATTGATCAAAGGCATGGGCGGCGCGATGGATTTAGTGGCAGGGGCAGACAATATTATTGTCACCATGACCCACGCTTCAAAACACGGCGTATCAAAGCTATTAACAGATTGTACTTTGCCGTTAACGGGCAAAGGCTGCATTAAAAAAGTATTAACAGACTTGGCTTACATTGAAATTAAAGACGGAAAATTTCATTTGCTTGAGCGTGCACCGGGGGTCTCGGTAGAAGAAATTATTAAGCTTACTGCGGGTGAATTAGTGGTGCCTGAGCAAGTGCCAGAAATGCAGTTTTAATGGCCGTGTTTTGTTTAAGTGTACTTTTTAAGTTAACCGTTCAATTGATAAGAGAAAAATGAGATGTCAAAACGTGAAGTTGTTTTTTTAAGTAGTGTGCGCAGCGCCATTGGCGGCTTTGGTGGTGCACTGAAAAATATTGCGCCAAGTGATTTAGCTGGGCAAATGGTAGCGGCAGCCGTTGATCGCGCTGGTATTTCGCCTGAGCAAGTTGGCCATTGCGTGATTGGTAATGTCACTCACTCAGACCGAAAAGATATGTACATGAGTCGAGTCGCCGCAATGAAAGGCGGCTTGCCTGAAACCACGCCAGCACTTACCGTTAATCGTTTGTGCGGCTCTGGCTTACAAGCAATAGTTTCTGCCGCGCAATTATTATTACTTGATGATTGTGATGTCGCTGTTGCTGGCGGCGCTGAAGCAATGTCGCGTGTGCCTTATTGGTCGCCCAATACCCGCTTTGGCAGCAAAATGGGCGATACTCAATTAATTGACCCTATGGTGGGCGCACTAACTTGCCCAATTAACGATACTCACATGGGCATCACCGCAGAAAATATTGCCGAAAAATGGGGTATTAGCCGTGAAGAGCAAGACCTTGCTGCGGTTGAGTCGCACCGCCGCGCACAAGTGGCAATAAATGAAAATTATTTTGCCAAGCAAATTGTGCCGGTAACGTTAAAATCGCGTAAAGGTGAGGTGAGTTTTACCCAAGACGAGCACGTGCGTTTTGATTGTCGCCCAGCAGATATGGAAAAACTGCGTCCGGTATTTAAAAAAGAGGGTACGGTAACTGCCGGTAACGCTTCAGGTATAAATGATGCTGCCGCCGCGCTAGTGATGGCGGATAGTGAATATGCCAAAACGCACGGCTTGAAACCGGTCGCGCGGTTAGTCGGTTATGCCTTTGCTGGTGTGGCGCCAGAGATAATGGGCATAGGCCCTGTGCCTGCGGTAAATAAATTATTAGCGAAAACCGGCATTGATAAACATGACATTGATGTGTGGGAAGTGAACGAAGCCTTTGCAGCACAAGCGCTAGCGGTGTGTCGTGATCTTGAGCTCGACATGAATAAAGTCAACCCAAATGGCTCGGGCATTTCTTTAGGTCACCCAATTGGCGCAACTGGCGCGTTGATCACGGTAAAAGCAATTCATGAGCTTGAGCGCGTTCAAGGAAAATACGCGGTAGTGACTATGTGCATTGGCGGCGGACAAGGCATTGCCGCATTAATTGAGCGAGTATAAAGCAATAAATTTTAGCGCTAGGTTTGTATTGGGATTTGGGCAAGGCTTAGTGCATGATTTAGCGTATGAGACAAGGATGACTCATGCTCGTTTTTTTGATTAGCGTTATTGCTAAGTTATTGCAAATTAGTCAAAACTTTAAAAAATGGCGCACCCAGCAGGAGTCGAACCTGCGGCCTCGCCCTCCGGAGGGGCGCGCTCTATCCAGCTGAGCTATGGGTGCGTAAATTGGCTATGTGAATAGCGCGGCAAATAGTAATGGCTTCGCTGGCTATTGTCTAGCAAAAAAAGTCGCTTTGTTTTTATCTCCTTAGCCAAGTTCTTATTGGATTACAATGATTAAATTGTTATTAATATTTATCTGAAAAAGATGTACTTTAACGGGCATTAATCCTAAAGTATTAGTAATCATTTTTTTCGATAATTACGTTGCTTTATGCTTTTTTTTAAAACTGCTAAATCACTTTGTTTGTCTTTAGTTTGCCTCACATTCATTTCTCCTGTTTTTGCGCAAAAATTCGATACTGAAGATATTTTTGCCGCGCCTTATGTTGAAGCGATCAAGCGTACGGGGAAATTAGATTTTAAACGCACATTAAGCTTGTCATTTAAAAGCAATGGTTACCTTGATACCTTAAGTGTTGATCAAGGTGATGTTTTTAAAAAAGGGCAAGTGTTAGCCGCGTTAGAAATTGATGAACTCATCGCCTTAAAAAACGCTTCTTATGCACAGTTGCTGCAAGCCAAACGCGAAGTTAATCGTATTCAACAGCTAATCGACAATAATTTAAGTTCAGAACAAGAGCTTGATAAAGCCGAAACGGCCTTAGAAACTATTCGTGCTTCATATAAAGTGGATTTTTATAATTTAGAAAAAGCACAGATAATTGCCCCATTCGACGGTGTTGTGTTGAGTCGAACCACAGAGCTTGGCGCGTTTAATACCCCAGGTGTTGAAGCGTTAAAAGTTGCCGCGTTGCAAAATAATTGGGTGATTAAAGTGGCGTTAACAGGCACAGAAATTAGCCAAGTGAGGATCGGACAAAAAGTACGGGTGAATTTGCAAAACATTGGCGCAGTAAATGGTGAAGTTAATCGCATTCCTGCCATTGCCAATAGCAATAATTTGTTTGTTATCGACGTGTTATTGCCGAAGCTCAACTTGCAACACGGCATTATTGCAGGGCAACTTGCGGAAGTGGTAATAGATTATACCCGTGACAATTTGGTTTATCGTATTCCTATTTCCGCGCTCATGTCGGTCAATGAACAAGGCCAAGCCTTGGTATTATTAGCCTCGGAAAATGGCGAGAAGGCAGAGCAACAAGCGTTTGATATTTTCAAAATCAATAACAACTCTGTTTATTTACTCACTGATACTCCTGAGAAAATGCTGCGCATTGTTACTCAAGGTTGGCAACATATTTCATTGGATAAAAAATAACCCATGCGCTTACCTCGACTGGCAATAAATAACGCCCAATTTAGTTTAACGATTATTGTATTACTGGTATTAGTTGGCATTGTTTCTTATTTCAATATGCCACGTTCGGAAGATCCTCAGTTTGATATTCCGATCACCTTAGTTGAAGTCATTTATCCGGGGGCTTCACCCACAGATATTGAAACCTTAGTGGTAGAGCCGCTTGAACAAGAATTTGCCGATATCGACACCATTAAAAAAGTGGAAGCGCAAATTAAAAATGGTGGCGTACGCATTGAAATTGTATTTCACTACGGCACAGATCCAGAACGTGCTTATAACCAAATTCAATTAGCGGTCTCCAATGTTAAACCTTCGCTGCCATCGGGCGTGCAAGATTTATTAGTGCTAAAAGCAACGCCAACAGCGGTTGCTGTGGTGCAACTTGCATTGTGGTCTGAGCCTTTAGATTACAAGCTGATGGAGCTGCAAGCTAAACAGTTAGAAAAGCGACTAGAAGCAATAGCGTCAGTGAAAAAAGCCGATATTTGGGGTTATCCGCAACAAGTCGTCGCGGTTGATTTAAACTTAGATTTACTCTCACATTACGGCATTTCGGTTACGCAAATTAATCAAATCTTGCAAGGGCGAGCGGTTAATATTACCCCAGGTTTTGTTGATGCCAGCACGCGTCGATTTAATGTGAAAGCCAGTGGTAACTTTGAACAACTACAAGCACTCGCCGACACCATTATTTTATCGACCCCTGAATTTGCCTTGCGTCTTAAAGATGTCGCCGAAGTAAGTTTTTCTCACCAAGATCCAAACTACTTAGCGTATTACGATGAAAAACCGGTTATTTTTGTCACGGTTGAGCAGCGCACCAATACCAATATTTTTATCCTCACTGAGTTGATTAATAAAGAAATCGATCGCTTTAAAACCACATTGCCTGACGGCATGTTTATCGATGTATTATTTCAACAAGCAGACAGTGTTGAGTCACGCGTTAACGGCTTTTTTGACAACCTGTGGCAAGGCTTGCTGCTTGTTGGTGTTATGTCACTGTTATTTTTAGGCGTGCGGGAATCGTTAGTGGTGATTATTGCGATTCCGTTGTCGTTTATTATGGCAATTGGTTGGTTAGATATTAGCGGCTTTGGTTTGCAGCAAATGTCGATTGTCGGCTTGATCATTGCGCTTGGCTTGTTAGTGGATAATGCCATTGTTGTTACCGAAAGCATTTTACGGGAAAAGCGTAATTGCAATAGCTTGCGTGAGGCCGCTATTGTTGGCACAAGTCGCGTCGGTTGGGCAATTACCAGTGGTACGGTAACCACTATGCTGGCGTTTTTACCTATGTTATTAATTGCCAGTGATACGGGTGATTTTATTCGTTCGATGCCCGTTACTGTCGTATTAGTGTTACTGGCGTCATTGCTAATCGCACTTACCTTAACGCCATTAGTTGCGAGCAAATTTTTCACCTTAAAGCCTAACAAAATAAAAACCTTACAATTTTATGTCAACGGGTTTGCCGAGCGCTTTTATACGGTTTTCTTAAAAGGTCTTATTCGCTTTAGATGGATAACGTTAGCGGTTGCTGTGGTTGCTTTAATTGGTATGGGCAGCATTTTTGGCAAAGTGGGATTAAGTTTATTTCCAAAAGCTGAAAAAGCCATGCTGCTAGTTGATGTGGAAACACCGCCAAACTCGTCGTTATCTTATACCAATCAAGTCATGCAACAGGCGGCTAAGGTGATTGAAACCTATCCGTTAGTTGATAAAGTTGCATTGAATGTTGGTAATTCTAACCCTCGTATTTATTACAATGAAATTCCTAAGCGTGGTGTTGAAAAGTATGGCCAAATTTTAGTGGTGCTTGAAGAATATCACGTCGATGACATTAAAGTTTTAGTATCAAAGCTTCGAGAGGAATTTAGCCAATGGCGTCAAGCTGAAATCACGGTTAAAGAATTCACTCAAGGTCCAGTTACCGATAAG
This sequence comes from Thalassotalea sp. PLHSN55, assembly GCF_052030545.1. Lineage (NCBI taxonomy): Bacteria > Pseudomonadati > Pseudomonadota > Gammaproteobacteria > Alteromonadales > Colwelliaceae > Thalassotalea > Thalassotalea sp. PLHSN55. Next base: position 135,182 of record NZ_JBPDIH010000003.1, on the reverse strand, counting down.
CCAATTACGATTCGTTTAATGAGTGAATCGCTGCGTGACCTAGAGCGTGTCGCTAACGATGTTCATGCCAAAATGGCTAGTATTGAAGGTATGATTAATATTGAAAACCCAATTGGCGTAGCAAATACCGAACTGGCAATGAAAATTGATTACGACAAAGCGGGCTTAACCAATATCGATATTAATGATTTAGACAATACCTTAAAAACCATTATTACCGGTACCTATGTCGGACGCTTTAATGACGAAAATGGCGAAAATTACCCTATTTTGGTACGCCAACCCAATGCCGATCTTGAAACCTTATCACAAATAAATATTAGCAGTCGCACACAAGAGCAAATTCCGTTAGGGCAGGTGGTTGATATTGCTTTGCAAAAAGGACGGACGGAGTTTTTTCACTATCAAAAACTGCGCATGGCTAAAGTATCGGCAGACCCAGGCGTTGGCTATTCCGTTAATCATTTAACCACGCAAGTGGTTGAGTATTTAGACCAGTACCCTATGCCTGCAGGTATGTATTATATGTTGGGTGGTGAAGAAGAAAGCCGACAAGAATCGTTTGCCGGTCTAACCCAAATTATGCTGATCACCGCCATTGGCATATTTGCCATTTTGGTGCTGCAATTTAGGTCGTTTTTACAGCCGATGGTTATTTTTAGTTCAATTCCTTTTGCTATCGTCGGTTCAGGTCTTGGTTTATATCTTACCGGCTTATCATTTTCGATGATGGCCTTTATTGGTTTGATCAGTTTATTTGGCATAGTGGTTAATAACGCCATTATATTAATTGATACTGCCAATCGAAATATCGCCTCTGGGCAAGATAAACAAAGCGCAATTGTCTCGGCAAGTGCCACCCGTTTTACGCCAATTTTACTAACAACATTAACAACCATTGGTGGTTTGTTACCACTGACCATGCTCGGTGGTGATTTATGGCAACCATTGGGTGTGGTCATTATTTCTGGCTTGTGTGTTTCGGCGATTTCTAGCTTTTTATTGGTACCTGTTCTTACGGAATTATTCACCAAAAAATAGCAATACTTTTAATAATAATAATGACGAGCTTTAGGCAATGCTGATGCACTGCCTAAAGGGAATACGAGGAATTTCATCATGTGGTTGGCAGGCACTTTAGGGTATTTAGGGGCAACACTTGCCTATGTTATTTTTACCTTAATGTTATTTGCGGCGCGCAATAAAGCCCCAGTTGCTCGTTGGCTACTTTTATGTGCGTTAGTCACGCTGTTTGCTAATGGTGTGGCTGCTGCGCAATTAAAATTTGGTTTTAATATTCAATGGGCGATGGCTGCAGATGCGGTAAAAATTGCCGTTTGGGCGGTATTAATTCTCAGTTTTAATAGTGAATATCATTCAATAAAAACCCTACTGAAAAATAGTTATATTCAAAAATATTTACTGACATGGTTAGGCTTAGTGAGCGGCTGTTGGTTGCTGTGTTATTTACTCGACTTTGCTTATGAATACTTATTTTTACTGTTTGTATTGCTTAATTTGTGGAGCCTAGTGCTGCTTGAACAGCTGTTTCGAAGTGCAAACGCCCAAATTCGATGGGCAATATGGCCGTTAGTGATCGCGATTGCCGGCGTTAGTATTTTTGATTTTGTCTTGTACGCGCAAGCCGTGATGGTGCAAGCGATTGATTTTGATTTTTGGTACAGCCGCGGCCTAATTTCAATTTTTGTTATGCCGCTATTATTGGTAAGCACTAGGCGAGTGAAAGAAGGCTCGGTGCGCATATTTGTTTCCAGACAAGTGGTTTTTTACAGCTCGATGTTGATGATCGCCGGTATTTATTTATTGGTGATGGCGCTCACAGGCTATTTATTAAATTATTTAGGCGGTGAGTGGGGCGACTTACTCAGTATTGGCTTTTTATTATTAAGCGGTATTGTGCTGGCGGTTTTACTTATTACTGAATCGTTAAGGCGCAGACTTAAAGTCTTTATCGCGAAAAATTTCTTTGCCAATAAGTACGAATATCGCGATGAATGGTTACAGCTAATCGGCGCCATTGAAACCACTAGTGCAGAGAATTATTATCAAATGGCGACACAAATTATGATGTCGAAAGTTGATGCAACTTCTGGCGCAATCGTTAAGCGAGTTGCTTTCGAGCAATTTAAGGTTAAATACAGCCAAGACATGGACATTGATGAGTCACTCAGCGATGATTTTTTGTTGTTGAGCCAGTTTTGTCAGAAACAAGGTTGGATTATCGATATTGATGAATATGCTAATGATCCACACTCTTATCCGAGTTTATTTATTCAACCTAGTGCGTGGCAAAAGAAGGGGATTACTTATATCGTGCCAATTTTTATTGGTAAGGCATTTTTTGGTTTTTTCCTGTTGTCAGAAAATCGCGAAGAGCGCGGTTTAAATTGGGAAGACCGTGATTTAATCTTTGCGGTATCTAAACAGTTAGGCAACTTTGTTTCGTTACATGAAGCGAATGAAAAGCTGGCGGAATCCAAACAGTTTGATGCTTTTAATCGCATGTCGGCATTTTTGGTACATGATTTAAAAAATGTTCAGGCCCAACTTTCGTTGATCACCAACAATGCCACTAAGCATCGCGATAACCCAGAATTTATTGATGATGTGTTTGAAACCGTTGAATCGGCAACTGAACGTTTAGGCAAAGTATTAACTCAACTTAGAAACAAGCAAGCGGCGCAGTCATCTCGTAAAACCATAGAGTTAACTGCGGTTATCGAAAAAGTGATTGAGCAGCGAAACATCAGTCAGCCAACGGTGAGTTTTGACGCTAATGAAAGCTGTGAAATTGATTTAGATGACGAAACATTTTTCTCTGTGATGAATCATTTAATTCAAAATGCCCAAGAAGCAACAAAAGATGATGGTTGGGTAAAAGTTAGCTTATCAGCGACGGGTAAATATGTTCAAATAGAGATAGCAGATAATGGTACTGGCATGTCGTCTGCTTTCATTAAAAATCGCTTGTTTAAGCCCTTCGATACCACCAAAGGTAATGCAGGTATGGGCATTGGTGTTTATGAAGCGAAACAGTTTATTGAAAGCATTGCTGGTGAAATAAATGTTGAAAGTGCGGAAGGTGAAGGCACCACCATGAAAATTCGTATACCACGTGTGCAGTAAGTAACATGTGATAAATTACTCAATAATAAAAATATTTCTCAAAGCAAGCGAAAGTATAATAGGAACAAAAATTAGATGGACAAATTACTCATTATCGACGATGACAAGGGTATTCAGAAACAGCTCAAGTGGAGCTTGTCTGATTACGACGTAGTACTTGCCTCTGATCGAGAAAGTGCAATTGCTGCGGTAAGACGCCACGAACCTAAAGTGGTGACCTTAGATTTAGGTTTACCGCCAGATGAAGCGAATGCCACAGAAGGTTTGGCTGCCTTACAAGAAATTTTAACCATTGCCCCACACACCAAAGTAATAGTGATCACCGGTAATGAAGACAGAACTAATGCGCTAAAAGCGATTGCCGCAGGTGCTTACGATTTTTATCAAAAGCCAATAGATTCAGATGTTATAAATGTCATTATATCTCGGGCGTTTACCTTAGCGACGATTGAACAAGAGAACCGTGACATGCGTGCCGTTGCTGGCAGCGATATTGGCATTATTGGCAACAGTGAGTCGATTGAACGCTTGCGCACTATGGTTAAGCGCATTGCGCCAACAGGTATCACTGCCTTGTTATTGGGTGAAAGTGGTACAGGTAAAGAAGTAACCGCTAATGCGGTGCATTTAGCGAGTGATCGTAAGAAAAAGCCATTTATCGCCATTAACTGTGCATCAATTCCTGAAACCCTATTAGAAAGTGAGCTGTTTGGTTTTGAAAAAGGTGCATTTACTGGTGCTCATAAAACGACCAAAGGCAAAATTGAATGCGCTGAAGGCGGCACCTTATTTCTTGATGAAATTGGTGATATGCCGTTTAATCTGCAAGCTAAATTACTGCGCTTTTTACAAGAAAAATGCATTGAGCGTTTAGGTGGCCGTCAGGAAATTTCGGTTGATGTACGTGTAGTTTGTGCAACCAATCAAAACCTCGAAGAAATGGTCAAGGAAAAAACCTTCCGCGAAGATCTGTTCTATCGCGTGAGCGAAATTACCTTAAATATTCCGCCGCTAAGAGATAGAGACGAAGATGTCGTTATTCTTGCGCAGTACTTTTTACAGCAATACGCGCTCGAATATAAACGCAACGTAAAAGGTTTTTCAGACGATGGCATTAGTGCTATTCGCGCCCATAAATGGCCGGGTAATATTCGTGAATTACAAAATAAAGTTAAAAGCTCGGTGATCATGAGTACTGGCGCTCAAGTTACTGCAATGGACTTAGGCTTTTTTGACTTTGAAGGCACAGATTATGAACTTAATTTGAACCTTCGCACGGTACGAGAACAGGCAGAATCTTTAGCGATTCAAAAGGCATATGCTTTGTCAGAAGGCAATATGTCTAAAACCTCTGAGCTGTTAGGTGTTACTAGACCGACGTTATATTCATTAATTGAAAAATATAACCTTACCATCAATGAATAGTCGAATAGTTGAATAGTCGAATTTGATATGAGCTCGTTGAGCTGAGCTTAACTAGCCGAGTTTAGGTTAATTAGCACAAGAAAAAAGCCAATTGAACTAAAGTTTCAATTGGCTTTTTTTGTTTAATCGTACTTTACAGTATGTAGATTAAGGCAATGAATGCCTACTCAACATTTTGCTTGGCGTAATTACTGCTTTTTTGTTTTAGCAATTTATCGACGTAACGTGCCATTTTTATTTTCTGTTTAATCGAACCTTCAAGAATATCTTCAACTTCACGCAAGACATTTTTGACGTTTTCAACATGCTCAGGTGCATTCACTTGTACTTGCTTGGCTTGTGAGGGCTCGTTGCTCGCTAAATCTTGGGTATTGATAGAACCGGTAAGCTCTACTTGCATTTCTTCTGCGACATCTTTAATGGCATCAATGCTAATTTTGTCTAGCTCTTCCAGAAAACCAAATAATAATAAGCGGTCGACAAAAATGTTAATTTTACGTGGTACGCCTAACGTTTTTTCATGGATAAGCTCAAAAGCTTCTTCAGCAAAAAGGTCTTCTTTATTGCAACCTGCTTGTTGTAAGCGGTGATTGATGTAGTCTTTAACTTCTTCACTTGATAAAGGTTTTAAATGAGCGGATGCAATAATACGTTGCCTAAATTGCTCCATATTAGGCGCTTGAATTATGCCTTTTAACTCTTCTTGCCCTAACAAAAAGCTTTGTACTAACGGTTTATTATCTAGTTGGAAATTCGACAGCATACGCAATTCTTCAACCGTTTCTGCCGGTAAGTTTTGCGCTTCATCAACAATAATCAGCGCACGCTTACCTTGCTGACTTAAACCAATAAGAAACTTTTCTATTTCTTGAATTAAATCGGCTTTACTGTCGGAAGTAATTGTTAATTTAAACTCAGAGGCAACAAGCTCAAGTAATTCTTGAGGATTTAATTTGGTCGTTACCAGTTGAATCGCGACTATATTAGAGTCGCCTATATTATTAAGTAGGTTACGGGCAATGGTGGTTTTACCGGTACCAATAGGACCTGTAATAACAATAAAACCTTCACCTTGGTCAAGGCCATACTGTAAGTAAGATAATGCTCGCTGATGGTGATTTGACGCAAAGAAAAAACGCGGATCAGGGCTTAGCTGAAAAGGGCGTTCTTTAAAACCATAATAATTTTCATACATCTTAATTAAAAACCTTTGGTTAGCTGTAAGTACACGCGAGATTCATCGTAGTTAAAGCGAATATTGGTTGACTCTCGTGTCAGATGACTTAATCCAAAAACAGCAGATAAACGGCTGTTAAATTTACGATCATACTCAATGAGGTAACGGCGATATTCATCGTCTTGTCGACCACCTTCACCTCGTCGATTCAGCTCATTCTCAGTATAAATTGTTGAAAAGTTAACGGTAGAGTAGCCGCTAACTTCACGATTAATGTTAAATCGCGCACTTAGATATTTATCGTTTCGACCGTTTTCGAGATCTTCTCTGTCATTACCTGAAACAGTCAACGAAAATTTGGTTCGTGGCAAAGTTAGAGAGGTTGTCCATGACAAGCGTTTGTTAAGCGTTAAGGCATTATCTTCCACTAACTGGTTGTTGTTTAAAGTGAGTAGTTCATAATCATCGATATTCGCTGGCGGGTTGTTTGATAAATTACATTCACTGATATTGTCAAAACCAGCGGTTGGACACCACAACTGACCTAATTCAACTATTTCAATGTTATACCGGGTGAAAGCTTCAACTTGTTCGGTATAGGTGATTTTGTTGGTTAATCGTCTATTTCTATGTTTGAAATCTAATCCGTAGCTATCCCCAAAGAAACGTTGCGAGAAACTTGCCGTTAAGCTAGTTCTTTCTGTTGGTTGCCACTGAATTTTACTATCGACGTATTCTTCAAAGACTTCGCCATTGCTGTCAACTTGTTCATCAATGGGTTTATTGTAACTGACATCGACTTGTAAACGCGGGTTCACTAACCAGCGAACACCTAATCCGTAAGAGTTTGACTCAAGTGCTTGGCTGCCGAAGTTGCCTTCAAAATTCTCATCGTAATAACGAACAAAAGGGGTGAATTTATAACCGGTAATTAAACCTAGCTTTATTTCACCTTGATACATTTCTCGCTCTTCGCCTCGGTTTTTAAACTCATTGTGCTCGGCAGATAGTTCCCAAAAAACATAATCGGCATTGGAACCATTTGCGCTGCGCAGTGAACTGATGATGCCGTCACTTTCGCCAATATTGTCTTCAGCAAGGGTTTTAGCAAAAAGTACTGAACCGCTTAATGAAAATTCGCTATTGCTGGTTTCGTAATTTAAGCCTGTGGTATAACGCTGAATTTCGACAATATCGCCTGAAACAATATCGGCCAATGCGTTGCTTCCCGCACTACGAGATTCTTGTGCAATATTGGCGCGACCAATTAATGATAAGCCATCAGGGCCAAGGTGAATATAACCGTTTGAGTCTAAGGTATGGTAATCGTTGTTGATATCGCTGTCGTGGCTATACATGGCATAGACACTGTGAAGGTCAATATTGAGGCCGGCTTTACTGGCGACATATTCTTCTTGTAGCTTAACCCCAACTTGGCTAACCAAGCTAGAGGTTTCATTTGATCTCGACAGCTCAACGTTGTCTGAAAAAGTCTCATCTAAGGTTAATTGCGGCGTAAAGTTCCAGCTGCTAGCCATAGAATAGGCTGGCAGCATCGCTAAAATAACCGCAAGTGTTACTTTATTAGTCTTTTGCGTTGTAGCCATAACCATAGTAGCCATACATATCCTTATGAGATCTGATTGCTTTATTTACGACAAGACCAACAGCGAGGTCTTCGCTTAAGTTAGCGGTTGCCTTTTTAATGTCGGCTATTTGGGTTTTAGACTCTTCAACAACTACAATCGCTTGACCCATTAAACTTGATAAAACGATAGTTTCAGTAACACCAACAAGTGGTGGGCAGTCAAAAATAACGACACGGTCAGGGTATCTATTAGCGAGTTCTTGTGCGAGTGATAACATACGGTCACTGGCTAATAGTTCGTTTGATAAATGGTGAGGTACGCCAGCAGGAATAATATTAAGCTTATCAATACTGGTATGATACATTACTTCACCGATATCATTTTTATCACCTAATAAATATTCAATTAAGCCTGGTGCTTGCTCTAAACCTAATTCTCTGTTGACGCTTGGTCTTAATACATCAGCATCAATAAGCAATACAGTTTTGTCTTTTTCAAGCGCAATACTCAAAGCAAGGTTGATCGAAACAAAGGTTTTCCCCTCGTTAGGTTTCGAACTACTGACCATAATTAAGTTGCTGTTATTCAGCATTTTAGCACCACTACCAAAAGCATTATTAAGCAGCTTGCGCTTAATTTGGCGAAATTCATCTTTAATGCTTTTACGTGTACCGGTATCAATTAAAAAGCCACGTTGCTCAAGGCTGTTGGTATTAATCTCAAATGGCGTTGGGGCTTGTACATGTGAGCTGGCGTTATTATCTGTCGCTTCAACAGGCTCTGCTTGTGGCGTTGGTTCTACGGCAGCCGTTTTAGTTTGTTCTTGTTTCGCTTTTTGTTTTTCAAGCGCTTTTTCAATAGTACTCATGAGTTATAACATCCCTCTCAATGGCGCCAGTATTTTTTCAGGTGATAAGGCGAATGCAATAAAGCATAACAATAAAAGCAGTAACAAGACGTTAGATAAAATGAACCAACGTGTTTTGCGTTTGTGCCATTGCTGTAATCCTAAGTTTTCTGTTGCAGCGATCACGCCAAATACAGGAATACCTGTTGCTTGGCTGACTTGGCTACTCGAAGTAACTACTGGGTTTATTTGACTGGTTAATAACGAAATACCAACACCAACTGCAATACCAAAGACTGTAGCAACGATCAAAAACAAAATACGTTTAGGGCCTGTTGGTTCTGTTGGCGCTCTAGGTGGATCGATAACTTTAAATTGAATTTTGTTTGTTGTTTCTTCTGCTTGCTGTGCAAGCTGCGCCGTTTCTTTACGCACTAATAATTCTTCGTATTTTTCTTTGGTAATATCATAACCACGATTAAGTGCAACTAGCTCAGCTTCGATTTCAGGTAATACATGAATCTTACTTTCTAAGTCTTTAACCTGCTGGCGATAGTTCTCAGCACGCACTTGGAACGATGCAACTTGGTTTTCTAATTGGTTGACTTGAATTTGAATACCTTGCATCACCGGGTTTTGACTCATGGTTTGCATGCCGCCGTCATCGCCTGTAGAAGATGAAAGGTAGCTTTCTATTTCTTTTTTGCGTTGGTCATTTAAATGGGCAAGGCGTTTTTGCACTTCAATGACATCTGGGTGTCTGTCAGTGTATTTAAGTAGCAATGAATCTAAGTTTGTTTCAAGTTCAGTGATACGACTATCAAACGTTGTTTGGATAGAGTTACCATCTTTAACTCGACTTTCTGCATCAGCTGATGACGGCTTAGTACTATTGTTTAATTGTGCGCGAGCAGAATCAAGCTGAGTTTGTGTTTCTAATAAGCCTAACTCAACCGCTTTTAACTGATCTTTGGTGCTGGTGAGCTTTTGGTAGTAGCCGCCATATTGGTCCGGTAATACGTCACTGTATTTTTGTTTAAAGTCGGTAAGTCTTGCTTCTGCTGAAAGCAGTCTGCTTTCGTAATCTTTAATTTGGCCATCTAAGAATTTTTGCGCTGAATCACTGTCTGAGCGATTTTCACCTAAGGTATTTTCAATGAAAACCGTTAACGCTGATTGTACAACGTTACGTGCCATTTCAGGGTCTTGATGCTCGTAAGTAATAGTAAAAATGTTTTCGTTGCGAGCGCCGGTTTTTCTGATGTCTATGTCTTCACGTAAACCATCAACTAAATCTTCATACTGCTTAGGCGTATTAACTTGCACATCAAGGTCGGTCATACGAGTAATACGTTCAATATTCGGACGACTAAGTAATGTTTTAACCATCAGCTGTATTTGATAGTCAGGATTACTTTCAACCGTTAAGCCTTTTAACAAAGGTCCTAATATTGATTGGGTATCTGCGTATACTCGTGCTTCTGATTGATAAACATCATCTAGTTGAGCAATATAAATCCATGCTAATGGACAAATTAACCACGTAGATATCATGATGAATCTACGTTTGATCCAAATACCTTTTAGATAATCTAAAATTTGTTCAATTACTTCTTGCATTGACAACCTCTAATGCAGGTTTGAAAAAAAACCTGACTGCTTAATTCTGTAAGTTTTTTATTATGAAACGCTATAAATTGCGCTTTAGTCTTGATTAGAACCAAGTTTCTGGAATAACGATAATATCGCCTGGCAATACATCAACATTCGCAGATATCTGACCGTTTTTAATAAGATCTTCAATCAGTATTTGATACTGTTTTTGCGCGCCATTTTCTACTCGTACTAATACCGCATCGTTGCCATCAGCAAATTCAGTTAACCCACCAACAGCAATCATGACATCAAGTAACGTCATATTTTGCGTGTAGTTAATTGCTTTAGGCTGAGCAGCTTCACCGATAACACGAATTTGCTCGCTGTAAGGACCAACAAAGTTGTTAACGGTAACCGTTACAACTGGATCTCTTAAATAAGTTGCCAATATTTCTTCGATAGAGCGGGCTAATTCGGTTGGTGTTTTACCTGAAGCAACAATATCTTCAACCAGTGATGTGGTGATCATGCCGTCTGGTCTAACAGTAAATGAACCTGATACTTCAGGGTTACGCCAAACAAATATGTTAATTACATCGCCAGCACCTATTAGGTACTTATACGATGCGATATCGACAGTGTTTGATGAGTGGATTGTCGCAGAAGGCAAACTACTAGAGCTGCTACAACTAGAAACAAACTGAGCGCAAATGAAAATGAGCAATAACTTTATTGAACGAGTAAAGTATTTTTCCATGGTTATAACCTTTGTTTTATTGGCTAGATTTAGTTCAGAGCAATAATGCTTCTGCAATAAGTTAACAGATTGTATTTTATTTTTACAATTGTTGCACATCTTTTAGTGATTGAGAATTATTGATGTAAAATTTCATCGGATTATCATATTATTACTTGGTTTTATGATGCTTTTTTATAGTATGCTGGGTGCAGCAGGGTTAATGTTACGAAATTAAAATAACTACGGGCGTGCTTTTTTTGCGTAATATAACAACAAAAACGCATGCTTTGTAACACTGAGCTTTACATTTGTTTGTCGATCAATTCTAATGGTGCAGTTTCGTTTCAGGCTGCTTTTAAAGGACCTTTAAAGTTTATGTCTAGCCCAAAATTTCGAGATCTTTCATCGGGGAGTAAATCCTTGGTATTGATCGAATTTGTACTTTTTGCAGGTTCGCTACTGTTCACTGTCTACTTTAATTCGTTGGTGCATTTTGTTGAGCAAAAAGCGATCGATACCAATGTACTCTTTATTTATGCCATGGTATTTGCGCTCATGGTACAGTTGTCTTCATTATCGTTAGGCTTATATAACTCTAAATTACGAGAAAGCTTTCGTGGTGTTGTTCGCCGCTTAATGGTATCTGTGGCAATTGGCTTTTTTATTGTTACCTTAGTAAACCCTTTCTACGGTGAAAATATATTAGCGATTGAGATACTGGCGCTGTCATCATTGATCACCCTTATTTGTGCGAGTGCATTTCGTTATTTCACTCTGCAAGTCGATTTTTTTGGTTTTAATAAGCGACGCGTATTGGTATTAGGCGCAGGTGAACGTGCCTCTATTATCGAAAAGCGGATGCGCCGTGACGTAGACCGCCAAGGCTTTTACATGCATGGTTTTATTAATATGCTTGGTGATAGTGAAACTGGCGGCATTCAAAATGAAACTCGCATTGATTTAGATGGCTCATTAGTGAGTTATGCGCTTGAACACGATATTGACGAAATTGTTGTCGCTAATGATGAGCGCCGTAACAATTTGCCAGTTGATGAATTATTTGCTTGTAAAATTCGTGGTGTTGAAGTTACTGAAATCTTAGATTTTATTGAGCGAGAAACCGGACAAATTGCGGTTAACTTAATTTACCCAAGCTGGGTAATTTACTCAAATGGCTTTGCCTCTTCAAACTACCTACGTAATACCCTAGATTGGATTTTTAATGCGACAATGGCGTTTGTGCTCTTTTTAATTACTTGGCCGGTGATGTTGATCACGGCAATTTTAATTAAGCTTGATGAAGGTTTTAGTGCGCCGGTTTTCTATTTCCAAGAACGTGTTGGTTTAGACGGCCAAGCATTTAATATTATTAAATTTCGTAGTATGCGCATTGATGCTGAAAAAGATGGTGCAAAAATGGCGTCAGTAAATGACGACCGTACCACAAAAATTGGTAAGTTTATTCGTAAATATCGCGTTGATGAATTGCCTCAAATCTATAATGTAATGCGCGGTGATATGGGCTTTGTCGGTCCTCGTCCTGAGCGCCCTGAATTTGTTCAGGGACTGATTAAAAACCTGCCTTATTATAACGAACGTCACAATGTAAAACCGGGCTTAACCGGTTGGGCGCAGCTTAAGTATCCTTATGGCGCGAGTGAAAACGATTCTTTAGAAAAGCTAAAATACGATCTTTATTATATTAAGCATCGTAGCTTTTTATTGGATTTGTTGATTTTGGTGCGTACTGTCGAAATCGTTTTATTTGGCAAAGGCCGATAGTTTATATACAAACATGACAAATATTATCCATGTTGTTAGCAGCTTAAATGTTGGCGGAGCTGAAAAGTTCGTTAAAAATTTATCTATTGAACAAGATAAACAACAAGATAACGTGAAGGTGGTTAGTTTCGGCCGCGTTGATGATCCGTTTCAAGCGGTTTTAACTAATCACCCCATTACCATTGTTAATTTAATTGGCGGCATGGTGTCGCGTTTAAAACAGTTTTTATCCTTGATAAAAAACGTCGACATCATTCATATTCATTCCCCTTCAGTTATCCGCGCCTTTTTACCGATTTTCCCTTTTCTATTGAACAAAAAAGTCATTTATACCATTCATGGTGAAGTTGACCCGCCACAAGGGCAGCTTAGGCTTGCGCACCAATTTGCGCGGTTATATCTCAATAAAATAGTGGCAGTTTCTTTACCGGCAAAACTCAGTGTTAAGCAGCGATATGGATGGCAAAGCACGAAAGTTGATGTCATTAAAAATGGCGTTAGTACCGATAATCCACACACAGAAACTACACAAGATGGCATATTACGTTTAGGTGTGGTTAGCCGCTTAATACCACTCAAAAATATTGCTTTGTTATTAAGCGTCTTAAAATCAATGCCAGCTGAAATACAGGCAAAAATTAAGCTGCAAATATTTGGTGACGGTCCTGAAAAAGCGCCGTTAACTCAGCAGGTCACTGATGATAAATTGGAAAATTTAGTGACTTTTCATGGTAATGTGATTGACGAAAACCAAATTTACCCTAAGTTTGATGTCTTGGTGATGTGCTCAAATACCGAAGGCTTGCCAATGTCTATTTTGGAAGCTATGGGTTTTGGCTTACCGGTAATTTCAACCGATGTTGGCGCGATATCACAAGTGGTCGATGACAAAAGCAGTGGCTGGCTATATCAAGTAAAAGATGGCGAGGCGTTAAACACGATATTAACGGCCTTGATACAAAACCCTGAAAAAATCAGCACCGCAGGTAAACAAGCAAAGCAATTTATTGACGACAATTATGCAATAGCGTCGGTTTATCAAGATTACCAAAAGGTTTACAGCAGCTAAATGACAAAAAATATTTCTAGAAAAATACTGCTCTTTACCAGCGTATATCCATTGCCATGGCAGCGAAATAAAGCGACCTTTAATTTTCAGCAATACAGTAAATTGGCCGATAAGCACGAGGTTGACTATTTGGTGCCTGTGCCTTGGTTAGAATACTTTCAGCATTTTTTCACATTAATAGGGCAGCATCCTTATAAGCATGTCTGCTATTTTCCATTCTTTTATATTCCCGGTGTCTTTAGAAGTTTAAATAATTTCTTATTGGTGCTGTCGATTATTATTTCGATAGTGCCTTTTATCAAATTGTGCCGAGCAAAAACGGTATTAGCCAGTTGGGCATTTCCCGACGCATTAGCTTGTGCATGGCTAAAGCCGGTGTGCCGTTACAAATTATTTATTCAGTGTTTAGGCAGCGACGTTAATGTGCACAGTGAAAACAGCTTTCGTCGTAAACTGTTAGCAAAAAGTTTTGCCATCGCTAATGGCGTTATCACTGTTAGCCAAGCGCTTAACGATAAAGTTAAATCTATTTGTGAAAGTGCTAATGTACGAACGATTTATAATGGTGTGAACTTTGATAAATTTGTGCCAAGTGATGATAAGTTTGCGCAAACCTCGCTAATTTTTATTGGCAATATCATTAAAACCAAAGGTGTTTATGAGCTTATTGGTGCGGTTAAAAAACTAAAAGAGCAAGGTACAGACTTTCACTTGCATATGGTGGGCAACGGACCTGAAATTGACGGGATCAAAAAGTTAATTGGAGATTTAGACTTAAGCTCAACCGTTACCGTACATGGTACAATTGACCATGGTAAAGTGGTTAATTTATTACAGAAATGCCATGCTTTAGTTTTACCCAGTTATCGTGAAGGTGTGCCAAATGTGATTATGGAATCACTTGCCTGTGGCGTTCCTGTGGTTGCAACAGCTGTTGGTGGTATTCCTGAAGTTGTTAATCAGCAAAATGGTCAGCTAATTCCTCATTATGATGAAGATAATATTGCCCAAGGCATTGCGACTTTGTTAGCAACCAAGCACAGCGCTGCAGATATTCGAGCATCAATTTCAAGCTATACATGGCAAGCAAATATCGATCAGCTCAGTAATTATTTATTTAAAGAAGCTCCTTAGTAGAGTATAACGTGGCAATGGACTTTATTTTTTATTTTTCAATCGCTTTTTTAGCCTACACCTATTTTATCTACCCTCTCTTTATTGGTGGCCTTGCCAAGTATTTTGGTAGAAAAATGGTGAAAACCCTGCCTGACGAGTTGCCTAGTATTTCAGTGGTTATTTGCATTTATAATGCGGAAAAATTGATAGAGCAACGCCTTAATAATATTTTGGCGCAAGATTACCCAAAAGATAAAATCGAAATTATTATTGTCGCTGATGGCTGCAAAGATGGCAGTGTTGAACTTATCAACTCATTAAATTTAGCCAATGTGAAACTTGTTAGTTATGAAAATAATAAAGGTAAGTCGTATGCGTTAGCTAAAGGCATTGCGCAAGCCAGTCACGAGTTACTGTTGTTTGCGGATGTTAGGCAACGTTTTGAGCCTGATGTGATTAAGCAATTACTGCCTTATTTTGCTGACGAGAGTGTCGCAGCCGTTACCGGCAATTTACTGATAGAAGAAAGTAAAGGTGACCCTGGTCTTTACTGGCGTTATGAAAAAGCGATCAGAAAGTGCGAACATCATTATAAATCGCTACTTGGCGTAACCGGTGCGATATACATGGCCCGCAAAAGTTTAATGCCGGCATTTCCTGCTGATGTGGTGTTGGATGATATGTACGGACCTTTGTCTATGGTTAAACAAGGTTATCGTATTGCTTACAGCGAGCAAGCTATTGCCTATGATAATGGCTCGCATACCTTGCGCGAAGAGTTTGACCGAAAAGTACGAACATTAGCAGGGAACTATCAACTATTTAAATTGCTACCTTGGCTGTTGGTGCCGATTAAAAATCCGGTGTTTTTTGAGCTTATTTCTCATAAAGTGTGTCGGTTATTAGTGCCTTATTTTTTAATTTTATTATTCATTAGCAGTGCGTTTGTTGGGCATTGGTTTGCAGGGTTATCGTTTATAGGGCAATGTGCTTTTTATGGTTATGCGCTTTTTCATTATTTGCACAGCTATAAAAAACATCATAAAAGTAATTTTGTTTTAAGTTTTGTCATGCTTAATTTAGCGGCGCTTAAAGCGGGTGTGGTTTATTGGTTGTCGCCAACCAGCCGGCTTTGGAAAAGTCATTAATCAGGAATAGATTGTTATGTGGTTACTCTTAGGTTTTATTATTTTGCTCGCCTGTGCGTTTGTCTATTTGGCAAATCAGCGCAATATGTTGCAATGGTTGCCCGCTTATATCAAACAATATGGCAGCCGTGGCAGTAGTAATAACAATGAAACCACGCACATTATGTTTTGTTTTGTTGACCACTACGAGCCGCAATGGAAAAACCCTGACAATATTGAACTGGAAAGACAACGTGTTGATCGCTGGTTTGAGCAATACCCTAAAATGGCGTCGCAGTTTAAAGATGCCGATGGACACTCGCCAAAGCATTCATTCTTTTATCCTGAAGAAGAATATCGTTTTGAGCATTTAGCCAAGCTTTCGGATATGTGTTATCGCGGTTTTGGTGAAATTGAAATACATTTACATCACGATAACGATACCAGTGAAAATCTAACCAAAACGCTAACTTCTTTTGCGAAGTTATTACATGAAGATCATAAAGCCTTGCCAGTTGACCCCGAAACAGGGCAAATTCAATATGCCTTTATTCATGGCAATTGGGCGTTAGATAACTCTCGTTGTGACGGCCGTTGGTGCGGTGTAAATGACGAAATCACCATTTTAAGAGACACAGGTTGTTATGCCGATTTAACCTTTCCTTCAGCGCCAAGTGATACTCAGCCGGCAACAATCAACTCAATTTATTACGCCAAAGACGACCCAAATAAACCTAAGTCTCATGATAAAGGCCAAGCGGTAAGAGCCGGTGGCAAAGCATGGGGTGATTTGTTATTAATTAATGGCGCGCTAATGCTTAACTGGAAAAAGCGTAAGTTTGGCATTATGCCAAAAATTGAGAATTCAGACATTCGTACCAGTAATCCGCCAACTAAAGAACGCGTAGACTTGTGGGTAAATGCCAATATTCACGTGCAAGGGCAAGAAAACTGGCGTTTTATTAAAATTCATACTCATGGTGCCCAAGATGGCGATATGGACATCTTGCTCGGTGAATCTGTTGAAAATATGCATCGTTATTTAGACGAAAAATACAACGATGGTGAAAAGTACAAGTTGCACTATGTTTCGGCGCGCGAGGCTTATAATATTGTCAAAGCCGCTGAAGCCGGAGAAAAAGGCGACCCTAATCAATATCGAGACTATATTTTGCCTAAACCCGCCTTTGCCTCATTGGTTGATACAGGAAACTAGTGATGGTGAATAAGGGAAAAATCAAAGCTTTTTTGATGAAGTATTCAGGTATGAATAAATTTCGTTGGCAACGCAGACCAAATGGCTTGTATTGCTTTAACTATCACCGTATTGGTGATGATCAAAAAACAGAATT
This sequence comes from Thalassotalea sp. PLHSN55, assembly GCF_052030545.1. NCBI lineage: Bacteria > Pseudomonadati > Pseudomonadota > Gammaproteobacteria > Alteromonadales > Colwelliaceae > Thalassotalea > Thalassotalea sp. PLHSN55. The sequence continues at coordinate 118,216 of NZ_JBPDIH010000003.1, read as the reverse complement.
CGACCCGAATGTCTTTAGCTGTACACAATCAAGCTTTGAAAAGCACCTTGAGTTTTACCAAGAAAATTTTATCGTTTTGACATTACCGCAAGCGCTCGACTTAATTCACCAAGGTCAGCCGCTCAACGAAAAATACGCGTTGCTTACCTTCGATGATGGTTATATTGATAACTATACGGTCGCAATGCCAAGTTTACTGAAACACGATTTATCCGCAGTCTTTCATTTACCGTCAGACTACATTAGCAGTAACGTGATCCCTTGGTGGGATGAAATTGCTTGGATGGTAAAACATACCAAGCAAATTAAGCTGCAGTTTGGTCAGTTTAAGGCGATTAACCTAGTTAAGTTTTCGATAAACAAGACCATTCGTTTAGTGATGAACCGTGTTAAAGAAGATACACGTTCAATGGATGAAAAGCTGGATGAATTAAGGCTAAAGCTTAAATGCGAACTGAATACAGAAAACGCTGGTGGTAACTTATTTTTAAGTTGGCAGCAAGTTAGCGATATGGTGGAAAAGGGCATGTATATTGGCTCGCATACTCGCTCGCATCGCATTTTGTCGCATTTGCCATTGGCTGAGCAAATCAAAGAAATGTCACTTTCTAAAGATATTATCGAAAGCCACTTATCGGACGTAGTTTCAGCCATTGCCTATCCGGTAGGCGATAAAGAAAGTTACTGTGATAAAACCTGCGCCGAAGCTGAAAAGTTAGGTTATCAAATCGGTTTTTCATTTGAGCATGGCATAAATACCCTTAGTGACCAACAAGATAACTTTAAGTTAAAGCGTATAGGCATCGATGGCGATGCCACCATTGATGACTTGAAAAAACGTATTTGTTCTTAACTAAGTTTCTTTGCTAGCCCTTAACTAGTCTTTAGCCAGCCCTTAATTTACCCATAGCGAATTCTGAGCTAGCTCAGCACTTACTTTGTTTTATTACCTCGAATTAAACGAATAAGGTCGCGTCGTATCGCTTTTATCAATAGTGGGCCAATCGCCAATTGTTGATAAAGTTTTGGGTAGTCTTTTTTGACCAAGCTTAATCCGGCAATCCCATAAAAATTTTCGATTTGTTCACCAACAAGTTTAGCAATAACGCGACACAAGGTTGCCTCTTGATAAATAGCTAATGATTGATTGGCAGCGATAATTGATTGATAAATTCCTAATACCTGAGCAAAGCCTTGCGCGTGTCTTTCTTTACCTAAATAAGCAAGAAAAGATGACTTATCGAATGTAACCTTAAGTGCCGCTAAATTCTTTTGACAAATGCGGTAGTGCGCATCTAGTACGGTTTCAGGAAATGTGTTGGTGACTTGGTTTTCATGAACACGATAATTAAGCATTACCTCGGTAACATTTGAAAAACGACCTAACGGCGCCAATTCGCTCCAGAGGGCAAAATCTTCACAATGTTTGTAGTTTTCATCATAACTGACCTTGTGCTCGGTAAAGGCTGAACGTTTGAACATTGCCGCAGGATGAGCAAATGGTGGCCAAAAAAGCAAAAGTGCTTTAAGTTCATCGTTATCGTCTGAGCGCAATGCTAGGTTAGTTTCAGCGCCAAAATTTTGCGTCGAACTACTACATAAAACCAGATCTGGATCGGCATCAAATAACGCAACCTGTTTGGCAAATCTTTCTGGAAAGGCAATATCGTCGGCATCCATGCGAGCAATTAGTTCACCTTTGGCCAGTGATATGGCCTTATTTAAGGTATAAATTAAACCGTGGTTTGTTTGGTCAATTATTTGAACCTGTTCATTATTACCATAATGTTCTTGCATTACTTGTAGGCTATTGTCGGAAGAGCCGTCGTTCATTAACAGTAATTCAAAATCTTGAAAGCTTTGCTTTAATATCGAGTCTACCGCTTCTTTGATGTGTTGCTCGGCGTTATACACAGGAAGTACAACAGAAATTTTGGGTGCAGTCATAGTCGCCATCTTGAATAAATTGACTTATCTCTTTCTTTAATCAATAGAAAAAAACTAAAAAGTAGCGCTACTTTACCTTAGTTGCCGCTTGCGCGGTATTTTTTTTGCTCGTTTTGTAATTGCGATTAATGTAATTGTTCTATTTACAATTCGTTCGTGTAGAATTAATGACACAATAATAAGGCAGCGAGTCCATCTTTGAGGGCTTGGTTGAAAGGACGTTAACAAGTTGATGAAATCGCCACATTGCGAGATTTATGTCGAGTCGAATAGTAACCACTTACAACAAATATTTTGTGGTTTAGAAAAGCTCGCTGCTAATAATAGCATCACACTTAAACAGCATATTGATACACAATCGACGCATTTTAAAGCAAATTGTAAGTTACCGTTTGGTATTCACGGTGGTGGTTTACGATTGGTAATAAATGGCCATTGTCGCGTTTATTATGATGTTGACGATGCACACAAAGTCGACCAAGACGCATTAGCTTGGTGTGATTTTTATTTCAAACGCAGCTTCGCTAGCGATATTCACACAAGTATTTCAGCAAAAATATTACCGCTCGATCTCAATTACATGGTTAAACCTAACCAATGTTCTTGGTTGGCGTTAAAACGTTGTGTTGCCTTATCAAGTGGTAAAGAGCGTATTAAAAATATTCTTCGAGAGTTAGACGTAAAGAGCCGGTTTTCATACCTGCCAAGAGAGCAAGAATTACAACAAAGTGTTGATAGCAGCCAACCCTTTAAAGTGCTTTTTATGTGTCGATTGTGGGAGCCAACCAAAGATGACTTTCTCGCACTGTCACAAGCACAAGTCGATGATAGGATCGCAATTAACGAAATGCGAGTTGCTTGTATTCGCGCATTAAAAAGCGAATTTGGCGATAACTTTTCCGGTGGTTTAACGGCAACACCATATGCTAAAGAGCATTATCCCGACATTGTCATCACTGACACTGGCGTTACGCAAAAGCAGCACTATATTGATTACGTTAAGCAATTTTCAGTATGTATCGCAACTACTGGTTTATCGCTCTCAATTGGTTGGAAATTTGGTGAATATATTGCCCTTTCTCGTGCAGTGGTCAGTGAAAAGTTGCACGCTCAAACATTTGGGGCACTTGAAGCTGATGTTAATTACCTAGAGTTTGATTCTGTCGAGCAATGCATCGCACAAGTAAAAAAACTGCAAGATGACACCGTTCGTACTGCAATGCAGCAAAGTAATGAGCAATATTACCAAGCATTTTTGGCGCCAGAGAAACTGGTGTTACATTCAATAAATACCGCATTAACCTCGCGCTAACTAATCCTCACTAGTCCTCACTAATTCATGCTTAATAACTAAAGAATGGGTATTCAATATACCCATTCTTACTTCTACTATCTCTATGAAATTGTCGATTTAATCGCTATTTGTATGCCTAATATCCGTTTTGATTTTTATTCTACGTAGTTAACGATTGTTCCTGTTAAGTTTTTCAAGTATCTTAATTTGTAACTGATTTGTACAAGTCGTTATGAAGGTAAAATGTAGATTACCTAGACGCTAAATTAACAAAATATTCACTACAAGGGCTTTCATGGAAAATAGAAATTCTAAAGGTATTGTACTGCTAGGTCATCCGCGCTCTGGTACCACATTGACTAGGCGATTGTTAAACGGCCATTCAAGAATCGCTAGCCCACCTGAAACTCATTTGCTTAGTGCTTGCGGACGGTTTTTAGAGTCAGAGAAAACCCATGCTGGGCTAGATATTGGCGCGCTTTCAGGGCTTAATTTTGCGGGTATTAATGATGAAGCGGTACTCACCAAACTTCGCGAGTTTGCTTTTTCGTTTTTAGATGATTTTGCCGCTAGAGAGGGGAAACAACGTTGGGCGGAAAAAACCGCATTTGACGCTTTTCATATTCACAATATTGAACACTTTATTGGTGAACATGCCTTATTTGTTGGCATTGTTAGACATCCACTTGATGTGGCAATGAGTTGCATTAAATTTTGTGACTCTATGGGTTTTTACCCCAAGGATATGCATAAATACATAGTGCAATATCCACACCCTATCGAGGCATTTGCCCATTCTTGGTTGGAGGTCACCAAAGATCTCATTTCACTCAATGAAAGGCACCCCAAGCACTGCAAGATTTACCGTTATGAAGATATTGTCGCCAGTACTGAGTCTACGTTAACTGAGCTGCTAAATTTTGTTGGTGAAGAGTTTGAACCCAAAATGCTTGAGCAAGGTTTGTCGTCAGAGCAGAGCGTCGGCTTTGGCGATCATAAAAGTTACCAAGCAAAACAAGTGCACAACGACAGTGTCGGTAAATGGAATAGCATTCCTCAATATCAAATACAAAAACTCGCGCCTGTGCTTAACCCGATGCTTGAACGTTTAGGTTACCCCGTTATTGAAGTACAGCAGGCAATAACCGTTGCGCAGGCGAGAGAACAATACTCGTCAAGTATGAAAATTGTCGCGCAACTTGGCAATAAGTCAGCTCAACCAGTAGCAGAACAAACCGTCGGCGCTAGCCAGCTTGAAGGCAAGCAAGTTGACGAGCCTAAACAGGCTTTGGCGCCGCGTATGTCAATCTATGGTTATGCTACCACTAAACGGAGCACGACATTTTCTGTACAAGAATATGCATTAGAGCCAAACATTGCCAAACAGCTATTTGCACAGGAACACAGTCCAACAGATTGTGTTAATAGTGTTTTATTGTCGTTACTTAAACGCATTGGTGAAGATAATCATCTTGAAATTGGCACCTGCACTATTGAGCAAACTAATCGAATAATCACACCAATTACCATGCCTGCAACTGATGCAACATTTACTGATCTGTTGCAGCTTTGCCATCGTGCTCGCGGTGACAATAGTCAGCAATGTCGCGGTATAACCAATACCGGTTTTGATGTTGTATCGGAAACATTTACAGAGAACGCGGTTTTTAACCAAGCACTGAGCGAGCTTTCTACTGAGCAAGTGGCACAAGAGAGAGATAAACCTAGTGCAGCGTTAGTGCTGTTGGTATTGGTTGATAAAGACACAAACACTATTAAGCTCGCTTTTCATTTTAATGATGCGGTTTGGTTAACCGAGCAGCATAAAAATCGCACCGTAGCGCACTTTAAAATTATTCTTAATGCTCTGCTTAAAGATAATAGCCAATCTATTGAGAGATACTCATTACTGACTACAGATGAGCAAAGTTTATTAATTAATGCACAAACATTTGACCAGTTTCCAAAGTCTGTTATTGAGCAGTTTATTCATCAGGTACGTGATCGTTCAAGCCAAACAGCGTTAGTTTGTGGTGAGCAAGTGCTTACCTATCAGGAATTAGGCCGACGAGTTTTACTGCTATCTTCATTGCTAAAATCACATGGCGTTGAACAAGGGCAGTTGGTTGCCGTTTGCTTAGATCGTTCATCAAATTTAGTGGTTGCGTTATTGGCGGTTATGCACGCTGGCGCAACCTATGTGCCGCTAGATCCTGACCATCCTCAGTCGAGGATCTCGCAAATTCTTGAAGATGCACAGCCGTCATTTATTCTGTCTGAACAACACTTATTAAGTAAACTTGGAGATGAATCTGTTAGTAAAACACATACGCTAACGGATGCCTTATGGGAAAGTCACACTGATGATGAGCTTGAATTTGAGCAGTTGGCCGAACTGGCGTATATCATCTTTACCTCAGGCTCAACCGGCCGACCAAAAGGGGTTGAAGTATATCAACATGGCTTAAGTACGTTTCTTGCTGCTATGGCTGAACGACCAGGCATGAATAAAGAAGATCGTTTGTTATCTGTAACCACAGTGTCATTCGATATTGCAGCACTTGAAATTTTTCTACCGTTGACTTTAGGGGCAACCTTATATCTTGCTAAACGCGAAGATACGATGAACGGGGTCGTGTTACAGCAATTAATGGCTGATCATCAAATAACTTTCTTTCAAGCGACACCGGCAACTTACCATATTTTATTGGCTAACGACTGGCCGGGCAGCGCTGACATTAAGTTGCTCTGTGGCGGTGAAGCTATGCCGCCTGAGTTAGCTGAGCAATTATTGAGTCGATGCCACTCATTGTGGAATATGTACGGGCCAACAGAAACCACTATTTGGTCGACAGTGAAACAGGTTGAGCAAGCGCAGGCGCTTATGCCAATTGGTACGCCAATTCGCGGTACACGCACCTATGTACTAAACGATAAGTTTGCTCAAGTGCCTTTAGGTGTCGCTGGCGAGCTTTTTATTGCAGGGGAAGGTGTCGCAAAAGGCTATCACCATAGAGACGAGCAAACCAAAGAACGCTTTTTGACGGATGCCTATGCAAATAACGACTTGGCTAAAATGTACCGCACTGGCGATTTAGTTAAAATGCTTGATGATGGTGATTTAGTGTATTTAGGTCGACTAGATAACCAAGTTAAAATTAGAGGTTATCGTATCGAGCTAGGTGATATTGAAGCGGCGATTAAAGCACGAGACGATATTAAACAATGTGTGGTTGGTGTTTATGATCTTAACCCTAGATCAAAAAGCTTAGTCGCCTATCTTATCGCTGAAGATGGCAACAAAATCGATATTGTCGGCTTGAAGGAATATTTAAAGCCGCTGCTGCCGGAATATATGATCCCAAGTTTTGTGGTGCATTTGGATAAATTTCCACTTACGCCAAATAACAAGGTTGATCGCAAAGCGCTACCAGATCCTCGTCAGCACGCTAACCAAGTTAGTGTTGAAGTATCGGCGAATGCCTCTGCAACTGCGGGTAGTCAGCCTGTCAATCAAGTTGCTGGTAATGAAGACGCTAGCCAAGTGATTATACGCGGTTGGCAGCGAATTTTAGGCATACATGATATCCGCCAAGAAGACAGCTTTGTTGGTTTAGGTGGTGATTCATTGTCATTTGTGCAAATCACAATTGAATTAGAGAAGGTTATTGGTCAATTACCTGATGGTTGGGAAAACAAGTCAATACAGGAACTCTCAGGCATAAAAGAAGGTGTTAATGCTGAGCTTAAAGCTAATACCAGTTCCAACGATATTGCCAGCTCTAAGGAACTTGCAAGATCAAATCAAGAAAGCGGCAGTGAACAACAAAGTAAATTAGCGTCAATTGCTGCGCACATCGATACTACGATTTTTGTTCGAGCGTTTGCGATGCTCTCGGTGGTCTTTATTCATACTTTTCCAAATTGGGGAATAAAGGGTAATACCTCGGTGCTATTTATGGTTGCCGGTTTGTTGTTTGCTAAATTCCAATTACAGCAAGTTTTTTCAACCGGCAAGGTGAAACCCGTGCTGATGTCGGCGTGGCGAATTGTCTTACCTTCAACGCTGATAATGGGCGCGTGGTTATGGGTTAACGATATTGCTATGCTCGATACCTTGCTGCTCTATACCAACCTCACCGGTACTCATATCACTAACTTCGGATATTACTGGTATATTCAAGTATTAGTGCAGTTATTGCTTATTTTAGTGATACTGTTCTCAATTGAACCTGTACTGAATTTTGCCAAATCTGAGCCCTTTAAATTTGGCTTAGTTATGCTAGCGGTAAGTTTAGTGGCATTTTTAGTGTTACTGGGTCTACTACCGAGTGACTTTAATGTGCATCGACTACCTGCACTACCTATGTGGTATTTTGCTATTGGATGGTGTATTTATTTTGCAGATACCAGCTTCAAACGTGTGGTGATTGGCCATATTTTAGCCTTTTTTGCGGTGGTGTATTTCTTTTTACTCTACCGAGCAGAACTGAGTTTAGCGCAGCCGCTATTGATCATGGTTTTTGGTTTGTTACTTATCACTCAAGCCAAAATTGTCGTATTAAAACCGATTAATACTTTATGTTACATGTTAGCGTCGTCGTCACTTTTTGTATATTTGGTGCATATGCCAATTATTCAAAACCTACCTAAATTCATTTCGATACATGGCACGGTTGATAAGTTTATTGCTGTTGGCGCATCTTTAGTTGTCGGCTATTTATGCTGGCGAGCATGGGAATTTTTGCTGCAATGCTTTAGCAAGAAAAATAAATTTACCGAAAAAGAGTGATGCCTTGAATATTCAAGCAAGCTAAATAAGTAAAATCGCTAAGTTAAAAGAAATAGTGTTATTAGTTTTATTAACTTAGTGATAGGGTAGGTACCGCAAAGAAAATGATACTAAATTGTTATTAGAGCGCGCTGACCTTTGGTGTATGTTTTTGCAGCGAATTGTTTACCATTCATACCACAAAGATCAACACGCTCTAGTTCAGATGCTGGTAACTAACTACCCCATTAAAATAAAAAATAATGATTACTTTTGATAAAAATAATACCGCCAAATCACGTTTACAATTGAGTCGATTTAATAAAGTCGCTTACCTAAGCCAAGCCAAAGAAAGGCACTATGTCATCAGTTGCTAACAAAGCTCGCTCAGGCATAAAGTGGGGCGCATTTGGAAAAATAACCAATCAGTTTTTTTCTTGGATAGCAACGATTTGGGTGATCAGGTTATTAACACCTGATGACTTTGCGTTAATTGCACTTAATGATTTAGCCATAGGGGTATTGCTCATCGTTGGGCAATTTGGCTTAGGTGGAACGTTAATTCGCACACCAGAGCTGTCGCGCCAATCGATCAACCAAACCTTTTCAGTGTTGATGCTTGCCAATATTGTGCTGTTTGTGGTTTTTCAATTTAGCGCGCCGTTTTTTGCGCAATTGTTTGAACAACCTAAGTTAACTTTATTGATCCAAGTGAGTGCTTTGTCATTTTTATTTGGCCCATTTATTACGGTGCATAAGGCGTTGATCAACCGCAATATGCAGTACAAACAACTTAACCTTGTTGATATCGGTATTAGCTTTGGCCAAATTTTAACGAACTTAACCTTAGCATTGCTCGGCTATGGCTTTTGGGCACTGGCGGTAGGCTTATTGGTTGCGCAGTTTTTACGTGTTGTTTGTTATCGCATGGTTAGCCAAACATCATTATCTTTAACCGCTTCTTTTAATGGTTTTATACCGCTGGTTAAAGACGGTAGTTTAAACTTTTTCCATTCAACCGGGTGGGAGATTAATCAGCGTCTTGATACGTTACTTATCAATACCTTTAGTGGCAGTAATGCCTTAGGTATTTATCGCGTGGTATTGTCGTTGGCTGAAAAACCGGTGACTATGGTTGGGCAATTAATCCAGCAGGTGGGCTTATCTTCTTTTGCTAAAGTATCACACGATAAGGCGTTAGTGAGTCACTATGTGGTTAAATCGTCAGCGGTATTGGCGATGGCTATCTTTCCTGTTTTTTTTGGCATAGCTGCAGTTGCCCCTAATTTAGTGCCATTATTGCTTGGCGATAAATGGTTAACGGCGATTGTTCCTTTGCAGATCATATGTATGGTGCAAATGATTAATGCACTTAGGGTGATACCTGGTTCGGCACTTTATGCTTCAGGTTTTGCCAAACGAAAACTATTGCATGTCAGTGTCGCCTTTTTTTGTGCACTTATTGGTTGGGGCGTAGGTCTACAGTATTCGTTAAATGTTGGCTGTTTGCTTTTTGCAGCCATGTATGTGGTTTGGTTTATTTGGCATATATTTGATAGTTGTCGCTGTTTACCTATTGCCGCACTGGATTATTGGAAAAGTTTATTGATCCCACTTTTCCTGTCAGCGGTCATGTTTATCTCAGTAACAAGTGTCGGCGAAGTGCTTAGCACAAATATTATTGTTGAATTAGTGATCCAAGTGCTATTGGGTGGCGTGATTTATGGCGGACTTTTGTTGCTGCTATTTAAAGAATATGGTTTGGGTTTATTAAGCTTATTAAAGAAAAGCTAATATGGAAAATTGGTTATGATAGATTTAGAAAACAAAATATTGTTTGTGCACATTCCTAAGTGTGCCGGCACTTTTATTGAACACAATTTAACGCCAGATATCGATTGGCATCAACTGGGTGAAAAGCACTATTCAATGCAAAAATGCATTGAGGTTTATGGCGAAAGCGACGTGAGTAGCTGTTTTAGATTTTCAGTGATCCGCAACCCATTTTCACGTTTATTGTCTTTTTTCTTATACCATAAGCGCCATGGTAGTGAATTATTTGCCGTGAATGCATTTGAAAAACGTACCCGTGCCTTTAAAAGCGATTATTATCAAAATTTTTCGGACTTTGTTTTTAACTTAAAGCACTATTTTCATAAATTAGAAGCTTGGGCGCAAAACGATATTCTACCGTGTCATGACTTTCTGACTAGCCATCAAGGCATAGGAGTCGACATGGTCTTAAAGCAAGAAAACTTGGCGCAAGAGTTGGTTGCTTTAACCGAAAAAACCGGCATTAATTTTCATAATGAAAAAATAAACAGCTCACCCAATAAATACAGCAATAGCGACTATTATGGTGAAGCCGAAATTGCCTTTGTTTTGGCCTTTTACAAAGCTGACTTTCATCATTATTACCCAAACTTTCAATTAGATAATTAGAGCTAACCGTTGTGAATATTTGCTTAATTAGTACAGGTTTTCCACCGGAGGATGGTGGCGGCATTGGTACCTATATCTATAACCTGTCGGTAGGTTTAGTTAAATTAGGTCACAGCGTGCATGTGATTTACCCATCAAGCGCTAGTGAATATTGCTGTGATATTGTCGAAGGAGTTAATGTTCATCGCTTAGGTAAAAAATCATTACCCAAAATCGAACGTTTTTTTCCAGGTGTCCGTTGGAGCTTTCAGGTTTATCGCCTGATTAAAAAACTGCACCAAAGAAACCCGTTTGATGTGGTTGAATTTCCAAATTGGGAAGCACCGGGTGTCGTTTCGCAATTAATGCTTAACATTCCAGTGGTTGTGCGTGTACACACGCCATTTTTTGAAACACTTGGCTTAGACAGTGATAGCGTCGCGTTTGGCGATAAAGTGGTTTGCTATTTAGAGCATTTATCCTGCAAAAAAGCCAAGCAATTAGTCTCGTCGACCAAGTGCCATGCAAAAACCATCACCGATGAATATAAAATGTCGGTCGATAATGTGCATATTTTGCCATTAGGTGTGATTGATAAAAACGTACAGGCGCAGATAAAACCTCGCCTTGGCGAACAATGTAAAATTTTATATGTGAGCCGCCTTGAAAATCGCAAAGGCACATTAGCTTTTTTGCAATCATTGCCGTTAATTTATCAACAGTACCCGAATATTCAGGTTGATATTATTGGCTCAGACCGCCCGCATGCGCCGGGAGACATTAAATTTGAACATTATTTTAACGAGCATTTTGGTGAGCTAAATGACATTGTCACTTTCCATGGTTTTGTTAGCGATGAAGATATCATTGCTTTTTACCGCAGTGCCGACATATTTGTTGTACCGTCGGTTTATGAATCGTTTGGTTTAATTTATGTTGAAGCTATGATGTATGGACTGCCTTCTATTGCAACTTGTGGTGGTGGTATTCCAGAAGTGGTTACTGATAATTATGATGGGCTGTTAACGGATATTAATCAGCCACAGCAGATTGCTGACCATGTATTAAAACTAGCTAATGATGCGAATTTGATGATGACGATGGCCGAGCAAGCAAGGCAGTCTTTTGAAACTAAATTTGAATACTTGATAATGGCAAAAAACACCTCAGCGCTTTATCAGCAAGTCACTGATAACAAATAATACTTAGCTAATGGCAGATGATAAAAATAACATGAAAAAATACCTTATCGTAACAACACAAAGAACCGGCTCAACTTGGCTGATTGATATGCTAAATGGTCACAAGAATATTGCGTCGTATGCAGAGTTATTTCGTTTAACGCCTGAAGAAGAATTTCCAACCTTCGGCCGTAAAAATATTCGTTTATTTGAACACTGGAAACGTCATGCATCTTGTAATGTTTTGACCCGTTGGTTAAATAAAGAAAAACTCTATCGCCAGTATTTCAGTGAAGTTGAGCAAGCAAACGCTGACGACCCATTAGCGCAAACGTTTGGCTGTAAAGTGATGTACAGTCAATTCCAAGCCAACAATGGTTTATTGGAGTTTGCTTTAGCGAATGTTGATGAAATAGTGCACCTAAAGCGACGTGATCACCTTAATGTTGCCGTTTCGAAAGCGTATATGGAACAGTCAAAAATTGTTCATTCAGAACAAGACGTTAAGCTGCCACCAATTACGCTTGATGTGAATGAAATGGTGCAGTATTTAAAGAAATTAAAACGTGATGAACAGTATTTTGAAGAGCAGCTTGCCAAGCAAAATTCAGCCAAAGTATTGACCTGCTATTACGAAGATATTGTGGCTGATACCGATGGCCAAATGCAGCTTATCCATCAGCATATTGGCGTTGAGCATATATCACCAGAAAGTAGCTTCAAGAAGGTGAATAAAGCTGAGTTAAAAGACTTAGTGGTTAATTATGATGAGCTAATACAAGCACTGGAAAAACATAAGCTAGTTTAGTCGCTTAACGCTCGCTTGTATGTGATGAGTATTTTTTCTATATTTGATCTGTTTTTAAACAGCCAAGGTTATTTGTTAGATGGATTTAGTTGATTTAAAGGACGCAGCAGCGCACTCAGAAATTACTACCGATATTTGTATTGTTGGTAGCGGACCTGCGGGCATAACCCTTGCCAAAGAGCTTCTAGACTCAGGTATGGAAGTTTGCATTGTCGAGTCGGGTGGTCTTACCGACGAAGATGAAACCCAAGCACTATATGAAGTTGACAATGCTGGCGACCCAAGAAAAGAACCTCAAAAGCTTGTTCGTCAACGGGTTTTTGGTGGTAGTTCAACTACTTGGAGTGGACGGTGTACTGCCTTTGATCCAATAGATTTTGAAAAAAGATCTTGGGTTGAAGATTCGGGCTGGCCTTTTGATCTAACGACACTTAATCCTTATTTGGACCGAGCTACAAAGCATTTAGGTTTAGGGCCAAATGTTTATGATGAAAACTTATTTGACATGCTTGGCATGGCACGGCCTAAGCCGAGCATTGACCAAACGTTACTCAAACCTACCTTTTGGCAGTTTAGTCGCAGCAAACAGTCAACTAACCCAATTGTCTTTGGTAAAGATTTACTGAACAGTCAAGCCGATAACCTGACAATATATCTTCATGCTAATTTAACGCATATCAATACTGATCAAGCTGGCGAAGTTGTTGAGTCAGTCGACTTTCAATCGCTTGACGGCAATACTTTACGTATTGTCGCCAAAAACGTTGTGCTTTGCTGTGGTGGCGTAGAAAACGCAAGATTGCTGCTCGCCTCGAATAAAATTATTCCAGAGGGTGTCGGTAACAAACACGACATGGTCGGGCGCAACTTAATTGATCACCTCGGTGGTGTGATCGGCAGTTTTGATCCACAAGCATCAGCAGATATTCAAGCGAGGTTCGGCCGTTATTGGTTAGACAGCGACAGTGGCAGGCAAAGCTACTTGCATGGTCTAGCACTCAGTGAAAAAGTTCAAGCAAAAGAAGAGTTACTTAATGCCGCGGCATTTATTGAAGAATATGAAGCGCCAGATGACCCGTGGCATGCCTTAAAAAGAGTCTCGAAAAAAGTTGCCAAACGCGGTGGCGGTAAATACCACTGTGATGAGGGGGACAACATGTTTTGGCGAGATGAATCTGCTGTGGCAGCGAGTTCATATCAAATTAACTTTCGTAACGACGTCATAACGCTACTTAAAAATTCCCCTTCGCTGCTCAAAAATATCTACCGTAAGCAGGTGAATAAACGTCCACCTATTATTAAAAATGCACGTGTTGATTTATATACCTTAATTGAGCAGATGCCAAACAATGAAAGTCGTTTGACCTTGTCGAGTCAAAAAGACGCGCTTGGTATGCCATTGTCAAAAATTAACTGGCAGATAGACGAAAAAGAGCGTGCTGCGGCAAGACGATTAGGCGAGTTAATTACCCTTGAGTTTAAACACCTTGGTTTAACGCCACCTAAACTTGCTCAGTGGTTGTATGATGAAAATGACTGGAAGCCTAACTTGATTGACCGCGCGCATCCTACTGGGGCGACTAAAATGTCAGAAGATCCCGAGCAGGGCGTTGTTGATATTAATTGTGCGGTGCATAACGTGGCAGGTTTGTATATCGCGGGGAGCTCGGTATTTCCGACGGCGGGACATGGCAATCCAACGTTAATGATCTTGGCTTTGACCATTCGATTGGCGGACTTTTTAAAAGCCGAAAATAGATAGTTAGAGTATGTTGTTGGCGAAGATGTGATTATATCGCTGCTTTTTATCTAGAGGCAGCGATATGACATTGCTTACATCAGCCATTTCTTATAGTAACCGCGTTCAAGCTACCGAATCAGCTTACTTTTCCAAAACTTATAACTTAATAGCTTCAATATTTTTTGTTTCTTTTCATTAAGTGGCAAGTCGACATTGGCGCCCGATCTGGCATCAGATATATTCATTGCTTGGTCAATTTCAATATCATTAACAAAGTCATTTGCCGTATAAGGCAATATGCCTTGATGGCCATTATTGAGCACTGCGTTTAATAATACCGCGATGGCTGTTTGCTCATCTGACAAATTATGTTGCTGATAAGGGTTTTGCCAGACATATTCTTTGCCATTTGGAATTGATAAGCTCAGCTGTCTAGTCGTGCCATCGTCATTTTTTTCTTCCACAATATCGGCAGTTACTGCCTCTGATTGACCATCGAGAATAAGCTTAATGGTATCGTCGACCATAGTAGCCTTTTCACCGTATATTTTAAAACTTACCGGCGGGCAAATATCGCAGCCCCAATAGCCTGGGCTATAAACGTGAAATAATCGTGAGCCGTTAGAAAACTCAATATCGGCCATTTGCCATGATGGGTTTTGATCCATAGCCGGTGCTGGCAGATCAAAGTTAACGGTTTGACTTCTTAGGCCGACCGCTTTCCCTTCAATATATTGGCGAGCACGCGCAATGCCATGATATTTATAGGCGCAAAAATCGTTAAAAACTGCATACACTTTGCCAAAAATATTGTCGTTATAGAGTTGCTGCTTAAGTAGCTCTTTCGGGAAATAAGGAAACTGCTCCATTACATAAAGCTTCACGCCTAATTCATTGGCTTTGCTAATCAGTGCTAACGATTCACTTTTTGACCAAGCTAGCGGTGTTTCAATGATGATCGGCTTGTTGTATTTAAGTAGCTGATGAGCAACCTTTGCATTGTCACCCATAGCAACGGCAATTAAGAAGTAATCAGGGGTTGTTGAGGTGGCTAATTGGTCAATATTGTCAAAATAAGTAAGGCCTGTTTCTTGTGAAAACGCCTTGCCTTTCTCTTTTGAGCGGCTAGTAAAACCTGAAACTTCAATGCCGAGGGCGTTAAATACAGGTAAGTACATCGACTTGATGCGGGCTCCGCTTCCAACTAAACCAATTTTAGCGCTGTTCAACAGTCTCTCTCCATAATCTTGTTTTTAATGGCAAAAAGCATAGCGGCAAAAATAGCGCTATGCAATAACCTCAATGTTCGCTCGATATTTTTTAGCTATTTACCATGAATGGTGTTGTATTCTTCGTGCTTAATGCCAAAAAATCCGGCGATAGTGCCGCCAAACGAGCAAAAGCGAAACATGCCGTCAACAAAAGTGGTTTTGTTTAAGGTAACGATACCTTTTAAGCAATAAAGTATGCCTCTTGCAAAGCGCACGCCTGCCATAAATAAACAGCGCATTAAGGCTGTTGATTTTGACTCTTCAAATAAATGGCTGCGGGTATAACCGATGCCAGAGCGAAATCCTCGACGTAAAAACCACTTAATCGTTGCGCGCGATTTTGGAAATTCTTCGATTACAGGCGCATCAGTATAAAAGGCTTTAAAGCCTGCTTGGGTGCATTTTAGCGCAAAATGATAGTCACTAGCACCGGTCATGGCAAAGCGCATATCAAATGCTGGGCTGATTTGTTCAAGCACATGGCGGCTGATCAGCAAGTTATTGGTGTAGTAGGTGGTAATTTGGTCACCTTCAACCAGTGGGTTTTTACCGTAAATTAAATCTACCGCCCATTCAGGCGTGCCTTCTTCGCCAACTGAAATAACATGGCTGGTCATAATATCTGCTTGGTAATGCTGCTTTTTGTCGATAAGGTTTTGTGCCCAATGCTCATCACTTGGCCATTCATCGTCGTCAATAAAAATAAGGTTTTGAGACTCAGTCGCAAGAAAATGAGTTACGCAGCGATTACGAGCAGCCACGATACCTTTAACGGGTTCTGTTTGGTAAGTCACCGGAATTGCTGAATGAGTGTTTATTTCACTGACAACTTTTTCTGTTGCTGGGTCGCAGGCATTGTCGACCACTAGAATATCGAGTTGCGTACTGTCGCTAGCAACTTGTTTGGATAAAGCTAATAACAAACGTTTTAACCAAGTGGGGCGATTGCAGGTGATCACCGCAATGGTTGTTAAGGTACTACCTTTATCCATAAAGAAATTCTCGTTTTTTATTTGCTAAGTATTGAAGGTTAAATGAACTGCATTTTACGTTAATGTTACAATTCTTCTAGGCTTATGTTATCAATTAATACTGAGCCTTCATAGTAATTAATATGTGGTTCGCCAAGCATAAAGTAGTCGGCATAAGCGCTATTTATTGGCCAAGACGGGAAGCTTTTACCTGCAAATGTAAGTGCTCGATTATCGACACAGTTTTTTTCTTGTTCCTCGGCGGATTGGTTGTAGTGAAAGACGCAATATTTACGAAAATCGATTTTGCTTGAATAGGTGGTTTTACCGCCATAGCGGAAGTTACCAGAAATGGAAAACTGATAAAATAAATTAGTGCGAGTAAATTCTACGTCATACCATTCGTTTGGCAGGTAATAGTCCATCGGAATGTCAGATTGATACTTCCATTTATTGTCTTGATAGCTGATAAATTTTTTGCCAAAACGCTCATGTGTTTCTGTCAGGCCATTTAAGGCAATAACATTTACGGTATTGATGTGCTCTTTTCGGTTCCAACTGTCGATAACAAATTTTCGATGATGGTGAATCCACACATTATTGTGTGGTTTAGGCTCGGTATCTAAAATCGCCAACCAGTAAAAACCGTTATGGCCTACGCTAGATGCGTCAACCCAAGGCTCAGCCGTTTCGTTGCCAATATCATAACCATTAAGCTTAGTATCGTCGCCATATTGCGCATGGCCGATACGAAGTTTGATGCGATAATTTTTGGGTAAAGGGTGCTTTGAACGCAGCACCACGCCGTCGGTATGATCAGGCGTCGCTATTTTTAGTACTTTATTACTCGTGTTACTTGGGTCAGGCACTATATCTAAATAGTCTAATAAAATTGGCTGTTCGGTGCGGGTGTATAATTCGGCGACTAACCAGTCTCCTTTGCCAATGTCGATTGTATTGCGATAAGCGTTTGGCGGAAAAATGTTTTTTTGTTGAAAATATTCGCCGGCATCAGAAAAAGGCCCTTGGTAAGGTGCATTATCTCGACGCCACTTTGGAATTTCTCCAAAAGGGTGTGACTCAAAAGTTTGTTGATAGGCTTTGGCTAAAACAGGCTTGATGGTGTTAACTTCGTTTTCGGGCTCAGCGCATGAACAACAAAGTATGATAAGCATAATGCTAATAAGCGGTTTATATGTCATTATTTGTTCCAAAATATGTCAATTAATCAAATGACACCATTGAGTAGTGAGTACATTAGCTTTGTACAATATTTATTCATTAATCTACACGATAAAAAAAACAATTACATGAAACTTTTTACAAAAACAGACCAGATTGGAAAAATATATAGTTATGGCGTGCTAGCCTCATTTTATGCGGCGGTTTTTGTCTGCATGTTAGCCCAGATTATGCCGTGGTCTAAAGTATGGTCACTGATTGAATATCCTATTTTGTTCATGCCAAGATGGCTGATTTTTGCGCCATTGCTGTTACTTGTTTTTAGCCCGAAAAGTTCATTTTCGTTAGTGCTAAAACAAAAATATGCCGTGACGTTAAGTCTGCTCTTAGCTTTTTTTATCTACTTAGGCTTTTCGCTACCTGTGGGAAAAATATTTAATGACCAGAACAGTAACCTTAGAGTTATGTCGTTAAACTTAGGTGGCAAAATTCGTAATGAACCGAAATTAAATACACTACTTAAATACGGGAAAGCGGACATAATCGCGTTACAAGAAACCCCCGAAAAAGTGGCGAAAAAAATAATCCCTAGTGGTTGGTCGCTCCATTGTAGCGGACAAATGTGTTTAGCCAGTGCTTACCCGATTAGTTTTATTGATAACAAAGAGCGCAAGTTTCTTGGTGGCTGGGGAAGTTTTGGCGTGTTATATCAAGTGAATATTAATGGTCAGGTGGTGCGTGTGATCAATACTCATTTAGAAACACCACGCAAAGGTTTTGAAGACTTTCAGTTATCTAAACTTAATTTTAGCGCGGTATTTAATAACTCGCAGCAGCGCTTTCTTGAAGCGAATTTAGTGGCTGATTGGGCGTTGAACCAAGGAGTTAGTTTAATCTTGGGCGATTTTAATATGCCAGCCGACAGTTCAATTTATCGCGCAGCATTTGCCTCGTTTGATAATGCGTTTGACTCAACTGGCACGGGGCTCGGTTACACTAAATTTACCCGTTATCATGGCGTAAGAATTGACCATTTACTGGTCGACCCAAATACCATTAGCGTGAACAATTCATGGGTTAGTGACGATGTAGGCAGTGATCACCGCGCAGTATTTGCTGACCTTTTGGTACGTTAACTCGCGGTGAACTAATGTGCTGTTTAACAATCGGTTTGTTTTTTTGAACGGAAATTGCGCCAGCAATGATTAATTTTTTCGAGAATAACATCTCGGTTTTCTCGAATGGGTCGCTCTAAAAACAGCATGCTAAAGGTTGAAATAACAATCGATGCCAAAACTAAACAAAGTATGCGATAGGTTAAGTTGTCAGTGAAGATTTGATATTCCAGCATAAAGTTAATCACCACGACATGATAAACAAAAATGCCGAAGGTGATATCATACTTTTTCAAGAAGTTTTCTATGCGATTAAACCAAGATATATTGCTTTTTGGTAAAAAGGCGAGGTTGGTGATCATTAATGCAAAAATAACCAGAAGTATCGGGTTGACGTCGTTTCGCCCCCAGCGCACGCCTAATTCTCGCAAACATAAATACCCACCAATATGAATGGCTAACCACAGCAAAAACGTAGCGTTAGACTTACCTTTAATTAACTGAAAGTTACGTTGGAAAAAGTAACCTAAGAAGAAGATAAATGCCCATGGCACGAGCGTTAGGAATAGTACCTTAGTGACAACGCTTTCGTGAAAGTTATGAAAATAATTAAAGGCGATGTTTAATAGGGCAAAAAATATCAGCGCTAAATAAATCCAGTTAGGGCTGTATTTTTTAGAAAAATGTTGGTCGATTTTGACAAAAAATGGCAATACTAAATAGAATTGGAAGATCACCGGAATGGCCCACAGGCTGCCATTAAGTACACCAATGCCAAACTCATCAAGAAAGCTTGGATGATAGACTTGTAAAACGGTTAACTGGCCAACAAACCAAAATATAAATTCGCCCCAATTTAAGGTCATCGGGTTTAAATAACCAACCGCAAAAAGGGCAATAACACTCAGTAAAACTGACGCCCACAGCGGCGGAAATACTCGTAATATACGTTTAGCTAAATAATCGACATTAAATGCTGCGCCATTGTGACTTAAACTAACTAAGAAGCCGCTAATAAAAAATAAGGTCGGTACACCCGGGAATAACCAAGAGAAAAAGCCAGTTGCTTGCGTAAACTCCACATCGTTCGCGATAAACCGTGAGTGCGAAAACAATATGGAAAAAGCCGCTAAATATCGGATCCAAATAAAATGGTTGTCTCTTGGAATATTCTTCATTATCCGTTCACTGTTACTTTTAGTCTGCTTGTTGCGGTCTTGTTCATGTTTATACCGTTAACTTCAAGATGATATAAACAAAGATAAGCAATGCCGAAGAAATTAATAAAATATTGCGGATAGTTTTCTTATAATTAAGCGCGTACTCTTCACCGAGCAATACCGTAAGTCGCTGATATGAAGCGATTAATAAACCTGAGATCATAAAGTAAACGATAAAACGGTGACGAGTTAAGAAAAATGCTGTCATTGAAAAACCACACAGTGAGAAAAAGAAAGTTGACGATAAGGCAAGTTCAGCTTTTACTTCTTCTGTTATATCTTCAGGTAATTTATCTTTTACGTACATCACCGCCTGAAAGCCCATAAACAGGGTTAAAAACAGTACTGTGGTCCAAATAAAGTAGCCGCTTAACCCAAGCTCAGCCGCCATTTGAATGTAAGTATTGTGGGCAACACGGCCATGGTGTTCTGTAAAATTATTACTACCAACACCAAATATAGGGTTCGCTTTAAGCATTTCTAAACCGTCCCACCATGCCCATAAACGGCCCATCGCTGAGGCTTCTTGGCTACTAACTGCGCGGAACGTTGAAACAACAAATATAACAATAGGCGCAAAAATCAATCCATAAATAATGGCTTTAACACCGCCATAGCGAATTAAAAAGTACAAGCCAGTAAGGCCAATCACTGCCAACATAGTACCGCGAGAGTTGGTCATGTATATGCCGTATAAAATAGCCGATAAACAGCCTAAAGCGAGTGTTTTACCAAAGGCATTTGAGTGTTTAATAAAATACAGCGCAAAGGGAATATTCATCATGAAAAATACCCCTAAATCGTTTGGATCTCTAAAAATACCCAAATAGCGAATGCGGCCGTCTTCAACATAGTCGGTACCTGACCAGCCAAAACCGTCAAATGAATTTTGTTGCACGTAACCGTTATGGACAAAGATACAGGCACTAATGAGTGCCAACCACATAAAGCTCTTCTGCCGCGCCGGCGAGGTGAATACAGTGGCAAAGATAAACAGGGGAATAAGGCATGAAGTTAAGTATCGGTTAGCCTGCTCAACCCCTTCGCCTAACCAGCCGTTAAGTAAGCCAGACAGTGCGGTTAGAGGGTAAATCATCAGCAATAAGGCATATTGCGGCGTAAACTTTATCGGTCGATGAGCCAGTAAAATAACAATTAAAATAAGTACACTTAATACAGCGATAAACGGCACACCATAAATGGCGATAAATATTTCTTGCGGGCGAATGAAGATAAAAAAGGTAAATAATAACGTGAGTACAAATGCAAACGCAGGGTATTTTTCCAGAGGTTGAGGCAATCCGTTCATAGTGTTCATGGCTTATTTTTGTGTGAATTTTTTAATAGTTTACGCATTTGGGTTTTAATTGATGCGCATGCCAGCATGAGTTTGTTTAAGTTACTAAAGGGTAACATTTTTATTGATAGCACTTCTAACCCTAGTTGCGAAATATTTTTCTTATAGTCGTTTTGGCTGGCACTTTTCAATAAATTGTACTGCGTAATTTGTGCTGTTTGACAATATTGAACCAGCAACAGGTGATTTAATAAACCAGGTGATAAATTGGGCTGAAAGTACTCATTTATGCCTGATTGATAAAAATAAAGCTTGTTGCGGTATTTTAAAGAATAATTAACGGCAATTGTTTGATTGTCGACGCTAACAGCACTTATCACAGCGTGTAACTGACTTTCGTTATCGTTAAAGCTTTGTTCAATGATTTTTTTATGAAAAGCATAAAAATCTGGGTTGGCAAATACCCCTAACTTTTGCTTGCCTTGCCAACGTTGTTGGTGAAGTTGCACTAAATCGTCAAATAATGCCAACGCCTGTGCTAAGTTTGTCGCAATAATAAAGTTAGCATTTTCTTGTCGGTAAAACCGGTTAATAATGCGTTTTTTCTTATGCAATAGCTTGGCAGTAAACTCGTCATTTTGGGTTGTTGTTAGGTAAAATTGCCAACCAGCATTAGCTTCTTGCGCTGATAACATTTGGTTTTTCATCAAGGCGCATACCGAATAAATGAGCGATTGCTTGCTAATATCAACAAAATTAAAACCGCTAAGGTCAGTAAATGCTATGAGTTGCTTTGCGATTAGCTTGCTCACGTCGCTTTTGTATTGTGTAAGGCAGACAATATCGAGCAGCTCAGAGGCGACTTCTGCCTCTTCATCTTCGTTGGTGCCAATAAAGGCCAATTCTTTTTTGGCAAAAACATGCTTATTTCGACAATAAAAAGGTGCAATAGCAATGCACTCTTGTTGATGATAAACCGTGATAACACGTAATTCTTCAACTATGTCTTGGTATGTATCTAGCCATAAGGTTAGCCATTGCCAGCTGATGAAACATTGGCTGGTATCACTTGCTTGTTGGCGCTCTAATAACAGCCAACTAGCTTTTAGCGTTAATAGTTCCGCCTTGGTTGTGATAACTTTTACCGTGTACATGCTTGGTTTTTATACCTTAAAGTATTAAATTTTTATAAGGGTTTGAAGCGATTATCTTACGCTCTAACACTTGTTGCTTTAGTGATGGGATCAATTTATTTTGCTTATCTAAGACAAAAGCAAAAGGAAATTGCTGATCGCTAATGCTCGATTCAAATGTTTGTTGCCACTTCGACAATGAATAATGTTGCTTGTTATTAACTACGGCAAAATTTCGCTGAAAACTATATAGGTTATTTTTGCTCGAAAAATTAGGCGCTGTCGATGTAGCAGTAGTAACGAGATCAAATATGCCACGATACTTACCTTTGGTGACAATAATGTTGTTTTCAAAATGATTGCCACCAGATGATTTTTTGATATTGACCGCCCAACGTGAACGCTCAGGCATTATCACTAAGTTATTGATAATTTGGCTATCGCCTGAGCCAATTGCGCCATCTTGTTTGAATAACGAAATCGCAGCAGCTTTATTGTTAAGCATAATATTGTTTGCAAGCTTAACACCAAGCACACCATCTAAATTAATTGCGCTACCACCAGATGAGCCGTTTTCACTCAGATAATTATTCTCGATAATGACGTTAGAGACTATGCCATCGCCGATAACATCGGTTGCTCCGCCCATGCTTTTATCGGCGTTAATGTGAATACCGCAGCCATTAAAGCCGCGGATCATATTGTTGGCTAAATAAACCCTATCACCGCTGTTGGAGTGGTAAATACCGTGCTGCTGTGCTGGGCCGATAATAATATTATGTTGTGCTGAAAAATGATTGGCGTGATTGGTGAAAATGCCCCAAACACCAGATTGTGTTATCTCGTTGTGGTTTAGTTTGACATTATGGCTATTGTTAACGCGAATGCCTGCTCTTGTTGCATTTATTACAGCAAAACCTGACACAAAAATATAGGAAGAATGTTTTATTTCCAGCATATCTCGGTGATTAGTAGCTATGCCAATAACGGCTTTTTCACCACTAGGGTCGCCAATAAATTCAATTGCTTTCTCAGCCGTGCCATGGAGTTTTTTTATCACAAACGATGGATAATTTCCTGGCTTAAAATAAATCTTATCGCCAGCGACCAGCTTATTTAAAAGCGACTGACTTAACAGACAACTACGTTCTTTGCTGCACAAACAACTACTTTTTGTACAAGGCATGCCTTGCTCTGATAACCAATAGCTTTTTGCAAATACGACTTTTGTACTTGCTAGGCATATCAAAAGTATTAGAAAGTGGAGCTTATTCATAAACACGTAAATTAGTGCATCACTGATTGAGACAATGCCTCAACTTCGGTCTGACAATCGGTTTGACATTGAGCAACCAGCCAGTGAAGTTCAGTAGCGCTATTGCCGGTAAGTGCACCTTTAATGCGAGCTAGCTTTAATGCTCTGGTATTGGTAAATGTTTGACCTATATATTGATATTGCACAGCAACTAAGGCATGTTTATTGTTTTGTTTTAACAGCAATAATTGCCAGTTGTTATTGTTTTCGCTGAGAGTTTCACTGCGAACTTCTTGCCAGCTTTCTGGGTAAAGCTTGTTGTCGTAATAGCTAGGCTTATTATCTAAATCGTTATTGTCAAAATAATAAACATGTTTGCTAAATTCAGTTTGCCCTATGGTTAACGACGTTACTTGGCGCTCTGAGTAAAAAGTAATAAATGGCAGTAAGTTAGATTGTTTATTAAACTTGGCAACGTTTTGCGTGGTCATGTGAACCTGATTGCTACCGGAGTTAAGTAAGCTATTACTCGTGGCAGAAAATAACACGATGGCCAAGGCAATAGTCACGGTTGATTTGTTCACTTTAGCGGCGTTGGCATCCGCTTTATCTTTGCTGTTTTCTAATGCTTCTTCATGATTGGCGAGCTTGTTACCAATAAAAAACAGTAAAAACATGAATGGCAAAAATAAATACCAACCAAAGGTATTATGGTCCCCCATTAAGGGACTTTGCATATCCGTATACTGACCGATCATGATCAAAGCAGTGATGCGGATCCAGTTAGTTAATAAGCCGCCTATTATTGCTATGGAAAAAAACAGCAACGCTTTTTTGGTATCTTTAATATAAAGGAATATAAATAAGGTGCTAATGGCTATCGCGACTATGATGTATCTCAAGCCACTGCAACCGCCCGCGATTTCAAAAACCCCAGCAGGAATCGTAATAAAGGAGTCTTCAACAAAGGTTGGGATGCCAGTGAATGTCATCATATAGGTTACTGCATTCACTGAAATCTGCTGCAGTATCGGTACTAATATTCCCCACGATGGGATAATAAACACTAAAAAAGCACAAGGGAAAATGATGTACCAATTAAAGCGGTACAACACCAGTATGCAGCTTGTAATGACGGCAAGTAATGAAAACCAATAACCAATGCTGATTTGTGCGTGGCTACTAACAAATAATAAGTAGCTGCTTAGTGCTAACAGCACAATTGGAAGTAGCGCAACACTTTGGCGAAATTGCAATTTATTGGCCTGAGCCAGTAGGTAATACAAATATAAAGAAATGAATGGAATTAAAAATGCGTGTGAATAGGTACCGTCATCAAAACCATGACGCCAAAGCGTTGTTAATACGGGAATATTTAGCAATGAAACCACGGTGAAAAGCAACAAAATACCCAAAAATGGTGCAAGTACCGAAAGTTGTGAAAGTTGGTGATCGTTAGTCTTTGTCATGTCCATTATTTTTCTTATCAGAATGCGGTAGGTGAGCGATTAGCGCAATGACTTATGTCCGTACAGTTAATGAGAACAGTTGTTATTTCTATGGGTTTTACTTTAACAATACTGTTACTAACTTGCTATTTTTTTATTTGATACCTACAGCGCGCAAAGTTTACTGAGTGTTAACAAGATACTTTTTAGCTTCAGCTGCTAGCGATTACAAATAATAAGGTGTTGATAATGCTCGGCAATATTTGAGTTTGTTTTTTTCCAAGCTAAAGCGCGTAAAAAATAGTGTTAATAATAAGTTAAGCGGTTAGAATATTTTGGTTTGTTAGAAAGTGTAACCTTAGCTTTGCCTGGCCGTATTCATAAATATAGATAAAAATCACACTGAGGCGGGTGTTAAAGTTATTACAATAAAAATTAATCTAGGGAGTTGAACAATGGTTTTTTTTCGAGGAGTAGCATATACGGTTTTAGTATTGTCTCTGTTTTCTTGTGGTAAGAATGACTCGGCTGAAGAACGAATTATACAGGGAACAGCTAACATAGAAGCCAAGCAATATGATGCAGCTATTATCGAATTAAAAAATGCCATCCGATTAGATACCCAAAATGGCCAAGCGCGCTTTTTGTTAGGAAAACTGTATTTATCATTAGGTAATGCAGATAGTGCTGCTAAAGAGCTAGAACGCGCTCTAAAGTTAAAATATAAAATTGCAGAAACGGTACCTTTATTAGCACGGGCTTATATGCTGATAGAATCTGATGCAGAGATCCTAACACTTGAAAAACATGCGACAGATATCGCGATTTCTGAACGTGTTGTTTATTTGGCCTATCAAACCATTGCCGCAATTCGCTCTGAGAAAATGGATATCGCTGAAACCGCGGTGCAAACAACTAACTCACTCGATAAAGAAAATCCATACACTTTATTAGCCAATGCTTATTTTGAGTTTGCCAGTCAAAATGTTGACCAAGCCAATATATTGGTGGATAAAGCATTAGCACTTGCCCCTGAAAACGCCGATTTAGTTATGCTACAAGGTCAACTCGCTGTTGCAGAAGGTAATTATCAAAAGGCGGTTGAAAGCTTCAAAGCCTACTTAGTGTTACAGCCTGAATCTGATCGTGTGCAATTTTTAATTGCCGACGCGCTGATTAAAACCGGACAATATGACGAAGCTGAAAAAATTGCGGATCGCATCATCGGTTATATTGCCAATCAACCATTTGCCAATTACATCAAAGCGATGGCGTTATTTAATAAAAAAGATTATGAAAAGACCAGTGAACACGCAGAAATTGCGATAAACGGCGGCTTTAATACCTTAGATTTAAAATTGGTTGCTGGTGCCAGTGCATTTTATAACAGCAACTTTGAAACCTCACATATGCACTTAAGCTCGGTAGCGAAATATTTATCGCCAGAGCACCCGGCATACCGCATGTTAGCGGTTAGTCAATTAAGACTGGGTTTGATTGATGAAATTGGTGAAACCTTGAGCCAGTTCAAAGCTGAAACAGCAGAAGACTCGCAATTTTTATCTTCACTAAGCTTTGAGTTAGTTGAAGTAGGGGCGATTAATGAAGCAAAAGCTTTAGTAAAAAATTCACAAGTAGAAGGCACAGAAGATCCAGCGCAGCAGGCGCGCGATGGCGTTTTAAAAATATTAATGAATGACCCTACTTCGGGCATTGAGCATTTAGAAAAAGCCATGCAACTGAATCCTGATTCACACGAAACTGAATTGGTATTAGGTTTTGCGGCACTACAAGCTGGTGAGCTTGATAAAGCGCAAGAGATCGCACAAAAGTGGTTATTAAATTATCCTGAAAAAGTAGAAGGCTACAACTTACAAGCGTCAATTTATTTGAAAAAAGAGCAACTAGAGAAAGCGCAAAAAATGTTGGAAAAAGGCTTAGTTAATGTCCCTGACAATATTTATGCGTTAACTGAATTAACCGCGGTAAATGCGCGTCAAGGCAACTTAGAGCAAGCGAAAACACTCAGTAAAACAGCGCTTTCTTATCACCCTGATAACCTGAAAGTGCTTAATCAATACTATGTGTTAAATAAAGAAAGCGATGGGTTTAGTACGTTACAAGCTGCCTTTGAACGACACAAAGACGATATTAACTATGGCATTTTAGTAGCGCGTGCGTTAACTGAGCAAAAAGAATATAGCCAAGCGCGAGATATATTAAATAGTTTTGAACTTGATGCTAAAACGCCTAAACAATACTGGCAACTGGTATTAACGGTTGACGCTAATTTAAAAGAAAAAGACGCGCTATTAAAAAGTTTAGAAAAATGGCGAAAAACTAGCCCTTATCACCTAGAGCCGGTAATTTTGTTAGCCAAGTATTGGCAGGCAGAAGACAATACTGATAGAGCAATGACTGTGGTGAAAAATGCCATCACCCAACAAGGCGACAATCAAACCTTGTCTTTATTAAAAATGCAGTTGCTGCTAAATAGCCAACGCATGAATGAAGCCAAATCGCTCTATAGGAAAATGGATCACTCAACGATTGGCAAAGATGTAAAAACAGCCATTGAAAGTCGTTTTGACTTATTTGATAAAAACTACACCGATGCTATTCCTAAATTGCGTTATTTATACGGCAAATTACAAAGTAGCTCTAATGTTGTGTATTTAGCCGCGGCACTGAGCGGCGCGGATAAAAAGCCAGAAGCGCAAACCTTGCTGGAAGAGTACATAGCTAACAATCCAAAAGACGACAAAGTACGCAACATGTTAGCCAACCTTTATTTATCGAATGAAGAAAGTAAAGCGGTTAAACATTATGAAGAGCTGTTACAAAGCAGACCAAACGATGTGGTGACACTTAACAATTTAGCTTGGTTATATATGGATAGCGGCAATATTGAGCAGGCATTAAAGTATTCCGCCAAAGCAGAAGAATTGGCTCCTGAATATGCCAACGTTGTTGATACTCGAGGCATGGTATTGCTTAAAGCTGGTGAGAATATTAAGGCGTGGAAAACGCTTTTAAAAGCTTACAAATTATCAAGTGGGGAAGACGTGAGTATTACGCTCAACTACGCACAAGCGTTGATCGTCAATGATCAAAAGCAAGATGCTTTGGATGTACTTAAAAAAGCAAAAAGTGATGATAAAGAAATTATTAAACGAAAAGAGCAGCTTATTGAGTTGGCTAGTAACTAATACTAACAACTATTAGTGCATATAATAATGACAGTACAACATATTTAACACTCACTTTAGTTGCTCAAATAGTTAATTAAAGCGAGTGTTTTGTTATAACAAGGACAAAACTCTCATGGCGTATAAAAATAAAGTAGCTATTTCACTATTGGCATTAACGATAGGTTTGTATGGTTGTAGCGACACAAAAAGTCCAGAAGAATACATTAGCTCTGCAAAAGCATCTATTACTGCGGGTGACGCTAATGCCGCGATTATCAATCTTAAAAACTTATTAAGAGCAGATGCTAGTCATGGTGAAGGACGGTTTTTATTAGGCCAGGCCTACAACAGTCTAGGTATGTGGTTGGCGGCAGAAAAAGAATTAGAACGTGCCCTACAGCATAACTTTTCAGCCGACAGTGTCTTACCTGAGTTAGCAAAAGTTTATTATAACCTTGCCGATACTGACGGCATTTTAACACTTTTACCTGCAGCTAATGAGCTAACACCAGAAGCTATGTTGAAGGTAAATGCCTTTTTAGCGATGAGCTATGTAAAAAGCTCTGATTATGAAGAAGGTAAAGTCGCTTTATATGAGGTGATTCAATCACCGATTGATTCTAGGCTTAAAGTGTTGTGTCAGGCTTGGTTACATGGTTTAAACAAAGAATTTGACCAAGCGCTTGCTGTTACCGCAGAGCTCATTGAATCAGAACCTGGCTTTGCTGAGGCCATCGAGTATCAAGCTTACCTTTATTATCGTATGCAAGAGATGGAGAAAGCGTCTGAGTTATTTGCTCAATACGTGAAAATTCATCCAAAAGCTAACGAAGTGCGTATTATGTATGCGCTATCGTTAGCTTACGCAACAAAGTTTGCTGAGGCTGAAAAGCAAGCAGATAAGCTATTAACGATCAGTCCAAATAGCAGCGTACTTAATCAAATTAAAGCGCAAGGTCGATTTGCTGATGGCGATTTTACTGTCGCTAAACAACATGCTGAAGTCGCGTTGCGTGCTGATAGTAGCTTGTTATTGGCGCGAATCGCTGCAGGAATGAGTGCGTATCAATTAGACCAGCCAGAAGTGGCTTATTCTCATTTAGAGCAAATAAAAGATTATTTAACTTATCAGCACCCGGCTAAACGCGTGCTTAGTCAATTAAAGTTACAACTTGGTTATGAAAGTGAGGCATATGACGAGTTAGCAAGTGCGTCTAGTGACGAGCTAGATGCGCAAATATTAGCTGCGTCTGCTCAAGAAATGTTTCGATTAGGTAAGGCAACAGAAGCAGATTTCTTGCTTGCTAAAGCGCGAGATATGGAGCCTGAAAATGCTGATATTAACTATCAACAAGGGCTTTACAAATACTTTGATCAAGACGGATCTTCTATATCTTTATTCGAACAAGCCTATGATAAAAACCCGGAATTGGATGCAGCGTTAACCTTAATCGTTAAAAAGCACCTATTTGATAAAGACTTTACTAAAGCATTTGAAGCTGCCAATAAGGTTAAAACGTCTAATCCCGAACTTCATCATATTCTTAATGGCTTAATTTTTGATAAACAAGACAAACTAAGTGAAGCGAAAGCAGAGTTTGTTAAAGTGACTAAAATTAATAGTAACAATGTTAATGCTATTTATATGCTTGGTGCGCTTAATGAAAAAGAAGGCAATTTTGACCAAGCAATAGAATATTATCAGCAAGTTATTTCGACCAGCATGGAAGCGACTTACGCCGTTGCTGCTTTACTTAATTTTTCAAACGAAGCGCAATATCAGGAAAGAATAGAAGGTTTTCTAAAAGCTGAATTTGACAAGAACAATGCAAATAGTGTGTCTGCTTTAGCTTTGTCTGGCTATTACGCGCTAACCAACGACTTAACAACCGCCATGGAAGTAGTTGAATCAAGCCTTGCTAAAGATGACAAAAACATTCAGTTATTAATGTTTAAAGGCAAAATTCAAGCGAATACCAAAGATTACCAAGGTGCTATCGCCAGCTTTGATAAAGCCATTAAAGAAAACCGGTTTAACCCTAAACCGCAAATAGCAAAAGCTAATGTCTTGAAGCTTGAAGGTAAGTATCGAGAAGCGATTGTTGAAATGGAAAAAGCCATAGACTTAATGCCAACTTCAACAGGGTTAGCAGTAAATCTAGCGAAAATTCATCTTGATAATAACGATATTTATGCCGCTAAACGTGTATTAACTAATTTGAAAAATCTAGATAAAGAACATATTGGCATGACGCATTTAGATGGCCAAATTGCTTATCTCGAAAAACGTTATGCTTTAGCTGAACAATTATTAGGTCAAGTATATCAACAGCGTCAGGTAGAAACCGTATTGCTTGAATATGTAGCAGCCCTGCAAAAGACTAATAAGAGTGCATTAGCACTTCAGCAGATTAATGCTTTTACGAAAGGCGCAGAGCCTTCGCTGAATCTGCTATTAAAGCAAGCTGAACTGTTAGAAAGCACCGAGCCTAAAAAAGCAATGAGTATTTATCAGCACGTTGCAAGTAAAACGAATAACCACTTTGCCATGCTTAACAATATTGCCATGTTGTCACTAAAGTTAGGTAAGCCAACACAAGCACTCGACAATGCAAAAGCTGCATTTGAACAGGCACCAGATAATGTCGCAATAATGAATACTTATGGCTTAACTTTACTTGCTAACAAACAATACCAACAAAGTTTAACGTTTTTGACGCAAGCCAAAGAAGCACAACCAAGTAATCACAATTATTTAGTTCATTACTTACAGGCGTTAATGGCGAATAATAACCATGCTGAAGTTAAGTCATTATTAGGCGATGTTGACTCGAGTCAGTTGAGCCTTGACGCTAAGCAAAGATTTGAACAAATAAAGCGCACTTTATAGCTTGTTATTAAGTGTCAGTAATTTTTACAAAGCTGAAACAATTAAAAATCACCGCTGTGTTAATTTGTTGTTTTTAAAGGTTTTTTTAAAGTTGGCATCTCCGTTGCTTATATACAAACATAACTCAAACGGAGATTAACAAAATGAACAAACTATTAACAGCCGCAGCAATGGCTTTAACATTTGCAGGGACAGCAGCAGCAGATCCAATTTACATTGATGTTGGTACTGACTTTGGTGGTAACGCACAAGTTGCAGACGGTCCTACAACTACTGGTTGGAAAGACAGCTTAACTTTACGTTATGAATCAGAGTCTTTAATTACTGATAACGATTTTAACGGTCTTGATGTTGGCGATACTATCGTTTCAAAAGGTGGCTTAGAAGTAGGTACTTTCTTATCAAACCGTGCAACTGCATTAGTTGATTCACAATTAGGTCCATTTGGCCCAAGTGACAACGGTTACGGTGTTGACTGGTTAATCAGCTTCACGTTTGATGATTTAATGGGTACATTCAACGGTACTGATTTTAACTACACTTCAGGTACTATTGACTGGTTACTATTTACTTCAGCAGATGGTTTTGCTACTGGTACTAACTTATTTTCTACTGAAATTAAGAGCCACGTAAGTACTCCAGGTAACCAAGTTTTCTCTGGTGACGTAACTAACGTAAACCCAGCAGCTGATATCTTTAACATTGCAGTTGGTGGTGGTTCACAAACATTCAGTGAATATGCAGCAAGCCATACTGCGCCAGTACGTTTCCGTATTGACCAAAACACTGACCCTATCAACCCACAGTTTGTTGAAACTACAGCTGAAGGTCACATTTTAAGTATTGGTGGAACGCATGATGCTTCTTTAGAATTCTCTGTTCCAGAGCCTGCTACTTTAGCAATGTTAGGTTTAGGTTTACTAGGTTTTGGCGCAGCACGTCGCAAAGCTAAGTAATACTTAACTCTCATTTAAAGAACCGCCGATTGGCGGTTTTTTTATGCCTTAAAAAGCTGCAAGTTAGAAGCTAAAAGCTAAAAGCTAAAAGTTGGAAGAGATGAGCTACAAGAGATAAATGGTAAGTTGAAAGCTACAAGTGGGAAGCCGAAGCTGCAAGTGGGAAGCCGAAGCTGCAAGTGGGAAGCCGAAGCTGCAAGTGGGAAGCCGAAGCTGCAAGTGGGAAGTTAAAAGCTGCAAGTGGGAAGTTAAAAGCTACAAGTGGAAGCGAAAGCTACAAGTAGGAAGCTAAAAGTAGAAAGTTAAAAGCTGCAAGGCTTTAATCTTGGATGTAAAAAAGCTCTGCATTGACAGAGCTTTGAAGTTTTAATAGATGTTGATTGAAATGGCTTAAGTATTGTCTTTAATGATTTGTTTGAATCGCCAAAACATATACAGTTGAACAGGGTTTTTATTACCCCAAGGGCGCCAAGTCTTAATTAACTTGTTTCGATAAGCATCAAAATGCAGCCCATGTGGTGCATAAATCACATCACCACGCTTTAAAATAAGCTTAAGTACATTGGTACATAAGGTACCTGCGGCTAACGAAATGCCCATACAGGTTGAAGGTACTTTCTTTTTAAAGAAGTTTATTGAGGTGCTATCAACAATATAGTGACGTTGCTGAATGGAAGGTGAGACACCAACAACAAAACGAATAATATTGTCATTAAAAATGTTCGCTTTTTCTTCTTCTGATGCGTTTGCTGGCGTATCTACAATGGCAAAATATTCGTCAAATGTCATCTTGCCGGGCATGAATACTAGAAATGCAGTTCCCATTCCCATTGGCGCGGCAGTAATTGTTGGAATGCCTTTTTCGTAACAACGTCGAAAAACTTTACGGCGCATTTCTAACGCAAAAATGTCTAAACTATCAACATAAATATCAACGTCTGTTAAAAACTCTTCTAAGTTTTCATCGGTAATGCCTTGATCAAAGTTCTTAATATCAGCTTCCGGGTTGATACCTCGAATGGTTTCTTCCATGACTTCCGCTTTAGGGCGACCAAGTGTATTCATATTAGCACCCGCTTGGCGGTTGAAGTTTGCTACATCATAATCATCAAGATCGGAAATATTAAATTTCCCGATACCAAGGCGTGATAGAACAATCGCATGATCGCCGCCTACGCCTCCAAGCC
The DNA here is from genome assembly GCF_052030545.1 of Thalassotalea sp. PLHSN55. Taxonomy (NCBI): domain Bacteria; kingdom Pseudomonadati; phylum Pseudomonadota; class Gammaproteobacteria; order Alteromonadales; family Colwelliaceae; genus Thalassotalea; species Thalassotalea sp. PLHSN55. The sequence continues at coordinate 84,937 of NZ_JBPDIH010000003.1, read as the reverse complement.
CACCAATTGCAACACGGGTATTACGCAGTATTTGTTGCTCGTCTCTCGTTACCCAACCGATATTACGAGAGAAAGCTTCTTCGTAGTTAAACATAGCAATCCTTTAGAAAAATAGCTTAAGAGTAAACTATTTTATCGTTGTTATTTAAAAAATAGATATTGCCAAAACATGCGACTAAGGTGTAATTAACTTAATATCTGGCAAGTTGAATTCTGCATTATTTGAAAATTTTCTTAATGAAATTTGAGAAGCGAGGTCATCATATAAAATCGCATAAAGCTTCTTTATTTCATCATTTAGTTCAGTGTCGAATTTCTCTCGAGCGAGAAAAAACATCGCGCGCTGGCCGTGATAATTCATTTCGTCACCAATTTGCTCAAAGGGCAAGCCAAAACGAATTAGACGTCGATTTAATCTCGGCTCCATCATTACAACAAGACCGACATGATTAAAAATTGTAGCCATAGCTAAGCCACTTAAATATAGACCCATCGCAATATTAGGGAAGTTACGTCTTTCCTCGGGACTATACATGTTGTCCATATTAACGTCGTTTAATACGAAAGGAACTTGCTTTTCCTTTTCACGACGCCTAAACGAAGCAAGTACGGCTAATCGTGAAATTTCACCGAAGCCACCACGTGGTAAAGTTGTTGTGTCTAATACTTCTGTTTTTGCACTACTTAAACAATGCTCTTCAAAAGGCAACTTTTTTTCGGGATCTTCAGCTGGTGGGATAACTAATCTAATACACCCTGCAAATACCCCAGTTCTTCGGTGTTCTAATAAACAGTGATAGGCATATTTATCACATTCATCAGATTCCATATGCAATGGGTTTGGTTCTTCCCAGCCAAGCTCTTCACTATATACACCATAACGAATTTTATATGCTTCTTGCTGGAGTTCCTTGGTGCTTGCAAATTTTATTTTGAAATACTGATTGAAGTTTTCAGCAATAGAATAAGAACTCATGTTTCCCTCAATATCAATTGGTAAAAATAACAGCCAATATGTACGAATATGTAACTTTAGGTCATCTCTTACTAATAATATACTAGTAACTCAATATTTTCCTTTATATTTAAATACTTTTTTGATGTTACTAATGAGAAAAAATACGAAAGCTCTCTATAGCTTACTGTTTGAAACTAAAGAGGTTAGTTAGTTTGGTGTCGTTACAAAATAAAAGTCATGTCTTTCATTTATAAAAGGTGTATTAGTTAAAAACAGCGCCAATAGTTGTGTAAAATTTCGTTTTACACAATGTTAAGCTTGCCTTTATTAAAAGGCTGTATACAATAACAGGTATACTGTTCATATTTACAGGCAAATATAATGACTGAGCTTAAACCATTAACCCCCCGTCAACAGCAGATTTTTGATCTAATAAAAGAAAAAATATCAGCTACAGGTATGCCGCCAACTCGTGCAGAAATAGCTGATTTTTTTGGTTTTAAGTCAGCTAATGCTGCGGAAGAACACTTAAAAGCGTTAGCCAAAAAAGGTTATATTGAAATGTTGCCTGGCACGTCACGTGGGATTCGCCTAGCTGAAGAATTCATTGAAGAAGAGGGGTTGCCACTTATCGGCAGAGTCGCTGCTGGTGAACCAATATTGGCGCAAGAGCATGTTGAAGAAAATTATAAAATTGATGGTAACTTATTTCGTCCTTCAGCAGACTATTTACTTCGGGTAAATGGTGAAAGTATGAAGGATATCGGTATTTTGGATGGTGACCTGTTAGCGGTTCATCAAACCAGTGATGTGCAAAACGGGCAAGTTATTGTGGCAAGAGTTGAAGATGACGTTACCGTGAAGCGATTCAAGCGTGAAGGTAATGTTGTTTATTTACACGCCGAAAATGAAGATTTCTCTCCAATTGTTGTTGATCTAGCGAGCCAAAGTTTCAATGTTGAAGGGATCGCCGTTGGGGTTATTCGCTCTGCCGATTGGATGTAAACATATCTAAATTTTATTATTTCAGCTTTAACTAAGATATTTTTCCTCAACTTAAATGATAAGCCTAGAAAAACAGAGTCTTAAATACGACATAATTTATGTCGTATTTTTTGTTTTTGTCTCCGCCAATACTCTCGTTATTTTCAATAAATTGTTGTTTATTTAATCAGCTCAACACTAGAGCCCTCTTCGCCTGAAGCAAATTTTTTGTGATTTTTATCACGAATATATATGTCCGTTTTTATTCGTTCCTAGAGTAGATACTCTATTGATATCACAGGTTTTTTTGTTGATCTATGTCATAAAAAAACTAGACCTTGAATAAAATTTAAGTAATTCTAGTACAGCAAATAGACAAAATGATAATAAGAAAATAGAAGAAAGCGTGGTGTAAATGCGTGGTTTCTACCTTACGTTGGAAATAATAATAAGAAAACCAAACAGAACCAATATAAGTAATTAAGTTGTTTGCTTCAAAACGTTCTGTTTTGCTTTTACAAGCAGAAGGAGATGTTGAGTGAAGAGATGTAACCAGGTTTGGTTGCTACTAGGAATGTTATTTTCTAGTTCAGCTTGGGCCGACATGCAGTTAAATTTAACAAAGGGCGCAACAGATATTAGCAGGGAGGTTTATGACCTGCATATGATGGTGATGTACATTTGTACTGCTATTGGTCTTGTTGTATTTGGCGCAATGTTTTGGTCGATGATTTTTCATCGAAAATCTAAAGGGGTAAAACCAGCCACTTTTCATGAAAGTACTAAGGTCGAGATCCTCTGGACCGCAATTCCGATTGTCATCTTAATTGCCATGGCAGTGCCTGCCACGAGTACATTAATTGAGATGGAAAATAATGACGATTCAGATGTTACTATTCAAATTACTGGCTCGCAGTGGAAATGGCACTATAAGTACTTTGACCAAGATATAGAATTCTATTCAGTGCTTTCAACCCCTAGAGAGCAATACGAAAATCAAGTAAGTGATAACGCTGAAAAGGGCGAGCACTACTTACTTGAAGTTGATAAACCTCTTGTTATTCCTGTTAATAAAAAAGTTCGATTCTTAATTACCTCAGACGATGTTATTCACTCTTGGTGGGTGCCAGCTTTTGCGGTTAAGCAAGATGCTAATCCAGGCTTTATTAATGAGGCTTGGACCAAAGTTGATGAACCCGGTATTTATCGCGGCCAATGTGCAGAGCTTTGTGGTAAAGATCATGGCTTTATGCCGGTAGTTGTCGACGTGCGATCTGAAGCCGATTATGAAAAATGGCTAGTTGAGCAACGCGACATAGCTGCACAGGCTTTAGCAGCTGAGCAGCAATCGTTAAATGCATCCTTGTCTATGGATGAATTAATGAGCTTAGGTGAAACCACTTATATGGCACATTGTGCTGCATGTCATCAGCCCACTGGTTTAGGTGTTCCTCCAGCATTTCCTGCACTAAAAGGCAGCGCAATTGCCACCGGCGATATCCAAGCTCATATTGATATTGTCGTCAACGGCCGTGCTGGCACTGGAATGCAAGGCTATGGTAAACAACTTAGCTTAAAAGAACTTGCTGCCGTTGTTACTTACGAGCGAAATGCTTGGGGCAACGATACCGGAGATATGGTGCAAGCTGCTGATGTTAAGGGACTTCCTGCTGATGATTCTTCAACTCCTGCGGGCAAAGTTGAACAAATAAAATCAGCGGCAATGGATGTTGTTGATGATGTCGCCACACAAGTAGCGGAAAGCGCACCGGCGGTTGAAGATCTAACAAAAACTTACACCCTTGATGAAATGATGGCTATGGGCGAGCAAGTTTACACCGCCAGCTGTAGCGCTTGTCACCAAGCAAGTGGCGCGGGCATTCCTCCTGCATTTCCATCACTTATCGGTAGTGCAATCGTTACCGGTGATATTAATGCCCACCTTGATATGGTGATTAATGGCAGTGCGAAAAATCCTGCTATGGCTGCATTTGGTGGTCAATTAACTAAAACTCAAATTGCAGCAGTTGTGACTTACGAGCGTAATGCTTGGGGTAATAACACCGGTGATTTAATACAAGCTGCCGACGTTGATGCGGCAAGTGCGAAATAGGGAGTAACTATAATGACAACAGACGTTCTTAACGATACGACTAATGATCATGATTCGCATGACGAGCATCACGATGATCATAAAATGACCGGTTTAAAACGCTGGCTATATACCACCAACCATAAAGACATTGGTACTTTGTATCTGTGGTTTTCTTTCATCATGTTATTAACGGGTGGCGCCTTAGCTATGGTGATCCGCGCTGAATTATTTCAGCCGGGTTTGCAAATAGTTGAACCAGACTTTTTTAACCAGTTAACCACAGTCCACGGCTTGATTATGGTATTTGGCGCGATAATGCCGGCATTTACTGGCTTAGCAAACTGGATGTTACCTATGATGATAGGGGCGCCAGATATGGCGTTACCTCGATTAAATAACTGGAGCTTTTGGATATTACCATTCGCTTTTTCTATTTTAATCGGCTCTTTCTTTATGGAGTCAGGCGCGCCTAATTTTGGCTGGACTTTCTACGCGCCGCTATCAACCACTTATTCAAATGGTAGTACGGCATTTTTTGTATTTGCTGTGCATATTATGGGTATTTCATCGATTATGGGCGCGATTAATATCGTGGTTACCATCATGAATATGCGTGCACCAGGCATGACCTACATGAAAATGCCATTGTTTGTTTGGACATTTTTCATTACTGCCTACTTGTTAATAGCGGTGATGCCCGTCTTGGCAGGGGTAGTCACTATGTTATTAACCGATACCTATTTTGGTACCAGCTTTTTTAACGCTGCTGGCGGTGGTGATCCTGTCTTGTTCCAACATATTTTTTGGTTCTTTGGCCACCCTGAAGTTTACATCATGATTTTGCCTGCCTTTGGTATCGTCTCAACTACGATTCCGGCATTTTCACGTAAAAAACTGTTTGGCTATAGCTCAATGGTTTACGCAACTTCGTCTATTGCCTTGTTGTCGTTTATTGTTTGGGCGCATCACATGTTTACCACCGGCATGCCGTTATTTGGTGAGTTATTCTTTATGTACTGCACCATGTTGATAGCGGTACCAACAGGTGTAAAAGTCTTTAACTGGGTTGCCACTATGTGGCGTGGCGCGATGACCTTTGAAACGCCGATGTTATTTTCAATTGCTTTTGTGATTTTATTTACCATTGGCGGTTTCTCTGGCTTGATGCTCGCGATGACGCCGGTAGATTTTCAATATCATGATACTTACTTTGTGGTTGCTCACTTTCATTACGTACTTGTTACTGGCTCATTGTTTTCTATCTATGCAGCGAGTTATTACTGGTTACCTAAATGGACAGGGCATATGTACAGCGAAACCTTAAGTCGCTGGCATTTTTGGTGTTCATTAATTTCGGTGAACTTACTGTTTTTCCCAATGCACTTCTTAGGACTAGCAGGTATGCCACGTCGTATTCCTGATTATGCGTTGCAATTTGCCGACTTTAATAAGTGGGTCAGTATTGGTGGTTTTGCCTTTGGTTTATCTCAGCTTATTTTCTTGGCTGTGGTGATCAAATGTATTCGTGGTGGTGAAAAAGCACCAGCAAAACCTTGGGATGGTGCTGAAGGGCTAGAGTGGACGGTTGCGAGTCCTGCGCCTTATCACACCTTTAGTACACCACCAAAAATTGATTAGGTAGAGCATCTTTATGAATAAAGACACCGAACAACCAGCCATGAACAATGCGCAGGCAGAAAATAAAAAAGTGATCAAAAAATTGGTCGTTATTGTGTTTGCTATGTTTGGTTTTGGCTTTGCGTTAGTGCCTTTATACGATGTTTTTTGTGATATCACCGGATTGAACGGGAAAACCAATACCACAGCGGCGCAAATATCTGCTGATGGTATTGATACTTCTCGTACCGTCACTGTGCAGTTTATTACTCGAACGGCTAAAGGTATTCCTTGGCAGTTTGAGCCAATAATAAATGAAATGAAAGTTCATCCGGGTGAAACAAAGTTTGTTAAGTTTTACGCTAAAAATAAAGCCACTTATGACATTGTCGGGCAAGCCGTGCCGTCGGTGTCTCCGGGAATTGCTGCTAATTACTTTCAAAAAATTGAATGTTTTTGTTTTACTCAGCAACCATTAAAAGCCAGTGAAGACGTAGAAATGGGCTTGCAGTTTTATGTAGATATTGAGCTGCCGCCCGAGGTAAGTACTCTGACTTTGTCGTATACCTTGTACGATATTACCGAACAAGTGGCTAGTTAGCGCCTAGAGAAAAGGGAACAACAATGACAACAAAAAAGTATGAAACGTATTATGTACCCGCACAAAGCCATTGGCCAATTGTTGGCGCAATAGCCTTATTTTTAATTGCTATTGGTGCGGGCAGCTATGTCTCTAATTTAAATAGCGAAGAAGGTGGTGGTGGTTATATTTTATTAGCTGGCATCGCGTTAGTGATTTACATGATGTATGGCTGGTTTAGCAATGTGATAAACGAGTCGATGTCGGGAAAATATTCACACCAATTAGATAACTCGTTTCGACAAGGTATGAGTTGGTTTATCTTTTCAGAAGTGATGTTTTTCGCGGCATTTTTTGGCGCATTATTTTACGCAAGAACATTTGCAGTACCTTGGTTAGACGGTGCCGGTAATAATGCTATGACAGGCGAAGTGCTTTGGCCTGAATTTACTGCGCAGTGGCCGCTGCTAAAAACACCTGACGGCACCACTACAACCGCTATGGGGTGGTACGGTTTACCCCTGATAAACACTATTTTGTTATTAACCTCTTCAATTACCGCTCACTTTGCACATATCGCTTTAGAGAAAAATAAACGGCCTCAGCTTAAACTTTGGCTGGGTATTACCGTGTTATTAGGTTTAGTGTTTTTGTACTTTCAAGTGCAAGAGTATGCACACGGATATTCTGAAGAAATGCAGCTGTATTTAACCAGTGGGATTTATGGCAATACCTTTTATTTGCTGACCGGTTTTCATGGCATGCACGTAACGCTTGGTACCATCATGTTAATTGTGATGTTTTTCCGCGTATTAAAAGGGCACTTTACTCCAGATAATCATTTTGCCTTCCAAGCTGCGAGTTGGTATTGGCATTTTGTTGATGTGGTGTGGGTTATATTGTTTGTCTTCGTCTACATATTGTAGGTGACTGGCTAATTCATTTAATTTCTGCGGCGAAGGTACTCATTGACTATCGTCAACTCCGTGCCTTCTTCTTGAACTAAAACGAATTTACTGCGTCACTTGGCTAGAAGCTAGAAGCTAGAAGCTAGAAGCTAGAAGTTTTAAGCTAACAAATTGAAACTTTTAGCTTGGAACTTGACGCTAACGAAGTGATTAATAAGGGCGAGGGTTTGGGGTAATTAAGCCGGTCATTAAGCCAATAAGTAATAACAATACAATGGCGACTGAAAACATTAATCGGCGGTCAATAAATTTAGACATAGACACTTGGTTATCGCCTTTTTTATTCATGATAACCATAGCTTTGAATAAGTTATAAACCATAAATGCTAGTAGGCAGATGATGACGGCTTTAAATATCATTTGTTGCTCCTGTACTTTGTTGTAATTGTTGTAAGGGAACTTTTATCCGTGCCAATAGTTAAGTCATCAGCACAACCATTGTGGCAAAGTCGAATAAATCTAGCAAATATTCGTTTGCCATGGCTCATTGTAACTTTAGTAGTTTTTGCTGGGCTGATAAAACTCGGTATGTGGCAATCAGCTAGGGCGGTTGAAAAAGAGCAACGACTAGCACGTATTACGCAATTTAGTGGTCAGCAAGCTTTGCCGCTACTGGATATGTTAGCAATGCAGAACTATCAGCCAGAGCAGGAATTAACAGAAAAGTTTGTCGAACAGTTTAATGACTTTCCTGTGTCACTTGCAGGTAACTTTGATCCAAACGTGCTGTTCCTATTAGACAATCAGGTTAACAATGGTGAGCTCGGTTACCGCGTATTGCAACTGGTCACGGTTGAGCAATATGCCGTCATCGTTAATTTAGGTTGGGTAAAGGGCTCGATTGATCGACAAAAATTACCCGATGTAGTGCCAATTACTGGGCAGCATCAATTAAGTGGTCATGTGCGCTATATTGAATCAGGCATTATGTTAATGGCGCAAGATTTTACTAAGCAAGTGTGGCCAATGCGTATTCAGCAAATAGAGCTAGATAAAATGGCATTATTGGTTGAAAAATCACTGTTGCCCTTTGTGATATACCTTGATGACAACACCAATGTAGGATATTTGAAAGAATGGCAACCGATTGTTATGCCACCAGAAAAACACAGAGGTTATGCATTTCAATGGTTTAGTTTAGCCACTGCGTGGTTGTTGTTAATGCTCTGGGCCAGCGGTGTGGTTAACTTTCGTGGCAATAAACTTGAAAAACTAATGAATAATTCTACCGAAAAAATACAATAAAAAATGTTGAGGTCGTAGTATGAATACGCTTGATAAAGCCAAACAAAAAAAATCTCGTCGTACATTAATTTTAGTCTTGCTCACCTTTGGCTTGCCAATTATTTTGGCAAAATTAGCGCTTGAGCAAAACTGGTTAGATTATGGTGTGACTAACCAAGGCACGTTAATGAATGAAGAGATAACATTAACCGAGCTCGGTTTAGAAGCTGTGCCTTTTCCTCAGCAATGGCTTATTTTGTATGCATTGCCTTCTTCATGCCAACTTCATTGTCAGCAAACATTAGAAAGTGTTCACAACTCTTATGTGGCATTAGGTCGAGAAATGCCACGAGTAACACCGGTTGCGCTAGTACAAAATCAACTCTCGGTTGAACAAAACCAACGAATTGAGCAAAGCCAATGGCAACTGCTATCGATGCCAAGTGTGGCGAAACAAAAAATTAATCAAGGCTCAGTTTTTGTGGTTGACCCTTTAGGCAATATTATTTTGCAGCATGTGCCGCCAACACAAGAAAACGACTTACCCGCATTCGGTAAGCAAATTTTGGCTGATATGAAAAAGCTGCTTAAATATTCAAGAGTAGGTTAGAGGGGCGCTGATGATGGAAAGTAGTAAAGTCATTCATGTGCGCCGCCTTGTACTGGTGAGCATCTTGCTCGCTACTTTAGTGGTTGGCCTTGGCGCTTATACTCGGCTCACCCATGCAGGATTAGGGTGCCCTGATTGGCCAGGTTGTTATGGCATGTTAGATGTGCCACAAACGCAAGAGCAAATAGCCAAAGCTGAGCAGAATTTTCCTGGCCAAGTTGTCGAGCCAGAAAAAGCGTGGAATGAAATGATTCACCGCTACTTTGCCGGCTCGCTAGGCTTACTGATTTTAGCTATTGCGATAATTTCAATAAGGCTTCGAAGTCAGGGAATACCAATTTTTCTGCCCTTGGCGATTCTTGCTTTGGTGACTTTTCAAGCGGCACTTGGTATGTGGACCGTCACCTTAAAATTAATGCCTGTTGTGGTGATGGGGCATTTATTAGGTGGTTTCTCCACCTTATGTTTATTATTTTTATTGTATCTACGGCTTAAGCCTTATCGTTTGCCAACGTCAGACTGGCAAGTGAAGAAATACAGCAAGTTTGCGGTTATTGGCATTGTTATTTTGTTTGCACAAACTGCCTTAGGGGGCTGGACTTCATCAAACTATGCGGCGTTAACTTGCACCGAACTTCCGATTTGTCAGGCAGGTTGGCAAGAGCAACTGAGCTTTGACAACAGCTTTGACCTTATTCCTCCCGAACGAGACAGTTATGAGTTTGGTCATTTAAATCACAATGAGCGCTTAACCATTCATGTTATGCATCGCTTAGGAGCAATTGTCACCGCGTTATATTTAGGTTGGTTGGCGTTGGTGATATTTACCCGCTCTCAAACTCGATTTTTTCGCACCAGCGCAGGTGTTTTAGGGGCGTTGTTAGTTGTGCAGGTGTCTTTGGGCATTTCAAATATTTGGTTTTCACTGCCACTTAGTATTGCGGTTAGTCACAACCTAGTTGCCGCTTGTTTAATGATGGCATTAATTGCTTTAACGTATAGTTTAAAGCGTAAAATTTAAGGAGCAAAGATGAAACAATTATCCGTGTTAACGCAGAGCCCTTCATCATCGCTGTTTGTAAATTGGCGTGCTTATTATGAAATTACAAAACCAAAAGTTGTTGCTTTGTTAGTACTTACTGCCTTGGTAGGTATGAGTTTATCTGTGCCAGGGGCTATTCCTTGGCAGCTGTTAATACCGGCCATGTTAGGTATCGCATTGCTGTCGGCTGCGGCCGCTGCGGTCAACCATATTGTTGATGAGAAAATTGACGCCATTATGGGGCGCACGCATAATCGGCCTCTGCCGAACGGAAAACTTACTGCGCAAAAAGCGATTATATTTGCGTTTGTATTAGCAATTAGTGGTTTTGTTATCTTGTATGCGTTGGTTAACCCATTAACGGCTTGGTTAACCTTTGCTGGTTTAGTGGGTTATAGCGTGGTGTATACCATGTATTTGAAACGAGCAACGCCGCAAAATATCACTATTGGTGGCTTAGCTGGCGCCATTCCTCCTTTATTAGGTTGGACGGCGATGACTAATGAAATTCATGCCAATGCGTTATTGTTAGTTTTACTTATTTTTACTTGGACACCTCCGCACTTTTGGGCCTTAGCGATCCATCGAAAAAATGACTACGCCAAAGTAAATATTCCGATGTTGCCGGTAACGCACGGTATCGAATTTACCAAAACACAAATTCTACTTTATACGGTGTTATTATTTATTGTCGGCTTATTACCTTACCTAGTAGGCATGAGTAACTGGTTGTACTTAATTGGCGCGGTCATTTTAAATGTGATTTTTTTCTGCTATGCGTGGAAATTAAAATTTAATGCCGATGAGAATACCGCAATGGATACCTTTAAATTTTCAATTGTGCACTTGATGGCGCTGTTCATAGTATTGTTGGCTGATCATTATTTATTGCCGATGAGCTAAAACAGTTAAGCCTTAAAAAAGAAACAGTAAAAGGAAATCAAAACGTAATGAATAAATGGCTGTATATTATTGTTGGTGTTGTCTCGTTATCCATAGGTTGGCTAGTGTTCTATAAATACACGCAAATAGCAGCACCTGAACACGCTTTGTATTACCAACAGCCACGTGACATAAAGTCATTTACCTTAACAGACCATCAAGGTGACGTATTCAATAATAGCCGTTTACAAGGGAAGTGGTCTTGGGTGTTTTTTGGTTATACCTCATGTCCCGATGTCTGCCCAACCACCTTGCAAGAGCTTAATTTTATTTACGATGAGCTACAAGCTATTGATCCTAACAATCAGGTACTCTTGGTTTCTGTTGATCCAAAACGGGACAGCCAAGATAAGTTAAATCAGTATATTGGCTATTTTAATTCGGCTTTTGTTGCACTGCGCGGTGAGCACAGTACCTTGTTTCCTTTTGCGCGAAACTTAGGATTGATGTATGCGATTGTTGATGAAGAAACAGCACAAACGAGCAGCTATCTAGTTGATCACAGCGCGTCTATTGTATTGATTAACCCTGAAGGGGAAATTGCCGCGATATTTAAACCTAAATTTATTGTTGGTCAGCCACCAGCCATCAATGGCAACGATCTGGTCAGTGATTTTGAAAAAATAGTCAAACTTAATGGCTAAGACTTGTCGCTTTTAACTTACCGCTTTGAGCTTTTAACTTGTTTTTCAGCTTTTAGCTAAAACCTTTCAGCTAATCACTTATAGCGGATACCAACTGCCATCTTCTTTTAAAACAAACCAAGGTTTTGAATACCAATAGTAACGACCCGGTTTATTAATGCTAGGTGCGGTGCAATTTGATCTAACACGGCCTGTAGGTAAGGGCTTAGAAAAGGTCATGCTAAAGCTTTCATCACCTTGCCATTTAATTTTTTGACGTCCTAACCCAGATATATAACAATTTAGTTGCGATTTATAGAAATCGTCAACAACAAGGTCAATGGTAACGCTAGTTGCTTCTTTGTGGTTAAACAATGTTTTTGCTGCGTACTCATCTAACGAAATATCAAAAGGCAGCGCGTTTAACTTATCACGCAAGCTTGAAATTTTATCGTATGGCATAGACGCAGGAAAACGAGGAATACTGGTTAAATCGGTGTTCAAGCCAACGGCACCCGATTGTTGTGAGAAAGCGATAAAGTCATTATCACGCACCCATTGCTGGATCTCAGGGGTATATTCTCCATAAGGATAAGCAAAGTAGCGCCAACTTTGTCCGGTTTTTTCTTCGATCATTTTTTCTGCGGCGTTTAACAGTTCACCTTGTTTTTCTAACCACTGCTGCTGAGGCATATTGTCTGGAATTCTAGCCAGTGAGTCGTGTTCAAAGCCGTGATTGGCAATAATCACACCTTCATCTGCCATGGTTTTTAATTGTTGCCAAGTAAGGTTGCTGCTTGAATTTCGCTCGATAACGCCCGGGTTAACAAATATGGTAAATGGATAATTAAATTTATCGAGCAAAGGTTTAGCATTGGTTAAAATATCGATGTAAGCATCGTCGAAGGTTATAACAACGGTTTTATCTGTCAGTGGCGTTTGTTGTTTAACTTTATCAATGACAGACGATAAAGGCACAACAGTAAATTGATTATCTTTTAGAAATTGCAGGTGCGCTTCAAATTGCGTTGGGGTGATACTGGTGCTCTTGGGCGTTGTATCACTGACATGATGGTATTGTAAAATAACCGCAGCACTGGCGCTAAAATGAGCAAATAAAATAACAATAGCGAGCAAGCACTTGTTCATGAAATAACCCTCGTAATTTTTGAACAGTAAAAATAACGCGAATTAAGACATAATTATAGTGTTATCTTGTTTTTAAGTGGTCCTTTTTGCTACAAATCAATGTTCAGAAAACAATCCAAGAGAAGTTAGCTTTAAAATAACTGAAGTTGCGGACAGAAAAAGAGCCGCAAAGTCGACCTTTACAGCTCTTTTGAGTGAATGAAAATGTACTTTTAGCAATGAGTTATTGAGCTAATTAGTTGATAACTAACATCGGAGCAAAACTTGTTTCTCTTGATGCGAGTTTGAGTAAGGTACTACTGGTTGCACTTAGCACTAAGCTGATCTCGTTCGTTGTTCGTTGCTTAACAAAGTCAGTAATATCAACTTCAAGCCAGCCTTGGCTCAGGTTATTGATTGAGGAAATTTGTTGGTTAATGCCTGGTTGATTTTGCCAGTTAAGGCTACTCTCTTGCCATGAGCCTGCTTGCGCTGCTGAAATAAGCAAAGTGGTATCAGGCGAGTTGATTTCTGATTGCAAGTAAACTTTTAATGTTGCTTTGTTCACGTTGGCGATTTCATCATCAAGAATAAAGTCAACATAGGCTAAGTTATCTTCACCTGCTTTTTCTTTTAAACGTAAGTTGGTGATCAGGCCTTTATTTTCCGTTGGTTTATTTTCAACTACCGAAGCGTCTTGGCTGGGTATATAAGTTAATTCTAGGGCGGTGCTAAATTGCCAAACATTACCGATGACTTCACCTTGGGCGCTGATATTGTCAACTCGCCAAACATAATGGCGATTATTTTCTAACGTATCGACGGTGCATTCTGGTGTGGTTGTGGTGCACACTAACTGTAGGTTATTTTCACTGTCACCTAAATACACTTGGTATGACTGCGACTGTAAACCGTGTTGCCAAGAAAGCGTTTGTTGGGTGCTAACACCTTGGGCGCCATCTAATGGTTGCGGCGTATGGGCTGGAGTCGCGTCTAATTGTTCCAGCAATACTTGATACAGGCTTTTGCCTTGGTAAGGGCCATTGGCGCTGGTAAAAGTTGACTCTAATTGCCACCAGTCGGCGTTGTGAACGGGCCAAACAAAGGTAAATCCGTAGATATCTTGTTGCTGACCAATTTCAACAAAAAGATCTGCTTGTTCATCGGAAGGTAGTTGTGAAAACTCTTCAGCGGGACTATTAAAGTCTAAATATAAAATAAGATCTTTAATAGACTCATTTAAGGCTAGGGCTTTATGCGCAGCAATTTTAGGGAGGAACGTAGTTGGATCAACACCAAAGGCACCTGTGGTAACAATATCATAGCTGTTAGGGTTGCCGCCGATATAGTTGGTGGCGACTTCTATGCCCATGCTGTCTAAACGGATCAGTAACTGATTAATTTCTTCATCGTCATAGTTACTGCTAAACGCGCCCCAATTATCGATACTCATTTTACGAATAGGTTTATCTAAAGGTAAATGGTATAAGTTATCAACAACGGCCCAAAAGGTATTGTCGGGGTATTCAGTGCTCCAGGCATTGCTTTTTTTATAATAATCTAAGCTGACTCTGGGGGTAAAAATACAATCGCAAAGCTCAGTTACGGTATTTAGAAATTCACCTATGCTCATTTCTGGCTCACCTTCATCAACCGGCACTGAACCTGTTAAGTCAAATGGCCCTGAAATAAACCTTTCTAATTCAGTTGGTTGTGTTTCGGCAATAATTTTGAAAACATCTTGCGCGGTTTTTCCTTCCATACCCCAAAAATTCCCCAGCAATTTGTCATAACCGGGATTTTGCAATGGCCTTAAGCGAATAAAGTTACCTTTAGGGGCATGAGATTCCGGCGCGCTTAACGAGATATCTAGGGCTGCTAGTTTAAATTGCTCATCGTTATTGGCATTGTGTAATTTAACTTGCAGCAATTCATTGGCTAACAGTTTGGCATGGATTTCACCTGAGCTAACTTCGGTGATGGCCTGCCAACCTTGATCGGCAATGTTAAAGTCAACTTGCGTGGCATTGTTGAGGTTTTCAAGATAAATAGCGTTAACGTAAACATCTTGATCAAAACTAATGTTTAAGACTTCTTCACCATTAATATCGCCTTTGTTATTGCCATCAATGCTAATACCGCTGACTTTATTAAGCATCAGGCTTTTAGCATTTTCAGAATCCGTAAATAAATTAATGGTAACGTCTTGTTGCTCGACATTAATAAGGTAGCTGCTTAATAACGGGTCCGTGATTTTTTTGTAGCTACCCGTATTAGCAATTTGCCATTGCGGATCGGCTCCTGAGTTTGTTGGGTCGCCACTTTTACCTAAAGCAAAGTGAATGGGGGCTGCTTGCACAACAAAAGAGAATGTTGTGATAGCCGCCAAAGCGAGTTTTTTAGCGTTTAAATACATGTATTACCTATTAGGGTTAGTATCTTTTTCGAAATATTTAAGGCGATCGGCAAAAATAATTGTCAATCAAGGCACTAAAATAACAGTCAAAATAGCCTGTGAAATTAAGTGCTTTATAAATGATTTCTAAGAGATAGATGTGTATTGAAAACGGTGTAGGCTGTAGATGATAAAAGTGAAAAACCATGCAGAACAGTGCTTTGCAAGGTGATTTGTATAGCAGGTAATGTATACGTAAGTTGTTTTATATCCATAGATTGCACCATCAAATGTTAAATCATTTATAAGCGCTTATTTCGGTGAGTTGAAATAAGCGCTTACGTGCAACGACAAACTTAATTGCCCGTTGCAAGATGCCAAGGTTAGTAATTAACCTCTTCGTGAAGAGACTCTAGTAAATAGGCAGGCGAGTCAATTATATCTACAGACTAGTTTGTTACAGCTTTGTAATGCGTTGACGATGATAAAGGTAATGCCCGGTTAAGCTTAAGCCGCGCATAAGCATGAAAATAGTAAAGGCAAACCACAAACCGTTGTTGCCAGAATCAAAGGTTAATGCTATGACGATAAAAAATATTAGCCCTGAAAAAAGCATGCTATCGCGCATCGCTTTTGCTTGGGTTAAACCAATATAAACGCCATCTAATAAAAACGATAACCAGGCAATTAGGCAGATGGCGATCATCCACGGCATGAAATACCAAGCGGTGTTTAATACCTCAGGTAAGTCAGTTAATACCTTTATCCACGCATCGCCAAAAAAATACAAACACAGCGCAAAACTTATACCCACTAAGGCACTCCAAACACCAGAAACGATAACAACATGATGGATGTTGTTACTTGATGAGCCAGCGCCTGCATTCGCGCGTTTATTTTCACCAAAAGCTTGGCCGACTAAAGACTCTGCCGCGTAAGCAAAACCGTCAAGTGCGTAGGCTGAAAAGATAAACAAATTAAGTAAAATAGCATTAGCTGCTAAATACACATCGCCAAGCTGCGCGCCTCTGACCGTCATGTAAGCAAGGCAAACTTGTAAAACTAACGAGCGAATAAAAATGTTTTGATTAAGCACTAGTAACTTTTTAAAGGTTTGTTTGCACCATGTACTTTGTTGACTAATGAGCTGTAGTAACTCTTTTCTAAGCACCCAAATCAGCAATGTTAAACCGCAATAATCGGCAATAACAGACGCGCTTGCCGCGCCTTGCACGCCCCAATCAAGACCAATTACAAACCACAGATCTAAAACAATATTGATGCTGTTAATGACAAATAATTGCACCACTACCCATTTAACGCGCTGGCTGGCAATGAAGTAGCCTAAAAACACTAAATTCAGTAACGCCGCTGGGCTTGAATAAATGCGAATGGCAAAATATTGTTGTCCGTAAAATTGCACTTGTTCACTGCCACCCACGAGATAAAAGGCGAGGGTTTGTATCGGCCATTGAAATAGCAAAAGCAATACAGCTAAGGTGCCTGCCAGCGCTAAAGAGTGTTTAAGATAGTGCCAAGCTTGCTCGCTGTTTTGCTCTCCTAAGGCTTGCGATATCACCCCCGTGGTTGCCATGCGCAAGGTACCGGCGAGCCAGAAAATCATCGCGATGATCATTGAACCCACAGCAATGCCACCTAAATAATAAGCATGTTCTAAATGGCCAATCACGGCAGTATCAACCAAGCCTAATAAAGGCGTGGTGATATTTGAAAATATCATTGGCAGCGCAAGCGACAATAAAGTTTTTTGTGTTTTTTTCCAGTGCAAAGCAATACCTAAATGTGAAAACTAATAATTAGCCAGGCTATTCTAACGCAATGCTCACCATTAACTGCAGATAAATTATTGAATATGGGCGCTTATCTAAGCGTTTTTATTGTAACTAAGACTGAACTTGTCTTGTGAGCGACCACGAGTTGTTTTATGCTGATAACAGGTTATTTTATTTCATCTGTAAAGGTATTCAAATGCAAGTTCAATTGGCTAACAAGCGCACTTCATTACGCGGTATTGCCGAGGTTTTACAACAACTGCGTCCGCAATTTTCACTTAGTCACATTGAAAAACAAATTAAAAAGCAAATGCAAAATGATTATCAAATCGCCTACATCGAAAAAGAAGGCCAGATACTCTGTGTTGCAGGCTTTGTTGTTGGTGAAAAGCTCGCATGGGGCAAACATGTTTATGTTGACGATTTTGTCTCAAATGAAGAGCATCGCTCATACGGCGCGGGTCGCACTATGATGAAGTGGCTAAGAGCTTACGCGCAAGAACAAGGTTGCCAACAAATGCATTTAGACTCAGGTGTACAGCGTTATATGGCGCATAAATTTTATTTGCGTGAAGGTTTTATTATTGCTAGCCATCACTTTTCAATTAGTCCGCTGTAAAAGCTACAAGCGGGAAGTTACAAGCTAGAAGCTAGAAGCTAAAAGTGGGAAGTTACAAGCTAGAAGTTACAAGCTACAAGCGATAAGCTAGAAGTTAAACTCTTAAAGCTTGCAGCGAGCCTCTTGTAACTAGTATCTTGAATCTGTCTCGGGTCATTTGTGGCGATTAAAAATATGATAAAGCCGATTGGCAAACAAACCGATATAACTCCAAGCCGCCACTAAAGAGCCCACACTTAGAAAAACTATACCCAGCACTTGCCATAGGTGGTGCTGGTAATATCCTAAAAAGATAAATAAAATACCAATAACAAAAAGGCCAATTCCCTGTATAAACCGCTTCATGCTAAGTTTAGGGTCTTGGCCTAGTTTTTCTAATATATGGTTCACTGACAGTTGAAACTATTAGTAGTAAGAGTGCTCACCACGTTCGTGTTCAGTCATATCTTTAACACCTTTAATTTCACCGCCCATAATTTCAAGCAGCTGCTTTTCAATGCCTTCTTTTACGGTTAAATCTATTTGGCTACAGCCGTTACAGCCACCACCAAATTGCAATACTGCGTAACCGTCTTCGGTAATTTCCATTAAGGTACATTCACCGCCATGGCCAGCCAGTTGTGGATTCACTTCTGCTTGAATGAAATAATGAACACGTTCAAATAAAGGCGCGTCTTCGGCAACTTTACGTAGTTTGGCGTTAGGTGCTTTTAAGGTAAGTTGAGAACCCATTTGGTCGGTAACAAAGTCAACTTCCGCTTCTTCTAAAAACGGCTTGCTAGCTTCGTCAACGTAGGCAAGAAAACCATTATATTCGAGTTTCATGTCTTCTGGTTCTACTGCATCTTGTGGACAATAAGATACGCCACACTCGGCATTTGCAGTGCCAGGGTTAACAACAAATATGCGAATACTTGTGCCTTCTGCTTGTTGGGAAAGCAGCTTTACAAAATGGGCTTGTGCCGACTCGGAAATATTGATCATAGTGTCTGTATACTCTTCAATGCAGTTGTTAATTGTAGGTTGACCACCTAATACCCGACTAATTGAGTCAAGTATGGCTATTTTACGCTGCAAAATGCCAAGACGCCAGTATTAGATTGATATAACTGTACTTAAATTAATATGCTAAAGTAGCTAAGTTGTTCAGTGTCATCATTAATTATGATTTTTCAGCTGATTTATTTAATCGAATTTTTAGAAAGCTTGCCTAATAAGCACATCGGTTTTCTAAGTTTAAGGAAAAAAGCATGACGTATAGTCGTTTTATTTTGGGCTGTTTATTAGTGCTAATGGCTGCAACTGTTGCGGTTGCTGCGCCAGTACATAGTTACTTGCCTGAAGGGGAGCTATATAACTCACAAGTGGTTGCGCCAGAAAAAGTACTCGGTTTTGAAATTGGAGACCGGCATGTTCGCCATGACCAACTAGTGTCGTATTTTCAGCAATTAGCGAGCAGCTCTTCACGCGTTAAACTTACTCAAATTGGCCGAACCAATGAATTGCGTAGCCAACTATTAGTGACAATTTCTGCTGAGCAAAACTTAGCGAACTTGGATGAATTGTTAGCAAAACGTTCATTTTTAAATACTAATAAGGCAAAAAAATCAGCCGACGAGCCGCTCGTTATTTGGTTAGGTTACAGTGTACATGGTGATGAAATTAGTGGTGCTAATGCCGCTATGGTGGTTGCTTATTATTTAGGGGCAAGCAACAGCGAGTCGATTAAGCAATTATTAGATAATACCATTCTTGTACTTGAACCTAGCATGAACCCAGACGGTATGGACCGGTTTGTTAATTGGGTCAATACTCATCGCAACAGTACTATTAATACCAATCCTGATCATATCGAACATCACCAACCCTGGCGCACGGGTCGCACCAATCATTTTGGTTTTGACTTAAATCGTGACTGGCTATTACTTACGCAACAAGAAACGATTAATCGCCTACCTTATTTCTATCAGTATCAACCGAATATTCTAGGTGACTTTCATGAAATGGGATCGCATAGCAGTTACTTTTTCCAACCGGGTATTCCGACACGAAACAACCCACTAACGCCAAAAGCGAATATTGAGTTAACCACAGCGCTTGCTAAGTATCATGCGACAGCACTTGACCAACAACAGCAATTGTATTTTAGTCAAGAAAGCTTTGATGATTTTTATTATGGCAAAGGGTCAACCTACCCAGATATTAGTGGCGGCATTGGCATTTTATTTGAACAAGCTAGTAGCCGAGGCATGGTGCAAAAAACGGCGAATGGTGATTTAACTTTTGCTCAAGGTATTCAAAACCACGTTACCACGTCTTTATCTACCATTCATGGTGCATGGCAAAACCGTGACTCACTAAAAAATTATCGAAATGACTTTTATCAAAGTGTTGAAGGTTTAGTCGATGATGAAAATTATCATGGCTATTTAATTCAGGCCAACCAAGACAGTTACCGCGTTAATGAACTATTAGCCAAATTGACTCAGCATAAAATTGATGTTTTTGCTTTAGCATCGGATTATCGCGCTGATGGTGTTTTATATCCAAAAGGCCGCAGTTTTTATGTGCCGTTAAATCAGCCGCAATATCGTATTATTAAAACCTTGTTTGCCCAGCCAACACAGTTTAACGACAACAGCTTTTATGATGTTTCCGGCTGGACAATGTCGCTAGCCTTGGACTTAAACGTTAAAGAAATAAAGCGCAGTCGTAGTTTAAAACTGGCACAACAAACATGGCAAGCTAGCGCAGCGAAAACCGAACAACTTGCCAGCGATGCATACGCTTATGCATTTGAATGGCACCATTATTTAGCGCCTAAATTATTGCAACAACTGTTAAGCCAAGGGGTGAAAGCGAAAGTCACCACCAAAGCGTTTTCAGCCAAGGTTGTACAAGGCAGCCAGAAATTTGGAACAGGCAGTATCGTTATTCCTTCAGGTATTGAACAGCCAGCTAATTGGCAAAGTATATTAACCAGTGCTGCGCAAAATATTGGCATTGAATTATTTGCTATTTCCTCTGGCTTATCGGTTGAAGGGGTGGATTTGGGCAGTGGTTCAATTAAGCCATTAAAACCGATTGAAGTATTGCTTGTTGGCGGCAAAGGCATTTCACAATATGAAACGGCAGAAGTCCTTTTTTACCTTGATAAACAATTAGGCATTCCCGTTACTGTAGTTGAAAAACAACGTTTAAATAAAATTGAGTTAAGCCGTTATAGTCATATGATCATGGTTGATGGTAGTTACGCTGATTTCTCTGATGCAATGACTGCCAAAATAGAGCTGTGGATAAAACATGGCGGTACTTTAGTTGCGCAAAAACGTGCAGCAAAATGGTCAAGTGAAAAGGGCTTATTAAATGCGAATTTTGTTAGCAAGAAGCAAATTAACCAAATGTTTGATACCTCAGACTTGCCGTATCAAGACAAAGCGAACCTTGCCAGTCGTAAACGTATCAGCGGCGCCATTTATCAAACCCAATTAGATACCAGCCACCCACTGGCTTACGGTTTCACAGATCAGAATTTACCTATGTTTAGAAACAGTAATTTAATTATGGACTTGCCATCGACGCCGTTTATTACCGTTGCTCAATACAGTAAATCACCGTTGCTTAGTGGTTATACCGATAAAAACTTAGTCAATCGTATTGCTAATAACGCCGCTGTTATTGCGCATAATGTTGGCAAAGGTCGAGTGATCGCAACCACAGAGAATCTCACCTTTAGGGGTTACTGGCAAGGTACGGCAAAGCTACTCGCGAATAGCTTGTTTTTCTCGCATGTTTTTAGTGCTTATTAGTGCTTGAATGTGTACTTAACTATTATCGATAAGCGAAATACATAAGGTCACTAAGGTGACCTTTTTTACACCGTGTTTTTTTAGCAGTCGTGATAATTCATTAGCGGTTGCGCCAGTGGTGACTACGTCGTCGACTAACAGTATATGCTCAGGTAATTTTTTACGCTTGCTAGTGAGCGTAAAGGCATTTTTGAGATTTTTGCGACGTTCAACCCCCGATTTGCCGACTTGGCTGTTCGTCGCTTTTTCTCGAACAATGAAATTAGGTAGATAAGATATCTGGCTGAGTTTGGCAAAATGCTCAGCTAATAAATGCGCATGGTTATAGCCGCGAGTTTGCCAGCGGTTAATATGCATCGGCACAGCGATAACTGCATCGGGCCGTTCAAGTGCATATTGGCTGTGTAAAGCGAGCCAATGCTTGCTAAGTAGTTGTGCTAGCATGGTGGTTAATTCAAACCGACCTTGATATTTACATTGGCTGATCCATTTTGAAAACGGCCACTGATACGAAGATAATGAAATTAGTTGGTCAAATTGATAAGGGGTAAGTGCTTTATCAATCGCGGGCCAATTTAATAAATCACCTTGAATGACTTGTTGATTAAAATAGGGCAGGTCTTGTTCGCAATACTGACAAAGCATACTGATTGATGAACAAGACTGGCGACACAATTCGCAGCTTGAAAGCGCTATTTTAAATTGTTTTGCGCCATCACTTATAAGGTTTGTTTTTGCGCGCTTAAAAAAAGAAAACAAAGGGAAATTAATGATCTTGCCAAATTCCATTCTCAGCAACCTTTGGGTAAAATACCCGTCCAATTTATTGAATCCAGATTAATAATGGCAGAAACACTGAATATTGCGAGTTACGGGCAAGGGATCCCATTAGTTTTTATACACGGTTGGGGTTTAAACTCTGGCATTTGGCAAGAATTAATCGAGCCTTTGTCACAGAACTTTCAAGTGATCACTGTTGATTTGCCAGGCTTTGGTAATAACGTAGAACATGAACTAAGCAACTACAGTTTAGATAATGTCGTTAATGCTATCGCAGAATCGGTTGCCAAGCCTGCAGTGTATATTGGTTGGTCGTTAGGTGGATTAGTTGCGACACGTTTAGCTAGCCTTTATCCTAAAAAAGCATTGGCGTTAATTACCATCGCGAGTTCTCCTTGTTTTCTTGAAAAAGACAATTGGCCGGGCATTAAAGCGAATATATTGGCAGGTTTTCATCGTATGCTGTCAGAAGATACTCAAAAAACGATTGATAACTTCCTGAAAATTCAAGCTATGGGTAGTGAACATATTCGCCAAGACATCAAGCGAATTCGCGCGTTGATTATGACCTTGCCTCTGCCAAACAAAACAACCTTAGATGATTCTTTGGCACTGCTAGAAACTGTTGACTTAAGAGCTGAGCTTGAACCATTGTCGTTACCTATGTTGCGCCTATATGGCAAACTTGACAGCTTAGTACCCAAAATTGTTACCCAGTTAGTGAGTGAGCTGCAACCGAGCAGTCAACAGCATATTTTTGAGAAAGCCTCGCATGCGCCATTTATTTCTCATCAACAAGAATTTCTTGAGGTATTAAGTACTTGGCTTGCAAAACAACATTTTGATGGTTAACGGCTTTATTCACCTAGCAAGGTAAAACCGACAAACATTTACTTTTACGCTGTTTTGTTTAATAATTAGACAATATGTGTGTACAGTTTTTTGATGAAAATAGCTAGTTTTCACTGCACTCACTTTCGTTAAGGTGGTCGTTATGGATATTCAATCAGCATTTTCTTCTGGCGTACAAGGTTTTCAAAAAGCGACAGAAGATGCCAATCAAGCGGCAGCGGGCATTGCCCGAGAAACATCGGGTGCCGACAACATTACCCAAACACAAGCCGTACCTCAAACGGCTGAAAATCAAGCCTTACCTGCAGAACAGTTACCGTCGTTAAATCAAGAAATTGTTAATTTAAAAGTTGCACAGCACCAAGCTGAAGCGTCGGCCCAAGTGATAAAGTCAGCAGATGAGAGCTTAGGTACTTTAATTGACGTAACGGCATAAGTTTTTCCATGAACATCACTTCGCAAACAGCAGCCTTACCTTTAGCTACGGTGGTAAACCCACCGACTGATAGCTTGCGTCGTGAAAATGTCTCGCGTGAATTAATTACTCAACCAACTGCGGCTAGTCAATCTGCCGCAGAAAAAGGTGTTGCCTCAGATAAAGAGCGCGCAAAAACACCTGCACAACAAAATGAGCAAGTTGATTTTACTAGCCTAAGAAAACAAGCTGAACAAGACGCTGCAACCATAGGTGATTCCACCGGCGATGCACAGCAAGAGTCGTCTGAGCAAAAATCATCACAGCAAGATGAACAGCATCAGCAACAAACCAACCAGCAAGAGCACGATCATCCAGAGCATGAACATCAAGAGCAAGCCGAGCAGCAACTTATTAAAGAGCTGGTTGCGCGCGACGCAGAAGTTAAACGTCATGAAAATGCGCACGCATCTGTTGGCGGTTTGGCAACAGGGGCACCAAGTTATCAATATCAAACAGGTCCTGATGGTAAGCGTTACGCAGTAGGTGGTGAAGTTTCTGTAGATTTAACAGCAGTTAGTGGTGACCCAACAGCAACGATCGCAAAAATGCAGCGCGTACAAGCCGCTGCTTTAGCGCCGGTAAACCCTTCAATTCAAGATACTAAAGTTGCGGCAACAGCTGCAAAAATTATACTGCAAGCGCAAAGCGAGCTATTAACGGCAGAAGCCGAGCAAAAGCAAGGGCTAAGTAGTAGTGAAGCGAAACAGTCTTTAGCAGACGACGAGACAGAAAGTTCAAACGAGTTTGATACTTTTATAAATCAAACTTTAGCTGCGCAAGCGTCTATCTCAACCGAACGTTCGGCAGACGTTATTGCCAGGGCAGGTCGAATTGAACATTTTTATGATGAAATTAATCAAGCTTATGAAAAGTCAGGCAAGAGTCATTTTCAAATAACGGCTTAAAGGTAAGTTATAAGCTGCAAGTTAGAAGTGGAAAGAGAAAAGCCATAAGCGGCAAGAAATAAGTATTAACGAGTCAATTATTTTCATAAAAAAACGCCAACAGATGTTGGCGTTTTTTTATTCTATCGCACTGATAATGCTTACAGCTTTTAGCTTAAATCCCGTAGTCTTGACGGTATTTTTTAATCATCACTAAGCTTTCTTCTTGGTCACCTTGCTCTTCAAGGTAAGTGATAACATCGCCTAAAGTGACAATAGAAATAACTTGGGTACCAAAATCACGTTCAACTTCTTGAATGGCTGACAATTCACCTTGGCCTTTTTCTTGGCGATCTAAAGCAATCAAAACGCCAGATAGTTCTGCGCCATGGTTTTGAATAATTTCCATTGATTCACGAATTGCTGTGCCCGCGGTGATCACGTCATCAACTAACATGATTTTTCCCTCAAGCGCTGAACCAACTAAGCTGCCGCCTTCGCCGTGAGTTTTTGCTTCTTTACGGTTAAAGCAATAAGGCATATCCATATTGTGATGATCAGCTAAAGCAACCGCTGTGGTAGTTGCAATTGGAATACCTTTGTATGCTGGGCCAAACAGTAGATCAAATTCAATATTTGAATCTGCTAATGCGGCAGCGTAATAACGACCCAAACGCGCTAAGTCGCCACCAGTATTAAATAAACCAGCGTTAAAAAAGTAAGGGCTAGTACGACCCGACTTTAAGGTAAATTCGCCAAAACGTAATACCTGTTTTTGAATGGCAAATTCAATAAATTCGCGTTGATAGTTTTTCATAATTTTGTTCCTAACCGTGGCTGTTTAAGCTAGTGCGGCTTTTTGTAAATCAAATAATTCGTTGATAGCATTTTTAGCTAAACCTAACATGGCTTGCATTTCATCAAAGCTAAACGGCTCTTCTTCGGCTGTGCCTTGTACTTCAATCAATTTACCTGTGTCGGTCATTACCACATTCATATCGGTATCAGCAGCTGAATCTTCTGGGTAATCTAAATCAGCAACGGGCTCGCCGTTGTATACACCTACAGAAATAGCGGCAATCATATGCTTTAATGGGTTGGTTTTAATAATGTCTTTAGCGCGCATGTAGTTTAATGCGTCTACTAAGGCAACACATGCACCGGTGATTGAAGCTGTACGTGTTCCACCATCGGCTTGAATTACGTCGCAATCAACACTAATGGTATTTTCGCCTAACGCTTTTAAATCAACTGCAGCGCGCAATGAGCGAGCAATAAGACGTGAAATTTCAAGTGTACGGCCACTTTGTTTACCGCTTGCAGCTTCTCTGCGCATACGAGTATGAGTAGAGCGCGGCAACATACCGTATTCAGCAGTTACCCAACCTTTACCTTGGCCTTTCAAAAAGCGTGGTACACCTTCTTCAACAGAGGCAGTACAAATTACTTTGGTATCACCAAATTCAATTAAGACGGAACCTTCAGCATGAGCTGTAAATTGACGAGTAATAGTTACAGGACGAATTTGACCTGTTGTTCTGCCGCTTGGACGCATATTGAGTACCTTCTAAAAATTAATTGCTGCGCATTATAATAGTTAACGATGAACTTTGACATAATGACCAGTAAACTATTTTGAAATATAGTGTCATTAGTTCAGGTCTGTTAATAGTAAGTTTGTTTATCTAAGTTTTTGGGGAGTTTTAATGAAGTTTGTTAGTGCATTTATATTTGCGTTAGTGGTGATATTTAGTGTGTCTTTGTCTGCAAAAGAAAACGCAGAGTTACCTGCTTACAGTAAAGTGTATGACGACCAACGTGACCCATTTGTTGATGCCGCTGATGCAATTAAGTTAGCGCAACAAACTAACCGTAATATCCTAATAGAAATTGGCGGTAACTGGTGTACGTGGTGCCATAAAATGGATGCATTTTTATTGGCAAACCCCAAAATTTATAATGACCTACACAG
Source organism: Thalassotalea sp. PLHSN55 (assembly GCF_052030545.1). Taxonomy (NCBI): domain Bacteria; kingdom Pseudomonadati; phylum Pseudomonadota; class Gammaproteobacteria; order Alteromonadales; family Colwelliaceae; genus Thalassotalea; species Thalassotalea sp. PLHSN55. Next base: position 58,584 of record NZ_JBPDIH010000003.1, on the reverse strand, counting down.
TAAGTACGTATTACTAAAAGTGAATGTAAGTGACAGCAATGAAAATGCTGAATTTATGGCTGGTCTTCCTCCTGTTTTGGGCTATCCTCATATGTATATTTCGACTGCAAAGGGCAAGATGTTATTGTCTAAAGATACCGCTGAATTATTAGATGGCAGTGAATATTCCACTGAACACTGGCAAGCGTTTATTGATAAATGGCAAGTGAATAATCAAGTACAAAATGCATCTTCAACCGGCGAGTAATTGTTATGTCATTCTTTCAAAAAAACTTCCAAACCCCTTTGTGGTTTAAACAAAAACAAGCGGCTATGCAAAGTCGTCGTCAGTTTTTAAAGTCAGCCGCAGGCGCTACCGCCATTGCAACAATGTCGTTACCTGCATTGAGTCAAGACTATGCCGATAAAATGCGTGATGCGAAACAAACACCCGAATGGCAAACCCTAATTGCGGTGCAAAATCACTTGTTACCAAGTTCAGCTTCAGGACCAGGCGCAGAAGAAATTCAAGCCTTTGTTTATTTATATAATATCGTGCATTTGCAACCTACGGAACAAGACGAAATTGAATTTATCTTTAACGGTGTCGGCTGGTTAAACGGTTATAGCCAACAGCAACATAGTAAAAATTTTATCGCCTTAACCACAGATGAAAAAGAACAGATACTGCGTGGCATTAGCCGTTCACGCGCGGGTGAAAATTGGCTAAACACCTTACTCGGTTATATTTTTGAAGCCATGCTTTCACCGCCGGCTTATGGCGGAAACCCTAATGGCATTGGTTGGCAATGGTTAGAGCACAAAGCAGGTTTTCCATTACCTAAAGCTGGCCAACGTTATTTTGAAATACCGGCTGGGCGCAGCAAAGGGTTGGCTAGTCAAACAACTGCCAGAGTAACTGCTGAAAATATTATTCCCGTTAAACACGTTTCTACACAGCAAAAGGTGAAAAAAGCATGAGTTATGACATTTGCATAGTCGGCAGCGGTGCTGGCGCGTCACCTGTTGCCTATACCTTAGCCAAAGCAGGTGCGAAAGTTTTAGTCTTAGAAAAAGGCCCTTGGCTAACAGAAAAAGAGTTTTTTAAAGATGAGTTAGCGATAAGTTTACGCGACTCCTACAACCCCAAACTGGCTGATGAACAGCATGTTATTGAAGAAGAATACATCGATGACGACGGCAAAACGTTCTGGGACAAAGAAGCAACAAGCGATTCTGGTTGGAGCTTTTGGAATGGTAGTGTTGTGGGTGGTTCGTCGAACTTTATGAGTGGTTATTTTCACCGACTAAAGCCGATTGATTTTAAATTGAAAACGCACTTTGGTGATATTGCCGGTGCAAATGTCGCCGATTGGCCAATTAGTTATGACGAGCTTGAACCTTATTATGCCAAGGTAGAACAAGAAGTTGGCGTTTCTGGTCGTGTAGTTGATCACCCACATCAAGAACCGCGTTCTACCGACTTTCCTTTTCCGCCTTTAGTTGACCATAGCGTATCGACATGGATAGACGCTGCCGCAGATAAAATTGGCTATCATGCCATGCCAGTGCCTCGCGCTATTTTATCTACTCCAGCAATGGGGCGCAGAAGTTGCGAATACTCTGGCTATTGCAGTAGTTATGGTTGCTCTTCGGGCGCGAAAGGTAGTGGTCGTGCGGCATTACTTAATCATGCGGTGGCGAGTGGAAATTGCACTATCGTTCCTCATGCTAAGGTTTATAAAATTGCCACCGATGACCAAGGTGAAATTTCAGGTGTGCTTTATTATGACAAAAAAGGTAATAAGCAGCGCGCTTTAGCAAAAATTTATGTTGTGGCTTGTCAAGCGGTAGAAACCTCACGTTTATTATTAGCCTCAACTGGTAAGAAATTCCCTAACGGATTGGCGAATAATCAAGGCCAAGTAGGTAAAAATTTGGTCTTTAGCGCAGGCGGAACGGGCAGTGGCGATTTTTTCTTTGATGATTTAACAGAAAAACAACAAGCCGAGCTTAAACAAGTGGGTCCGTTTATTAATCGCGCCCTGCAAGACTGGTATCAAATAAACGACAAAAGCTTTGGCAAACCGGCAAAAGGCGGCACCATTGACTTTCTTTTCCATCAAAATCCTATTGCCCGTGCGTACGGTTCGCAATGGGGAAGTGACGATAATTTAGTGTGGGGCGAGCAATTAAAACAAAATTTACACACTGAATTTACCAGTTATAAAACGCTGCGTTTTGAAGTGTTTAATGATTGGTTGCCGACAGATGACTGTTTTGTTGCCTTAGATGAAGACGTTACCGATAAATGGGGCGATCCTGTGGCTAAAGTGCGCATTGGTTATCATGATCACGACTTAAAAGTAGGTGAATACTTAACGCAAAAAGCTGAAACCTTGTTGCAAGCGATGGGCGCAAAAAATATTTCATCTTCGGTTAGCGGTTCGCCGCCGCCTAATTTAATGGCTGGCGGCTGTCGCTTTGGCAACGATCCTAAAACATCGGTCTTAGATAAAAACTGCCAAGCCCATGAAGTTGACAACCTTTATGTTACCGACGGCTCGTTTATGCCAACGGGCGGCAGTGTTCCGTATACCTTTACCATTTATGCCAATGCGTTTCGTGTTGCCGATAAAATTGTTCAGCAATGGCAAAAAATTACCGCATAAGTGCTATTTATCGCTAGAAAATGCGTGCCATAAAAATGTGATACTTTTGTGAATATCTCATTGCAACTTATTCGCTACACTGAAGTTATCAGAGTTTTTTGTACAATGAAAAGGTTGGTTTGAAACAATGAAATATGTTTTTTTACTTAGTTTAGTATTTGGACTTAGTGCATGCGGTGGCGGTTCAAGTGATGGTGAAGCTGCGAATAATTCCCCTGAAGCTGTTACTCCAGTGCCAGATAACTCGACACCAGATACATCCGCACCAGAAGTATTTACCGGGCAATTTATCGACGCTGCTGTGTCGGGGTTGCAATATCAAACCAATACCGCCAGTGGCACAACGAATTCGGCGGGTGAATTTACCTATCTAGCTAATGAGTCTATTACCTTTTCTATTGGCGGTATTAATTTTCCAACGGTTAATGCGCAAACACTGGTTACGCCGCTGACGTTATTTTCAACCGATGATATTAATGATACGCAAGTGGTGAACTCCCTTAGACTATTGCAAAGTCTCGATCAAGACGGCGATTTAAGTAATGGTATTCATATTCCCGATGCAATACATCAAGCAGCAGAAAATTTAACCCTTGATTTTTCAGCGGCTAATTTTGCCGAACAAGTGGAAAGTTTATTGGCCGATAATCTTGTCTTTAACATGTCGCTAATCACCGCAGATGATGCGATTTATCACTTCGAGCAAAGCCTTGCGCAGCTTAATCAAGACAATAATGGCAGCTGTGAAAAAACGCATGCTATGGTTGGCTGGAGTGGTTTCTTTTCTACCCAAAGTCATAATGTTGCAGGTAAAGCGACAGTGATTGATGACTGCACCATTGAAGTCAGTCAATTTTATTACGACGGAGGCGGACCTGAAGTATATTTCTACGCGGCAAAAAATAATGATTTTGCGAGCGACCAAGCCTTTGCGATTAGCAGCCGTATTACTGGCACTGTTTATGAAAACAATACCTTCCCGTTAAAATTACCCAACGGCAAAACGTTAGACGATTTAACCGGTTTAAGCGTGTGGTGTGTAGACTTTGCCGTAAGCTTTGGTGAAATGGAGTTTAGTCCTTAGTTTGCGCTCGAATAAAGTTATTACATATTCGCTACTGGCAAGTCTGGATAGATAGCTATGGCTCAGGCATAATTGGTTATTATTTGTTAAATATAACCAAGGTTTAGATATGATCCATAGCATGACAGCTTTTTCTCGCCATGAAGTGAAAGGCGACTGGGGTAACGCGGTATGGGAAATTCGCAGTGTTAACCAACGTTTTTTAGAAACTTATTTCAGATTACCTGAGCAGTTTAGAAGCATAGAGCCGATTTTACGTGAGCGTTTTCGCAAGCAATTAAATCGCGGCAAAGTTGAATGTAATTTACGCTTTAACGCAAATCCTGCCACAAAAGGTAATTTATCAATCAACAAAAACTTAGCAACTCAGCTTATCGAACATGCTGGTTGGATTAACGAACAAACCTTAAACTGCAAAGTGAACCCTGTTGAAATTATGCGCTGGCCGGGCGTAATGGAAGCAGAAGAAACCGACATGAACGTAGTGCAAGCAGAAATTTTGGCAGGCTTTGATCAAGCCTTAAAAGACTTCATCGCCGCACGTGCTAGCGAAGGCGAAAACATGAAGGTGCTTATCGAGCAGCGCCTAGACGCCATTATTGCAGAAGCCGACAAAGTTAAAACCCACATGCCAGAAATTATTGAATGGCAACGCAACCGCATTAAAGACAAATTCACCGATGCAAATATCGAACTAGACTCAACCCGCGTTGAACAAGAGCTCGTACTACTTGCGCAAAAAATGGATGTTGACGAAGAAATCGACCGACTATTTAGCCATGTGAAAGAAACCAAAAGTATTTTGAAAAAAGGTGGTGCACAAGGCCGCCGTTTAGACTTTATGATGCAAGAATTTAACCGCGAAGCGAATACTTTGGGCAGTAAATCAATCAATTCAGACATCACTAATTCAGCGGTTGAGTTGAAAGTATTGATTGAGCAAATGCGTGAGCAGATCCAAAATATTGAATAGTGTCTAGTGCTGTCTTTTGTTGATGTGAGTGCGCTGTTTTTAAAGGTTTTTTGTTTTTTGATGTCTGCGGTTGTATTGGGTTGTCTGGTGGGTTCTTAGTTTTATTGGTGGGTTAAGTGGTGAGTGTGCTATAGTTTTTATAAAGTAGGGTGGTGGGTATTTTATCCCTCCGTTATATAAGGGCTACAGCACAATGGGAAAGTTGACCGCTAAACAAGTTACTTCATACGCCAAAGGCGAACCTAAAAGGTACGCCGATGGTGATGGTTTATATTTTGTTGTTCCTAAATCAGGCAAACCATATTGGATGCTTCGATACACTGCCAATAATAAACGTAAAGAAATGAGCTTAGCTAAGCTAAGCGATATGTCGTTAGCCGAAGCTCGGTTAGAAGCTGCATTACAAATGAAGCAGCTTCGTGACGGCTTAGATCCCTTACTTGCCAAAAAACGTGCTGAACAAGCAACCATTCAAACAGTAGATGATCTTTTTGAAGATTGGCATCTTGGAAATATTAAACGCCTTAAGCACCCCAATATACCTGCCCGTGTATATAAAAAAGATATCTCGCCACATATAGGTAGCTTAAAAGCTTCTAGCGTAAATGCTAGAGACATAAGAGACTTATTAAAGTGCATTGCTGATAGTGGTCGCCCGGCTATTGCTAACGATGCACTTATGTATTGTAAGCAGCTATTTAACCACGGTATTAAACTCGACGTTATCGGTGCTAACCCTGCTAGCGCTTTTTCTGTTTCTGATGCTGGCGGTGTAGAAAAAAGTAAAGACAGAGCTCTAACCATTGAAGAATTAACCTTTACCTTCGCAAAGTTTCGAGAGTACAGCGACAGTTTTGCACGTGACAATTATTTAGCCTGTGCCCTGTTAGTTTGCTTAGGTGTCCGAAAAGCGGAATTAACCGAAGCTGCTTGGTCTGAGTTTGATCTTGATAAAGCGGTTTGGAGTTTACCAAAAGAACGAAGTAAATCGGGAGTGGGTATCGAAATCCCCCTAGCGCCCGTTGTTATAGAGTGGCTAAATGAGCTGTATATAAGAGCCTGTGGCTCTGAGTATGTGTTTCCGAATAGGAGAGCAAGCAAGCGACCATTTATGGGGCCTGATACGCTTAATAGAGCGATTATCAAACTCTTTGGTCATGAAGCTGGTAAGAAAAAACAACCACCCAATGTGATGGGTGATATGCCTCACTTCACTGTTCATGATTTACGTCGAACGTGCCGAACCTTATTAGCTGCACAAGGCACTCCCGGGCATGTTGCAGAGCGTTGCTTAAACCATAAACTCAAGGGAGTAGAGGGTATTTATGATCGGTATGATTATTTCGAGGAAAGAAAAGAAGCGTTAGTCCTCCTATCAAAAAAATTGGCTATCGTTATAAAATGACTTTTAGATAGTTAATATTTTGTTTTAATAAGATATATAGTTAATTATTTAAGGGAATAGAATGAACCAACCCGAAATTCACCGCCAACGCATAAAAGATATTTTTTTAGGCGACTCTCTTCACCAGCATCAAATTAACGCTGCTCAAAAAACTTACTCTGCTTTTGATAAAGATGTCAGAGCCGTTGTTACCGCCGCAGAAATGCAAGCAGGTAAATCTGGTATTGCTCTAGCCCTATGTTGCTTTCAAAGACTTAATTTGTCAGATATTGATATCTGTGATCGCAAACAACTTAAAGACACTCTCTATTTGGTAACAATGCCTGATACTGCTTTACGAGATCAAGCGGAAGATGACCTTAAACTAGCCAAGAATGTCGTTGTTAGTAATTTTGTAAACTTTGAAAAAGCGTTAGAGGCTGATTTCAAAGGGAATCCCCCTAAGCTAATTATTATCGATGAGTGTCACTATGGTTCAAATGTCACTGGTATTAGATATAGCAGTATTTTTGATTATTTAGAGCAAGAAAATGACACCTGCAAAGTTGTATTTATATCAGCCACTCCGTTTGGCGCATTATATGGTGCTGAAACTGAATATGAAGAAGCATTAGAAATAAGCTCTGAAGCTGAAGAGGATCATAATGAACAATTACTTCAAGAATCTAAGCAAGCGGCTAGTAATGCTCTAAAAGACTCAATTTTGCGTCGAGACTTTAGTACTCGCTTGGTATTCCATAAAACCAGCAATGAATATTACGGTGTGAGGGAAATGCTGAACAATGGCCGATTAATCAACTTAGATGATGATTGCCGGAATTTTCTAATTGATTCAGAACAACGCTTAAACTTCATGAACCAATTCAAGCAACACGAAGGCATGGGCTGGTCATTAGTTAGAGTTCCTGCTGGTAATGCCATGGACGCCAAACAGTTCTTCATTTCACAAGGCATTGAAGAGCATAATATATTTATATTAGGAAACTCTCTATCAGGAGTACCTGAAGATGAACTATCCACTATAGATAGATTCAAAAAAGATTTTGAAGATGCTCAATTGTTTGGGGATAAGTTAGTAGCCATCACCGTTGCTGGTTGTCGGGCTGGTATCAACTTCGGCGCTATGATGAAGAACAACTTAATTTCAACTTGGGACAGTACAGTAGCGAGTGTTGCAGCGGTTGTTCAGGCTAACGTTGGTCGAGCTTGTGGTTATCATGGTAATAATACATCTATGCATTATACCAACGGTAATGCGGCTGAAGCTTACGGTGCAATATTAGATTATCTAGAAAGAACATGCTCTGATCATGCTGCATCAGACTTTGATGGTTTAAAAGAGTTCTTTGAAGACATTTGCCAGGAGTATCATGTAAATGGTTTAGACGTAGGTCTAACTATCAAATACAAAAGACGCCGACCAATAGGCGACGTTGAAACTTACTCAACAGATGGTTTTGTAGCCGTACCAGCAAAACTTTTAGAAGATGATTTTGACTTCAATATATTTACCAAAGATAAGTATATGCTTTCTGCAATTAATATTTTAAGAGAAGAGTTCACCAAAAAAGGTGCTCCTTCTGTTAAAGGTAATCGAGCAATGCGAGGTAAAAAGAAAAACTGGATAAAAGCGCAATGGGTAAATGGTGATAGTTATGATAACCCTGAAAAAGCAGGTGTAGATGGCCCACAAAAAGATAGAACGATTATGCTCACAGATTTGTTGAATAACGATGAGTTTGTTGAGTTTAATCGAGTAGTAGCACCCGGCTCAGGAGAGCTAACAGAAAACAAACTCATTACTGCAACGGTATTCAGTATTTATAATATTTCTCGTCGTAAAGTGATCAAAACAATCATGACAGAGCATGATGTATGGGATATGTGTGATCATTTTAATATCCCTCACGACGATACAATGTTCGTGCTTTACAAACGTGGTGAATACCATATTGAAAGAAGTATTGCCAAAAAAGAACATAATAAGTTACCTGAAAAATCTGGCAGCTTAAGTGATGAATCACAATTTTCAGCGAAGTAATCTTTTATGACTAATTCTGCAAATTTGCACCGCAATGCGATTGAGAAGGTATTATCAGAAAATACCTTTGAGCATCAGCGTAATGCCGCACAAAAAGCTTTTAAAGATTTTGAAAATAATAGGGCAGTGGTCATTGCGGCTGAAATGCAATCAGGAAAATCAGGTATTGCTCTAGCTTTATCAGGCATGCAAAGGCAGAAACTTAGTGATGCCGACATATGCGATCGTAAGCAACTAAAAGATACATTGTACTTGGTTACAATGGCAGACCTATCGTTACTTGAACAAGCTAAACAAGACTTAGCTCCATGTAACAACGTAGTAGTCAGTAACTTTACTAACTATGAATCTACTCTTACTAGTCAATTTAAAAATCAACACCCTAAACTCATCATCATTGATGAATGTCATTATGGTACTGGTTCTGAAGCTGTAAGATATTCTAAGATTTTTGAGTATTTAGAAAAAGAAAATACTCAATGTAAAGTGGCTTTCATTTCAGCAACTCCTTTCAGTGCTTTATACTCCGCAGGGTCTGATTCGATATTGCGCCATAACTTTAAAACCAGCCTCGTTTTTCACAAAACCAGTGATGAATATCATGGCATTAGAGAAATGCATCGTAATAACCAATTAGTAAAGCTAGCAGAAGACCAACGAAACTTTTGTGACGACTCCCTTTTGAGAAAACGATTCATACGTCAATTTAAAGAACACAACTCAGCAGGATGGTCCTTAATAAGAGTGCCAAGTAGTCAGACGAAAATTGCTAAGGAAATACTTTTAAGTAATGGCATCTCTGAAGATCAAATAATGATAATAGGTCAAAAGCTGGTAGGCGTTGACCATGCTGAACTCGCAAGTATTGATGACTTTAAACGAGAATATCAAACCGCTGTGATGTTTGATGACAAATTAATTGCCATAACCGTTGCCGGATTTAGGGCTGGTATTAACTTTGGCCATGAAATGAAAAATACACTAATTAATACGTGGGATAGTACCATAGCCAATATTGCAGCAATTGTTCAAGCTAACATAGGTAGGGCTTGCGGTTACCATAGTAATACTACCGCTAAACACTACACCAACCTTGATGCCATCAAGGCATATAGTGACTTATTAAACCACCTGGAAGATAGCTCAGGTTCAAACGACTTTGATGGGCTTCATAAGTTATTTGAAGATATCTGCACAAGGTATGAGGTAAGAGGCTTTGACCGAGGAACGAACATTGCCCCTCAAGCTGAATATAAAGTTTCAAGGAAAAAAGACGATAGCCAAACATATTTCACCGATAGCTTTGTAGCAGTACCAGGAATGTTAGCTCGGCCTGAATTTGATTACAGGCAATATACGAATAACCCAACATTACTTAAAGCAATTAACCTAATTAGAACAGAACTACTCAAAGATGACGGGCCGCATCGAAAACAAGGTAGAGCCTTAAAAGGCGACCATCAAAATTGGATTAAGGCACAATGGGTTAACGGTGTAACTTTTGATGATCATACCCCAGGTTGTGCAAAGAATAGAGCAATTGAATTCACCTCCTTGATAAAGCAAAAACAACCTGTTGAATTTAATAAAATTGTCAACCCCGGTGGTGGTGAATCAACTGAAGACAAGAAAGTAATGGCGAGTATATTCAGTGTTTATAATCTCTCACGCCAAATGGATGCGTTCAAACGCTCTATGGATGAAGATGACATAAATGAAGTTTGTCAGATGCTAAATATTGAGGCAGATAACACGGTTATCTTGCTTTATTTACGTGGCGAATTCTCCAGCGAGTTAACTTCTATTAAGAAAGATGATTTATCACAAATCACTTCGACAAGAATTAGAGATAAATCAATATTCTAATCTGAGATCAAAAAAGCCGCTTTCTCAGCGGCTTCATATTTACAATAACTCTAGTAAAAAATTAACTGCAAACTTTAGATTCTTCGATCATAGCTCGTTGAACTGCAACGGTTTCTTTAATTACTTTGTCAAAAAATTTACGCTTATCTTTAGCTGAGCTGTTACGAACGAATTCAGAAAAAGGTGTAGACTTAACTTTTTCGCGTTGTTTAAACATGTCGTACTCCTTATTTAATTAGATTTAGTTATGCCGACGATGGCTTCAAGCGAGGCGCGATTATACTTTTTGCCAAGTAATGCGTCAATGTCACTTACATTAAAGTAAGGTTTTTCTCGGGTACCATCAAGGTTTTTTTCTATAAAAATAATATCTATTTGATCGGTAAATAATTTTTTTAACTTACTTACCACTCGCTGAGACTCTAAAAATTGATTTACAAAAACTACTTCCGGTACTCGCCTTCCTTCAACAATTTCACGAGCCTTAACTAAACACCATGCTTGTTCAGGATCTTGATAAACAAAGATTATTAAAACATATCTTCCCTTCTTTAAAGACCTTTCGATATTGGACTTGGCTTTTTCAAAACTAGAAAGAGTCGAATCAAGTAAAAAACTTACTTTTTTTCTCAGTGCCCTATCATGTATTGCCTCTACTAAAAGTGTAGCTGGCCTTTGAAAAAGAGGCGAATTTAAGCCTTGGTAATCCTCAAACTCCTTCCTGAGTTCATCATTTTCAATATGAACAACTTCAACACCGTGCTCTTGTCTAAATTGAGAGATCATACTTTTGGCTGTTTCAGTTTTACCAGCACCTGGCGAACCAGCCATAAACACAGAAACAGCACTTTCTTCTTCAGGTAAATGATCGACCATTCCTTTAGCTAAAGCTTTCTTCATTGTCTTTGCTTGAACGATTGCTTTTGCCGTTATTTCATCATCAGTTAAAGCCATTATACCAACCTAACTTTCGTTCCTAATATTAATCACAGGCGTCAAACATTCCTGTAAGCTCAAACCACCATGGTTGTAGTAATCTCCAGCAACATAACCTGATATACCTGGAGCCATCGCTACAGAGACATTTTCATTCCAATGCCACGGTACTTTTAACTCAGAAGTATCAACATTATCTTTTAATATTGCACAACGAGCTAAGCGCTTTTTCACCATGTTTTTTGAAATATTAGCTTCTGCTAATTTGTTTGGCACCCATAACCAACCATGATCGGTGACTATACGGATATTTTTCCAGCCTGCTTTTAATAATCCATCGACTCGCGCAACGACGTCTTCCAATACCGCATCAATATTCAGTGGCATCTTCATTTGTTGTTTATGCCCCATGTTGTCTAAATCACCTGTTTGTACCCAGGCGTTACCTGTAGGCTTACCTGTTTCTAGACCATCTAAATATTGCCAACCTTTAACATCTAATGATTTTTTCAAATGGTAAGAGCTAAACTCTGAACCAGAGGCCGCAAGCACTGGCGTAAAGTTATCATTTTCTTGTGCTCCAGAAAGTAAATCTACTACAGGAGTTACCGCAGCTTTTGCAGTTGCAGTTAATGAAGGTAATGCACACCAATTTGTTTTCAAAGAAGTGCTAACTGAAAGCTTATCTAACTTTTGTTGTAATGTTTTTGCCGTATCAAATCGTAAACCATCAACAAAGAAAACAACCTGACTGCCAACATCATATTTCGCGGTTGATTCATTAACTTCATCAGATTTCCCTGGCTTACCAGGATATCCTTCTGCTCTAACCAAGTTTTGAAAATTTAATGTGACTTGTTCTAACCAAGGGGTATAAATTACCGCTAAGATATCAGCGACAACTTGTTGTTGATTTATATCTTTGGCAACCGCCATAGCATTAATAGCAGCAGCATCAGCTTGCCAAAAACGTTCTTTATAAGTATTAGCCATCGCATCTACAGAAGGGCCTGTAAAAGCGATATCAGTGTGTTCAACCACTAAAGTTAATTGCTCTAGAATCGTTAACCAAGGAGATAACCCAAGGCTATACCATAACCATGACTTTCTTTCTGCTTGTTGCTCAAAAATCACTAATAACTGCTTTTTAATAACAGCTACATCTTGTTGATCAAAACTAATTAATTTATCAGCAATCTCATTTTCATCTTTTAAGTTTTCACATAAAAAATGGCTGGCATTAAAGGCTAATCCATCAGGTTGAACTGATTTCAGCTTTTCAACTAATAATGGTAAGTTATGCGCCGTATCTTCAAATCGCTGCCACACTGCCTGCCATTCACCTTCTGATTCACACAAGCTAAATAACACTGAGTTGACATCAGCCTTTTCAGGATCAAAGCCAAAGTTATCCGAACACGTTTGTTTGAAAATAGGCCACTTACTGTCTTCCCATAAAGCTTGTTTATCTTCAGGATTATTTAACCAACCTAGAATATCTTTTGCAGGGTCATCCATTACAATATTAATAAAATCTTGAGCTTCTAACTTTTTGCCTCTTAATGACTCATCAGGTGTTTCACATTTTAAAAAAGATTTTATGGGGTTTAATAATTCTGAATGAGGAAATTTGAATGCAGCAAATCATTTTTTTCAACTTTTTTCGGATTTTTAATTATAAGTAAAGTTCATTTTGATATATATAGACGATAAAAGGATTGTAGAATACTTTATCAAAACAGCCATTTTATTATTATAAATCCTTTCCTATATTATTGTATATTCCCTATATTATCATATAGTTAGCTTTCTTTTCTTTCTGTTTTTCATCTGTTAATGTTTCCTCGTCTTAATGACTTAAACAAGGAAAACATTATGAAAATAGTAAAAACTTTAGACAAAGCAATAACAAATCACTTTGAGTACAAAAATGACTTAACATTTTATATGCATCAAGATCGCTTTGAGCATTTTAACACTCACAAATCGAGAGATAACGAGCTAACTCTTGAGAACTTTTTATTGAATCAATCTGATAAATCTAAGCACCGTTATAGCTCAATTGAGCTTGAGCAAGATTGGCAATATGATGTAGAAAGAGAAGTTCTTATCTCTTCAAGCAGCAACCTAATTCGTTATGCGCTAGTACCTTTACTAATTAAAGAAAAGCAAACTAATAAAGAATTTAAAGTCGGACAAAACCATATAATCACACCTGATAATTTGGTTTATAAAATTTCAAGTTAAGTTAAATGCCAATACCTAGGTGCAACTAGATATTGGCGAACCTAAAACCGCTACAGATATATAGGATTAATAATATGCTAACAATATTTCGATTAATTACCTACCAATAATTTTAATTAATTCTGATGTTTATCAGATAATTATAATAAAAAACAAATATAAAATTCAGTGAGTGGCTGAAGGAATCCACTCATCCAAAAAATAAAAAAAGATAGGAAATTATTATTATGAAATTAAATAAAAGAGAAAAAGAAGCTTTCGTATTTTTAAAAAATTTAGCAGATTGCTACTTAAATGGTACTTCGCCAGATGTAAATGAAACCGATTTTAATAAATTGCAAGAAATAGGTATAACAATCAGAAGAATTAATCACCGTGAAGTTAAAACCATTTTTCGAGGTAAAAATCTTAAAATATCAAGGCTTATTACTAATGCCCCTTGGTATATAAGAGGCCGATATACGTATGAATACCTACCATTTCAAATCAAAGAATATAAAAAGAGCTAATTAATATTAATTAGCAAAAGATTTTTTTACGTTCCTTATCCATAAAGATAAAAATAGCCTCTAAAGAGAGGCATTTATTTTGTATTATAAATGTTTTTGAATTAAATCTTTTACTAAATCATTAGCAAACTGAGTTTCAAAATTAACCTGCACCTTTTCATTAATCTTGTTAAACAATGCTTGAGCATGTTTTATCTTGCGAGTTTCTTCTTCACGTAAGCTATCAGGTCTATCAACATTTTTTGTTTCAACAACAAAGTTTAAAATCTGATTAGTTTTAGTTTTTACAACATATGCAAAATCAGGCGAATAAGTAAAACCACCAGCTACAGGTATTTTTATTGAGTTCTTTGGTATTTTTGTAAACACTGTTACATGTTCTATTTCATCAATTATATTTTTTCTTTCTAAATCAGAATCATAAAAAACATCTTCAAACAAATATGATTTATGTGGTAACACCTCATCATCACTTTTCACACCTAAGTCACTTGAAAGCACATCTTTTAAAGGTTCACCTCTATCATTGGTAAATTTACTTGGGTGAACAGTGTTTGAAATAACTTTATAATCTAATTGAAATTTATTAAAAGCATTACTCAATAAAAATAAACTAAAACCAGATTTAATTTTACGAATGGTTTGAATATTTAAATATTCAGTTATATCTATATTATCTTTCATTTCCACAAAAGCTTTATGCAATGTAGATATTTTAATAAATGCGAGTTGTGATAAACGTTCTAAAAACTCTCGATAATCCATTGTGCTAAATTTAGCAAAGTCATCATCTTCTTTATAAACATCACGAGACATTGCTATCTCATTATGAATATAAACTTGTTCAATACGAGTTCTTACACCTGTTTTTTTAAAGCTACTAGCTTCTTTATTAAGGTACTGTTTAAAAAGATCTAAAAACTGATTTTCATCTTCTATTTTATATTCAAGTACGGCTTTATTATTAATAATTTCCCATAAACTTTTAAGCTCTTGGTATTTTCCTACTCGCATAGGAGTACGCTTTTTAGCCCCATCAGCTTTTTTAATCTTATTGGCTTTAACTCCAGTAGGAAATGCTTTGGGGTATTCAGCTTTTAACCGTTGATAACCATCACTACCAATAAAGTTTTCATTTTCATCAATAATATCCTTAGATACTAAGTCCATCATTAATTTTAGTGCTGATTTATCAGGGTATTCTGAGTGAATTTTATCTTTAATTTCTTGTGTTAATTTTGTTGGAATAGTTTCTTTAAACGAAGACTCATTAACCTCAGTGATTAATGTATTCACAAAATCCTTTTCGGTAAAATCAACATAATAGTTCAGACTAAATACTTTATCTTTTACACGAGCCATATATTCGTTTACAGGTAAACGAAGCCCACGCCCCACTTCTTGAAGTTTTGACGTTGTGCTACCACTAGAACGTAATTTACAAATTTGGAATACGTTAGGATTATCCCAACCTTCTCTCAGCGTCCATTTAGAAAAGATAAAACGTCTTGGATTATCTAATGATAATAATAATTCTTTATCATGAAGAATTTCATTTATTTCTTGTTCAATTTTATCATCTTTATCACTATTATCTTTAGAGAAATAACCACCGTGTACTAAAGATACATCTTTGATTGTTTTCTCAAGATACTCTCGATAAAACTCATTAGTTTCAGTTTTTAAACATTCTTCAGCTTCTGCAATAATCCATTCTTCAAACTTTTTCTTTAAACTTCCTGAAAGATCATTACCATCACGATAACCTTCAATATCATCAATAAAGAATAATGAAAGAGGCTTAATGCGTGGTTTTTGCGTCAATAATTCACGTTCAAGATTAAAGTGCTCTTTAATCGCTTTACGCATCATATTATCTTCAAGTGTTTCAGCGTAAGAATATGGGTTTAGTGATTCACCAACTTTTAGTTGTATACCATTACTTAAAGCTACAGATGTTTTACTAATACCATCTATAATGAGATCATGAATTTCGCTATGCGCTTTAACTAACGATTCACCTTTAATAAATGAAAACCTTTGCTTATTACCACTTTCATTTAATTCAAAAAACGCTTCTTTTTCTTTTATGCTCTTTAATTTTAAATTGGCACTATCATCACCAACAACATCTTCGATATACGCATTAATACCTTTTACAAGATCATCATTAAAGGCATCTACTGCGGTTAAACGATATACAAGATTCTTATACTCATTAAATGTTGCACCATATCGAATAATATATTGAGCATTGATTCTTTCGATATTTTCCCATGTCTTTTTAGCTGTTGGAAACTTATGAGGTTCATCAACAATAATAATGGGTTTAACAGCTTGTAACGCATCTACAGGGCAATCAAACTGATTATTAAATAAACCAGTATCATATTTATCTTTTTGTAATGAATCAGAGTTGATCATCCCTGAGTTAATAATTAATACATGGATATATTTTTGATTAACACTGTTCGCATTAACAAAGTCATGTATTGATTGCGGCATATAAGCTTTTTTATTCTTATTTGAGCCTTTTTTGCTTTCTACAACATACGTTTTAATTTCACGTTTAGTTTTTCTAAAATGATCTTTTAATGCATCACTTTTTAGAAAATTCACCGTACCAGCTTTAATCGATAATGTTGGCACTATGACTATAAATTTATTAACACCAAATGATTTATTTAAATCATACATGGTTTTGGTATAGGTAAATGTTTTACCTGTACCTGTTTCCATTGAAACATCAATAATATTGCTACAATCATAATATTCTTTACTGTGTTCAATATTATTATAATCTTGCACTGCTTTAATATTGGCGTAGTATTGTGGATCAGAAATATTCAATTCAGGGTTAGCTAATAATTGAGTCACTGGATCCAAAGATAGCTCAGGCTCTGCACCAAGAAATAAACTCATTACGGCACTAATTCCAGCTTCTTGATGAGGTAAGTCCTTTTCAAAAGTAAAACCAGACATTTAATACCTCACCACAATATCAATTTCTAATGATTTTTTATTTGCATAACTTTTCAGAGCTTCATTTAGCTCCATCTGTTTTGCACTCTCAAAATTATTACCATAAAAAACAACTTTATGCGGTGAAAATTCATTGTCTGAATCTAGCTTAGTTAATAACTCTTTTATTGCATCAGTAGAGAAATTAGGCGCAATGAAATACAAACGTCCATCACAATAGTGAGCTTGATAACCAGCTAAATTTATATTTTCTATGTTAGTTGTGAGTAAACTACCATCATATAATGACCAAGTAGTTAATAAGCTTTGATATTGTTCTTCTGTTAAAACTTCATCATCGAACATAGTTAAATTTGATAATGATAATTCTTTATCAGTGTTATCACGAAAATCTTTTATAGTTTCAAAAACCTTAAAGCCTAAATCACCATTGAACGCAGGGTTATTTCCTTTAATTTTTTCAGACGCTTTTAGTAAGCGAGCTTTTGTTATTTCAAATATTGTATTAAATCCCTCACCATGTGCAATGCTATCAGGGGAGGTTTTCTCATCAATTTGAATGGCAATAAACTTTCGTTTTTGTTTATGTTCTGAACAATACTCCATTACTGCGTGAGCTGTTGTGCCAGAACCAGAGAAAAAATCTAAAACTATATCATCATTAAACGTTGAAGCTTCTACGAATCTTTTAATTAAGCTCACAGGTTTAGGAAAGCTGAAGACCTTACTACCAAATAACTCTTGGACTTCAGCCGTACCTTTTCGACTCGACACATCTTTATCAATATGCAAAGACCTTATCATCTTTCCAGTAAGTCGAGTTTTTTGAACTACTCTGTATTCACCTTGATCGGTTCGATACCCTACTATTTCTTTATTCAAATTTTCTTTGGCTTTGGGTTTACCCCATCGCCAAACCCTTGATATTTTATCTTTCTTTGAAACAACAGGGTACACCTCAACCCAACCTTCAATTTTTTCTAAACCTATTTCATAAAAATCCTGCTCAGTCTTTTTTATAGGATTTAAATAAAATGGATAATGCAAATTAGGTCTGGTGGTTGGATTAAACGCAACATTACCGTTATATAATGGATACAGATTAAATTCACTAATTGAATCTTTATACTTAAAGGTTTTATCTTCATCTTCTAAATGCTGAGTCGTTGCAGTGAAAGAATCTTTTGCATAAAACAAAGCGTACTCGTGAGTTTTGGCTATATGTCCGTAATCAATTGCGCTAGGTGATGAATTAATAATAAATTGCCCTAAAAAATTTTGCTCTCCAAAGACTTCATCGCATAAAATTTTAAGTTGTGATAATTCATTATCATCAATTGATATGAAAACAACTCCTTCATCCGTTAATAGTTCTCTTGCAATATAGAGCCTAGGATACATAAATGTTAACCATGCACTATGGCTGTTGGAGCCTTTAGCAGTAAATTCTAATATACGTTCAGCTTCATCCAGGTCAATACTAGCCAGCTCACTAAGTTGTTCTTTGGTAAATTTTCGGTCATCGTTATACACAAACCCATCACCACCAGTATTATATGGTGGGTCGATATATATCATTTTCACCTTTTCAGAATAAGCATTTACCATATGCTTAAGCACTTCAAGGTTGTCACCTTTAATGAGTAAATTCTTACTATTTTGGTTTGTTTCTAGCTGATTATGTTTAACATCTTCATTAATCAATGTTTTCGGTGGTAAGTTTGTAAGTAAGCGAGCATACGATTTACCAAGCCAATCTAAATTGTATGATTCTTTTGATAAATCGATTTTATTTTGATTAACAACTTCAAGCATTTTTTCTTGAATAAAATTACCATCATTATCAAAACACTGAGGAAAATGTTTTTTCAACGTTGCTATTTGCTTGCTATTTACTGTTTCGATATTTGAATGAAGTGTTTCTTCTTGTATTGTCATGGGTATAGTACCTAGAAATAAGACCTGAAAATTTGAATACTTGTAATGATATTTTTTATAAAGATTTATAAATTAATTTTTTATTTATCATTTTCTATAATTTTTACAGAGGCTTCGTTTAAGCCAATTCTGGTAAGTTCAGCAATTGCACCATCTAAACTTTTAAAAATTCTTGGTTCATATGGCTGCCTTGAACTGCTCAAAACGATTGATTTATCTTCCCATTCAGCCGCATTGCCTTTAAAGGTCACAATATAACTTCCTTTAGTACCAACAACTTCAGCACCATCAATCATATTGCTTTCAACTCTGGTTTTAGCCATAGAGCTTAAAATACAATTACCACCATCAATTCCTGACATCATAATGAATCTCTTTATGAATACTTAATATTGATACAATATCAAATATCGTTTCAATATCAAACAATGTTTTATTTAATTTTTATATAGATAGAACTGAGGTTTCACTAAGGGTAGGAGGTTCGCTTGGTATGAACTATTTCGAGTTATTACGCAAAAAACAGAACCTTCAATCTGCTAAGATATTGATCGATTAGATAGTTAAAATTAACTATCTAACTTTATTCAGCTTTACTATTTTTCTTGATTTTTATAATTTTAAATGTTTTTTCTTTCGTTTCTTTTGTTCTACCCTCTTCAAACTCCTTAATCATCCCCTTCTCTTTCAGTTCATTGAAACCTATAAGTAAATCTTGTCTTATTTGTCTATTAGTTCTCGATTCATCATAGTGAACCTTAAATTTATCAAACAATATATTGATTGAATGTGATCGAATGTACCCATAAGATTTAATCTGTAAATAAATAGCCATTGAAGGCCTTTTCTTAAGCTTTTTAAATTCGACTAAATCTATTTTTTGAGTATCAAAATCGTTTACTAACTCATCTACCTCTTTTGAAAAAAGTACTGTATATACAAACTCTGATATTTTTCTAATCTCTAATATAAAAGATGTGTCAACTAAAGGTAATTTGTCTTTTTCTTCATTTCCAGCATATTTGGTTACAGATATTTCACAATATTTAAATTGCTTAATCCTGTTGTACAATGCCTTTCTATTTTCTGGTCTAATTTGTTTACCTATCGCATCTAACATTAAATTAAAATCAATCGTTACTAATGTAGAGCCTTGTAGTTGCTTTTCTCTTAACAAGTAATGGTATATTGGATAATCGTATTTAATATCTAACTTGTACCCCGTATAGGTATGCGCTTCGTTTTTAGTTCTTACTTCTGTATATTTTGTTTTTTGTTGTCTAAGTTTTAAGTTATTTTTCCCCATAACACTAAATATTTTTGATTGAGTTAATGAACTAGGCATAACAGCTTCATGTCCATTGAGGTACAAACCTTTTGTTTTTATTTTTTGTTTCATTTGTTTCTCCATATATACCTTTAATAAGCTCACAGATTTTTATTAAATCAATAGTTAATACGAAAAAAGTTTTAAATTTAATCAATGGAGGTGTAAATGACTGACCTATTTAATGGCTTTAAAAGTGTAAATGACTGACTTTTGGGGTGTGGTTGACTTACTTTAATGTGCAACTGACTTACCAAGCTAGTTTCTACGCCTTATTTTTAGGACGGTTCAGAGTCACTTAAAGATTTTTTAATAGTACTTTTAAAAGAGAGCCTAATTATTTACTTCGTAAACACTTCTAGCTCTCAAAGTAATATTGTAAATTATTTTTTATAGTGAGTTCTTGAACATAGAGTTAAATAATTCAGTTAATCACAATCAGCGGCATGAATAAGTAGCTGAACTCAATTTTCTATAAGCTTCGCTTGTCTGTAGTGGAATTTCTTCGAAATTTAAATTTTGATTTTTATCCTTTTAGACTGTTTTTTCAGCTCTGGATGTAAGTCTATATTTTTTCCTGTGCGGTTATATTCAATATAATTTAAGAGTGATAAATTTTTATTACTATTTTTTTGTATAGATAAAATCGTATTAATTATTGGATCTAGCTTTTTGTAGTTAAAACTTAAAACTGAAGCGATTGACATAATAAAGTGATATTCTTTTTTTTCAGATAGGGGGATTAAATATGAGTTATCACAGAGATAGTCTATTGCACCTTTTTTATCAATTTTAAGCTTATTGAGTACACATTCATCGAATTTAAAATGTACATGTGATTTATCTTTAAAAGCTCCTAATAATAGCCAGAGGAACATTTCTTTTAATGACATTATTGATTTAAGTTCATTTGTATATTCTACGAACAATAAATCATCTTGCTCTTCATGATCCATTTCAAGATGTTCACTGAGTTTTAAGATTAAAGCGTAAAGCTTTTCTAACCCCATTGTTTTATAATTATATTTTCTTAATATAGGGTAACAATTCAGGAGCATTTCAATTTGCTCTACTACCCAATCACTTCGTGTTTCAAGCAATTTCATACCTAATTTTTTATTAATTTTATTTCTTATAGCCTGTTCAATTAATTCAGCGTTATTTAGTTCAATATCATTTGATTTTTTCATGATAATTTAATTAGTTAGATATAATCATAAATACCACTCAGATATTTTTTTTCAACAAGGAAGGGGAATTAATTTGATTAATTAATCTTTTGAGGCACTTTTATGCTTCTTCTATTTCGATAATAAAAAGAAATAATTCAATAAATAATATGTTTTAAAAGTTGCACCTAAGAACTCTATTTTAAAATTAAAAAATTATGAGAAAGTGAATAGTAGTTAAAAAACAAACCATTTTGTTAACTAACCACTTTTGCTTCGCATAAAGATGTTTAATTTTACTAAATGGCTCTACGAGGTCGAATACATGGAGAATAGTACATTACTATACAAACAGATAAGAGTTGCCAAATTCAACGTAAATCAAGCTTTAGCTTTGGTTAAGCATGATATTCTTTTACAGAGTGATGAACAGCTAAAACAAAACAGAATAACTTCAAAATCACACCTAAATATTTATAAATTTAAAGATAAAATAATCAGTTCAAAATCAGATAGAGAAAAAGCATTATTATATGTTGAATCATTATTTATGAACGATAACGCTAATTTTGAAAATATTAAATTTAGCAAAGTTAAAAGCAAATTTAAAAAATGGATTAAAGCTAAAAAAACAACAAAAGAAGAAGTTGAATTATTTAATAAACTATTAAGAATTGCTGATGAATTTTCAGATAGAAAAATCAAGCCAGAATCATTGATAAATAAACTGTCTGGTATAAGTGAGCAAGTAACAAGATTTAATGATAAAAAAAGAGCATTAGAAACATTTGCTGATCTACATAATCAAAAAACTAGTTTAAATATTGATTCATCATCTCAATTAAACACTCGCTTAATATCACTTCTATTTAAAATTCCTGAACATAATAAAATCAAATTGGATGCAGAAACACAAGAGAGTCTTTTATTAAGTTATTACAAAAAAAACTTTTCAAATTATGAAATTATCTTATCTTCAATACATAAAGATGAAGCTACTAGAGATCATGTTCATGTAGTAATAGATGGTTTAAATAAACAAAATAAACAAAATAAACAGTGTGATTTTGTTCAAAATCAATATGCATACATTAAGCTAAAATATGAGCTAACAGAATATCCTGAATTATATTCAGATTGCGAAAGTCACGAGGTAAAAGTGATTGGGGAGTTACTACAAGAAGATTTTTATAATTATGTAAATGATAAATTATTAAATAATAATATTATGTTTATTAAAAAAGAGTATGAAAGTATTCAGCATAAAGATTTAGAACGTGATGTTATAAAAAATGATACTGGAAGGCGCATAGCTGATCGTGAATACAATACAGCTAATTATTTAGCAAAACAAAAAGATAAAAATTATTTAGAAAATATTAATTTAAAAAATGAAAATAAAAAATTGAAGGAAGAAAATTTAAATTTACTTTCATCAATTGAAAATCTGGTAAAATCAACAATAGCTTTTGCAGCAGAATACGCAGATACAGCACTACAAAGAGCATTATTTAATTTTACAGATGGTTATAAAAAGTTATTAAAAATTAATGACTTTATAGCAGATAAAACTCGTGATGAAGCTATAAACCTGCAACAAAATGATGATAAAAAAGAAATGATTAAGCAAGAAACGTTACGAATTAAAAAGGATTTAAAGCCAAAAAATTAGTCTTTTTATATGGCTACAAATCCTTTTAATTTTATCAAATTTAATTTTTTTTATTAAATTTTCTACTAACTAAACCGAACATACCTAAGGCAAAAATTGCTAATGTTGACGGTTCTGGAACAGGTGCAGCATTAGCTCTTGCCACACCGATTAAAGGGTTTCCGAATGATGTCCATTCTTCTGTTTGAAAATCATTTGGTGAATTAGCGATTCTACTTGGATCAGTATATATTTTGACAATCCATTACCAGAAAGTGAAATAAAACGATTGATAGGTAACTGGTTGTTAATAAAAAGACCAGAAATCGGTCTTAATTCAACTTCAGTAATTTACTTGTATATAATAGTAATTGGTTACATAAATGGTTACATTATGGTTTAATTTTCATATTTAATTTAACAGCTTGTTGTTTTTTATGGGGTTTGAGTTGAGAATCAATATTCTAATCCAGAATATTGAGTGATTGGTTTTTACATATATATTCACAAAATCAGCCAAGCTTAGTGCCTCATTCAGATTTTATTCGCGAAATATTCAGTGGAATTAATAAAAACTTGCTTTGAGGTGGTGACTTTGGCGGTGACTACTCACCACTTGAAGCAACTTGTCTCCTCATTTTACTCACCATATTTTGGTTGAGAACTTGAGGAGAAAATTTGTGAGTAAAACCGATAAATCTAAACAGATTAAAGCCTTCGTTTATTCTGGTGAACTCACCTTTCAGAATGTCTATCGTAAACTCATGCATCTGAGATCTAGTAATTGCTCTTTGCTATTATAGTAATGTTCTCTTAATAGAAAGACTCAAATAATGCGTATCACTAACCCCAACGCTCTTAAGCAGGCACTAGCCAATAACCAACTAGAATCCAAGGTCCCTCCTAAGAAGGTCAAAGAACTTTTAGAAAAAGCTTTGACTGATTCGACTATTATAAATTCTCAAGTTCTAAATTTACTGCGTAGTAGCTAATTCACAATAGTTCACCACTACTATTGAACTATTGTTGAGTTACTACTGTAACAGTATATATTCACTAGTAGTGGTGAATTATTGGGTGTTATCAATATAATTTTTATGCTCGTTATAATAGTTATGACATAAAAACACATTTTCTTATACAGAAATGTAGTGTTCGCAAAAGCTGTAAGCGGATTTTATTTTAACGCTTTTTCATTCGTAGTATTAAGTCTTGATCTAACTCGTTAATACATTTGACCCATCAACTAAAACTATTATACAAAATCGACCACTGAGTGAACGGTTTAACTGTAAGTTGTTGTATCAAAAAATTGTTCGCCGGTTAATTTTAGGTATTTAAAGGTCTCTGCGCTTAAATGTTAATAAAAGCAAAGGTGTCTCGAAGCACTGTCAAAAACAAAAAAAGCGTTAAGTGCAATCTTTAGGCTTACTATTTTATTGATATAATTACCCTTAATCCATATTGATGATTGTTAACAATGATGTTAAGTTATTCACTGTCTGTTAACAGATAATTAAACATTCCAGCACCTTACTAAAGATTAACATAATCACTTATCGGATAAATAATGACGAAAAGATACCTTGGCCTCATAAGTTTCGTTTGCGCTAGTGCTCTAGGGCTAATGGCATGTCAATCGACAGAAACAAGCGCTGTTAAGATTGACCAACAACACATGCAAAAAGACTACTTTGAGCGATTACGTACTGAACGCGTTTCTTCAGACTCTTCCATCGAGTGGCAAAACATTGGCCCGGGTATGTCAGGCTATAATGAAAAACTTTGGACACATCCAACAGATCCTGACACTGTATTTTTAGGTCCTGATATGCATGTGTCATACGGTAGCTGGGACGCGGGTAAAACATGGCATAATATTCAAGACCAAGACGAAGTTGGTCAACTAATGAAGCGTATTTTAGATATTGATTTTTCTTTACAGAATGAAAACTTCGGTATGGCAATTGATTGGAATGGCTGGGTTTATCGAACTAATAATAAAGGCCGTTCTTGGGACAAATTAGCCGAGCTTGCTGGCAGTCATAAAGATATTGGTGTTGACCCATATGATCCTGTCGCCTTTACAAAAGGTTGGTATGACGAGCAAATAGGTAAACGACTCGCTGAAATTTCAGTAGATCCGAGTAATGACAATATTTGGTACATCGGTGCTGGTGATTTTTGGAATACCAAAGAGAATCATCGCAGCATTGAACGCCTACAGGGTAATAAATTACATTATGCCGATTATGGTTATTTATTAAAAAGTACTGACCAAGGTAAAACGTGGATAAAAATTACTCAAAATTTACCGGAAGACCTCGATACCGGTCGAATTTTAGTGCACCCGAAAAATTCGAACCAGATTGTTGCGGCGACGAACCGAGGGTTAATGCACAGTAGTGACGGTGGCTTGACATGGGCTTTTGGGGCTAACGGCTTACCGCATAATATTCCACGTGATTTAACGGCTCATTACGACAAACATAGCGGGCAATATACCTTATATTTAATCGAACAAACTAAATATCATCAAGAAGGTCAATCGGTCACCTCATCAGGTGGTGTATACACTAGTACTGACGGTGGTAAAAACTGGCAAGATATTACGGGTAATTTGTTTCTTGATTTAACCCAAATTGACTACCCTGAGGAAATAAACCGTTATTACCGTACTTTGGCTAATTGGTTTGCTATCAGCCCTAATGAAGCTAAAGAGCAATACCCTCAATTGCCAACATCAGTTTTATCTGTATATAACCGTATTGTTGTGAATCCTAAAAATTCACAGGAAATTTATATTTCATACAATAAAAAACATGACCGTTCTTTTGGACCAGGCGATGTTTGGCGCACACTTGATGGTGGTAAAACTTGGGTATGTATTGCACGACACGGTAAATATTGGTTAAGCGGTAAAAACAAAACTTACTGGGCACAACGTAATAACCCAACTCATCCGAATGTTGAGTTTGCTCATGTAAAGCCGGAAATGGACCACGCAGCAGAATATCAAGGCAACCGATTATTGGCGATTAATTCTGATGGCGAGGTTTTTATGAGTATTTCTCAGCAAACTCACCGTACATCAGACCAAGGTAAAACGTGGCAACAGATTGATGATAATAAGGTCGAATCAACTGATGATGTTTGGGTTGGTCGTGGTAATAGTAATTTACCAGGGCGCTTTATGTTATTAGAAACAGGTATTCCTGAACGGCGATTACTAGCCAGTGGCGAACATGGCGTATGGGAAACCGTTGCTAATGATGATTCAACGAATCCAATTGATGTGCCCTTAAAGCAAATAGAAGGGCAAACAAATATTACCGGTATGGTTTCTATTTCAACACTTGCTGTGCACCCGAAAGATCCTAATATTATTTATTTGTTGGCTTGGCGTCAAAAGCACTTAGGTCAGTTACGTAGGTCAATCGATGGTGGTAAAACGTGGGAAAATATTGCCAGTGTTGTTGAAAATGACATAAAAACTGATGGTGGTTATGCGAAAAAAAGCCAAGATAAAGTGATTAAAAAAGTTATACAGGGGCCAAAAGGCCTTTTGCCGGCACAAAATTCATTAATCATTGATCCTAAAAACCCTGACAATATGTACTTTGTGATGACCAAAGATGCATTTTCAGAAATTTATCGAGCGCCTCGCCGCAACCCAACCAAAGGTAATTATGGCGTGATGAAGTCAACCGACGGTGGCTATAACTGGCAAAACAGTAACAATGGTATTCACGACGGTGCAAGCTTGCGTACGATTGTGTTTGATCCTCAAAATTCCAATACTTTATATGCCGCCGCAACCGATGAAAAAGGTGGTGTCTATAAATCTGTTGACCAGGGGAAGAACTGGAAAAAGCTAGCCATTCCTGCGGTGATCAAAAGCGTTAACAACGTATTTGTTGATAGAAATAATCAACATATCTATATTAGCGCCGGTGGCTTCTATACCGGAGACTATAAGGAAGGTGGTGCATGGCGAAGTACAGATCAAGGTAAAACGTGGCAACAAATATTTAAAGCGCCAACGGTTTTACAAGTGGAATCATCACCGGTAAATCCTGATTTGTTATTATTGACCGTTGGTAACCAAATGCGTATGGATCGTCAATTCTTAAATCCGGGTATTTATTTATCACAAGATGGCGGTAAAAACTGGCGTAAGATTAATAAGCAATTAGGCAATTACGATAAAATTATTGATGCGAAACCAGATCCATACAATCCTAATGTTATATGGGCTGCTAGCTGGGGAAGCGGTTGGCATATTGCTTACATTGATAAAAATGATAAGTCAGCCTGGTTAAAACAACCTTAACTAGAGTACGTCTTGATATAAGCTAATCGTGAGCAATCTATTACTGGTTGCCGATTAGCTTAATGATGGCGAAATTTATACTTTGATAATTTAGGGGGAAAAGTTAACTATTTCGCTTCATCATTGGATATTTTTAAACTCAATGACTTCAAATTATCGCTGTATTTATCAAATTTTTAATCAGAGGCTTTAGGTAGACATTATTACTAAAGCTTCACTACTATCAGAAAAATGAGTGCTTTATGAACATAATAAAAAACCGGGTATACCACCGAACCGTATATCGCTTAATCATCACTTGCTTCCTATTTTTCAACACGTCTATGATGGCAAATGCTGCAGTTAACTTTAAAGAATTAAAAGGCGAACTGCCGATTAGAAAAACAGAATACATGATTCGCGTACCTGAAAATTGGAATGGAATTCTAATTAATAACTTTGATTACATAAAAGGCGCAGATACACAGAAAAGCATGTTCTTTCTTGAGCAAGGTTACGCACTTTCAGGGACAAAACGCCGAAAAGATCGTGGCAAAAATTATGACCCAGCCCATGAAATTCACGACTTTATCACAATTTTCGACATCTTTGACGAAGCATTCGGAAAACCTAAAACGACTATTCAAATGGGCTGTTCAGGCGGTGGCACGGTAACGTTAGCAATGGCTGAAATTCATCCTGATAGAATCGACGGCGCTATTGCAATGTGCGCTTCAACCAGCCCTTGGTTGGCCAATACACACTTAGATGGCATGTTTGTTTTACAAGCGCTGATTGCGCCAGAATTACCTATTGCAGGATTAGGGGATTACTCCCCGGCACAATTAAATGCCTTAGGTAAGAAGTGGATTAAAGCGGTTGATGACGCACAAAAAACAGCCGAAGGTCGCGCCCGTATAGCACTCGCAATTACCATTGGCCAATGGCCTGCATGGGGCGGTAAAGGTGAAGCGCCTGTTGAAAAACCAGATCCTACTGACATTAAAGCATTACAAGAAAGCATGTATCAAAGTATTGTTCGCCTTGTGCCAATGAAAGGTACTGGTGGAACAACTATGCTAGAGCGCGCTGGTCGCGGACAGTTGAAATGGAATACGGGTGTTGACTATCGAGATTATTATAATAACGGTGCCAAGCTCTACAAAAAAGCAGTTGAGTCTTTATATAAAGAATCGCCGATTAGCTTAGCAAACGATTTAGCAAAAATTAATGCTTTTGAACGTGTCAAAGCTGACCCTAAAGCGGTTAAGTGGTGGAGCGCACCAGGCCGTACCCATGTTGGGGAACCGAAAGTACCGCTATTTCGGATGAATACTGCGGGTGACGGTTTAGTTTATGCAAGCTTAATTCAAGGCTATGAAGAGTTAGTTGCTCAAAATGGTTATTCTTCATTTTTCCGCAGTGCTTATGTCAATACATGGGGACATTGCCGTTTCAGTCAAGCTGAGTTATTAACTAGCATTAACGTTGTTTTACAACGTATAGAATCAGGAAAGTGGCCAGATACTTCTCCAGCAGCATTAAATAAATTAGGCAAATTTTTATTGCCAGAAAGCAAAGTCAATTTTTTCCCTTATGTGGGTGTTCAAAAGTACAACCGTACATGGGTACCTAGCGTAGAAGATTTCCAAGCTCTACAAAAATAAGAGGTGTTATTTATGTGCTATAAAGCCCTGTAAGTTTCAGACAAAGTGTTGAAATATAGACGAAGGGCTTAATCAGGGTACTTATTTATAACAACTTGCATGGTGCCTAGGTTGCTTGTTACCCAATCAACTATGGTCGGGTCAAAGTGGCTGCCGCTGTCTTTTTTAAGCAGGGCGACGATTTCTTCAAGCGGCCAAGGTTCTTTGTATGAGCGGCGACTGCCTAATGCGTCGAATACATCTGCAACCGCAACAATGCGACCATAAATGTGAATTTCCTCACCAACAAGGCCGTCGGGGTAGCCGCTGCCATCCCATTTTTCATGGTGTTCACCTGCGATAACTGCTGCCGCTTTTAGTATTTCTCGGTTAGAGCGGTCAAGTAATTCTTTGCCCATTAACGCGTGACCTTTCATTATTTCAAATTCACTTTCACTGAGTTTACCGGGCTTGTGCAGTATGGCGTCGGTTATGCCTATTTTGCCGAAGTCGTGCAGCGGAGAAGCAACTTTAAGAATTTCTGCGTGTTTTTCGCTCATACCTAAGCCTTTGGCAATTAAATAGCTGTACTCAGCAACGCGGCGCACATGATTGCCTGTTTCTTTCGAGCGAGTTTCTATTGCTTCGCCAAGCATATAGACCATGTCGCGTTGTGTGCCTTCAATTTCATCTTTTAATAAGGTGTTTTCGTAAGCGATGGAGACATTTTGCAAAAATAGCTTAATTAGGTTGATGTCGTCTTCCGACATGTCGGCACTGGTTCTAATATAAATAACGTCTTCACGTTCGGGCGTTGGGTTAAAGTAACCGACATATTCATTGCCTTTTACCACAAGTGACTTAGTGTTTAACGCTTCTTTTAACACTGACATGACACCTTGCGGCAGCTTATCGTCGGCATTTTCACCAATCACTTCTTTAAATGTGCCGGTCGCGGCAATAACATCTAAACTATTTTTTGAGCTGTGCTGCTCAATGGCAACACCGTCACAATGCGCATATAGGCTGTTTTTATCTAAATTCAAAAGTGCGATAAGTTGTTCTAAAACCCCTTGAATAAAACCTTGTAGCATTTTCGGGCGAAATATTTCACCGGTTGACTCTATTACGCGAAGTAGCCCTTTACGATTGGCATTTAAGCTGTCGAGATCGCGATAGGAGCGCAAACTGGTTAAAATTGTGCTGTAGAGTTTTTGCGAGGTAAGTTCCGATTTCTCTTTATAATCGTTAATATCAAACTCTAAAATTACTTTACGCTCTGGCGCTTCTCCAGGTTGTCCTGTGCGCAGTACTAGGCGGATCATTTTGTTCTTCAGTTCGTCGCGTATATGGCGAATTAAATCTAGACCGGCATGTTCGGTTTCCATGACCACATCAACTAGGGCAAGCGCGATGTCGTCGTGTTCATCTAGAATTTTTTTTGCTTCGTTACCGGAATAAGCATGGATAAAATTGAGATTACGTTCGTCGAAGCTAAAATTTGACAGCGCAAGTTTGGTTACATCGTGAATGCTAGGCTCGTCATCAACGATCAATATTTTCCAATTGGGCTTGGTGATAATATGCTGTGGCTCGTCGTCTTCAGGAGCAAACATAAAGTCGTTATCAGTTTCTGTCATTCTTTTTGTCTCCATGCGCTATGGGCAATAGTATGTCGAAGCCTAAGCCCCCTTGCTCAGGACTTATTATCTCAACCTTTCCTTTAAGTGTAGATGTTATAAGGTTATACACAATATTAAGGCCAAGACCGGTGCCGCCTTTTCCTCGGCGAGTGGTAAAAAATGGGTCAAATATTTTGGCTTTAACCTCGTCAGTTACGCCTCGACCATTGTCGGTATAGGTTATTTTAATGTCATTTTCTAGAGCTTCGCAGGCAATGGTTATTACCCCTTCGGCTCCTTGTTCAAAGCCGTGTAGCAATGAGTTGTCGATAAAATTTGATATTATTTGATACAAAACACCTGGGGCGGTAATGAGGTTGATATCACCTGCAATATTATTGTCTACTTTTATCTTTGTGCGTTTTAATTTTGGCCGCATACTGATAATAATTTCATCTAGGTATTCTTTTAAATTTATTTCGCGGGTTGAATCGTCGGTTTGGTCAACGGCTACCTGTTTAAAGCTGGAAATTAGCTCCGAAGCGCGACGTAAATTTTGCGCCAAAATTTGACAGCCTTCTTCGGTATGAGTGAAAAAGCTTTCTAAGTCAGATTTCTTCATGGTGCTGTTTTGATATTTGTTAACTATGGTGTGAACTTGCTCTTCAATATTAGTGGCGCAAGTAACGCCAATGCCAATTGGCGTATTAATTTCGTGAGAAATGCCTGCTACCAAGCTGCCAAGTGACGCCATTTTCTGACTATGTACCAACTCGGATTGCGCTGCTTGCAGCGCTTTCATGCTGTGTTTTAATTGTTCGTTGGTTTTAGTAAGTTCTTTTGTGCGTGCTTCAACCCGATATTCTAATGATTCATTTAATTGTTTTAAGTCGATTTCTGCTTGTTTTTTCTCGGTAATGTCGTCGGTTATAATGAGTCGACGTACGCAGTCTGCTTGTACAAAACCAGTAATAGCCATTGATAGGGTGCGATTTTTTTGGTTAACGCTAAATTGAAATTCATTCACTGAAACCGTTTTGGTACGTTTTCCTGTTGATGTGATCCAAAGATAAAAACGCTCATATTCTTCAGCTAAAAAAGCACAATATAAGTCTTGAACTTCCAGGTTTGCTGCCATCTTTACATTGAATATCTTTTCTAGCTCGTCGTTAATTAAAGTGACCTTTTCATTTTCTAAAACAAGTAGCCCTTTACCAACAGACGATTGCGCTGAAAATACCGCATGATAGAAGGCGTTTTCTGACAGTTTTTTATCAAGAAACATAAAGAACTGCGTCATGGTTAGTATGAATAAACTCAGTAAGGTGACGACAATTAGTAAGGTATCGCGATCTAGGTTGATGCTACCTTGCGGCGAAGAAATACAATCCATCGAAAAGCTTGCTGCGGCCATGCCGACATAGTGCATACCAACAATAGCGCTGCCCATAATCAAGGCGGTAAGTATTTTAAAATTGTGGGTTAACTGGTTGTTGTCTATTTGATGAAATAATAAAAATAGTGCGATGCCTGACGCTGAAATGGCAATAAAAACCGATAACAGTACGATATCTGCTGCGTAGCTAATGTTTGGGCTCATGCCCATTGCAGCCATGCCAATATAATGCATGGCTGCTATACCTAAGCCCATTAAAATCGCAGCGATTGTTAAACTGCTATTGCTGCGTTTAAAGCGCACCATAAAAAGCGCAATAGCGGAAGAAAAAATAGCAGGAATAATCGATAAGGCGGTTAAGCTCAGGTCGTAATAAATGGGTATAGGTAAGGTGAAGGCAAGCATGCCAATAAAATGCATCGCCCATATGCCAATCGCCATGGCGAGTGCGCCGCCAATATTCCAATATAATGCTATTTTTTTACGTGAAACGGCAATACGCATGCACACGCCAACGACAATATATGAAACATATACGGCAACGAGAAAAGACAAAAAAACAATAACCGGATCAAACGATGAACTCATACGCTCAGTTTTTTAGTTAAGCCTGTCATTAAGCGTAATGTAACAACGGCAAAAAAACCAATATGAAAGTACAAATATTTATTTATAACATACTGGCGTATATCAATAATATTTCGATTCTCGTCTGTGTTTGAAAGTGCTTTTAATCATTAAAGCGACTGTTATTTATTTTCAATTAAACCGTGGTTTACTGCATACCGAACTAGCTCGGCAAGGCTGTCTATTTTAAGCTTGGCTTTGATATTGCGTCGATGCGCGTCAACGGTGCGAAAGCTAATATCGAGATCGCGGGCAATTTCTTTACTCGAGCTACCTCTTGCGATGTGTGAAAGTATTAGCTGTTCACGTGTGGTTAGTTTTTCTGGTGACTGGCTGATCGGGTTGGTAATTAATAATTTTGAAATTGAACTACTAAAATGGGTGTTGCCTTTGGCGACGGCTTTTATCGCAAAATACACTTCTTCTGAATTGGTGTCTTTTAAAATATAGCCCGACGCCCCAGCTTGAATTGCACTTGATACAAACTCTGGGTTTTCATGCATGCTAAAAATGAGCACTTTGGTCTCGGGTAGCTTTTCAATAATAACTTCAGTGGCGTCGATGCCGTTCATCGACGGCATGCTAATATCCATCAGTATTACGTCAGGTTTTACAGTCAATGCTTCAGTAATGGCTTCTTTGCCGTGACAAGGTGAACCAATAACTTCAATGTCGTCGTAATAAGATAAACAGGCGATTAAGCCTCTTTGCACCATGGGATGATCATCTACGAGCAGTACTTTTAATTTTTTTTGCTCACTCATTCGTAAATCCTAGTTGTTATTATTGTGTTTTAGGTCGCGTGGTTCTTTTCATTATAGTAGTTGGCAAACGTTGCCGTTGGAATTTTTGCCTCAATAATTGTGCCGCGGTTGTCGCTGTGAATATTAAGTATGCCCAAATGATATTCCACTCGCTCTGCTAAGTTTCGCAAACCTATGCCATTACAATCAATATTACTTTGGTCTATATCGAAGCCGCGACCATTGTCTTCAATTTGCAACGTTAGCCAAATGCTTTTTACATCTAGGTTAATGACAACTTTTTCAGCCTGTGCATGTTTTTCGATATTAATCAGTGCTTCTTGCACAACGCGATATAAGGTGGTGCTAATATCGTCGGGCAACAGCTTACGCACCGCTGGTAGATTTAATTCAACCTTAACGCCGGTGCGTTCTGAAAAGCTAGTTGAAATGGCTTCAATGGCGGAAGACAAACCAAGCTCGTCCAAAATTTGCGGATGCATATGATGTGAAATGCGGCGAATTTCATTAATAGCAACCGCAAGGCTTTCTTCTGCGACAACAAGCGGCTCAGGTTTTGGGTGCTGATCTTTTTTAAGCGCCCGCCCTGTGGCTTCTAGCGAGAATTTAATTGAAACTAGAATTTGCACTATGCCGTCGTGAAGCTCTCGAGCGATGTGGCGGTTCTCTTCTTCTTGAATGGTTATTATGCGTTGGCCGAGCTCACTTATTTTTTCATCAGCTTGCTTTTTGTTTTTAAAGTTAACAATAAAGCCAAAAATAAAAATCACTAACAACGAGGTGATCGCCACTGAGAAAATAATGCCTTTGGTATTATTTAAATGGTTATCGATTTCTTTTTGTACCTTGTTAAGCTGCAAATAAACATCGTCAAGATAAACGCCTGTGCCTAACATCCATCCCCATTTGTCGATAATGGTGGCGTAACCAAGTTTTTCTTCTTTAACATTTGATGAAGGTTTGTTCCACACGTAACGGTGAAAACCACCACCATTTTCAGCGGTTTTTAGTAACGATTGAATAATTTTGTCGCCGTTACCGTCTTCTAAATCCCACCAATTCTGACCTATTCTAAATGGCTCTTTGGGGTGAACAATGCCGTAACCACTTTGGTCATAAATAAAAAAATAGCCGTCGTTGCCGTTGTATAAAAGCCCTTGAAAAATATCTGACACAACGGAGATTTCATTTTCTTTATCCACTAATTTATGGAGTTTTTTTACCGACGAAAGGGCGAGGTCGGTATAGTTTTTTAACTCACTTTCTTTTTGGCTGATCAGAAAGCTTTCTAAGGTGGCTAAGTTTCTACTTGAGAGTTCTTTGTATTCATTGGTCATTAAAAAATAGGTGACAATCGCGGTAACAATTACCTGAATAAAAGCAATGAAAAAAAATCGGTACGGCATTCTCATACAACATACTCCTCAAAATAGAAGCTTTTGATAGTTTCAAATTTCCTTGAAAATTGCTAGCAGATTCATTTAACTAGGTATTAGTACCTACGAACTTTTTACCAATTATTAGGTGTTCGTACTAATATCAATTAGGTGGTTAATTTGAGAGAGTAAGTTGACCAAATTCAAAATAATTAAATAAACAACAAGGGTAGGGGTATGAAGATTACAAAAATAATAGCATTAACCGCGATTTTGTCGGTGAGTTTGCTAAATGTCGCAAATGCTGCGGAAAAACGTTACAACTGGCGATTAGCTGAAACTTGGGGGCCAAACTTCCCGATTTTTGGTGAAGCTTCAAAGCGTATGGCTAAGCTGGCAAAAGAAATGTCAGGCGGGCGTTTAAACATTCGCATCGACTCGGCTAACAAGCATAAATCAGCGTTAGGTATTTTTGATTTTGTTAAAAGCGGCCAATATCAAATGGGTCACTCTGCTTCGTATTATTGGAAAGGTAAAGACTTTAATACCATGTTCTTTACTACGTTGCCGTTTGGTATGACAGCGCCTGAACAATACGCATGGTTCTACTACGGTGGTGGTATGGAACTGATGGAATCGGTTTACGACAAGTACGGCATTATGTCGTTCCCAGGTGGTAATACTGGTAACCAAATGGGCGGCTGGTTTCGAAAAGAAATTAATACCGTTGATGACCTTAAAGGGTTAAAAATGCGTATTCCAGGTTTTGCTGGTGAAGTATTGGCGCGTTTAGGGGCAAAACCTACCAACATTCCTTCTGGCGAACTTTATACTGCATTAGAGCGTAATACGATTGATGCGTTAGAGTGGGTTGGTCCGTCGTTAGATTTACGTATGGGTTTCCACAAAATTGCCCCTTACTACTACACAGGTTGGCATGAGCCAGCAACTGAGTTGCAGTTTATGGTGAACAAAAAAGCGTACGATTCACTGCCTAAAGATCTACAAAAAATCTTAACGATTGCGATGCGAGTAGCGGCTTACGATATGTATGCACAATCAATGCATGAAAGCGGTAAAAACCTTGCTGCGATTCAAAAAGATTTCCCTAACGTGAAAATGCGTACGTTCTCGAAAGAGATCATGACCGCAATTCAAACAGCCAATGATCAGTTATTAGAAGAATTTGCTGCTAAAGATCCAAAAACTAAAGAAATCTTAGACTCAATTACTGCCTACCAAAAACAAGTACGTGCTTGGACCGAGTTTTCTGATAAAGCGTATTTAGATAACTTTAATACCAAAAAATAAGCTAAGGTAATGTGTTAGAGCATTAATTTAGATAATAAGCATGCCTTGCTGGCATGCTTTATTTTATGAGGCAGTGATGAATTTTTTGAAAAATTTGATGAAAAAGATCATAGATGCAGTTGGTTCTTTTTGTAGCCTACTAATGCTCTTGATGATTTTTAATGTATTTTATGACGTAGTAATGCGTTACTTTTTTAATGACGTAAGCATTGGTATGCAAGAGCTTGAGTGGCACTTGTATGCAGCCATGTTTATGTTTGGTATTGGCTATACCTTCAAAGAAAATGGCCATGTTCGGGTCGATATTATTTACGATCGTTTAAGTGAAAAAGCACAAGCCATTATTAATATTTTAGGCACACTTATTTTTACCATACCGTTTGCTTGCCTTATTTTATATTTCAGTTGGGATTACACCATTGAAGCGTACAACATGGGTGAAGGTAGCCCAGATCCGGGTGGATTACCGCATCGTTGGATCATACGTTCAGTCATTCCTGCTTCATCCATTTATTTATTGCTATGTATTGCTTACGTACTGTTAGAACAATTTAGTCAATTAAGTAAACATTCATCTTCTGAGCAAGGCGCATAATTATGGTTGGTTTAGCATTATTTTTTATCGCCTTGGTTTGCCTCTTTATCGGCTATCCGGTGGCGTTTACTTTCGCAGGTGTCTCATTAATTGTTGGTGTATTTACTTTAGGCGCTGATCTATTTGCGTTTATGCCTTATCGCATTATGAGCATTATGGAAAACACCACCTTAATGGCAATTCCTATGTTTGTCTTTATGGGCATCGTTTTGCAAAAAACCGGCTTGGCAGAACGTTTACTTGAATCGTCAGCCAAGTTATTTGGTGGTATGCCAGGTGGTGTGGCTATTTCGACCATTATTGTTGGCGCGTTATTAGCGGCATCTACGGGTGTTGTTGGCGCAAGTGTTGTTGCTATGGGGGTAATTTCACTGCCGGTTATGTTGAAAAATAAATATCACGAACCAACGGCGGCTGGAGTTATTTGTGCATCAGGCACGCTTGGGCAGATCATTCCGCCATCGATAATTTTGATCATTCTTGGCGATGTTATGGGCTTACCGGTTGGCGACCTATTTAAAGCGGCGGTACTTCCTGGTGCGTTACTTGTGGTGAGTTATACCGTATATATTATTGTTTTGGGTAAATTTAAACCTGAATTTTGTCCGCCAATACAAGTTGATCAAAAACGCAGTGAATTATATGTACAAGCGGTAAAAGACATTATTCCGCCGTTGTTGTTAATTGTTGTGGTATTAGGTTCTATTTTTACCGGCGTTGCAACACCGACTGAATCGTCGGCAATTGGCGCAGTTGGCGCGGTTGTTTTATCGATGTTTTATGGCGGTTTTAGTTTTGGAAAGATTAATGATGTTTCTAAAGAAACCGTGAAAGTAACCTCGATGATCTTTGCGGTATTAATTGGCGCAACGGCATTTTCTATGGTGTTTAGCTACTCAGGTAGTGAATACCTTGTGGAAGAGTTTTTCCTCGATTTACCGGGGGAAAAGTGGACATTTATCATTCTTGCAATGTTGGCGATACTGATTTTAGGTTTCTTTATCGACTTTATTGAGATTGCCTTTTTAGTTGTGCCTATCTTAACGCCTGTGGCGATGGCGCTAGATGTCAACTTATTGTGGTTTGCCATTTTAATTTCAATGAATTTACAAACGTCGTTTTTAACGCCGCCGTTTGGTTTTAGTTTGTTTTATTTAAAAGGCGTTGCGCCGCCATCTTTAAAAACCACCACCATTTATAAAGGGGTCATTCCTTTTATCCTGATTCAAGTGGCGGTATTACTATTAGTGCTCGCGTTCCCAGACCAGCTAATTATTAGTTAGTGTTATCGGGAATTTTTCAAAGGCATATTTTTATATGCCTTTTTTTTCGCCTTAAATTTGACAAGAATTAACGATATTGGTTTGCGACAAAGGATCTGACAAAGGGGTCGGTGACACTATGTTTTAAGCTTCAATTAAGATGGAAAAATTACCGTTGATGGGTAAATATGTCACCGAGCCCTAATGTGTTTTTTCTTATTTATTTTACCAGCGTATTTCGATTGGTGTGCCTACGTCGACTAGCGCGATAAACTCATCCATTTCGTGATTTTTTAATGCGATACAACCATTGGTCCAATTTAGACGTTGGGCGATATTGGCGCGCCAACCGGCTCTATCTCGTTGGCCATGCACCATTATTTGCCCACCTGGCGAGCGGCCTTGGTTTTTCGCTTGGGTAATATCGGCTTGGTTAGGGTAACTAATATGCATAGCGCGATAAAAGGCTGAATCTT
Organism: Thalassotalea sp. PLHSN55; assembly: GCF_052030545.1. Taxonomy (NCBI): domain Bacteria; kingdom Pseudomonadati; phylum Pseudomonadota; class Gammaproteobacteria; order Alteromonadales; family Colwelliaceae; genus Thalassotalea; species Thalassotalea sp. PLHSN55. The sequence continues at coordinate 20,418 of NZ_JBPDIH010000003.1, read as the reverse complement.
CTTTGATGTAGTCTAACGTGTATCTTCCTTCAGGTGTGCGTTGGTCGCCTTCATATTGCTTATGCCCTTTGGGTTTTCCGCCAAGCGCAATTCGGTAGCTTTTCACGATTTTGCCTTGTTTTAGTAAAAACATTTTGTTTTGCGACTTATCGACTTTAACTAAATCTACTTGAGCTAAATTCACATGAGCTTGGACGCTTTTATCAAGCTTGGCTTTAGCTGGTGTGGTTTGTATATTGGTTGTTTTTGCTGGTGTGATATTGGCAAAAGAAAATGGCGAAAAGGCGAGGGCAAATGTTGCCAAAATTATAATAATCAAAGTTAATAAAAGTTGTTGAAAATGGGTGAGCATTGCTTAGTCGTTATCCGTTGTATATCTTAAAATTTATAGGACTGTATTTAAAAATTTACCAGCTTCAAAATTTGTTTTCTGATCCTACTGGTTTAGCGACATTACCGTAATTATGAGAATAATCAAACGATTAAATTAATTGTTTGATTATTCTGCCTTCAACCGTAAATTTAGTTAAAATGTGCTGACTTATTTAAATTCATGTTCTTAGGAAGCTACGCTTTATGCGCAAATGGCCGGTTATTGTTTTATTTTTTATCTCTTTTCCAAGCATGGCGTTACAGTTTGTTGTTGAAGAAAATCCGAATATTGGTTTGCCAAAAGGCTTTAAAGGTAGTGAACTTTGTCAGGTCGCGGAAAATACCCGTACTTACCTAGTAAGTAATAAAGCTGATAAGTTTGCAGTGCATGCCGGCTCCAATATTCATAGCCACTTTAGTTTGCCAAGAATTATGAAAACGCTAGATTTTTTATGTCAAACCTATCGTGAAGATGTTCGCGCTAAACGAGCAAGTCGACTGCACGACGCTGATTTTCTACAGCAACATTTTGAGTTTATTCGTTGGTATCCAGATACTAAAACAGCTAACGACATTGCTGATAAAAGTACCAATGAAGTTAAAAGTCGTTTACTGAGAAATATTCCAAACGATAGTATTTTTCTCACCAAGTATTACACTAAAAAACTCAATGCGAGTGCGGTGAAAACTCAGCACTTTGATCAAGCCTTATATTCACTACCTTATGACGAGCAGCAATTACCACTGGCGCAAGCTGAACAAGTAAAAGAAACACTAACCCGTTATCAATACACCCGACAAGATGTTATCAATGGCGTGCTTTTAGAAAAAAATCTTGCCAAGCCTCTTGTTTGGTTAACAGAAGAAGCGCTGCACGACGTACTGTTGCAAGGCACTGGTGTGCTCAATGTGAATGGTGAAACACGTTATTTTAATGTCCATCGAAACAACGGCATTGCTTATAACTACAGTATAGGTAAGCGAGAACAAGCGCGTTATTGGTATTTTGCTGAAGTGCCAAGCATTATGGGCTACGGTGAAACTTTAGCCAGTAAAATTGCGATAAAACCACAAGTCACTTTTGCCGGCAATGTTGCTCAGTTAGGGTTAGGTAAACTGGTGATGGTAAGCTATCAAAACCAAGGTGAAAAAATAAGTCGCCTTGGTATTTTAGCGGATCAAGGTGGCGCCTTTGACAATAACCTGTTTCAGCTTGATTTGCTCGTCGATAGTTATTTTGGCTGGCAAGATTATCATCAAGCCAATAAGCATTTGCCTGATTACGCTGATGCGTGGTTTATGCTGATTAAAGAATAAAAAACAATAACGCTAGCAGTCTAATTTATAAGATGGCTAGCGACTTGATTCAAACTTTTGTTAATTTAATTCTTCCTAACTTTCTTAGTCTTTTTATTTTTCATTGCTAGGCATGCGTATAACGTTATCTGCATCATATGCCTCTCTCATTATCAAGTTTCATATTGTAATCCTCACCTAATTTTTTTGCGTTAGATCAATAAAGCATAAAAAATAATCTTAATGATATTGATTCTCATTTGGCTGTGTGATTTAATGTTGCCAAATTAACGGTGGTTACACCGAATCTAATAATAATATTTATATATATTCTAATAACTTTGGTTTGCTTACTTCTGTATTACTTTAGTTACATTTATTGAAGAATTAAGTGCCAAATATTCACGGACTTTAAAAAACATGATGAAGAAAACACTTATTGCCTCAGCATTGGTAGGTCTTTTTGCGGCCAACACCGCTATTGCAAATGAAGAAACAACTGAATTACGTAAAGTAATTGCTGAACAACAAAAAGTTTTGTCACAGCTTGAAAAGCGTTTAGACGAAACTGAACAAAAGCTTGAAGCGACTGCTGACAGTGTTGAAGCGACGACTTCTGGCGGTATGTTTGCTAATACCACAATTGGTGGTTACGGTGAGCTTCACTACAATAACTACGATAACAGTGATGCAAAAATTGATTTTCATCGTTTTGTTTTATTTGTAAATCATGAGTTTTCAGACAGCGTTCGTTTTTTCTCTGAGCTTGAATTAGAACACTCACTTGCTGGTGACGGTAAGCCAGGTGAAGTTGAGCTTGAGCAAGCTTACGTAGAAATTGATATTAACGATGCCTTAACTACAAAAGTAGGTTTGTTTTTAATCCCAGTAGGTATCATCAACGAGACGCATGAGCCACCAACGTTTTACGGTGTAGAGCGTAACCCGGTAGAGAAAAACATTATTCCTGCAACTTGGTGGGAAGCAGGTGCTGGTTTTAATTATCAAATCGCCGCTGGTTTAGCGTTAGATGCAGCGGTAACCAGTGGTTTAGAAGTAGATGAATCATTTAGTATTCGTGGCGGTCGTCAAAAAGTAGCAAGTGCAAAAGCGGAAGACTTAGCATATACCGGTCGTATTAAATACACCGCTATCCCTGGTTTAGAATTAGCTGCAACATTGCAATATCAAGAAGATGTTGCTCAAGGTGCTATGGTTGAAACTGCTTCAGCTACCTTGGTTGAAGCTCATGGTATTTACCAAGTTGAAGATTTCTCAGTACGCGCATTATATGCTCGCTGGGATATTGATAACCAAGACGCTATTGATTTAGGTCGTGATGAGCAAACGGGTTGGTACATTGAGCCATCTTACCGTGTAAATGAAAAAGTGGGCGTTTTTGCTCGTTATGCTGAATACGATAACAATGCTGGTAATAGCGATGATACAAATGTTGAATCATCAAGCTTCGGTTTAAATTACTACATTCACGAGAACGTAGTATTAAAAGCTGATTATGAAGACTTAGGCGGTGCTAAAGATTCAAAAGGCTTTAACTTAGGTTTTGGTTACCAGTTCTAATGAAACACTAAAAATTTAATTTTTAGTGACTGATAAAGTGAATGGGGTGTAAACTCCATTCACTTTTTTGTTTTATTATTATTTGCAGATAGAGAAGATATTGGTGAATCGCGTTTATAAAACACTAGTGATAATTATGGTGATGTTAACTTCAGTTGCAACAAGTCAAGCGAAGGGCATTTATCAAAAACCGGCAAGCTTTATTAGTGAGATATTTGCTGGCGAAACGCCTAAACCTAAAACCTTGTGGTTAGCGGCAGAAGATAAAAAAGCCATTGCAGCAATACTCAGTCACAAATATAATCGCTTACGCATTCGCTATTGGCAAAAAGCGTCGGAAACCGTGTGGATACTTGATGAAATAGGCAAAGAGAAACCTATTACTATTGGCGTTCATATTCAAGCCAATCAAATTGTTCAGTTAAAAGTATTGGCGTTTAGAGAAAGCCGTGGCGATGAAGTGCGTCATCAGTTTTATACTGACCAGTTTAAAGAAGCAAAGCTCACCGATGATATTATGCTAGATCAGCATATCGACGGAATTACTGGAGCAACTATGTCGGTTAGAGCAACCACTAAAGTGGCGCGCATGGCGCTTTGGCTAAACCAGAAAGTTAACACGGCAAGTAATAACTAAAGCATTTATCAATTACTGGGTTTTTAATGAGTAAAAAAGCTAAACCTTTTTACACTAAGCTGATTCGCCATTTACGTGAATGGCATCGTAAACTTGGCATTTTTGCCGCTTTTTTTCTGATATTTTTATCCATCTCAGGGATTGCGTTAAATCACACCAATGAGCTATCGCTCGCTCACCAACCCATTAACAGTAGTTGGTTGTTAGATCACTATGGTATTCAAGCTCCTAATGATGTGCGTTTTTATGACGACAATCAGCTAGTCATTACTAATAATTTGGTATGGCTAGAGGGCAAACTTTTATTTGAAAGTCACGACGCCATTGTCAGTATGGGAAAGTGGCAAGACAGTTATGTAATCGTGACTGAAAACGAATTGTATTTGTATGATCTGCAAGGCCAATTAATCGACCAATTAGACCAGGCGTCAGGTGTGCCTGCAGAAATTTCAGGGTTAAGCTTTACTGAGCAACACATCATCGTAAATACTGCACAAGGCTATTTTCAAACCGACAGTGACTTTTTTGATTGGCAAGCAATTTCAACTTTTGCGCCAATTCCTTGGATAATGCCAAATAACGCCAGTGCACAACAAAAACATACTGCGGTGACTATGTTTAAATCTCAGTTTTTAAACTTAGAACGTATAGTTTTAGATGCACACAGTGGGCGAATATTCGGTATGGCAGGTGTACTTTTTATGGACTTTGTTGCCGTGTTACTTATTCTATTATCACTCAGTGGCCTTTACATATGGGTACGCTATGCAAGAGCAAAACGTTAAGCTAAGCATTGCTACTATTTAGTGGTTGCATTTTTTCTTCTCGAACATCGCTTTGTCAGCAATGTCGATAATGTCCTCAATACTTGATAATAAGTCGACGTTCGCAAAACCACTCGATACGGTAAATTCCGGTAATTTTGATTGGGCTATTTGTCTCGTCAATGTTTGATTAAAGCGCTTTAGAATATTATCTTCATCGCCAGATTGCTTTAAACTGACTAAAGCAACAAACTCATCGCCCCCCATTCTGCTAATTACATCGGCATCGCGTGTGCTTACTTGCAGTGCCGAACTAACCTCCTTAAGAACTTCATCGCCGACTGCATGGCCATGATCATCATTGATGCCTTTAAAAAGGTCGATATCGAAATAGAATAAGCCCAGCTGAGATTTCAATCGTTGCGCAAGGTGAATACGCTGTTTCGCTAATATGGCAAAACCACGTCGATTACTTAGTCCTGTTAAGGGATCGGTAACCGCTAATTTCTGTGCTTGTTTGTACATCTCCATTAACGATAAGTCTGATTCTAAGATATCTTTTAATTGGTGAATTAAGTCAAAATAGGTTTGCTTATAATCCGTTTCTTTAAAGTCCATTACACAAAAAGTGCCAAAAGGCTGGCCGTCAGGCCAAAATACGGGCACGCCTAGATAAGATTTAAAACCATCATTGTGCACTTCAGGGTTTGTGTCCCAGCAGGGATCTAATGGCGCATTGGCTACATAAAGCTCTGTGCGTGTTTCAACTATACGGCGGCAGAAAATATTGGCTTCGGGCTCAATAACAATACCAGAGGGGTAGGGGTTTGTTTCTTGTTCACTGGAAATTGTGACTTGAAATCCACCTGGAGTATATTGCACCAAGAAACCTGCTGGTGCGTTAAATAGCTCGGCTAATAGGTTAACCGTATTTTGCCATTTTTTTAATGAAATAAGATCGTTAGGTGAATCTAATAACCATTGGCTGCGATCTATACTAATACTATTGTCCATAATGAACCCCTTAATTCATGCAATATGGAAAAATTCAGTAAGGTAGCCCTATTATAATTGGGGGCTTTATAAGCATAGAGAATAATTGCCTACATAGCATAATAATAAAATTAATCTTAGTTAAAATGTCAAAATTGGTTGAATATGCTTCGTTGATTAATATATAATCCGCTGCCGATTTTTTTTGGATAGGTGAAAAACCTGTCGGGGAATAAATCGTAATTGTAAAACGGGGAGCTGAGTTATTGAAAAACTTGGCGTTAGAACCCACCAAAAAGGTATTTTAAAATGGCTAAAAAAGTCCAAGCTCTAATCAAGCTACAAGTTGCTGCTGGTGCAGCAAACCCGTCACCGCCAGTTGGTCCAGCTCTTGGTCAACACGGTGTGAACATCATGGAATTCTGTAAAGCGTTTAACGCAAAAACAGACTCTTTAGACAAAGGCGCTCCAGTACCAGTAGTTATTACTGTATACAATGACCGTTCTTTCACATTCGAAACTAAGACTCCACCTGCATCATACTTACTTAAGAAAGCTGCTGGTATCAAGTCTGGTTCAGGTCGTCCTAACACTGAAAAAGTAGGTACTGTAACACGTGCTCAACTTGAAGAAATCGTTAAGATGAAAGAACCTGATTTAACTGCTGGTTCTATGGATGCAGCTGTTAATACTATCGCGGGCTCTGCTCGTTCAATGGGCTTAGTGGTAGAGGGATAAGAAATGGCTAAATTATCAAAACGCGCTCGTCTTGTTCGTGAAAAAGTAGACGTATTAAAAGAATATGATATCTCTGAAGCATTAGAACTTTTAAAAGAATTAGCAACTGCTAAATTCCGTGAAAGTGTAGACGTTGCTGTAAACTTAGGTATCGACGCTCGTAAATCAGATCAAAACGTACGTGGTGCAACTGTACTACCTAACGGTACTGGTCGTGACGTTCGTGTTGCAGTATTCACACAAGGCGCTAATGCTGAAAAAGCAAAAGAAGCCGGTGCTGATGTTGTAGGCATGGAAGACTTAGCAGAACAAGTTAAAGCCGGTAACATGGACTTTGACGTTGTAATCGCTTCTCCAGACGCTATGCGTGTTGTTGGTCAACTAGGTCAGATTTTAGGCCCACGTGGTTTAATGCCTAACCCTAAAGTTGGTACAGTTTCACCTGACGTTGCTGGCGCAGTTAAAAATGCTAAAGCTGGTCAAATTCGTTACCGTAACGACAAGAACGGCATCATCCATACTACTATCGGTAAGGCTGATTTCGAATCTGCACAACTTCAAGAAAACCTTGAAGCTTTATTAGAAGCGCTTAAGAAAGCTAAGCCTGCTAATGCTAAAGGTCAATTCATTAAGAAAATTTCAGTTTCAACTACTATGGGTGCTGGCGTTACAGTAAACCAAGGTAGCTTAACTTTATAATTTTCAGTAAAGCCTCAATAGAGACTTTACAAGGGCGAAATTGTGAACTATAATTTCGCCCCTTAAATTTTGGTAGGTGTTGTTTAATTATTGTTTGATAAATAAACAACCCCGTCAAAGACCGTAGGAGTATCAAGGTTAAGTTTTACTTAATGAGGTACTTAATTTTTCCTACGTAGATGGTGATTACCCAGTATTTCCTTAATTCTGGTCCTCGCCGTAACGGCCTGAAAAATAATGTTTTTCAGGGATAGTAATACCGGCTTTGCCGGTGAACCAGGAGTAAAAGCCAATGGCTATCAATCTTGATGACAAAAAAGCAATTGTTGCTGAAGTTCAAGAAGCTGCCAAAGGCGCTCAATCAGCTGTAATCGCAGATTCTCGCGGTGTTACAGTTGAAGCAATTACTGTTTTACGTAAAGAAGCTCGTGAAAACGGTGTTTGGATGAAGGTTGTCCGTAACACGTTAGCACGTCGCGCTTTACAAGGTACTGACTTTGAATGTGTTTCTGAAACACTAGTTGGTCCATCATTAATTGCATTTTCAAACGAGCATCCAGGTGCTGCTGCGCGTTTATTCACAGACTTCGCTAAATCTAACGAAGCCTTTGAACTAAAAGCTGCTGCATTTGAAGGTAACGCTGTAGACGTAAACATGTTAGCTAAGCTACCAACTTACGACGAAGCAATTGCACGTTTAATGAGCGCTATGAAAGAAGCATCTGCAGGCAAACTTGCCCGCACACTTGCTGCAGTTCGCGATCAGAAAGAGCAAGAAGCTGCTTAATTTTAACCTTAGTTTTCGCCTACACTATTTGGCAACTAAAGTTAAACGCACTTTTTGTATTTATAGTTATTTATAACGGCCAAAAGGCTGTTAATTAAAACAGGAAATTTATAATGTCTATTTCTAAAGACGATATCCTAAATGCTATTGCTGAAATGTCAGTAATGGACGTAGTAGAATTAGTAGAAGCAATGGAAGAGAAGTTCGGCGTATCTGCTGCAGCTGCTGTTGCTGTAGCTGGCGGTGACGCTGGTGGTGCTGCTGAAGAGCAAACTGAATTCGACGTAATCTTAACAGGTTTCGGTGAGAAGAAAGTTGCTGTAATCAAAGCAGTTCGCGGCGCAACTGGTCTTGGCTTAAAAGAAGCTAAAGAATTAGTTGAATCAGCTCCTAAAGCACTTAAAGAAGGTGTTGAAAAAGCTGAAGCTGAAGAACTTAAGAAAGCTCTTGAAGAAGCTGGTGCTTCTGTTGAGATCAAATAATCTGACTTCTGACAGATTATTTGCCTGAAAAGGCAATGGCTGGTGATTTAAACGTCACCGGCCTTTTTGCGCTAAAGAATATGGTTTTTTTAATATTCAAAAATATTTTGATGTTTTTTAAACCAAAACAGTGCATTATTTGATGTTTAGACGTAAATATCACTGCAATACACTGTCGAATACTTAAGTATTTTCGGCAGATTTGGCCATAACCAGCAAGCTGAGGAACCCCATGGCTTACTCATACTTTGAGAAGAAGCGAATTAGAAAGGACTTTGGTAAAAGCACACAAGTAATGGATTATCCATTCTTGTTGTCCATCCAACTCGAATCTTTCCGCAAGTTTATTGATATCGACCCAACAGGTGAAACAGGCCTAGAGGCTGCGTTCCGCTCTATTTTTCCAATTAAAGCCTATTCTGGTAGTTCAGAATTACAATACGTTAGTTATCGTTTAGGTGAGCCGCTATTTGATGTGAAAGAATGTCAAATTCGTGGTGTGACCTATTCAGCGCCATTACGCGTTAAATTGCGCTTAGTGGTTTATGATAAAGAAGCGCCAGCCGGTACAGTAAAAGATATCAAAGAACAAGAAGTGTACATGGGTGAAATTCCCTTGATGACTGAAAACGGTACGTTTGTCATCAACGGTACAGAACGTGTTATTGTATCTCAATTACACCGTTCACCGGGCGTGTTTTTTGATCACGATAAAGGTAAAACGCACTCTTCAGGTAAAGTGTTATATAACGCACGCGTAATACCATACCGTGGTTCATGGTTAGATTTTGAATTTGACCCGAAAGATAATCTGTTTGTACGTATTGACCGTCGTCGTAAATTACCTGCGTCGATCATTTTACGTGCACTAGAGTATTCTTCGGAAGAAATTTTAGATATTTTCTACGATACCACATCGTATGAAATTAAAGGCGACAAGTTAATCATGGAACTTGTGCCTGAGCGTTTGCGTGGCGAAACCGCAACGTTCGATATTAAAATGCCAAATGGTGACGTTTTAGTTGAGCAAGGTCGTCGTATCACAGCTCGTCACATTCGCGCACTAAGCAAAGAAAACGTTACTGAGCTAGAAGTTCCAGCAGAATACATTGTTGGTAAAGTACTTTCTAAAGCGTATGTTGACGAATCTACTGGTGAAGTCATTGCAGAAGCTAACGCTGAATTAACGTTAGAATTATTAGCTGCACTAAGCCAAGCAGGCCATAAAGTACTTTCTACTTTATACATGAACGAATTTGATGTTGGTTCATATATGTCTGATACCTTACGCATCGACAGCTCAACTAACCGCCTAGAAGCGCTTGTTGAAATCTACCGTATGATGCGCCCAGGTGAGCCACCAACAAAAGATGCCGCAGAAACCTTATTTGCGAATTTATTCTTTTCGTTAGAGCGTTATGACCTATCAACTGTTGGTCGCATGAAGTTCAACCGTCGTGTTGGCAACAGCGAAGATGCAGGTTCTGGTATTTTATCAAACGAAGATATTATCTCGGTAATGAAAACCTTGATTAGTATTCGTGATGGTAAAGGCGATGTTGATGATATCGATCACTTAGGTAACCGTCGTATTCGCTCTGTTGGTGAAATGGCAGAAAACCAATTCCGTGTTGGTTTAGTGCGTGTAGAGCGTGCTGTACGTGAACGTTTATCATTAGGTGATCTTGACGCAATTATGCCGCAAGATTTAATCAATGCTAAGCCGATTTCAGCAGCAGTTAAAGAATTCTTTGGTTCTTCGCAGTTATCGCAATTTATGGATCAGAACAACCCGTTGTCTGAAGTTACCCATAAACGTCGTATCTCTGCTTTAGGGCCGGGTGGTTTGACGCGTGAACGTGCTGGTTTTGAAGTACGTGACGTACATCCTACTCACTATGGTCGTGTATGTCCTATCGAAACGCCGGAAGGTCCAAACATCGGTTTGATCAACTCGCTTTCATGTTACGCACGTACTAACGATTTTGGTTTCTTAGAAACACCTTATCGTAAAATTGAAAACGGTTTTGTTACTGACGAAGTTGAATATTTATCAGCTATCGAAGAAGGTAACTTTGTGATCGCACAGGCGAACGCAAAATTAGACAAAGATAATAAGTTAACTGATGAACACGTTCCGTGTCGTCATAAAAACGAATTTACGCTAATGTCTGCTGATACTGTTCAATATATGGACGTATCACCACAACAAATTATTTCTGTTGCTGCATCACTTATTCCGTTCTTAGAACACGATGATGCTAACCGTGCCTTGATGGGATCGAACATGCAACGTCAAGCTGTACCTACACTGAAAGTGGACAAGCCACTTGTTGGTACCGGTATGGAAAAAATTGTTGCAGTAGACTCTGGTGTTACAGCCGTTGCTAAACGCGGTGGTGTGGTAAGTTACGTTGATGCTTCACGTATCGTTGTTAAAGTTAATGAAAATGAAATGCATGCTGGTGAAGCAGGTATTGATATTTACAACTTAACTAAATACACCCGCTCTAACCAAAATACGTGTATCAACCAACGTCCAGTGTGTCGTATGGGTGAGCCAGTAACACGCGGTGACGTATTAGCAGATGGTCCATCAACTGATATGGGTGAATTGGCGCTAGGTCAAAACATGCGTATCGCGTTCATGCCTTGGAATGGTTACAACTTTGAGGATTCAATGTTGTTATCTGAGCGTGTAGCGATGGAAGATCGTTTTACTACGATCCACATTCAAGAATTAAGCTGTATCGCTCGTGACACTAAATTAGGTAGTGAAGAAATTACTTCTGATATTCCTAATGTTGGTGAGTCTGCATTATCAAAACTTGATGAAGCTGGTGTTGTATACATTGGTGCAGAAGTTAACGGTGGCGATATCTTAGTAGGTAAAGTGACACCTAAAGGTGAAACACAACTTACGCCAGAAGAAAAACTACTACGTGCTATTTTCGGTGAAAAAGCAGCTGACGTTAAAGACAGCTCTTTACGTGTACCAAACTCTGTTTCAGGTACTATCATCGATGTACAAATCTTCACCCGTGACGGTGTAGAAAAAGATAAACGTGCTGTCGAAATTGAAGAATTACAACTTAAAGAAGTTAAGAAAGATTTAGGTGACGAATTCAGCATTTTAGAAGACGGTATCTATGCTCGCGCTAAGAAGTTATTGTTATCTGCTGGTTTGAACGAAGCTGACCTAAATGGTATGTCTCGTGCGAACTGGTTAATCCAAAACTTAAGCGATGAAGAACAACAATCTGAGCTAGAGCAAATTGCTGAGCAATACGACAACATTAAAGCAGACTTTGATAAGAAGTTTGAAATTAAGCGTCGTAAGATCACTCAAGGTGATGACTTAGCACCAGGCGTATTAAAAATTGTTAAGGTTTACTTAGCGGTTAAACGTCGCATTCAGCCAGGTGATAAAATGGCGGGTCGTCATGGTAACAAAGGTGTTATTTCAAACGTAGTACCTGTTGAAGATATGCCATACGATGAGCACGGTGTACCAGTTGATATCGTACTTAACCCGTTAGGTGTACCATCGCGTATGAACATCGGTCAGATCCTAGAAACTCATTTAGGTATGGCTGCTCGTGGTGTTGGTGAAAAAATCAACCGTATGCTTGAAGCGCAACAAGAAATTCACAAATTACGTAACTTCTTACAAGATGTTTATAACGTAGGTGAATCTCGTCAAGAAGTTGATATTGCAAGTTTCTCGGATGACGAAGTGATGCGTTTAGCAGGTAACTTACGTGCCGGTTTACCAATTGCAACACCAGCATTTGATGGTGCAGCAGAGAAAGAAATTAAAGAGCTATTCAAATTAGCGGATATGCCAGAAAGCGGTCAGTTTGTATTAACTGATGGTCGTACGGGTCGTCAATTTGAACGTCCAGTAACGGTAGGTTACATGTACATGTTGAAACTAAACCATTTAGTTGATGACAAAATGCATGCTCGTTCTACTGGTTCTTATAGCTTAGTTACTCAGCAACCACTAGGCGGTAAAGCGCAATTTGGTGGTCAGCGTTTCGGTGAGATGGAAGTATGGGCATTAGAAGCATACGGTGCTGCTTATACCCTACAAGAAATGCTTACTGTTAAGTCGGATGATGTTAACGGTCGTACTAAGATGTATAAAAACTTAGTTGACGGTGATCACCGCATGGAACCAGGTATTCCTGAGTCATTCAACGTATTGTTGAAAGAGATCCGCTCGTTAGGTATTAACATCGAGTTAGATCAGGAATAGTTCCTAAGCTGAATTGCTGATTAATTATCAGTACATAGAGAGCGGTTCGCTGCTCTCTCCGTATTTAACTCCGACAGGAGATAGAGTGTGAAAGATTTACTTAAGTTTCTTAAGCAACAAAATCAAACAGAAGAGTTCGATGGTATTCGCATCGGGCTAGCATCACCAGACATGATTCGTTCATGGTCTTTTGGTGAAGTAAAGAAACCTGAAACAATCAACTACCGTACGTTCAAACCAGAACGTGATGGTCTGTTTTGCGCGCGTATTTTTGGACCAGTAAAAGATTACGAATGTCTTTGTGGTAAATACAAGCGTTTAAAGCATCGTGGTGTTATTTGTGAAAAATGTGGCGTTGAAGTTACATTAACTAAAGTTCGTCGTGACCGTATGGGGCACATCGAATTAGCAAGCCCTGTGGCACATATTTGGTTCTTAAAATCATTACCATCGCGTATTGGTTTATTACTAGATATGACATTACGTGATATCGAACGTGTTTTATACTTCGAATCATACGTAGTAACAGAGCCTGGTTTAACCACATTAGAGAAAAGCCAAATTCTAACCGAAGAAGAATATCTTGACGCGTTAGAAGAGCATGGTGATGAATTTGATGCAAAAATGGGTGCAGAAGCAGTTCTAGCCTTATTGCAACAAATCGACCTTGATGGTGAAGTTGCTCAAATGCGTGAAGAATTACCAGAAATTGGTAGTGAAACTAAGCGTAAGAAAATTACTAAACGTTTAAAATTAATGGAAGCATTCGCCCAATCTGGTAACAAGCCAGAGTGGATGATCATGTCGGTTTTACCGATCCTTCCACCAGATTTACGTCCACTAGTGCCACTAGATGGCGGTCGCTTTGCGACATCTGACTTAAACGATTTATACCGTCGTGTTATTAACCGTAACAACCGTTTGAAACGTCTTCTAGACTTAGTAGCACCAGACATTATCGTACGTAACGAAAAACGTATGTTACAAGAGTCTGTTGATGCACTTCTTGATAACGGTCGTCGTGGTCGTGCTATTACAGGTTCTAACAAGCGCCCATTAAAATCACTTGCCGATATGATCAAAGGTAAGCAAGGTCGTTTCCGTCAGAACTTACTAGGTAAGCGTGTTGATTATTCAGGTCGTTCTGTAATCACTGTTGGTCCTACACTACGTTTACACCAGTGTGGTCTTCCAAAGAAAATGGCACTTGAGCTATTCAAACCATTTATCTACGGTAAATTAGAAGCGCGTGGTTTAGCGACTACAATTAAAGCGGCTAAAAAATTAGTAGAACGTGAAGGCGCAGAAGTATGGGATGTATTAGACGAAGTAATTCGTGAACATCCGGTAATGCTTAACCGTGCACCAACACTTCATAGATTGGGTATCCAAGCATTCGAACCTGTGCTAATTGAAGGTAAAGCAATTCACCTTCATCCATTAGTTTGTGCGGCATATAACGCCGATTTCGATGGTGACCAAATGGCGGTACACGTACCGTTGACACTAGAAGCACAGCTTGAAGCACGTACGTTAATGATGTCGACCAATAACGTATTATCACCTGCTAACGGTGAGCCAATCATCGTTCCTTCACAGGATGTTGTATTAGGTCTTTACTACTTAACGCGTGACCGTGTTAATGGTTTAGGCGAAGGCATGGTATTTGCTGACACAAAAGAAGCTGAAAAAGCATACCGTACAGGTGCTGCTGAACTTCATGCTCGTGTTAAAATTCGTATTACTGAACACGTTCGTAATCGCGAAGGTGAATTGGTTGCTAATACTACATTGCGTGATACAACTGTTGGTCGTGCAATCTTATGGCAAGTATGTCCTAAAGGACTACCGTATGAGCTTATCGATCAGCCATTAGGTAAAAAGCCAATTTCAAAACTGATTAACCATGCATATCGTAACCTTGGTTTAAAAGATACAGTTATCTTTGCTGACCACATTATGTATACAGGTTTCCATTACGCAATGGTCGCTGGTGCGTCAGTTGGTATCGACGATATGGTAATTCCAGATGCGAAATACACTATTATCGAAGGCGCTGAAGAAGAAGTTGCTGAAATTCAAGAGCAGTTCGAGCAAGGCCTTGTAACTGCTGGTGAGAAGTACAACAAAGTTATTGATATTTGGTCATCTGCGAATGAAAAAGTATCAAAAGCGATGATGGACAACTTATCAAAAGAAACCGTTATTAACCGTGACGGTGAGCCAGAAGAGCAAGACTCTTTCAACTCTATCTTCATGATGGCTGACTCGGGTGCTCGTGGTAGTGCCGCTCAGATCCGTCAGCTAGCGGGTATGCGTGGTCTGATGGCTAAACCAGATGGTTCAATCATCGAAACACCAATTACCGCTAACTTCCGTGAAGGTTTGAACGTACTTCAGTACTTCATCTCAACTCACGGTGCGCGTAAAGGTTTGGCCGATACGGCACTTAAAACAGCTAACTCGGGTTACTTAACTCGTCGTTTAGTTGATGTTGCACAAGATTTAGTGGTTACAGAACATGACTGTGGCACTGAAGACGGTTTATTAATGACGCCATTGATTGAAGGTGGTGATGTTGTTGAGCCATTACGCGAGCGTGTTCTAGGTCGTGTAGTTTGTGACGATGTATTAATTCCAGGTACCGAAGAAGTATTACTTCCTCGTAATACCTTAATTGATGAAGGTTTATGTGACGTTCTTGAAGAGCATTCAGTCGATAACGTAAAAGTTCGTTCAATTATTACTTGTGAAACTGACTTTGGTATTTGTGCACACTGTTACGGTCGTGACTTGGTTCGTGGTCATATGATCAACCAAGGTGAAGCGATTGGTGTTGTGGCAGCACAGTCAATCGGTGAACCAGGTACACAGCTTACCATGCGTACGTTCCACATTGGTGGTGCTGCATCTCGTGCATCAGCTGAGAACAGCGTACAAGTGAAAAACACGGGTACACTGAAACTTCAAAACGCTAAGTTTGTTGTTAACTCTGATGACCATATCGTCATTACCTCACGTTCATCTGAACTAACCGTTATTGATGAGCTAGGTCGTGAGAAAGAACGCTATAAAGTACCTTACGGTTCAATCTTAGCGAAGAAAGACGGTGAAGCGATTGCAGCCGGTGAAACAGTGGCAAACTGGGATCCGCATACGCATCCAATCATCACTGAGGTTGCGGGTAACATCAAATTCATCGACCTTATCGATGGTTTAACCATGACTCGTCAAACTGATGAGCTTACTGGTTTATCATCAATTGTTGTAACCGATGCGAACCAACGTAGTTCTGCGGGTAAAGAAATGCGCCCAATGGTTAAACTAGTTGACGCACAAGGTAATGACGTAATGATCGCTGGTACAGAAATTCCAGCACAATACTTCTTACCAGGTAACGCAATTGTTAACCTAGAAGATGGCGCCGAAGTAAACATTGGTGACGCATTAGCACGTATTCCACAAGAGTCTTCAAAAACTCGTGATATTACTGGTGGTCTACCACGCGTTGCTGACTTATTTGAAGCACGTAAACCAAAAGAGCCTGCTATCCTTGCTGAGAAAACCGGTATTATCGGTTTCGGTAAAGAAACTAAAGGTAAGCGACGTTTATTAATCACGCAGCCAAGTGGTGAAGTATACGAAGAGATGATCCCTAAATGGCGTCAACTTAACGTGTTCGAAGGTGAATCAGTACAAAAAGGTGAAGTTATTGCCGATGGTCCTGAGTCTCCACATGACATCTTGCGTCTTCGTGGTGTTGCACCAGTTGCTAACTACATCGTTAACGAAGTACAAGACGTATACCGCCTACAAGGTGTAAAAATTAACGATAAGCACATCGAAGTTATCGTTCGTCAGATGATCCGTAAGTGTGAAATTTTAGACGCAGGTGATTCTGAATTCTTGAAAGGTGAAATTGTTGAAGTTGCTCGTGTAAACATTGCTAACCGTGAACTTGAAGCTGAAGGTAAGAAACCAGCTGAAATTGAAATGTTAATGATGGGTATCACGAAAGCATCACTTGCTACTGAGTCATTTATCTCAGCGGCATCTTTCCAAGAAACAACACGTGTTCTAACTGAAGCTGCAGTTGCAGGTAAGAAAGACAGTTTACGTGGCTTGAAAGAAAACGTTATTGTGGGTCGCTTAATTCCGGCAGGTACCGGTTATGCGTATCACCAAGAACGTGCTCGTAAGAAAAATGCTGTTGAAGAAGAAACTACGGTTTCAGCAGTAGATGCCGAAAAAGCATTAACTGACGCATTAAATGCCGATTTAATGTCTGGTGCTGACGAGTAAGTAAAAAAGTTGAAGTGATTAAGCTGTCAGACTTGACAGCTTAATGCTTGACCAGTAGAATTCCGCGACCCTATATTCCGTGCACGTGTGTATTGAATATGAGGTTGCGGATTTTCACGTTTATAAGGGTGTAAATTTTCCCATTGATTGAAATTTACACAAGTTTAACTAATCAGGAGCTATTTAATGGCAACTATTAACCAATTGGTACGTAAACCACGTGTCAGACAGGTACAAAAAAGTAACGTTCCAGCGTTACAAGCCTGTCCTCAACGTCGTGGCGTATGTACCCGTGTGTACACAACTACACCAAAGAAACCAAACTCAGCACTACGTAAAGTTGCTCGTGTTCGTTTAACTAACGGCTACGAAGTTACTTCATACATCGGTGGTGAAGGTCACAACTTACAAGAGCATAGCGTTATTTTAATTCGCGGTGGTCGTGTAAAAGATTTACCAGGTGTGCGTTACCACACCGTTCGTGGCGCACTTGATTGTTCAGGTGTAAGCGACAGAAGACAAGGCCGTTCTAAGTACGGTGCAAAGCGCCCTAAATCTTAACGGTTTCCGTAAAGTAAGGCCAAATTAACAAATTTAACATTTTGGGTTATTCCTGAATATAACGGAGAATTAAGATGCCAAGAAGACGCGTCGTAGGGCAACGAAAAATATTGCCAGATCCTAAGTTCCATAACGAACTTTTAGCAAAATTCATCAACATCCTTATGGTTGATGGTAAGAAATCTACTGCCGAAAAAATTGTTTACGGTGCATTAGATATTTTAACTGAAAAGAACTCTGAGAAAACTCACCTTGAGTTATTCGAAGAAGCGTTAGATAACATCCGCCCACAAGTGGAAGTTAAATCTCGCCGTGTAGGTGGTTCTACTTACCAAGTTCCAGTTGAAGTACGTCCAGTGCGTCGTAATGCACTAGCCATGCGTTGGTTAGTTGAAGCAGCTCGTAAACGTGGTGAAAAATCAATGGCTCAGCGCCTAGCTAACGAAATGTTAGATGCGTCTGACAGCAAAGGTTCAGCGGTTAAGAAACGTGAAGACGTTCACCGTATGGCTGAAGCTAACAAAGCGTTTGCTCACTACCGTTGGTAGGAAAGTAAACGCAGTGGCGACTGTGCGTATTAAGCAATTAATGCAAGCAGTCGTTACCTGTTTTTATAATCTGAGAAATGAGTTCTCAGAAAGAGGATGTAATTGTGGCTCGTACAACCCCTATTGAGCGTTACCGAAATATTGGTATTTGTGCTCATGTCGATGCCGGTAAAACGACAACAACAGAAAGGGTACTTTTCTATACTGGTCTTTCCCATAAGATCGGCGAAGTTCATGATGGCGCCGCCACCATGGATTGGATGGAGCAAGAGCAGGAACGTGGTATTACTATCACATCAGCTGCAACCACTTGTTTCTGGAAAGGAATGGACGCGCAATTTGAAGACCATCGCATTAATATCATTGACACCCCAGGTCACGTAGACTTTACTATTGAAGTAGAGCGCTCTTTGCGTGTACTAGATGGTGCGGTATTAGTACTTTGTGCTTCTTCTGGTGTTCAACCTCAAACAGAAACCGTATGGCGTCAAATGGAAAAATATTCCGTTCCGCGTATTGTTTTTGTTAATAAAATGGACCGCACAGGTGCGGACTTTTTATCGGTTGTTGAGCAACTAGGTTCTCGATTAGAAGCTAATGCTGTACCAATTCATTTGGCAATTGGTGCTGAAGAAGATTTCTCAGGAGTTGTTGACCTCATTAAAATGAAGGCTATTAACTGGAACGAAAGTGACCAGGGCATGACCTTCACTTATGAAGAAATTCCTGCTGATATGCAAGACCTTGCTGAAGAATGGCATGAAAATCTTGTTTCTGAAGCCGCAGAAGCCTCTGAAGAATTAATGGATAAGTACCTTGAAGAAGGTCACTTAACCGAAGCAGAAATTAAATCTGCGCTACGTACTCGTACACTAAACAATGAAATTGTCCTTTGTTCATGTGGCTCAGCCTTTAAGAACAAAGGTGTACAAGCAGTACTTGATGCTGTTATCGAATATTTACCTTCGCCTACAGAAGTAGAAGCGATAAAAGGTATTAAAGATGACAAAGACGAAACTGAGGACAGTCGCGAAGCTGATGACAATGCACCTTTTGCTGCATTAGCATTTAAAATTGCCACTGACCCATTTGTTGGTACACTAACCTTCTTTAGAGTATATTCTGGTGTCGTAAAAACTGGCGACAGTGTTTATAACGCTATTAAACAGAAAAAAGAACGTTTTGGTCGTATCGTGCAAATGCATGCAAATGATCGTCAGGAAATAAAAGAAGTACGTGCAGGTGATATTGCCGCCGCTGTTGGCCTAAAAGAGGTCACAACCGGTGATACGCTATGTGATGCAAATCATGTGATCACACTTGAACGTATGGAGTTTCCTGAGCCAGTAATTTCTGTAGCAGTTGAGCCAAAAACTTTAGCGGCCCAAGAAAAAATGGGTGTTGCGCTTGGTAAGTTGGCAGCAGAAGACCCGTCATTTAGAGTAGAATCTGATGAAGAAACGGGGCAAACCATCATCTCAGGTATGGGGGAATTACACCTCGATATCTTAGTTGAACGAATGAAACGCGAATTTAGCGTAGAATGTAATGTTGGTAAGCCACAAGTTGCTTACCGCGAAACAATTCGTTCATCTGTTGAAGTTGAAGGTAAATTTGTTCGTCAATCAGGTGGTCGTGGTCAATATGGTCATGTTTGGTTGAAATTAGAGCCGCTTCCTGAAGGCAGTGGTTTTGAGTTTGTTAACGAAATTGTTGGCGGAAGTGTTCCAAAAGAATTCATCCCCGCAGTTGAAAAAGGTTGTCGTGAACAAATGGATAGCGGTGTATTAGCCGGATATCCTTTGTTAGATATTAAAGCTACGCTTTTTGACGGCTCTTTTCATGACGTTGACTCAAACGAAATGGCGTTTAAAGTCGCTGCTTCTATCGGTTTTAGAGAAGGAACGCTACAAGCGTCTCCGGTAATCTTAGAACCTATGATGAAAGTTGAAGTGATTACGCCAGAAGCAAACATGGGTGATGTCGTTGGTGACTTAAATCGTCGTCGCGGGATGATCGATGGCATGGACGAAGGTCCAGCTGGTTCAAAGGTAGTGAACGCGTTAGTGCCGCTGTCTGAAATGTTTGGTTACGCTACTGACTTACGTAGTGCAACACAAGGTCGTGCATCATACTCGATGGAGTTTCATAAATATAATGAAGCACCAAAAGATGTTGCTGACCAAATAACTGAATCTTAGTAAGGCTTTTTGAAAGTCTGGCTCGGTCTTTTGGCCGGGCTTTTATTAAACTTTAAGGTAATAGAAAAATGGCTAAAGAAAAATTTGAACGTTCGAAACCGCACGTTAACGTTGGTACTATTGGACACGTTGACCACGGTAAAACAACTTTAACAGCTGCTATCTCAGCAGTATTAACTAAAGTACACGGTGGTGA